>NZ_DASYDO010000081.1:0-119921 GCF_036499525.1 Luteibacter sp. | reverse complement strand
ATCACTTGCGACACCTTTCGCTGTCGCCCTCTGAACATTTCGTCCCGAGGTGAGCCGCCCATTCTATATCGTTTTTCCTGTCCGTCAACACCTTCGAGAATCTTTTTTCGAAGCCGCCGACGGGGGCGATACAGCTGCCGTAGCGTTCGTCATTCGACGTGGGCCGCTGCGGGAGGGCGAATAATACGGATTCCTAGGAACGCCGCAAGACCTTTTGTGAACTTTTTTTGAAACTCATGTTAAATCAGCCGGATGCGAGCAAAGTTTCGCTTGCCCACCTGGAGCACGCCCTCGAAACCGGCCGCGAAGACGCGCGCTGCGTCTTCCACCACCTCGCCGTCGATACGCACCGCGCGCTCCTTGAGCTTTCGGTTCGCCTCGGAGTTGCTTGGCGTGACGCCGGCGGCGGTCAGTAGCGACGCCAGACGGAAGCCTTCAGGCGGCGCCGGGATATCGGTCAGGGGCAGGAGCGAGGTATCGCCTTCCCCGCGCACCACCGCGTGCCAGCCGGCAATGGCCTGCTCCGCCGAGGCCGCGTCGTGGAAGCGCGCTGCCAGCTCGCGGGCCAGGCGCAGCTTGGCGTCGCGGGGATTCAGTGCCCCGGAGGCGATGTCCACCTTCATGCGCGCGAGCTCGTCCAGCGCGACCTCGAAGCTCAGCAACTCGAACCATCGCCACATCAGCTCGTCCCCGATCTTCATCGTCTTGGTGACGATGTCGATGGCCGGCTCGTTGATGCCGATGTAATTGCCAAGCGACTTGGACATCTTGTTGATGCCGTCCAGTCCCTCCAGCAGGGGCATGGTCAGCACGATCTGCGGCGCCTGGCCATGGTGTTCCTGAAGGGCGCGGCCCATCAGCAGGTTGAACTTCTGATCGGTACCGCCGAGCTCGACGTCGGCCTCGAGGGCCACGGAATCGTAGCCCTGCACGAGCGGATAGAGGAATTCGTGGATGGCGATGGGTTGCTCGCCCTTGTAGCGCTTGGCGAAGTCGTCGCGTTCGAGCATGCGCGCCACCGTATGCTGCGCGGCGAGGCGGATCATGTCGGCCGCGCCCATCTTGCCGAACCACTCGGCATTGAAACGGAGCTCGGTTTTTTCGCGGTCGAGCACCTTGTAGACCTGCTCGGCGTAGGTTTCCGCGTTGGCCAGCACGTCCTCCCGGGTGAGCGGCTTGCGGGTCACGTTCTTGCCCGTCGGGTCGCCGATCATCCCGGTGAAGTCGCCGATCAGGAAGATGACCTGGTGGCCGAGGTCCTGGAACTGGCGCATTTTGTTGAGCAATACCGTATGACCCAGGTGCAGGTCGGGAGCGGTCGGATCGAAGCCCGCCTTGATGCGCAACGGCCGGCCGAGCTTGAGGCGCGCCTCGAGGTCTTCCTTCTTGATGATCTCGTCGGCCCCGCGGGCGATCGAGGCCAGGGCGTGCTCCAGCTCGTTCATGCGTTCTCTCTATGGGTAGGATCTTCGACCTTCACGAATGGTTGTGAAGAGGCCGTGTCGGTTAATTGTGCGTTAACCGCAAGATGCGATGCAAAGCCTTGATGGGAAAGGCGTTGACGGCCTTTGCACAGGGCCGTTATGGTAAGCGACAACACGGGGCGAGCGGGTACAAGAAAGACAATGAGTGATCAGAACAGAGGCGCGCACAGCGCCCGCAAGCAGGCCATCCGGCGCAAGGCGCAGCGCCGTCATTCGCACTTCTACGATGCCCGCGCCCACTGGTCCTTCAGTCGTAACGCCTCGTCCGAGCCCCTGAGCTGGACCCGCGAGCGCTGGATCCTCGCCGGTACCGCCTTCCTCCTCGTCATCCTTTCCGCGCTGGTGATCCCCGCCTGGGCCGGCGCGATGAAGAAGCAGTCCCTCGTCACCGCGACCCCGACGGTGCACGCGGTGGTTCCGCTCGCCGTACCCCGTATCGACCCCGCCAGCACGAACCCGCTCAGGCCCGTCGAGGACTGGCAGACGGTACAGGTGCAGCCCGGCCAGACCCTCGCCGACATCTTCCTCGCCCAGGGACTCTCGATGACCGACCTGCAGCATGTCATCGACGGCGCGGGCGGCACGAAAGTGTTTCACCGGATCAACCCGGGCCAGGAATTCCAGTTCCTCGTCAGCGGCGACCACGTGCTGAAGGGCGTGCGTTTCGACCAGGACGAAGCCAGCATCGCAACGATGCGCCTCGACGGCGCCTCCCCGCAGCTCACCGTGCAGCAGCGTGACGTGCAGCGCCGCGAGCACATCGCCCATGGCGAGATCGACAGCTCGCTGTTCGGCGCCGCCTCGAAGGCCGGCATGAGTAACGCGATGGTGCTGAAGCTCGCCGAGGTGTTCAAGTTCGACATCGACTTCGTGCAGGACCTGCGCGTCGGCGACAACTTCACCGTCGTGTACGACGACGTCTATAGCGACGGCGCCTTCCTTCGCGAGGGCGACATCGTCGCCGCCGAGTTCGTGAACCAGGGCAAGCGCTACACCGCATACCGTTTCAAGAACACCGACGGCAAGGTCAGCTACTTCAGCGAAGAAGGCCGTCCGCTCACTGGCTCGTTCCTGCGCATTCCGGTCGACTTCACGCGCATCTCGTCGCAGTTCAGCGCCGGCCGCATGCATCCGATCCTCGGCAAGATGCGCGCGCACAAGGGCGTGGACTATGCGGCGCCCACAGGCACGCCGATCCATGCGGCGGGCGACGGCGTGGTGAAGTTCCGCGGCTGGATGAACGGCTACGGCAATTTCGTGGTCATCCAGCACAACGCAACGATCAGTACCGCTTACGGCCATATGTCGCGCTTCGCCAACCTGCGCGTCGGCCAGCGCGTCAGCCAGGGCAGCACCATCGGCTACGTCGGCATGACCGGCCTCGCCACCGGACCGCACCTGCACTACGAATTCCGCGTCAACAACGTGCAGCGCGACCCGCAGACGGTCACGCTGCCGAAGCCGGAGCCGCTGCCCGCCGCGCAGCTGGCGAAGTTCAAGAAGGAAGTGGTCGGCCCGCAGCTCGCCCGCCTCAACCGCGTGGAAAGCAACATGAAGCTTGCCCGGAACGACGCCGGCCCGGCCGGCAACGACTGAGCGTGACCGTCACCAGGGACGGCCTTTACCTCGGCCTCATTTCCGGCACCAGCGCGGACGGTATCGATGCCGCGCTGGTTCGCTTCACCGATGGGCGCCCCGGCCTCGTGGCTGGCCTCACGCATCCCTGGGATGAAATCCTGCGCGGCAGGATCCTCGCCGTGGCGCAGGATGAGCTTCGCCTCGACCTCGATGCGTATGGACGGCTGGACGTTGCCGTCGGGCTCGCCTTCGCCGATGCCGCACGTGCGGTACTCGACCGGGCGGGCGTCGCGGCCAACGAGGTGACGGCTCTCGGTTCGCACGGGCAGACCATCCGACACCGGCCCACGGGCGAGTTTCCTTTCACCCTGCAGATCGGCGACCCCTCGGTGATCGCCGAGCGCACTGGCGTCGATACCGTCGCCGACTTCCGCCGCCCCGACATCGCCGCGGGCGGCCAGGGCGCTCCGCTGGTACCCGCATTCCATGCCACGGTATTGCGCCCTGAGCAGGGATCGCGCGTGGTACTCAACCTTGGCGGCATCGCCAACGTCACCCGGCTTGCGCCCGACGGCGGCGTCACGGGATTCGATACGGGTCCGGCCAATGGACTCATGGACGCATGGTGCTTGCGCCACCGCGGCCAGCCGTTCGATCGCGATGGCTTGTTCGCGGCATCGGGCCGGGTGGATCCCACCCTCCTCGCCGAACTGCTCGCCGACGCTTATTTCGCGTTGTCGCCGCCAAAGAGCACCGGGCGCGAACACTTCCATCTCGCGTGGCTGGATGCCCACCCGCGCGTGGCGGCGCTGGCCCCGGAAGACGTGCAGGCCACCCTGCTAGCCCTTGGCGCGGTGTCCGTCGTCGATGCGATCGAGCAGTATGCGGCGGACGCCACCGACGTCGTCGCCTGCGGCGGCGGCGTGCATAACAAGGCATTGATGGACGCGATCGCCGTGCGTCTCGAAGGACGGCCGCTGCATGCCAGCGGGGCCTTCGGGATCGATCCGGACATGATGGAAGCGATGGCTTTCGCGTGGCTCGCCTATCGCAGGCTTCGTGGCGAGCCGGGCAATCTTCCGGCGGTTACCGGCGCCAGCGGATCGAGGTTGCTTGGCGCTGTGTACGCCGCGCCTCGGACGTAACGCCTGCCTGAAAAAAGGAGTCAGGCAAAAGGGCCAGGGTCACGATCGCTCTGACCGCTTCCTTCAGCACGATTCGGAGGTCTTCGCGGGACGCAGCGCGGCGTCGGCCAGCGTCGAAGGCGAGGCCTGGGCCAGGGCTGAGAGCGCCTCCTGGAAAGCGGCCTGCTCCTCGGCATCCCACGCACCCGTGAGGTGTGCGATGTCGCCGGGTTCGAGCAAAAGCTCGTTGAACACGTCGCCCGGACTCAAGCCGAGCCCGTAGCGCAACGCGTGCAGGATTACCTCATTGATCGACCAGCGGCGTTCGCGAGCGAGCGTCTTGATCCGCTCTGCCATCTGCTCGTCGATGTGTCTCACCACGATATCTGGCACGTGCGTGACCTCCTCGCGCATGCCCCCTGTGGCGGCGATCTTACACAGTTTTGGCACGTTGCGAAGATCATCCGTCCGGCCTAAGACCCTTCCCATCGTTCAATCCGTGAGCGAGTCCACAGGCCGGGGCATGCGGCGCCACAGCAGCGCCAGCACGACCAGGGTTGGCACGATGGATACCGTGCTGAGCACGAACAGCGAAGGGTAGCCCGCTTCCTTGACCAGGAAGCCCGAGAAGCCGCCGAGCAACTTGCCCGGCAAGTTTGCCAGCGCGCTCAGCAGCGCGTACTGCGTGGCGGTAAAGCTGCGGTTGACCAGTCCCGACATGAAGGCGACCAGCACCGGTCCGGCAAAACCCTGCGCGAAGTTGTCCCCGGAGAGCGTCGCGACGAAGGCCCAGGTCTGCCCCGGGTTGGTCGCCATGATCAGGTAGAGCATGTTGGACAAAGCCACGCCGAGGGCGGAGACCACCAACAGCCGGCGCATCTCGAAGCGGATCACCGCCCAGCCGCCGAGCAGCGCGCCCACGATGCCGACGATCACGCCATAACCCTTCGAGACCTCGGCGATCTGGATCTTGGTAAAGCCCGCATCGAGGTAGAACGGATATGCCATCACGCCCAGCATCTGGTCGGGAAGGCGAAACAGAGCGACGAAGAGGAGCAGCCCCAGTGCCAGTGCGAGGCCATACCGCGAGAGGAAGTCCTGGAAGGGCCGGATGAAGCCTTCCTGCACCGCCTGGCCCAGCGGCACACGCTCGCGCACCCGGTGTTCCGGTTCGCGCGCCACCAGCACGGCGATCACCGGAATCGCCAAGAGCGCGCAGATGGCAACGTAGCCCCCCTGCCAGCCGAAGATGTCGGCAACGACGAGGATGCCCGCACCACCGGCGATGAGCCCCAGGCGATAACCCAGCGTGTAGGTGGCGGCAAGCGCGCCCTGCGCCTCCTGCGGCGCGATCTCCACGCGGTACGCGTCCACCACGATGTCGATGGTGGCACCGGCGAGTGCGGCGACGAAGGTCACCGCCATGAAGCGCGCAAGCGAGACTTCGGGCGGCATCGCCGCCATGCCCAGCAAGCCGGCGCCCAGCAGGACCAGCGCGAACATGAGCCAGCCACGGCGCAACCCGAGGCGTCCGAACAGTGGCAGCCGGAACTTGTCGACCAGGGGCGCCCAGAGGAACTTGAAGTTGTAGGCGAAGGTGACGTAGCTGGCGATGCCAATGGCACCGTAATCCACGCCGGCTTCCTTCAGCCACGCGGACAGCGTGTTGCCCACCAGCAGGAATGGCAGGCCGGAGGCCAGGCCGAAGAAGAGCATGGTCACGGCGCCCGGCTGGGCGAACGCGGCGAATACGCCGCGCAGGCCTTTGTAACGTACAGCCCCGGTCATCTGGTTACTCGGCGTAGTCCACGGTAAAGGGAGCGTGGTCGGAGAACCGCTCGTCGCGGTAGATCGAGCAACCGCGCAAGCGGTCGCGCAGGCCCGGGGTGACGATCTGGTAGTCGATCCGCCATCCCACGTTGTTTGCGCGCGCCTGGCCACGGTTCGACCACCAGGTGTATTCCACGGCCTCGGGCTTGATGGCGCGGAAACTGTCCACCCAGCCGATCTCCTTGAACAGGAGGTCCAGCCACGCCCGTTCTTCCGGCAGGCAGCCGGAGTTCTTCTGGTTCGAGGTCCAGTTCTTGATGTCGTTCTTCGTGTGCACGATGTTCCAATCGCCGCACAGCACGTAATCGCGCCCGCTGGCGGCCCACTCGCGCAGGATCGGCGTCAGCCATTCCATGATGCGGAACTTGTACTGCTGGCGTTCGTCGCCGGACGATCCCGATGGGATATAGAACGACACCACGCTTAGATTGCCGTAGCGCGCTTCGATGTAGCGGCCCTCGCAGTCGAAGTCCTCGCGGCCCAGCGACACGCGCACCTCGTCGGGCTCGCGCTTCGAGTAGATCGCCACGCCGCTGTAGCCCTTCTTGCTGCGCGCGTCGTGATAGAAGCAGTGATGTCCGTCCGGGCGGAACATCGGATCGGTCAGTTGCACTTCCTGCGACTTGGTTTCCTGCAGGCAGACGACGTCGGCATCCTGCTTGCGTAGCCATTCGAACACGCCCTTGGTGGCGGCGGAGCGGATACCGTTGGCGTTCAGGGAAATGATGCGCATGGGACCTTGATGGGACATTCGGCGATCCGGCCATGATAACGGGTTGTACCATGGCGGCCATGCCGGGCCCGCGCGAGCTGCCCGCCCCCTTCGTCCCACATCGGCCCCTGAGAGATCCCCCGTGCACGATTACCAGCGCGAATTCATCGAACTCACCCTCGCCCGCGACGTCCTCCGCTTTGGCGAGTTCACGCTGAAATCCGGTCGCAGCAGCCCTTACTTCTTCAATATGGGCCGGATCGATTCGGGTGCGGCGCTGGCCCGCCTGGGCCGCTCCTATGCCGCCGCGGCCACGCGCTCGGGCGTGCCCTTCGACATGCTCTTCGGCCCTGCCTACAAGGGCATCGCCCTTGCCGCGGCCACCGCTATCGCGCTCGCGGACAATGAGGGGCGCGATGTCCCCTGGGCCTATAACCGCAAGGAAGCGAAGGATCACGGCGAAGGCGGCACGCTGGTGGGCGCGCCCCTTCGCGGCCGCGTGCTGATCGTGGACGACGTGATGACCGCCGGCACGGCCGTGCGCGAGTCGCTGGAACTCATCCGCGCCCAGGGCGCGGAACCGGCCGGCGTGCTGATCGCGCTCGACCGCCAGGAACGCGGCCAGGGCGAGCGTTCGGCGGCGCAGGAGGTGTCGGCACAATTCGGCATCCCCGTCATCGCCATCGCCAGCCTTGCCGATGTGCTCTCCTACGCGGGGGAACGGCCCGAACTCGCCCCCGAGCACGGTCGCCTCCTCGCCTACCGCGAGCAGTACGGCGTAAAGGCCTGAGGAAAACGGCGACTGCGTCACGTGCCCGACGCCGCTTGCCGGCCGGGCACAATCCGTGCACCTGTGCTGGCTATACTCCGCCCACAGGAGGGGACAGCATGCGAGCAGCGCGTTACATCCTGGCGGGGGCGGCCCTGTGCATCGGCACGGCCGCATTCGCCCAGAAGAATCCGACGAACAACAACGCCTACCGCTATCGCTGGAAGGACCCGTCGGGGCAATCTTATTTCAGCGACAGCCTCACGTCCGAAGCGATGAAGGCTGGTTATGACGTGGTCAACGCCCAGGGCACGGTGGTGCACCACGTCGACCGCCAGCTGACGGCGGACGAGCGCGCGGCGGCGAAGAGGATTGCCGACCAGAAGGCGGCCGCCGACCAGGCAAGGCAGCAGAAGCAGCGCGAGGATGCGCAGGTGCTCAATGCGTATCCCACCGAGGCCGACTTCACCGCGGCCAAGAACGCCGAGCTGGACAACTTCGAGCAGGCGGCGCGAACTACCCGGCTCAACCTCCAGGGCCAGGAAAAGGCCCTGGCCGACCTGCTCAACCGCGCCGGCGACCTCGAGCGCGCCAAGCAACCGGTTCCGAAGTACCTCACCGATCGCATTACCGACCAGCGCAATACCGTGGCTGCATTACGCGCCACGCTGCAGCGCCAGCAGGATGCGAAGGAAGCGGCACGGGTGGGTACGGAAGCGCAGCTGCGCCATTACCGCGAGCTGAAAGCGGCCGACACGGCGAACCCGGGGCGCTGACGCGGAGCCCCTGTGGGAGCGCGCCTTGCGCGCGGCAGATTTTCGCCCCTGCCGGGCCGTTCGCGCGCCAGCTCCAGTGCGCGGCCTCAGAACATGTCGCGCGCAGGGCGCGCTCCTACATAGGAGCTACCACTTTGGCCGCCTAGAACGGCAGCGGCAGGTTCCTGTCCACCGCCAGAAGGCGCTGGCGGAACGTCTGCTTGATCCGCTCCAGTGCGCGGCTGCTATCGGCGTCGAAGCGGAAGATCAGGGCCGGCGAGGTATTCGATGCCCGCACAAGGCCCCAGCCATCGTTCCAGTCCACGCGGATGCCATCGATAGTGGTGATGCGCGCATCGTCGAAGGTCGCCGAGGCGCGGAACGCCTCCATGAACCGGAAATGCGAACCTTCCGCCATCGGCAATCGCAATTCAGGGGTCGAGACGCTCTTCGGCAGATGGTCAAAAAGCTCGGCGACGGTACGCTCTTCCGGGTCGCCAGCCACGATCTCGAGAAGGCGCGCGGCGGCATAGATGCCATCGTCGAAGCCGTACCAGCGATTGTTGTCGGCGAAGAAGAAATGTCCGCTCATCTCGCCTGCCAGTGCCGCGCCGGTCTCGCGCATCTTCGCCTTGATCAGCGAGTGCCCGGTGCGCCACATCAGCGGCACACCGGCGGCTTCCTGGATCACGGGACGCAGGTGGCCGGTGCACTTCACGTCGTAAATCACCGTGGCGCCCGGATTGCGTGCCAGCACATCCTGAGCGAACAGCATCAGCAGGCGGTCGGGGTAAATGATCTCGCCGGTTTGCGTGACCACCCCGAGGCGGTCGCCGTCTCCATCGAAGGCGACGCCGAGATCGGCACCGATCGTGTTCACCGCGGCGATCAGGTCGGCCAGGTTGTGCGGATCGGACGGATCAGGGTGATGGTTAGGGAAGCGGCCATCGACGTCGCAGTACAGCGGAATCACTTCGCAGCCGATGTCCTCGAGCACGCGTGGCGCGACCGCGCCGGCCACGCCATTGCCTGCATCCACGACCACCTTGAGCCGTCGTTCCGCGGCCACGTCGCCGGCGATGCGCCCCACGTAAGCATCGACGATGGGCTGCTCGCGCCAGGTCCCGCCGCCATCCGCCGGCAGGCGGCCTTCGACGATGCGCCGGTGCAGGTCGGCGATGGCGTCCTCGGCAAGCGTTTCGCCGCCCACCACGATCTTGAAGCCGTTGTGGTCCGGCGGGTTGTGGCTTCCGGTAACCGAAACGCCGCAACCCGTGCCGAAGTGGTACGCGGCGAAATACACCAGCGGCGTCGGCACCATGCCGAGGTCGATCACGTCGATTCCAGCGGCACGCAAGCCGTCGGACAGCGCGCCGGCAAGCTCCGGGCCCGAGAGCCGGCCGTCGCGGCCGACCACGATCTCGCGCAGGTCGTGCTCGAGCATGCGCGCACCGATGGCCTGGCCGATGCGATGGGCCACGCCGGCGGTCAGTGCCGAACCCGCCACGCCGCGAATGTCGTACGCGCGGAAGATCGAAGGATCGACCGCCTCCGCTTCGCCCGGCGGCGAAGCGGGTGCCGGTGCCGGTGCCGAGGTAGACATCGCGGGAGGGAGCCGCGGCTTACGCACGACATCGGCGACGAGCACGTCTTCTTCCGGGGCGGGCTCCGGCAGTGCCACGGGCTCCCGGCGCATCGACCACAGAAGGAAGGCGCCACCGGCCAGGCCCACGAGGGCAAGCAGGATGGCCAATGCCTCCGAGTGGGGGATGACGATGAAGGCCCGCGGCATCGCCGCGAACACATAGAGGGTCGTGCCGGTCACCTGCTGGCCTTCGGCCTCCAGGTCGGCGGAACGCGAACCGTGGGAGAGCAAGGCAAGACTGTCGCGTCCGCCGCCCTGGCGCAGTTCGACGCGTCCGCCGCCAGGCGAGACGGCCTCGAAGCGATGCGCCAGATCGTCGAAGGGATACTCCAGCCAGATCCAGGCGCGCACCCCTCCGCCGCTCGTGACCGGCTCGACCATGGTGAGCCGGCGCTCGCCGTGGTCCATGGAGGTGGAAGCGGGCGGAGACCCCTCGCTGCCAAGGGCGGCCATCAGTTGCGCCGCCTTCGCGTAACCGAACTCGCGGTAGTTCGCCCGCACGACTTCGTCGAGCCCGCCGCTGTAGACCTCCACGGCCCGCACCGCGGGCAAGGTCCCGCGCAATCGAATGGCCGTGGCCTCGTGATCGTCGATCGTTTCCACCAGGCCACTGCCGGCCAGCGCGCGATGCAGCGCCTCGCGCTTCGCCGCGACAAGTTCGCCAAGTTCCCTCACCGCTTGCCGTTGCGCCGCGCGCGTCCGTTCGGCCGCGCCGCCTTCGTCGGCGATCAGCCAGGCCTGCCACGCGCAGAACGCTCCGGCGACGACCAGCAGCGTCGCACCCGCCAGGGGCAGCAACCGTCGCAGATCGATGCCGGGCAAGCGCCTTGCCCCTCCCTCATTCCGAGCCATGGTGCCCCTTGTGTCCCCGGAGAATCAGACTACACCGGTGGAACCGAATCCCCCTTCGCCCCGCAGCGAAGGCGTGAACCCGTCGACGACGCGCAAGCGCGCCCGACCTACCGGTACCAGCAATAATTGCGCAATCCGGTCGCCCGGCGCGATGGTCACGTTCGCGTTTCCACGGTTCCAGCAGGAAATCATCAACGGACCCTGGTAGTCCGCGTCGATCACGCCCACCAGGTTACCCATCACCAACCCTTGCTTATGGCCCAGGCCGGAACGCGGAACGATCAGGGCGCACCATGCCGGATCGCCGATATGAATCGCCATGCCGCTCGGTACCAGCACGCTTTCGCCGGGGGCCAGGACCACGGGGGCATCCACCGCGGCGCGCAGGTCCATGCCGGCGCTGCCTGCCGTGGCGGGCTCCGGCAGGGGGATGCTGTCGCCCAGCCGTGGGTCGAGGATCTTCAGTTCGATATCGATCAAGGGGTGGTTCCGGATCCGGAGAGGAATCGTTCCGCGATGCGCGCGACGAGCTGGCGGGCCAGTTCCGTCTTCGGCATCTCGGGCAGCGTCTCCTGGCCGCCGGGCCAGTAGAGGTGCAATGCGTTGTCCGCCACTTCGAACCCCTTGCCGTCGCCGACTTCGTTGGCCGCGATCATGTCGATGCCCTTCCGGCGCAGCTTCTCGCCGGCGTAGCTGGCGAGGTCGCGCGTTTCCGCCGCGAAGCCGACCAGGTACGGGTGCTCCGTGCCGGCCGCCAGCGAGGCGATGATGTCAGGGTTCTCGGTGAGTTCGAGGTGAAGCGGCGCGCTGGCCGTCTTCTTCAGCTTGTGCTCCGCCCTCTCGCTCGGACGGTAGTCGCCAACCGCCGCGGCACCGATGTAGATGTCGGCACCCCGTGCGGCGTGGAGCACGGCATCGTGCATCTGCCGGGCGCTGCGCACGTCCACGCGGCGCACGCCCGGTGGCGTCGGCAGGGCGACCGGACCGGCGACGAGCGTTACGTCGGCCCCGGCATCGCGCGCGGCCGCGGCCACGGCGAAGCCCATGCGGCCGGAACTGCGATTGCCGATAAAACGCACGGGATCGATATCTTCGTAGGTGGGTCCGGCGCTGACCACGACCCGGCGTCCGCGCAGGGTCTGGTCGCCGAACGAGGCGACAAGGATGTCGCGCAGTTCGTGCGGCTCCAGCATCCGCCCCGAGCCGATGTCGCCGCACGCCTGGTCGCCGTCCGCGGGGCCGAGCACGCCGATGCCGCGAACCCGCAGCGTGCCGACATTTGCCTGCACGGCGAGGCTCGCCCACATCTGCTGGTTCATCGCCGGCGCGACGTAGATCGGCGCGGCGGTGGCGAGCACCACGGTGGAGAGGAGATCGTCGGCGAAGCCATGGGCCAGTCGCGCGATGGTGTCGGCGCTGGCGGGCGCGATCAGCACGCGCTCGGCCCACCGGGCCAGCTCGATGTGACCCATGGCGGCCTCGCCCTGCTCGTCCCAGAGGCTCACGCGCACCGGTTGTCCGGACAGTGCCTGAAAGGTGGTGGGCGTGACGAAATGGGTGGCCCCTTCGGTCATGACCACGCGCACGTCGGCCTCGAGGTCGCGCAGGCGTCGCACGAGCTCGCAGATCTTGTAAGCGGCGATACCTCCGGTAACGCCAATGAGGATGCGACGCTGGCGAAGACTCATGACGGAACGACACTCTTCGGGTGGATCGTTAGCTTAACGGATTCCATCCGGGCACTCCGGGCCCGTTTTTCAGAATTGTTCTATCGCCACGCACCCGCGCCAACCCTAACTTGTAGCCTGCGCCGCGCGCCGCGTGCGGCATCGACATGAGGTAGGGAAAATGAAGTCCGGGTCCGACGATCCGTCCGCCATTCGCGAAATGCCCGTCGCGACTCCGGCGTACCGTTCACAGCCCATCCGCAGCTGGGCCGCTCACGAGCGCCCCCGCGAGCGCCTCTACGCCCATGGCGCCGCCGCGCTGTCCGATGCCGAACTCCTCGCCGTGCTTCTCGGCAGCGGAAGCGCCGGCAGCGATGCGGTCGCCACCGGGCGCGCCCTGCTCTCCCGCGCCGGCAGCCTCGGCCGCCTGCTGGCGGAGGCCGCAGAGATGCCGCCGGTCAGTGGCTTCGGGCCGGTGAAACGCGCCCGCCTGATCGTCACGCTGGAATTGGCGCGCCGCGCACTGGGCGAAGGCCTGATCGACCTGCCGCGCATCGAAAGTCCCCGCGACAGCGCGCAATACCTTCGTGCCCGCATGGTCCACCTGCGTCACGAGGTCTTCGCGTGCCTCTTCCTCGACACCCGGCACCGCGTGCTCGCCTACGAGGAACTGTTCCGGGGCACGATCGACGGGGCAAGTGTCTATCCACGCGAGGTGGTCCGGGCCTGCCTGCGCCACCACGCCAGCGCCGTGATCCTCGCCCATAACCATCCCTCGGGGGTGGCCGAGCCCAGCGCCGCCGACGTGGAGATCACACGCACGCTGGTCGACGCCCTCGCGCTGATGGACATCCGCGTCCTCGATCACCTGATCATCGGGCACGGCCAGCCGGTATCCCTGGCCGAGCGCGGCCAGCTTGGCCAGGGCTAGAAAAGAAAGACGGCGCGAGTGCCGCTCGCGCCGTCATGGGTTACCTTTCGAGGGAGGGGCAGGTAACCCGCCGTGCCGTTGGCCGGGGAGACACCGGGCACGTGGAGAATCATGACAAGGGGCCATGACAGCCGAATGACGCGCTGCCGCAATCCCCGTGACCAGCCCGGGCGTACACCAGTCCGTGGACTTATGCACATCGGCCAAATTTGGAACTTGGGCGTCACAGTTCTTGCTTCCGCGCAGGTCACGCCCGTAACTTATTGATCGATTTGATCATTACTCGTTACGCCATGATGTCAGCGGGCGCTCCCGGCGACCGGCGCGGCCGGCGGCCTTTCTTGCCCACAGAGTTATCCACAGCCTGTGGACATGCTGTGGGGCATGTCCGGCGGGCCCCATCTGATAGGATTGCCGGTTCCATGGCCGCGTCGCACATCCCGTGAAACAAGAGTTGAAACAACTGGTATTGCAGGCCATTGGCATCATGCGCGAGTCCGGCAAGCTGCCATCCGATTTCGTGGCGCCCGTGTTCGTGATCGAGCGGACCCGCAGCCGCGAACATGGCGATTTCGCCACCAATGCCGCGATGATGATGGCCAAGGTGGCCGGCCGTAAGCCGCGCGACATCGCCACCGATCTGGTGGAGGCCCTGCCGGTCTCCCCGCTGGTCGGCAAGGTGGAGATCGCCGGTCCCGGCTTCATCAACTTCTTCCTTCCCCCGGCCGCCTTCCACGCGGAAATCGAGCGCGCCTTGGGCGAAGGCGACCGCTATGGCCACAATCGCGATGGCGCGGGCCGCACCGCGGGCGTGGAGTTCGTCTCGGCGAACCCTACGGGCCCCCTCCATGTGGGCCACGGCCGCGCGGCCGCCATCGGCGATAGCCTGAGCCGCCTGCTCCAAGCCGCCGGCTGGAAGGTGACCCGCGAGTTCTACTACAACGACGCCGGCGTCCAGATCGCCAACCTGGCACTTTCCACGCAGGCGCGGGCCAAGGGCATCGCACCCGACGAGGCCGGGTGGCCGGAGTCGGGTTACCGGGGCGATTACATCGCCGAGGTGGCTCGTGCGTTCCTCGCGAAGGAGTCGGTCGAGGCCGACGGCGAAACCGTGGTCGCCAGCGGCGATGCCGACAACCTCGACGACGTGCGCCACTTCGCCGTGGCCTACCTGCGTCACGAGCAGGATCTGGACCTCAAGGCCTTTGGCGTCGGCTTCGACGTGTACTACCTCGAGTCCTCGCTCTACACCGAGGGCAAGGTGGAAGAAACGGTGGGCGAACTCGTCGCCCAAGGCCATACCTACCAGGAAGGCGGGGCATTGTGGTTGCGCTCCACCGATTTCGGTGACGACAAGGACCGCGTCATGCGCAAGTCCGACGGCACCTATACCTACTTCTTGCCCGATGTCGCCTACCACCGCACGAAGTGGCAGCGCGGCTACGAGCGCGCCATCACCGAGTTGGGTTCGGATCACCACGGTTCGCTGGCTCGCGTGAAGGCCGGCCTCCAGGCGCTCGATACCGGCATTCCGCCGAACTGGCCGGAATACGTGCTGCACCAGATGGTGACGGTGATGCGCGGCGGCGAAGAGGTGAAGATCTCCAAGCGCGCCGGCTCCTACGTCACCCTGCGCGATCTCATCGACGAAGCCGGCCGCGATGCCACGCGTTATTTCCTCATCGCGCGCAAGACCGATTCGCAGCTGGTGTTCGACATCGACCTGGCCCGCTCGCAGAGCAACGACAACCCGGTCTACTACATCCAGTATGCGCACGCTCGCGCTTGCCGTGTGTTCCGCGAGCTGGCCGATCGCGGCCTGTCCACCGACCGTGGCAATGGCCTCGCCAAGCTCGACCGCCTCGACACCGTGCACGAGTCGGTATTGATGGTCGAACTGTCGCGGTATCCCGAAACGGTGGAGTCCGCCGCCGCCAATCTGGAACCGCACCTGATCGCGCAATACCTGCGCGAACTTGCGGGCGCGCTTCACAGTTACTATCACGAGCACAAGTGGATCGTCGACGACGCCGACCTGCGCGACGCACGCCTGGCCCTCGTGGCCGCGACGCAGCAGGTGTTGAAGAACGGTCTTGATCTGCTGGGCATTTCCGCCCCGGAGAGCATGTAATGGCAACACGCAAGAAGGGCAAAGGCCGCCAGGCCGTCCGCAATGGCTCGAGCGGCATGCCGGGCTGGAGCTGGGCGCTGATCGGCATCCTCGCCGGCGTCCTCCTCATGGCCTTCGCGATGCGCGGCACCTGGATGCCGATGATGCGCCAGCACGAAGGTCCCGAGCCCAACCCGCAAGCCACGGCGCAGAAGGGCAGCGACCCGGGCGTGGTGGACCAGGCCGAGGCCGAGAAACCGAAGAAGCCGTCCTACGATTTCTACTCGGTGCTGTCGGAGAAGGAAGTCCGCATTCCCGACGCGGAGATCCGCGCGCAGGCGAGCGCCGAGGCGCAGCAGAAGCAGCAGCAGACGGCCCAGCAACAGGCCGCGCAGCAGGCTGCCGCCGCGCAACAGCAGCAGGCCCAGGCCACCGCCGCCGCGGCCAACCTGCCGAAGGCCACCACGCAGACCGTCACCGCCGCTCCGGCGCAGCCGGCACCTGCCGCCGCCTCGGGTACCTCTGGTTACCTGCTGCAGGTAGGCGCGTTCCCGAGCGCCGCCGACGCCGAGGCACTGAAGGCCAAGCTGGCCTTGCAGGGCTTCGTCGCCAACGTGCAGTCGGTGAAGGTCGGTGCGCAGACGTACAACCGCGTGCGCCTCGGCCCGTTCAAGTCGGCCACCGAGCTGGAAAGCACGAAACAGCGCCTCCAATCGACCGGGATCAGCGCGATCGCACTAAAGGAAGGCGGTTGATGTAGGAGCGCGCCTTGCGCGCGACATGTTTTGAGGCCGTGAGCAACAGGGCCTGCTGCTCATCGCGAAAAACATGTCGCGCGCAGGGCGCGCTCCTACAACGTCTTCGTGCGAACGATTAGGGACGGCGCTTCAGGCGGATGAGTGCCGAAATATCGTCGTCGCCGTAGCCGCGCGACATCAGTTCGCCGAAGTCGGCCAGCGATTGTTCGATGATGGTGCGGTCGGTGCCAGCGTCGCTGGCGATACTGCGGACGATGCCCAGGTCCTTGTGCAACAGGGCCAGCTTGAAGCCCACCGAGAACTCGTTGCGCAACATCGTGGCGCCGCGCTTGTCGAGGAACCAGTTGCCCGCCGCGCCGGCCGCCAGCGTGGGGAGCAGGCGCTCCGCTTCCAGACCGAGCGCTTCGCCAAGCGCCAGCCCTTCCGTCACCGCGTGCGCGATGCCGGCGACCAGCACCTGGTTCACCGCCTTCGTAGCCTGGCCGCTGCCCACGCCACCCATATGCGTGACCCGCGCGGCATAAGCCTCGAGCACAGTCCGGGCGCGTTCGACCACCGCGGCATCGCCGCCCACCATCACCGAGAGCTTGCCGTTCTTCGCACCTTCGACGCCACCGGATACCGGCGCATCGAGGAAATCCGCGCCCACCTCGGCAAGTATCTGCGCCGCTTTCTTCGCGGTGGCCGGTGCCACGGTGGAATGATCGACGACGATCGTGCCCTTCTTCAGTGACGGCGCCAGCGCTTCGACCACGCCGATCACATCCGCATCCGCACTGACGCAAAGCGCGATGACATCGCAGGATGCGGCGATGCCGGCCGTATCCGGTGCGGCAACGCCGAGTTCGGCGGCGAGCGCATCGGCCTTCGCCTGACTGCGGTTGCCCACGGCGGTCAGCAAACCCTTGGTCTTGAGGTGACCGGCCATGGGAGCACCCATGGCGCCGAGTCCGATAAAAGCTGCCTTCAGGCTCATGTCGTGGTTTCCGCGAGGTAGGTGTAGCCCGTGAGGCCCTTGTCCAGCGTCGCGGCCAG
Source organism: Luteibacter sp. (assembly GCF_036499525.1). Classification (GTDB taxonomy): domain Bacteria; phylum Pseudomonadota; class Gammaproteobacteria; order Xanthomonadales; family Rhodanobacteraceae; genus Luteibacter. Next base: position 102,671 of record NZ_DASYDO010000081.1, on the reverse strand, counting down.
CGTCTCTGCCTCGGCACCGGTGATACCGGCGGCAGCGAGGCGGTCGCTGTAGGACTGGCGCAGGGCCTTCAGGTCGTAACCGACGTAGTCGAGCATCAGGTCGGTGGTGTCGCCGCGACGGATGTGCGCGAACTCATAGCCGTCGTCCGTGGCGCGCACGTTCACCGCGTCGGTATCGCCAAACAGGTTGTGGATGTCGCCCAGGGTCTCCTGGTAGGCACCGACCATGAAGATGCCGAGCCGATAAGACTCGCCGTCCTTCAACTCGTGCAACGGCAGGCTCACATCCACGCCTTCGGCATCCACGTAATGATCGATGCGGCCGTCGGAATCGCAGGTGAGGTCGGCGATCACGCCACGCCGCAAGGGTTCCTCGTCGAGGCGCGAGATGGGCACGATGGGGAAGATCTGGTCGATCGCCCAGATGTCGGGCACCGACTCGAACACGGAGAAGTTCACGAAGTACTTGTCGACCAGCTTCTCGTCGAGGTCGTCCAGCGCCTGGCGATGTGCGCGCTCGGCCGGCAGAAGGCGCGGCCGCACCGCGTTTGCGATGGCGTAGAACAACTCGTCCAGCCGTGCGCGGTCGCGCAGGTCGAGCTGGCCAAGCGCGTACAGCGTCTGGCCTTCGGCGAAGTGGTGCTGGGCCTCGTGGAAAAGCTCCAGCGGCGGTCGATGCTCCAGCTCCGCGTGCGTGTCGCGCAGGTGGCGGAGCACCGTGGGCTCGCCCTCGCGCTCCGGCGGAATGGCGCCTTCGGGTACCGGTTCCACCTCGCTCACGTTCACCACCATCACCGCATGGTGTGCGGTCATCGCGCGGCCGGATTCGGTGAAGATGATGGGTGCCTTCATGCCGTACTCGGCGACCGCCTCGGCCAGCGGCTGCACGATGCTGGCGGCGTACTGCCCCACGCTGTAGTTGATCGAGTTGTAGCTGCGCGAGCGCGTGCCCTCGTAGTCCACGCCGAGGCCGCCACCCACGTCCACCACGTCGATGGACACGCCCAGCCGGTGCAGTTCCACGAAGTAGCGCACCGCCTCGCGCATGCCGGCCGCGATATCGCGCACGTTCGAGATCTGCGAGCCCATGTGGAAGTGCTGCAGTCTCAGGGTGTGCTTGAGGCCCGCGGCATCAAGGCGCTCGATCAGTTCCAGCACCTGGCCAGGGCTGAGGCCGAACTTGCCCTTGTCGCCGCCGGTGTTCTGCCACTTGCCGGCACCGATCGAGGCCAGGCGCACGCGCACGCCCAGGAGCGGCTCGACGTCCAGCGCCTTCGCCTCGGCGAAGACATGATCCAGCTCGGACAGCTTCTCGATCACGATGTGCACGCGCAGCCCGAGCTTGAGGCCGATGAGGGCCAGGCGGACGTATTCGCGGTCCTTGTAGCCGTTGCACACCACCATGCTTCCAGGCCGGGCGTGGGCGAGCACCGCCATCAGCTCCGGCTTGGAGCCGGCTTCGAGGCCGAAGCCTTCCTCGCCGGCGGCGACCAGTTCGCTGACCACGCCGCGCTGCTGGTTCACCTTGATCGGGTAGATCGCGGTGTAGGAACCGGCATAGCCGGCGTCCTCGATGGCCTTGCCGAACGCCCGCTGCAGGTGGGCGAGGCGATCGGCCAGGATGTCGGGAAAACGGATGAGCAAGGGCAGGCGAAGGCCTTCGGCGGTCGCCTGCTTCACGATCGCCGGCAAGTCGAGGGCGGGACCCTCGTCGCCGCGGGGACGCATCAGCAGGTGGCCATTGCCGGCCACGTCGACGTAGCCGTTGCTCCAGTGGGGAATCGCGTAGGTCAGCTTCGCGCGATCGGTGGTCCAGTTCGTCATGGGGGTGACGATCTCCATTGATTGTGTCGAGTCCCCGGGAGGGGGCGCGGAACAGTCGCAGCGGCGAACCTTGACCTGAAGCGGGCCTGGTGGCCGGGAGCCTCGCACGCCGCGGGGCCGACCAGACGGGGTCTGCGTTTCCGGCCAGGCGGACGGCAGACCGCCTATTGTAGCGGTGCCTCATGACATCAGGGTATCGGCGGGCCATCTGTCAGACATCCCCTACCTGCGACCGGGCCAAGGACTTGGCCGCTTTCTGGCCCAGGGCGGTACAATCCACCGTTTAGCCCCCTACCCGTTTCCAGGAAAGCGTCATGTCGCAGCAGCAGCTCAGCTGGTTCACCGAAGCCCACCAGGCCTCGGGTTCCTCCATCGGTTTCCGCGTCGAGCGCCTGTTGCACGCCGAGAAAACGCCGTTCCAGACCATCGAGATCTACCAGACCACCGACTGGGGCAACCTCATGGTGATCGATGGCTGCGTGATGCTCACCGGCCGCGACAATTTCCTCTACCACGAGATGATGACCCACCCGGCGCTGTTCACCCACGCCCGCGCCAAGCGCGTGGTGATCATCGGTGGCGGCGACTGCGGCACGCTTCGCGAAGTGCTGAAGCATGAGGAAGTGGAGACGGCTACCCAGGTGGAGATCGACGAGCGCGTCACCCGTCTCGCCGAACAGTACTTCCCGGAACTGTGCGACGCCAACAACGACCCGCGCGCCGAACTGCTCTTCATCGATGGCATCAAGTACATGGCGGAAGCCGAGCCGGAATCGATCGATCTCATCATCGTCGACTCCACCGACCCGGTCGGTCCGGCCGAGGGCCTGTTCAACGCCGCCTTCTACGGCAGCTGCTACAAGGCCTTGCGCCATGGCGGCATCCTCGTGCAGCAGTCGGAGTCGCCGCTGGCGCACATCGAACTGATCAAGGCCATGCGTTCGGCCATGCGCACCTCGGGCTTCAAGGCCGTGCGCACCCTGCCGTTCCCGCAGCCGTGCTACCCCACCGGCTGGTGGAGCTGCACCATGGCGCGCAAGGATGGCGATCTGTCCGGCTTCCGCGAGCGCGGCGCCATCAGCAAGAACTTCGCCACGAAGTACTACAACGCCGACGTCCACAAGGGCGCGCTGGCGCAGCCGGAGTTCATGCGCGAGCAGCTGGGCGACTGATACCGACCTTGTAGGAGCGCGCCTTGCGCGCGACAGCTTTTCGCGCCAGTCCTGAAACTGGCGCGCCAGCTCCGGGTCACGGCCTCAACAGATGTCGCGCGCAGGGCGCGCTCCTACGGAAAGGCGCCCTCGTGGGGCGCCTTTTTTATTTTTCGACCGTTGCCGGCTGCCAGTCGGCCGGCGCTTCCGGCGGAATGCCATAAGCGCGTAGCGAAGCCAGGATCACGCTCATTTCCGTGCCGCCGCTTCGGGCCAGGGCGAGCAGCTTCTGCGCCGTGGCCTTGTCGCCCTGGGCCTGGATGTTGAGCTGGGCGAAGCGCTGCATCTGCCAGATCAGGTTGAGACGGGCGTGCTTCGCATCGGCCTGGTCGGTGTCGTTAGGCGACAGCGTCTCGCGCAGGTGCAGGCCAAGCGAACGGCCCAGCGGGCTGCTGCCCCATTCCAACACTTTCGCCAGCTTCAGGCAGTCGCCGACGACGGCGGCGTCCGCCTTGTTGTCCTCGCAATACTTCGCCGTGGCCTGGAAGCCGGGGGTTGGCTGCGCGCTGGCCAGCCCGAACACGATCACCATCTGCACCCCGGCTGCGCCGGCGCCCTGCAGTGCATTGAAGGTATCCGCCGGCGGCGGCAGCTGGCTTACCGACCTGGCCAGCGCCTTCAGGCTGGCGCCCAGGTAATCGTCGTACAGCTTTGCGTTCGCGGCGCGGCCGAGGTCGGCGCGGACGGCATCGCTCGCGTTCGCGTGTTCGTCCATGCCCAGCTTCAGCAACCACACCGCGGCGTTGTCCGGCGCCTGCTTCTCCAGCTGGGCCAGCGCGTCTGCGTTCGGGCAGGCGCCGCCCTTCGTGTCGCAATCGGCCAGTCGCGCCCAAGCCACCTGTGGACCGGCATCGGCATTCCGCGACGCGCGTTCCAGGAGGGAGTGATAAGTGAGCACGTCCGGAGGGTTGGCCAGCGGTCGGGCCAGCAACGTGGCGCCGAGCAGCGGCTCGGCCTCGGTCCGCAGGGCGAGAACGCTGGCAAGGTCCTTCTGGAATTGCAGCAGCGCCCTGGTCTGGTCTTTCTGTACGACCGGACCCTTGCCCGCACCCTTGGCGGCACCGGGCCACGGACCGTCGGCCAGGGCGGGCAGGGACAGCAGGCTCGCCAGGGCCAGGACTGCGATGCAGCGTCCGCGCATGGGCCATCTCCGTGAAATAAAGCGACAAGGATACGGTTCTTCCATGAACGGAAGCTGGGCCATTCGACCCGGATCCTCGCCTTTTACTTCTGCCGGCACTGACCGCCCCTGCAGGCTCCTGTCGCGGATCGGTGCCGGTGTTCATCGCTGGCCCGTCCTTCGAGCGCAGGATAGGTGTATTCCAAAAGCCGGGTCTGGTCGACGGGCGAATGCACGACGGCGGCCACCCTCTGTTGCCGCTCATCCGCTACTAGCACCGGTCCTCCGCTGTTGCCACTCCCCAGTCCACAGTTGGAAAGCCTGATGCCACCGACCGATCCCGTGGCGGTGGTGCTTTCGCATCCATACTGCTCCGCTCCCGAGTACGGACCGGCACCGGGATAGCCTACGACCCTCATTTTGGGAAACAGCACGGCGTCGTGCGTGATGAGCGGTACAAATCCTTCACCCACTACATCCTCGATGGGCCGGCCCAACTGGTCGAATACACCCGCAATCGCCAGATCGTATTCCGCGCGTAATAGATAAAATGGATTCACCTCAGCAATAGCTGGTACATAGACACGCGTGACCGGCCAGAGGCCGAACGGCGCGCGCTGTTCATCAGACAATCCGCGCGTGCCGTCGTAGGCGGGAACGAAGAGCGGGTATTCCTGCCAGACGATCGGAGATTGACCCGTAACGGAAACCACGCAATGGGCCGCCGTGACCAGAAGGCTGCGGCTTCGCGACCGCACCACACTGGCGGTGCAATGGCCGTCCTTGTTGCCGTTGGGATCGTGAAAGAACAATTCGCCGGTTATCCGGCCGACCGGATCGTCCTGGTACGGTGACGGAACCGGTGCATAGCCATTTTCATCGCCGCCGGGGGTGATGGGTGGCTCCGCAGGCATGGATACGGTGCCGCCGTCCAATCGTTCGGCTGTCTTCATCCTCTCCGGTGTCCAGTAAAACAATGTGCGCACGCGATCCTGCCAAGGGCCGGCGGTTGCCCCTTCCACGTGGTGTCTGGTCTTCAGCTGCTCAGCCGAAGCGGATGACGAAGCCGGCAAGAGCGTGGAGCAGCACGCCAGCAGTGCAGACCCGGCAGCGCATGAAAAACGTGTAACAGACAGGAGCCTCATTAGCCTCTCCCTGGATAACCCGAGCGGGCCCGAACGGTCCCTAGGGGGTATCGATCCTTGAAATGATCGCGGCCGAACATCTCGGCCGATCTCAGGCTATAGGGATGCGTAACGGCCGGCAACCGCATGGCCGCACCCGTTCTGGCGGTGCGGCCGGGACATACGCGACGGCTGCCGCAAAAACGTGCTCTTCGACAAGCAGGACATTCGAGGGAAACAGGCGTTCCTGCCCACAAAGCAGCCATGGCTGTCGCGAGCTCGGTTAATATCGGAAAGGGAAAGGACGTCCCACCCGTTGACCTGGATCGACCGAACCAACCAATCCTGCGACAGAACAGGAGCTTACCGTGGACCAATTCGTCCTCTTCGCCAGCGATCGCGCTGTCTTCTTCGTCGGCTGGGGCACGCTCTCGCTGATCAACGCCGGTCTTGCCCAGGGTAAAAACCGCAGTGGTCTCATCTGGTGGATCGTTTCGCTGTTCCTCGGCCCCCTCGCCACCTTCATCCTGGTCGTGATGCCCAAGGTGCGCGCCAAGCTTTTCTGAAGAGCGGACTTGGCCGCTTGCTCCCGGGGTGTGTAGGCTAGGGCTCTCCCAAGGCAGGTGCGCGCGAATGCTTACGACGCTCGTGGCAAGCAGCAAGGGCGGTTGCGGAAAGACCACGCTGGTGACCCAGCTCGCAACCCATTGGGCGCAGGCCGGAAAGCCGACGGCCGTGATCGACGCGGATCGCCAGCACTCCAGCCTGCGCTGGGTCGGCCGACGACCGGAAAACGCCCCCGCCATCACCGCCATCGAGGGCAGCCGCCGCGCCTTCGACCGCCTGCCCGGCGATGTGGAGCGGGTGATCGTGGATACGCCCGCCGGCGTGGACGAAAAAGACCTCGAGCCGTACCTCGAGCGCGCGGACGTGATCATCGTGCCCGTGCTGCCCTCGCACTTCGACCTGGACGCCACGCTCGACTTCCTGAAGGTGCTCAAGGGGTTCAGCCGGGTGAAGCGCGGCAAGCTCCCCGTGGGGCTGGTGGGGAACCGGCTCAAACCGTGGACCAACGCAAGCCAGTCGGCACTCGCCGAACTGGGCGAGCGCGCCCCTTTTCCCGTCGTCGCGGAACTTCGCGACTCGCAAGCGTACGTCTTGCTCACGGCGCTCGGTAAGGGCATCTTCGACTACCACTCGGAAAACGTACGCGGGCACCAGGACGACTGGGCGAAACTGCTGCGCTGGATCAAGCGCAGTACCTAGAGCCGGATGGGACGCGTCATCGATCACGCCACCGAAGGTGGCCTTGCGGAGAGACGGTACCCATGCACGAACTCATCCTGTTACGCCACGCCGAAGCCACCCCGCACGGCAAAGACGGCAAGGACGACCGCGAGCGAAGCCTGACCGAACACGGCCGCAGCGAAGCCCGCGCCGCCGGCGAATGGCTTTCCGAACACCGGATCGGCTACGACCGCGTCCTCTGCTCCCCCTCTGAACGCACCAAAGAAACCGCCGCCCTCGCCCTGGGCCAGGTGGAACCCGATTACGAAGACCGGATCTACGACGCCACCGTCGGCGAGCTCTACGACGTGCTGGACAAGAACTGGGACGCCGAGAGAGTGGTCCTGGTCGGTCACAATCCTGGCATCGAACAACTGGTAGCGTTCCTCGTCGAAGGTCGCTCCGAGGACTATCGGGGCATGCCCCCGGGCGGAATCGCGCGTATCCAGTTCGACGGCGCGCTGAGCCCCGGCGTGGGCAAACTCACGGTTTTCTGGTCCCCCCCGAACTGAGCCTGCTTGAATGCGCCACTTGCTGTCGGCGATCGTCGTACTCCTTGCGGCGACGCCCCTGTCCGCCGCCGACCTCCGCATCGACCCGGTGCGCTCGCGCGCGGAATTCAGCGTCCGCCTGCTCTGGGTCAGCACGGTCACCGGCAGCTTCGAGGGCATTCGTGGGCAACTCGCCATCGATCCGGCGAAGCACACGGCGGTCGTCAGCGCCGACATCGATAGCGCCAGCGTGCGCATGGACTCCGCCCGGTTTCGTCGCTGGGTGCTCGCGCCTGAGTTCTTCGACGCCAACCGCCATCCGCAGATCCACTTCGAGTCGTCGCCCCTCGCCCTGCAACTGCTAAGCGAGGGCGGCGACGTGGCGGGCCGGCTCACCATGCGCGGCGTGACCCAGCCGGTGACCTTCCGCCTCGCGCCGACCCATTGTCCGCCCCAGGCCCTGAGCGGCTGCGTGCTCCAGCTGAAAGGCAGCATCGACCGCACTGACTTCGAGATGCGCGGCCGTCGCGGCGCCTTGTCGGACCGGGTGAACCTGGGCATGGCGATTGTCCTGACAGCCCCCTGAGGTGGTTCGCAAGCCCCGAAACTCACGTGGCGTTGCGACTCGTCACCTATGATCGGCGGCATGCTCCGCCTCCTTACGATCCTTTTTATCGCCGCCACGCTCACCACAAGCGGCTGTTCGCTCTCTAGGGCGCGCATCCAGAAGGCCGACGCGGTCGTCGCCCTCACGGTGGACCGGCAGGAAACCTGCGATCCCGCCGACGCCAGCCATTGCGCCACGCCCTCGCCATTGATCGACGCCGCGCTCGAGGCCGACGCGGCCTCCACGGACGCGAAGCCCGTGCACGTGGCCACCCTGCTCGAGGACGGGGAGAGTGCCATGGCCGCGCGCATCAACCTCATCCACGCGGCCAGGAAGAGCATCGACATCCAGACCTATATCTGGGAGCAGGACGATGCCGGCAAGCTCGTGCTCGACGAACTGGTGCGCGCCGCGCGCCGTGGCGTCCACGTACGCATCCTGGCGGACCAGCTGTTCTCCTTCAGCGACCCCGGCCTGCTCGCCGCCCTGGCACGCGCCAGCGACCGCATGGAGATCCGCCTCTACAACCCGACCTTCCATAGCGCACGCACGCCACCGCTGGAATTCGCGGCCGGCGTGCTGTGCTGCTTTTACAAGTTCAACCAGCGCATGCACAACAAGCTGCTGGTCGTGGACGACCTCATCGGCATCACCGGGGGGCGCAACTACGAGGATCGCTACTTCGACTGGGACGGCAGCTTCGACTACGTGGACCGCGACGTGATGGTGGGTGGCCCGGCGGCGAAGGCGATGGGCGCCAGCTTCGAGCAGTTCTGGACGCACAAGCGCTCCGCGCCGCTCACCCACCTGCGTGATGTGAACCGGGAACTCCTGGCCGATACCGACGATCCGCGGCATTGGGATCCGCCGCGCTACGAACATCCCGACCGCGTCGCCCAGATGGTTGCCGATGCGGCGGACCCCACGTGGATCGAAGAACACATCGTGCGCGCCAGCCTGCGCTTGAACCGGGTGGAGTACCTGTCGGACCTGCCCGGCAAGACAGACGAGCCGAAGCGGCGCGAAGTCCGTGCCCTCACCCGGCACATCATTGGCCTGCTGCGGAACGCGAAGAGTGAGATCGTGCTGCAGACGCCCTACCTCGTGATGAGCAAGCCGGCGCAGAAGATCTTCAGCCGATTGCGCGAGCGACCGACGCCGCCGCGCGTGGTGGTCTCGACCAACTCGCTGGCTTCCACCGACGCGTTCGCCGTGTATGCGCTCTCGTACAAGCACCGCAAGCGCTACCTCACCGACTACGGTTTCGAGATCTACGAGCTGAAGCCGCATCCGTTCAATGCCGACCCCGAGACGCTCGAGGGACGCCCCGGAGGCATCGCCACACCGGCAGTGGAGGATTCCATCGCAGGGCCGCCCGTTGGCTCGCACGGAAGCGGACGAGGGCGTCGCTCCGGTGCCGAGAGTGCCGGACCACCGTCGGAATCGTCCGGCTTCCTCGGCATGGGCAGCCGCGCCAGCCGTGGCCCACGCAACCGGCCCGCTCCGTTGCTGACGGCGGGCGTGCGCTTCGGACTGCACGCGAAGTCCATCGTGGTCGACGACACCTTCGCCATGGTGGGCACGCACAATTTCGATCCACGGTCGGACCACTACAACACCGAGTCCGGCGTGATCGTGTACGACAAGCGCTTCGCCGACCGGCTGCGCGATTCGATCATGCAGGACATCCAGCCCGGCAACGCCTGGGTGATCGCGCCGAGGCAGAAGAAGGTGCCGGTGCTGTCGTCGATCAACGAGTTCATCGGCGACGTGTCGGAGCGCCTGCCATTCTTCGACCTGTGGCCGTTCCGTTATGCCACCAGCTACGAGCTCAAGCCCGGCTGCATCCCGATGCGCTGGACCGACCCGCGGTTCTTCGAATGTTACGAGCCGGTGGGCGACTTCCCGGAGGTGAACGTGTCGCTGAAGCTGATCTACACCCGGATGATCACGGCGTTCGGCAGCTCGGCAGCCGGCATCCTGTAGAAGCGCGCCCTGCGCGCGACAGCTTCTCGCGATGAGCAACAGGCCCTGTTGCTTACGGCCTCAAAACATGTCGCGCGCAGGGCGCGCTCCTACCTGAAGGGTGGGGTCCCTTCAGTCCGTTCGGGTCAGCTGGAAATTCACCGGCAGGTCGGCCGTGTAACGCGCTGGACGGTCGTCCGCAGCGGCGAAGCGCCAGCCGCGTACGGCTTCCTCCGCCGCCCTGTCCAGCGATTCGTCGCCGCTGGACCGGCCCACGGAGACACGGGTGACATCGCCGTCCGGCGTGACCGTCACACTGAGCACCACCCGCCCTTCGCGCTGCGCACGCAAGGCAGCTATCGGATACCGAGGCGACGGCATGTACACAGGCACCAGCTCCGCCGGCGTCGGCGTCGGCGCCGGTGCCGCAGCCGCCTTGCTCCGGCTCTGCGTGGGAGCCGCTTCAGCGACGATACGCGACGCAGCACGAGGCACCATCGCCCCGCGCGAAGGCGCCACAGACGAAACTGTCCTGGAAACCAGCGCCGGTGCAGCCGTCGGCAACGTCACCTCGGCCAGCCCACGTGTCTTCGGCGCTCGCTCGTAGGTAAGGGCGGTAAGCCAGCTGGTGCCCGCGATACCGAGCAGCAAGGCCAGCGCGCTGAGCGATGTACTGCTACGTAAGGCGGCCATCGGTCAGGGACGTTCGAGGATCGCCGTGACGCCCATGCCACCCGCCGTGCAGATGGAGATCAGGCCGCGGCCCGAGCCCTTCCGCTCCAGCATCTTGGCCAGCGTGGCGACGATGCGCGCACCGGTCGCCGCGAACGGATGGCCGGAGGCGAGGCTGGAACCGTTGACGTTGAGCTTCGCCGGATCGATCGATCCCAGCGCGGCATCGAGGCCAAGCCGGTTGCGGCAGTAATCGTCGCTTTCCCAGGCACGCAGCGTGCAGAGCACCTGGGCGGCGAAGGCTTCGTGGATCTCGTAGTAATCGAAATCCTGCAGCGTGAGCCCGGCCTGCTTGAGCATGCGCGGCACGGCGATGGTCGGCGCCATGAGCAGGCCCTCGCCATGGACGAAATCCACCGCCGCGACCTGTGCGTGCGTGATGTAAGCCTGGATCGAGAGCCCGCGCGCGGCCGCCCACTCGTCGCTACCCAGCAGCACGGCAGCGGCGCCATCGGACAGCCCCGTGGAGTTGCCCGCGGTGAGCGTGCCCTGGCCGGAGGTCTTGTCGAAGGCCGGCTTCAGCGCGCCCAGCTTTTCCAGTGTGGAATCCGGGCGCAGGAAACCGTCGCGCTTCAGGCCGCGGAACGGCACCACCAGATCGTTGAAGAATCCGGCGTCATAGGCGGCCGCCAGCTTGACGTGGCTGGCAAGAGCCAGTTCGTCCTGCTCCAGCCGGCCGATCTTCCATTCCTTCGCCATCGACTCGCAATGGTCGCCCATCGACTTGCCCGTGCGCGGCTCGGCCACGCCCGGGAAGGAAGGCTTCAGTTCCTTGAACGAAAAGCCGCGGGTGGCGATCTGCAGCTTTTCCTTCAGCGTCTTCGCGCGGTTCATCGCCAGCAGGCGCTTGCGCAGCTTCTGGCCGTAGACGATGGGGACATCGCTGGTGGTGTCCGAGCCGCCGGCGATGCCCGCGTCGATCTGCCCGGTGGCGATCTTGTTCGCGATGATGATGGCGTTATCGAGCGAGGTGCCGCAGGCCCGCGCCGTGGTGATGCCGGGCGTGGTGGGCGCCAGCCCCGAGGACAGCACCGCTTCGCGAGCGAGGTTCCAGTCGGACGAGTGCTTGATGACGGCGCCCATGGCCACTTCGCCCAACTCGGCGCCATGCAGCCCGAACTTCTCCACCAACGCCCCAAGGACCTTGACTGACATCCCGAAGTTGCCGACGTCGGCATAGGCGGTGTTGTTGCGGCAGAAGGGAATGCGGACACCGCCGACCACACCCACGCGCTTTTGCGTCTTTTCCATGCTTGAGAAACTGTCCAGGCCGAGGGATGCCCGCGGGCAGCCGCATTGCGAAGAAGGGATCGCGGACGCCGACGATCGCCGACGAACACGTATCGGCAAGGCTAACCCGCATCCCCGCCCGGCGAAAGCCCGATCCGGGCGGATGATAGAATCGTGTTCCTTTGCCGTTCGGAAAAACCTGCCGTGAACGAGTCGCTGATCGCCTGCCCCGCCGTCCTGGCGCTGGAACTGGCCGGGGGCGGCTCGCCCGATCGGCTGGAACTCACGCGGGACGAGGCCCAGACGCTCGCATCCCTCATGGCCAACGACCTGCGTCCCCTCCTTCCGGGCATCGAGACGGCACGACTGGCCGTGGCCGGCGCCATGTTCGACGGCGTGGAGCTGCTGCGACCCGGTTTTCCCGTGTTCGCCACGCTGGAAGAACTGGCCCGACGCATCCCGCGTGTCGCCGGCGCCAGTGGCGTCGTGGCCTTCGGCACGCATGAAGGCCACATGCCGGCCCAGCCCCTGGTGCCCGATCCGGCCTACGTCGGCGGCCCCATGCGCCTGATCCCCTGGATGCTGCTGGCGCCAGCCGACCAGGCCGAGGACCTGGCCAGCGGTATGGAAGTGGAGTTGGTAGGACGCGGCGAAGCCGGCACGGCCACGGCGGATTTCCTCATGCGTACCCTCGGCATGCGGCTGGAGCATGCGCGATATCTCAGCCGCAACGACGTCCTCGCCCTTACCTGCGTGCAATACGAGCACGTCAACCTGGCCCCGTTGTGGACCGTGCTCGAGTCCGCCCTGCTCACCCCATACAAAGACGAGACCGCGCTCGGTTCGCGCGGCCTGCCCCTGCACTACGCCGACGGCCGCGTGGGCATTCCGGGCCCGGCGGCGTGGTTCGCCCGCGCCGGAAGCCGGGGCAACGATGCCGCCCACGAATTCGCCGGGACGCTTTTCGAACTGCGCCAGTACGCCGCGCTGCTGGCCGCGCACCACGTGCCGCTGCACCTCGAAGGCGAGCCGGCACAGACCGCCGGCTACCTGATCGAGCCGATGGCGGAAGCCGATCCCGACCTGCCGCCGCCCGCGCTGTACGCCCACGAGGCGGCCGGTCTGGGGATGGCCGCGATCACGGTCGCGCAGCCCGCGCCCGGCAAGGCCCGCGTGCTCGCCCATGGTTACCCGCTGGCGCCGGATGCGCTGGCACCGTTGCTCGACGCCATGGTGGAACGCTATGACGCCACTGCGGAAATCCACGCGCTGGGCAAGGTGCTGCTCGACGCCGAGGGCAAGTTGTCGGCCCCGGCGCCCGTGGTGCATTGAGACACTTTTCACGAATCGTTCGATGTACGCGGCGGGACTGACGAATTAGAGTGGGGTCACGTCACCCTGGCGGTTGCATGCGCTCCTCCATTCCCCCTACGAACGACTCATCTTCCGACTGGTCCGCTTACCTCATGGAGCGCGCACCGGCGATGATCGCGTACGTCGACACGACGATGCGCTATCGCTATGCGAGCCCGGCGTACCTTGCCTGGATAAATGTCCGCGACACCGACGTGGTCGGGCGGCGCATGGCGGAGGTGATCGACCCCATCCTCTATGCGCGGATCGAACACGACATCCGCGCGGCGCTCAGCGGCACCGTCATGGTCGCCGACCGCAGCATCCGCAACGGCGTGGGCGACCACTACGCCCAGGCGACGTTCTCGCCCGATCTCGACGACGACGGGAACGTGCGCGGCCTTGTCATCCTGCTGGCCGACATCTCGAGCCGCCGCGTGCTCGAGGCCCGGCTGAAGGAAAGCGAGCGGCGCTTCTCGCAAGCCTTTCGCTATGCCGCCATCGGCATGGCCCTGGTGCTGCCCGACGGACGCTGGCTGCAGGTGAACAGGGCACTGTGCGCCATGCTCGGCCACGGGGAAGAGTCGCTGATGGCCACCTCGTTCCAGCAGATCACCCATCCCGACGATCTGGCCGCCGACCTCGGTTACGTGACCCACCTGCTGTCCGGCGAGCGCCTCTCGTACCAGATGGAGAAGCGCTACCTGCATCGCGACGGCCACGTCGTGCATGTGCAGCTCAGCGTGTCGCTGGTGCGCGACGAGCACGGCGAGCCGCTGTACTTCATCTCGCAGATGCAGGACATCAGCGAGCGCAAGGCCTTCGAGGATGCCCTGTTCCGCGAACGCGAGCTGGCCGAGGTCACGCTGAAGTCCATCGGCGACGCGGTCATCACCACCGACACGCAGCTCAACATCACATCGCTCAATCCCATCGCCGAAGCCATGACCGGCTGGTCGCACCACGAGGCCGTCGGCCGGCCGATGGACGATATCTTCCAGCTTCGCGATCCGCTCACCCGCCGGCCGATTCCGAACCCGCTGATCATGGCGGTGAACAAGAACAGCATCGTCGGCCTCACGACCGACGCCATCCTCATCCATCGCAACGGCTTCGACAGTCCCATCGAGGATTCCGCCGCACCCATCCACGACCATGCCGGCAACGTGGTGGGCGGCGTGGTGGTGTTCCATGACGTGAGCGAAACGCGCGCGCTGGCGCTGAAGATGGCGCATCTTGCGCACCACGACACGCTCACGGGCTTGCCCAACCGCGCCCTGCTTACCTCGCGCATGGAATTCGCCGTCACCGCGGCCGCACGGCGTAACCAGCGCGTCGCGCTGCTCTTCGTCGACGTCGACCACTTCAAGCAGATCAACGACTCGCTGGGCCATGCCGCCGGCGACGCCCTGCTCCAGGAGTTGGCGCGTCGCATCCGCGGCGCCGTGTGCGCCGACGACACCGTGAGCCGCCTGGGCGGCGATGAATTCGTGGTGCTGCTGCCGCATATCGACGGCCCGGGCGATGCCAGCGCCGTGGGCGAGAAAGTGCTGGCCGCATGTAGCCAGGCCGTGGGCGTGGGGCCCGACGCCTCGGCGCTCACCATCAGCTTCAGCATCGGCATCAGCGTGTACCCGGATGATGCCGAGGACGCCGAGTCGCTCCTGCGCAATGCCGATACCGCCATGTATGAAGCGAAGATGCAGGGCCGCAACGGCTACCGCTTCTTCAATCCGAGCATGAACGAGCGCAACACCGCCCGTGTGCGCATCGAGGTGGAACTGCGCAAGGCCCTCGCACGCAACGAATTGAGCCTGCACTACCAGCCCAAGGTGGATGTGGAACTGGGCGCCATCGTCGGCGCCGAGGCCCTGCTGCGCTGGCAGGTGGATGGCGAGGACGTCTACTCGCCCGAGCAGTTCATTCCCGTGGCGGAGGATTGCGGCCTGATCGTGCCCATTGGCGAATGGGCACTGCGCGAGGCATGCCGGCAGGCGGAAGCGTGGACGCGACTTTACCGGCCGCTTTCCGTGTCGGTCAACGTGTCCGCCCTGCAGTTCCAGCACACGCGGTTCTATGAGTCCTTACGCGCGATCCTCGCCGAGACCGGCATGCACCCCACGCTGCTGGAGCTCGAACTCACCGAGCGCACCGTGATGGAAGGCGGCGACCACATCGCCGGACTGCTGCGCAACATCAAGTCACTGGGGGTGGCCCTCAGCCTCGACGACTTCGGCACCGGCTATTGCAGCCTGTCGTACCTGAAGCACTTCCCCATCGACATCCTGAAAATCGATCGCGCCTTCATCCGCGACGTCGCCTGGGACAACGACAGCGGCGCCATCGTCAGCGCCATCGTGACGATGGGCAAAGGCATGAACAAACAGGTGCTGGCCGAAGGCGTGGAAAACGCCGAACAGGCGGCGTTCCTGAGCTCCACCGGCTGTTCCCAGATGCAGGGCTTCCTCTTCGGCAAACCCATGACCGCCCGCGAATTCGAAGAGCGCATCTCCGTCGTCGACATGGGCGACCCGACTGTCGCCGTCGACTGAGCCCCTCGGGGAGGAGCCAGCGCCCGGTGGGAGCCGACCCTGTCGGCGATTCAATCTTGCAGCGGCGCCTCATACATGAAGTAGTGACACCGCTCCATCCCAAGCCCCGAGTAGGTCGCCTGCGCCCGCTCGTTCTCCAACTCCACATAAAGCCGAAGCCCCACCGCCCCGGCCCCTTCCGCCATCGCCTTCACGTGCGCATACATCCCACGGAACGCACCGGAACGCCGCGCTTCGGGAGCGACATACACGCTCTGTACCCACCAGAAATCCCCACAGCGCCAGTCGCTCCATTCATAAGTGACGAGCAGACAGCCAACGGCAACACCATCAAGCTCCGCCACGAGATAAAAACCCCGCCGCGGCTCGTCAAATACAGCCCGCACACCGCGCCCGATGGTGTCGGGATCGAGCGTCTTACGCTCCGTCTCCCAAGCCATGGCGATATTCCAGCGAGCAATGGCTCCGGCATCCTGCTCAGCCGCGCGACGAATCTCCAGTGACATGACGTTATCCATTCGAAGGCCGCCGCTTGCGCGACGCGCCGAGTTTACGGGTAAGGGTGTTGCGGCCGACGCCAAGGGCAGCGGCCGCATTCTGCCGGTGACCATCATTGGCGATCAGCGCGACTTGCAGCAAGGTTTTATCCAGCGCCTCGCGAGCGCGGGAGTGGATGTCCGGCTCGCCCTGGGCCAAGGCGTCCTGCGCCCATAGGCGCAAGGCTTCCGTCCATTCGGTGCCACGCGGTTGCCCTGTCGAAAGACCGCCGAGATCGCCCGCCTGGATTTCCCCGCCGGGTGCGATGACGGCGAGCCTGCGGCAGAGGTTTTCCAGCTCGCGCACATTGCCGGGATATTCGCGCTGTTCGAGCAGCTTCATCGCGCCACGGGAGAAACGCTTCGGCGGCAGGTTCAGCTCGGTCGCTGCCTGGGTGAGGAAGTGTTTCGCCAGCAGGGGAATATCGTCGCGGCGGTCACGCAGGGGCGGAAGCCCGATGTGCACCACATCGAGGCGGTGCTTCAGATCGGCGCGGAATTGGCCGGCCGCCACGCGCGCTTCGAGGTCCTGGTGCGTGGCCGCAATGATGCGCACGTTGCTGCGTATCGGTTCGCGACCGCCCACCCGATAGAACTCGCCTCCGGCAAGCACGCGCAGCAGACGCGCCTGCAAGGCCATCGGCATGTCCCCGACCTCGTCGAGGAAGAGCGTGCCACCTTCGGCCTGCTCGTAGCGTCCCGCATGGCGGCGCGTGGCGCCCGTCAATGCGCCGGCCTCGTGGCCGAACAGCTCGCTCTCCAGCAGTTCTGCGGGAATCGCCGCCGTGTTGAGCGTCACGTAAGGTTTCCCGCCTCGCGCGCTTTCATCATGGAGCGCGCGCGCCACGAGCTTCTTGCCCGTACCCGTCTCGCCCGTGACCAACACATTGAGGTCGGTAGCGGCCACACGCCCTATAAGCCGGAACACCTCGCGCATCGCTGCGCTTTCGCCCAGCAACGCATGGGTTTCCGCACGCGTCGCCGGCACGACGACTTCTTCGCGCGCAGCGGCAAGCGCACGTTCCACGGCATGCACGGCCAGATCGAGATCGAAAGGCTTTGCGATGTAATCCGCCGCACCGGCGCGATACGCCGCAGCCGTGGTCGCTACATCGGTATAGGCGCTCATCACGATGACCGGGCCGATGTTGCGACGGGTCAGGTATTCAAGCAGGTGCAGGCCATCCTCGCCGGGCATGCGCACATCCGTAACGAGCAGGTCAGGACGCCCTTCCGCCAGCGCAGCGCGCACCGCGTCGCCCGCGCTGAACTCACGTACGTCATGGCCCGCGTCGCGCAGAGCCTCGGCAAGCACGAAGCGCACGCCACGATCGTCTTCGGCGATCCATATCTCGGTCATGGGCGTTCCATCGGGAGGTACAGGGAGAAGGTCGTCTCGCCGGGGTAGCTGGTGTAGCGGAGGTCGCCGCCGTGTTCGAGGGCGATTTCCCGGGAGAGGGCGAGGCCCAGGCCGGTGCCATCGGGTCGTCCCGACACCAGTGGCTGGAAGACGGTGTCACGCAGGTATTCCGGCACGCCCTGGCCGTCGTCTACGACGTCTACCCGAAGGGCGGCCCGTATGATGCGGTCGCCGAGGCGGACGGCGTGTTCGACTCGCGTGCGCAGGGTGATGGTTTGGGCACTTGCCTGGCTGGCGTTGCGGGTGAGGTTCAGCAGGATCTGGAGGAGGCGGTCGGTGTCGCCGAGGATGTCCGGCAGGCTGGGGTCGTAGTCGTGGCGAACGCGCGGTGCTTCCGCTTCGGCGGTAACGAGGCCCTCCAGACGTTCGAGGAGTTCGTGGACGTTGACCGGCGCGATCCGCGCCGCGCCGCCATGTCGTAGCAGGTCGTCGGCCAGGGCTGCGAGGCGGTCGGCTTCGGCGATGACCATGGTGGCGAGCCGGCGTAAGTCGTCGTCGCCTACCCGGCGTTCCAGTAGCTGGGCTGCTCCGCGAAGGCCCGCGAGTGGGTTCTTTACCTCGTGGGCGAAGCCGCGAAGGGTGGCGGATAGCGGGGTACCCGTGGGAGCCAGATCGGAGGCGAGTGGATGGACTTCGACCAGGATCTGGTTCTCGTCAGTTGGCTGCATGGAGACGTCAGCCGTCAGTTCACGGCCTCGTCCGACGCCGAAGCTGGCGCCTCTCAGACTGAAGGCGCGCTGCTCCGTCAACGTCCGTTCCAGACGGGAAGCCAGTGCAGGGTTTCGCATCAAGGCGGCCAGATCCTGGCTCATCGCCGTTCGCGGGCCTACGCCGAGTATCTCGGCCAGGGCTGGGTTGAGCCAGAGCACGCGGCCGGTCGGATCAAGCAGGGTAAGGCCTGTGCCTAGGAGCGTCAGGAGGTCGGCTTGATTGGGGGCGGGCATTGCACCAATGTAGGGATTTTACGGGGTGGGTGCAATTTGGTCGCGGGCGCTGGAGTGGTCAAGACTGAATCGCCCTTGAAGGCAATGCGGGTTCCGGATCGGCGTTGACCGTGCTCGACGGCACTGGGCAGCGTCGTCTTGGCTTCATACTGGGATTCCCTTGTTTCATGCTTCCGAGAGCTTCGACCCCGCCTACATCTAGGTTGCGTCGCCAGACCACCACCTGGTTGGGATTGCGGATGTCATAGACCGCCACTTGACGGCTCGATAGCTGTTCACGATCCTGATGGGACAGCACCTGCAGCTTGAATTCCGTGCTGTATGCGCTGCGTTTGGGACGCAACGCATCGACGCCATGCAGGCGGTAATGGCTCACCCAGGTGCGGATCTTCTCCTCGGGCACCAACCAACGCCGCGCCAACAACTTCGCACCGCCTTCACCGGCCAAAAGCTTTTGACTACCTTGAGCTTGAACTCTGTTTCGTACTTTGCCATGAAACCCCTTGAAGTTCGTCCAACTTCTGGGGGTCAGTTCAAACCCGGGGCGGTTCACTTCGGCGATGCCGGCTACATCGGCGCATCCCGTTACGCGCCCGAGTGCACACACCAGTGGCATATCGCAGCCAAGCGCGGTTCGGTGAAGGCGATTGAGGACAAGGTTTTGCGTGAACTGACCGAGCAAATCGAGCACATCAAGGCATCGATCCGCGTCGCCGTCGAACACCCCTTCCGGGTCATCAAGCGACAGTTCGGTCACGTCAAAGCGCGCTATCTTGGCCTGGCGAAAACGGGGCACAAAATGCAGACGCTGTTCGCCCTGGGCAATCTGTGGATGGCACGCAAATGTCTCTTGCACGCAGGGTAAATCCGTCTGGCGGATGCGCTCAGGCGCTTTCGCCCGACGTAATCACGGAGAAATCCGTCTTTTTCACACGTTACGACAGCGCGATCGAGCGCCAGACAGTATCTGATACAGGGGGGGCGCCGTGGCGAGCGTTGATCAGATGATCCCTAGCGCACGCTGCGGCGGAGCGCGAACGGGAGGAAAGGGCAAAGTCCGAAGGCGCGGAGTTCAGACGGAAAATGGACCCCGCTCCTACGAGCGGAGCGGCCATTTCCTAACGTCAGCTCCTAGCCTCGATTTTCGCAAGTGCCCTCTTCCGATCCACGATCGCCTTTCTCCACTCCTCCAACTTTTCGATGTCAGCGCTAATCTCGTCGGGGGTTGGCACCTCGACGTCTCCCCTCTTGGGCGTGTCATGCGCATGGTTTGAGCAGTGCGCCATGTTCTCCACGACGATGGCGACGTCGCCATCGCGGACCTCCACCTGCTTCAGTCGGTTCGTTTCGACTGATTTCCTAAATCGCTCCACCGTTCCGTTCAACAGCACCTCCTCAACGCAGCCTTCCCAGGCATCACGCAAGGTCTTGTAGAGTTTCCCGACAGCTTCTTGGTAAGCCAGCTGCTCGCCGTTTTTCCGGAGTGTGGCGCACTTAACCTGCTCATTGCGAAGCCGACCGACTCTCGCGGACGTGGTCATCCCTTCGAACGGAAGGGCATCGGTTGCAACGCCGTAGCCGTCTTGCGTCTGGGACAGAGTCCGCGTGGTCACGGCTACCTCGATCTTCTCTACCGCCTTGGTGAGCGCGAACAGAAAGAAGATGTCATGGGTGAACACGATGACCTGGCGCGCCTTCGCCTCCGCGGCAATCCTGCGTGCCACACGCTGACGCCGCAGATGGTCCAACGAACATACCGGATCGTCAAAAATGATACCGCTGCCGTCCCCCGACAAGCGTCGCTCGGTCAGAAATGAGGCAATGGCGACCGCCCGCTGCTCGCCTTCGCTGAGCACATCCCTGGCCGGATGCTTACCCGGTCGCTCAAGCACCAGTTTGAATGTGGAGCGGCCCCGCTCTCCTTCTGGTTTCATGGCTACCCGCAGGTCCGCGATGTCCAAAATCTCAAGTTCCTCGTTGAGCGCGTCTGCGAGGATCTGGGTGGCCATGTTGTTGGTCAACTCGGTGGACTTCCGGGTGATGCCCGCGGTTGCCACGTCCGCGAGACAGGCTACTAACTTTTTCTGGTGCGCATGCCGTTCGATTGCTCGGATGGCCGCTTCCTTCAGTTCGCCTAACAGGCGCCGGTCTTCGAGTTCAGCCCGTTCTGCCACCAACGACTTCTTCAGCTCTTCGTCGGTAGCCTTCTCCATGGTCTCCTGCTGATTTTTCAGAGAGGCGATCAAGTCATCCAGTGCCTTGACCGGACTTTCCGACAACTCAGGAACTTGATCCCACTCGCTACTCCCTGATGCGCGGACAATGGCGGCCTGTCGCTCGTTTAAGGATTTCTGGAAGGCGGCGCACAGCACCGCCAGAGGTTCGGCCAGTTGTTTAAGTTCGCCATCAACCGCCTCTGTCAGGCCGATATCCGCGGATGCCGACCGCAAATCGACAAATGCGGCCGACGCCGTTGCCTTGGCGGCTTCCGCCTTCCGCTGGGCCTGATCCGTAACGAACCGTTCAAAGGATGCGAGGCGTTCGGTGGCCTCAGGCGTCAGTGCCTGCTGACACAACGGACAGGCCTGTCCTTCATGGAGGTGCGGGAACGCTTTGATCGGCTCCGATGTGATCGCAAACGCACGGGCAGCTTCAAACATCGAACGCCACAGGTCCCCACCCGTGTTCGGTAGCTGACCAGGCGTTTCGTGGAAGGCCTTGGCCGTCAGCGCGGCTTCCGACTTAGCTTCATTGGAGCGGCCAATCAGGGCCTTTAGGCTTTCTGTTTTCTCTGGGCCGATCGCCGCCATGGCGGTATTCGCACTGTCCCTGACCGCCTGGATGCGGAGCGCCTGATTTTTCAGAGCGAGTGCCTGTGCTGCTGGATCAGGAACCGCCAACGCCCGAATGATCGTTTCTAGCCGCTCCTCTTGCTCTGCTTTCAATCCGGCGGCACCGAGGACCTGAGCCTCCGATACGTTGCCAGGAAGCCCGGCCGCGATTTTTCCCGCAACTGTGCTTCGCCTGGCCAAGTCGACGAAAGGCTGGGCATCGGGAGTGTGCTCGCCGCTCTCCTTCTGAATCAGCGCGCGCAAACGGCCGCATGCCGTCCCGAGGTCGGCCAGGATGTCGAGGCCAGCGGGGCTGTAAGCAAAGTCCCCGTTGTTGTCGAGAAAGGCGCGCGCACACCGGTGATCGAACACCGCGATTCGATTGACAGGTGGAACCTCAACAGCGCCGTTGACCCACTCGATGGCATGCTCTTCATCACCAACCGCGGCCACCAGTTCCGCCGTGGGAACGCCCGCATCTTCCGTCGGAACGTTCGTGTTCGGGTAAACCTTCTCGCTCTTGTCCCGGGCAAAGCAAGCCTGCTTTAGCACTCTGGCGTAGCCAGATTTTCCGGAGCCATTCGAGCCGTAGATCACGGTCAGTCCAACGGTGGAAAACGTGAGGTTTCCATTCGGGGCAAGCGCATTGACGTTGCACGGGCTCCGGATCGCCAAAAGACCCACCGGTGGCCCGGCTTGGTCTCGAGCAGGACCCTCACCACCGACCGCTCGCGCCTCCCGCCTATCGGGATCAGCGATGCCATGCTTTGATTTCAGGATGGCAAAGAGATCGCTGTCGTCGTCGGCGCTGAGGGAACCGGCTTCATCCAAGCGCGCAACTGCCTCCCGCTGCCAATCAATCTGAGCCCGCGACCAGGCTCTCACCTCGTCCAATATCGTCATTAGCTTTCCCCTGTTGGCGTCCTGCCGCAGCGATCTTCGCCTCGGCCAGCAGTCCGGAGCATACGATGTGTCGGTCAAGCGGGGGATTTAGCGAACGGGGAAATCATGCGCATTTTCGGATGTATCTAGGGCCTCGGACGCGACCCGGGCGGTTGGTAAGCCAGCACTGGTTCGACCATCGGGGCTGGACGACTACAACCTCGAGATACCGCACGACAGTGTTGGCGGGCTAACGCCCGCCGAATTCAGGCACGTCAATGATCCGGCCGCCTCGGGTTATGGTTGGGACCAACCAACGGGGGCGACAATGCGTGTTGTCCTACCCGGAAGCCCCGCAACGAAAAACGCCCAGTGACCTTTCGGATCACTGGGCGCCAACGGTTTTACTGTGCTTGGCGGAGAGGGTGGGACACCGTCGCCCCCTTCCGCGCCAATCTCATCAAGCCACGGACCGATATACCGGTGTGTGGCCCGATCTTGAACCACCCCCCGTTCGGCGACAAGATGCCTTACTGAACGGCACTGGTCGGCACAAGGCGGGCAGAGTCGATCAATTGCCTCAAGGGAACAGGTGCGCGAGAGGAACTCTCGGCGGCCCATAAAGGTGAGGAGAAGCCCTGAACTGTTCGGCCCACTGCCGGCCGAGCTCAGGAATCCGCTCCTCTACTTCCCGACCCACGATAACTTCCGTCACATAGCCCATATTGAGCATGTCGACCAACCGGCACAGGTACGAGCGGCCGCACTCCCACCAGGTGAAGTGGCTGTCGATAAACAGAAAGTGCTGGGCGGTAATGTTCTCGACCTGTGCCATTTCTTCGAGCTCGGTGGCATCAAGAAGTGTTTCATAAACCCCGTCCGCGACCCTGCTACCAAAGGTCTTGGTGTAGTAATACTCCTTGATTTCCCAGATCGCGATTGGATTGACCGCAGAAGGAAAAGCCCCATCGACTCTTCGGGCAAGCGTACGCACCGGCACACCCTCCCGAGTAAATGTGGTAAGAACCCGTGGGTCAAAATCGCAGGGCAATCCACCGGTCGCCTCGTCTACAAGCATGTTCACGAGCCCGGTAAAGAAGTTGTACGCTTTCTTTTCCGCTTTCTGCTTGTTCATGGGGAGAGGACTAGTCGGCCGGAGGCGGCTGAGATGAAACTCGAACAAGCGCCGCGCCTCTTCGACGTCCATGAGTCGCGGCTCGACATATCGGTTGAGAAGGTCAGCCCGGCATTGGAAGTACCTCTCAAGCATGTCCCCCAGCGCTGTCGGTGCTCCGTTGACGAGAACGGCTTCTGGTTTCAGTCCTAGGCTAACAAGAGCCTCTGCCATGCTTCTGACGCTATGCACCGCAACTTGTTTATCCTCCCCCCGTGACCCCTTGAGGGTATAACCCAAGCGCTGGGACAACGTTCTCACCATCGCCCAAAAACTCTTTGGCTGCGACGCAAACAATGGGCTTGCCTTCACTGGCTGCTTTCCTCGAAGTGTTGGGTGACCTGTGATAGCGTGAGCCCCAGAGCGCGAGCCAAAGTTTCGAGTTCGACGAGGTCCAGTCGCCTCTCCCCGGATTCATACTTGCTGACGTAGGACTGTGGCTTATCCAGAGCAGAGGCGAGCTCCGTTTGTGTGAGCCCAGCCGCCGTCCTGAGTTCCCTCAGCGCATGTGCAAGGTCAAGGTATCGGTCCGATTCACGCTTCATTTACAAAGCGTACTGGCTGCTTGACCAGTATCCCAAAATAGGATATTTTTCAGCCATGACGATCATGCCCTCCGACCTCCTGGCTTCTCCCCTCATTGGCCGCAAAGCGCACAAAGGTCAGCCACAGCAGCTCCTTAAGTGGATTGGAAACAAGCAGCGCTACGCCGTGGAGATCATCAGCCATTGGCCGAAAAGTTTTAGCACCTACTTTGAACCCTTCACCGGAAGCGCGGCGGTCTTGGGAGCCTTGGGGCCAGAACGCGCGGTGGC
Organism: Luteibacter sp.; assembly: GCF_036499525.1. Classification (GTDB taxonomy): domain Bacteria; phylum Pseudomonadota; class Gammaproteobacteria; order Xanthomonadales; family Rhodanobacteraceae; genus Luteibacter. The sequence goes on along the minus strand of NZ_DASYDO010000081.1, from coordinate 78,573 downwards.
CGGTGACATTTATGCACCGCTTATCGAAATCTGGCACGCCGTGCAGAGGTCTGCTATTGAGGTAGGTGAGTGGTATGCAGAACGGCACGCACTGATCGAGCGCATGGGAAAGACCGAGGCATACCTCTCTGTCCGCGACTCTTTCAATAGCCGTCCAAACGGTCCTGACTTTCTTTTTCTTTCGCGCGCTTGCTATGGCGGCGTTGTCCGATTTCGGAAAAAAGACGGAGCGATGTCCACACCGCCCGGTCCGCATAACCCTATTTCTCCCGAGAAGTTCACGGCTCGTGCGCAGTCTTGGCATGAGCGCCTTCAGGGCACCGAATTTATAAGAGCGGACTATCGCGAAGTGATGGCCCGCGCAGGGGCTGGGGACGTCGTCTACTGCGATCCTCCTTACTCTGACAGCCAGTCCATTCTTTATGGGGCGCAGGATTTCCGGCTATCAGACCTCTATTCAGCTATCGAAGCCTGTAAGAAAAGAGGGGCGTTCGTCATCTTGAGCATCGACGGAACTAAGAAGTCTGGCTCTGACAACATTGATATTGCCCCCCCGGAAAGCTTGTTTGAGCGGGAAGTATTTGTTAATTGCGGACGGTCCATGCTCCGGCGGTTTCAGATGGTAGGTCAATCACTTGAACAGGAAGAAGTCACCGACCGACTCCTTCTGACGTGGTGAGCTAGAACGGGCAACCCACCTCTCCTCAGGCGGTCCCCACGTCTGCCGTCTCGGAAATCCTCTGGAACTCCTTGATGTACTCCGGTCGGTGCCGGGCGAGCCACCGGACGACCGAGGCATTTCTCAGCCACTTGCCCAAATGTCCTTTGACAATGGTCAGGTACAGCACGTCAGGGCCGTAGGAATCCTCAACGGCCGACGTCTGCATTTGCAGCGCGGCTAGCTCTCGTTCCATTCGGCCCATGGACTCGACAGTCCCGGGGCTGGCCGCCACCTTCGGCTCGAAGGCAGGAAGGGGTGGCGGGGTCGCAGCCAACATGGCGTTGGCAAATTGCACCATGTGGTTCTTGTTGCCGACCATCAGTTCCGCTGCCTCAATTTGGCGGACAGCTTTCATCTGGCGAAGGATTGAAAAGACTTTGGCGAACTGTTCCAGCGTCTTCACCGCCGGCATCGTATGCGGACATTTTATGCTTCGAACGGTGCGGACAACTTATGCTGGGTTCTGGCGGTGACCGTGATGGTTTGCGGTTGCTGGGGCGGGTGGTAAGCCTTGCCAAGTAGGCGCACTGCGGGCATGAGACGAGCACAAATCCGCGAAAAAACGGCTAACTCATGCCGCCCCACCGCATGAAGAACAAAAGGTAAGGATCGCGGATATCAAACACGTCCTGCGTCGCGTCCCACCCGACGATGTCTCTCGCCTGCCCGTCATTCGCCAGCAAAGCGATGTGCTGACAAGAAGTGGTGACGCTCGAACCCGGAGGCGTATCGGATTCGCAAACGACTTTGATTCGTGCGAGAAGGTCTGCGTACTGAAAATGCAGCGTCGGAGGGTCTTGCGCGAGCGCCTGAAGAAGAATCGTGTAAACATCGCCTACGGATCTGTCGGTCAGCCGATACTGGTTTCGCTCTGTCCCACGCGTCTTGGGTCCCTCGTGGAGTCGTTCGAGCGTGCCTGAGTAGTCCGCGGAGTGTGCCGTCCGACCGCATACGGTCCTTGCCACCCCTTCTTCGAACGGCAGCGATGCTAAGTTCTTTTGCACCTCGCGAAACCCAGTCTCAAGGCATGCGTTAAGGCAGAGCGCTTGCATGAGCTGCGGAGACCCAGCAGCTTCGCTTGCGAACTTTGCGATCAATACAGGATCCGCCTCCACCTTCAACGCGGCGAAACCTAACGCACCGATCTTTCGCAGAGTCGGCTCGTCCCAATAGTCAAAATCGATGCCAACGACACGTCCACGCAAATCGGGGTTAGCACGCAGCACATCTTCCGAACGATACGGAACCGAAGCACAGATAATTTGCACACCGCTTGCGATCGCGTCTTTGATTTGCCGGGCTAGTTCTTCTTGGAGTTCCCTCGGGACGTAGTGGAAATCATCAATGAAAAGCACCATCCCAGTACCCGCCATTTCTCGGACGAGGAGGCCAAGGTGACTGGACGCTTCCGTGTTCGACACTGATTCTGTATCAGACGATGCCTTCTCTACGTTCACGCCGATCTGACCCTTTGCAACGAGAACCGACCCGGACACCTGGCCGGTAGCGCCCACCTTCGAGCTTGCCTGGCTCGACGTGGAACTGGTGCTGGTAACGGGGGTACCGATGGCATGGAAGACGCGCTCCCAGAGCTGGTCGGGGGATGTAACCCCGGCGCCTGTCACGAAGACCACGCACTCGGCCCCCAGAACGCTTCGAATAAATACCGTCTTCCCAGACTTCGATGGCCCTGAGATAGAGATCAGCATACCGCCCTGTTCCAGGGCGTCCCGCAACATGCCTTCCCGCTTCGCCAGATGGTCACCAACGAAGGTGACAGTGGGCGCCTTCCCAGGCGTAAAGATGTCGACCGCTCGCATGGCTTCCGCTCCCGTGCATATGAAGCTGCAGGATGCCTGAAATCCCTGGCGCCTGCGACCGGTTGAGCGGCCCGTCGTAGGCGGCTTAGTGTGTCGCCCGCACGGGATGGCACTCGGATCCTGAGCACGAGATCACGACCTTGTGATCAGAGCAATCCGCTAGAAACTCGTCGGCGACCGCTCCACTCCGGACATCACCGCAACCGAGTCTTCCCGACATTTTTTGAGCCGCGAGGACCGTAGTGGCCAAGCCCTCCGCGCGGAATACCAGTGAGGCCTCCGGTGTTGCGGCCGCGGTAGTGGTCCGCGACGCGGTTGAAGGACCCGGATTGACCTCTCCAGACGACCTCGGCCTGATGCCGTACTTGGTCCGCATGGACGCCGCCAGAAACCGCGCATCTAGTACGCCGGGCCGCTGGTCATGGAAGAACCGGGCGGTCACCCATCGGGGCCGTGACCTTGAACCCCGAACGAGACGCCGTCATTGACACGCACGCAAGAGGCATCCGAAAGCAGCTTATAGCTGGGCGGTTTCAAGGACCACGCGCAACACGGTCAGTGCATTCCACAACGCAGGATCATCCAGTTTACGAACGATGCACGGTTTGCGCCGGCAGGTCTTTGCGTGGCGGTGCGCAGCCTGGTCGCGATAACTGTCGTTGCTGACCGGGACACGCCGGCGCTCACGACTGATCGTGCTTGGCGCGCGTCCGAGCGTACGGACTATGCGCGGAAGCTATCACCAGCCTGCATGCGCTGCTGAGTTTCCACGCGCTCGTCCAAGGACAGCTGTTGGTACGTTCTCATTGCAACAGCCTATCCTTCGAAGTTGGTTGTTGCACATGGAGTTTGAGATCGCTCTCCTATCTGCTCAAGGGAACCGTTATTACCCAGACGACGACTAGGAAGAGGGCAGCAACAAGGAAAAGTGCAGCCCACGCGACGCTATAGAATAAATTAGCCGCGTTCTGAGCAGGGCCATCTACGAGCTGGTCATAGTCCGTCGTCGCCATGAATCCGTAAGTTCGGCTCTTCCACTGAGCCCTTACGTCGTTCTGCAATTTGATAGATCGGTGCCCCGCCCATATCGCCGCGAGCACGTACGCCGTGATGACCACGGTCACTGCACCAATCAGCCGACCATCGGCTCCAGCCGCTACTCGGGCTGCAACCAAGCCGATACCGACTGACAAGGCCGTAGCCACAGTCGCGACGAGTTGCCGTGTGGCATCACCTACTTTCGAAGCCTCATCTATAACGCTCTTACGCAAATCGGTGAGCATCTTCAGCGTATCGCTGCTGAGCTTGGACATGCCCAGTTGGTAAGCCGTTTTCGCGCCTTCTATCGCATTGACAAGCTGCACCCGCAATGTAGCAAGGGTAGCTTCAGGTGGCATGAACAATCGAGAAAGCTCTGCGCTCATCAATGGATGGCGCATGTCGGTTTCTGAGGCCATTTCATAGACCCATATCGCAGCCTCCTGCAAGCTATCAAAGCCCTCCTTTCCCAAGATATCCAGTAGGTCGCCGGCAGGAACCGGAACGGATCGTTTGGGTGGCCCCCGGAGCACCAAGGAAGGCGGCTCGCCTTCCACCTCGTCAAATATAGCGTACAGAGATGCCCGCGCAGCCCGAGAAGCCCAGACCATGAACATTGGTTCGTCCATGTTCCAAGTGCCTTGTCGAAGGAGCCATGGCCGTATGTCTGAAACCACCCTGCGAGGCTCAGTGAAGTCTCGGACGAACTTACGTGGACTCTTCATTATGGAAACCGGAAGGTCGCCAAAATCCTCTGGCGCACCCCAGCGAACGAAGCGCGATGAGTAGGTGGAAAAGTCTTCAACCAGTGTTGCGATACGCCATGCTTCGACGTCATCTAAAGACTCTAACAATTGCTCGAAACCGCGCCTGGTGAGCACACATGCTTCGCCGACACGTACTAACGGCTTTGTTAGTACGACCCGAAAAGGAGCAAGATCATCCATGAGATTTCCACCCTGAACCACCGCCTCTGACGCGTCAATTCCGAACCATTCCCACCCGAGGCTACCTGCACCATTGATGACGGACTTGGCGTCCTCGGTGTTCAAGCTGGAAAGCGCAACAGACTCTCGCGACTCCACAATATCGCAACCGCCTCGGTTACGACATTCATCGATGAACAAGCCAAGCTCGGCCAATTCCATAGGATGTTCCAAGCCCGTCAACGGTCACGAATTACACGATCTTCAACGACACGCTCAGTCTTCACTGTAATCGTCTCGCCCCCACCTTCGTTTTGTACACGATCAACGATGGGCGCTCCAGGACCGTCTGTATACTGAATGGTCACACCTTCGGCCGTTCTTATATATCGCTGGGAGGGACGTCCGAGAGCCTCAGCACTTGGCGAAAAGTCAATCCCGTCCAATCTAGCAGAGGCCATACGACGATTTAGCGAGCGTTGCATCGCAATCGAAGCAGCTTCGTCATTTGGGTCGGCGACAACGCTCACAACAATCTCCACGACGGCCTCGTACGTGATGTTCTGCCTTTCTCTGAGCGCATTCTTTGCACGCTTGAACGCAACCGCTATATTTCCTTCAGGCAAATGCTCTTTACAGTCGCCGAGCACCTGTCTCACCACCTCCACAACGTCCCGCGTCAGATCAACATCTGTTCTTGTTCGAATCACGCCGAGGTAGTTGTAGAAATAGTCGCTAAGCTCTGGAGCAGGCTTTACGCGATCTCGAGCAGCCACCGCCGTCTCAACCTGACCGTTCACCACCCGGATCAGGCAGCACTTCTGGACAGCACGCTTTTCCTTAACAAAAGCGTGGATTATCTGCCGAAGAACACTCTTGCCTTCTTCGTCTCGCTGTTCGATTGCTTCGTGATAGTCATACTTGATTAGACAGAAGATTCGAGCACCGTCATTCGCCGAAAGGTCGAATACGAAGAATGCGCCCTCTTTACTGGTTGCGACATGTAGTCTTGAGAAGTCAAACGCTAATTGCTGTGCGCCTGCCTCAAAACTCAGCTCACCGGAGACGATCTGCTGCAAAATTCTTCGGACAACCGAGTCCTCTTTGAACGCGTACACGGAGTCGATGTCGTTTCCGCGCACCCGGTCCACAAAGAATTCTTCATGTTCGATAACCTCACGACGCGGCTGTGGCTCGAAATCCTCAAGGCCGACCACATGCAAACTCATATCGCTTATGGACAGCGACAAGCGCTCTCCATCTGTTAGGTAGCCCATCCCCTGCTCCTTGACCCCTGACTGGCGACAGTATGGTATCCGCGTCGCGTACTGCGAGACTACCGGATCGTAAAAGACTCACTGGACGAGGGATGCCGAATGGAGTATCGGAAATATCCGCAACTTACACTTTGCCGTAGTATCAATACGTTATGATGCAGTTGTGGGGCTGGCGTGTCCTCGACAGAAGACGCATCCACGGCCGTCTCCGTCAAGATACCGCAGGGAATTATGGTGGTTGGCCGGTATCAGCTGTTGTTCGCCGCACTTTCGGCGCTCCCTCACCACACGATCGGACTTACCTCGCTTCTCCGACAGCCATGCCCTAATCACTCTGTGAATCCAAGGTGCGAAAAATCACGGCCTCCTGCTAAGGCCGCCAGTAATCGACCGGTGCGTCGATGACGGCCGCCGGATGGACGAGGCATGAAACCTCCCAAGCAACAACTAACTTGAGAAGTCAGCCACCGAGCGCGACTGTTCCCACACCATCCGCCCGTGCGCCTCCGCCGCGCAACGCATGCCAATGCTCATGAGTGCGTCCACGGTTTCCAGCGCGTAAGTCATCCGTTTACCCTCCACGCCGCCAGCCTCACGAACTAGGTCGATCAGTAGCCGATTGAGCCTCTGCGTGTATTGCAGCCACTCGTTGGCCGCATTCAACAGATCGTGCGCGCTGGTGTCCGGGTCGATGTGGAAGTGACGATCGATCAAAGCATTCATGGCTTGCTCCCTTGTGATCTTTTGCGTCCGTGAGGTGCGGCACGTCGCCACGAGGGCGACGCACCGCGGGTGGAACAGTGAAACGACGGACTCGCGGGTTCACCGGCGGCCCGTGACCGGGCGCCGGGCGATTTCGATGGAGAAGTAGGTGGCGGCCCCGTCAACTCTGGTCAGCCGGCCACGCGACAACGCGCCGGGTTGCGCGGCTGAGAAAAAACTGGGGGAGAACGGGGTCGCCGTTCTTCAGTCGGGTCGGGAAGGGGGCCAGACGGCCCGGTAACCGGTGAGGGTGTCGCCAGTGGGGAACCGGCGGGCGAGCGAGTGCCTTATGATGCGCATAGCGTCAATCAACCTATGTCGTTGGTTGTCGTTAGCGGTCCGGGGGTGTGCAACCACCCTCGGACCGCGCCTTCACCGCGATATGCGATGGTTGCCTGCGCATGGTTCTGCACCGGAGAACGCTGGCAACGAGCACACGCTACCAAATCTGCTTTGGTGTTGTCTGTAGTTACGCGTGTTTTTCAGAATCTTCGTGGTTTCGTCGCGTTAGTCGACCGCCGGAAAGTCAACATCGGTGCCGTTGATACGATTGAAGGTATTGGTGAAGATACCGAGTGCCATGGTCAGCGATATCTCCGCCAATTGGCTGTCGGTGTAACCCGCCGCACGGATGGCATTGAACTCGTCGTCGCTGATCGTGCCGCTCGTGGTGTGCAGGTGGGACACGAAACGCACCAAGGCGTCACGCTTGGCGTCACCCGTGGGTTGTCCCGCACGAATCGCACGCAGCGTCTCGTCCGGAAGGCCCACGAGTTTGCCCACGAAGCTATGCGCCGCCACGCAAACGTCGCAACCGGTCTTCTCACTGATAAGCAGCTTGATGACTTCGTGCTCTTGCCGGCTCAGGCTGCCCGAGTTCAATGTGCCCTGGGTGTCGAGCACCGCAGCCAAAGATTCCGGCATAAGGTAGCCCAGCGTGGCATACGTATTGGGGATGCGGCCACCGGAAATCTTCTTCACGCGCGCATAGATATCGGCAGTGGCGCCAGTGGCGGATGCGATGTCGGGAATAGCGATACGGCTCATGGTGTCAACTCTCGATCAGATGGCTAGATTCAGACGGGATTTGGGGGCTGATCTTCTGCCGCACAAGCAACCCCAGCCACCCGCTGGACATCCTAATGGTGGACGAAAGCCGAGATCCCACTCGTTCGGGGGTTGAGATCATCGGAGATACTCGCGCCGTGGGCGCAAAGATTGTGAAGATGATCAACGCAGCCCGGGCCAGCGCGCGCGTAGTATCGGACGGGGTCGACCTCACAGGTCTCACTCATCTTGATTTCCGGGAGGGTGTACGCGAAATGCTTTCAAACAAATCGTCGGAGTATCACCGCAGCATGAGCCGGGCCGTGATGACAGCCCTATGCCTTATCACGATGTGGTGGATGGCATCGCCCGCGAACGCCGGCGATACCGTGTTCGACGCGGCCCCAGCACGCGCCTCACTGATACGCCTGATCGGCCATCCCCATGCCGACCAGGTCGACCTAGTCGCGACACCCCGGCGTGAGAACGCCGATTATTTCCGCATCACCGGGCAGAACCACCGCCTGGTCATCGAAGGCACCAGCCCAGCCACACTGCTCGCCGGCTTTGGCTGGTATCTGGAATACGTAGCACACGCGAACATTTCGCTGGCCGGGGACCAGCTGGATCTACCCGCCACCCTGCCCCTGCCCACGAAGCCGATCGTCCGGGAATCCAATGGCGCCAACCGCTTCGCCCTGAACGACGTCGATGAGGGGTATACGGAGCCCTACGCCTCCTGGGAGTACTGGCAGCACAAGATCGACGTGCTGGCATTGCATGGCATCAACCAGGTGCTCATCTATCAGGGCCAGGAGAAGGTCTACGAACAGACCTTCCAGGGTTTCGGCTATAGCCGTGGCGACTTGCTCGCCTGGATACCGCAGGCGGCGCACCAGCCATGGTGGCTGCTGCAAAACCTGTGCTGCTCGCCGCAGCCTTTGGCGCAGGGCGTCATCGACCGGCGAGCAGACCTCGCCCGCAAGATGGCCGACCGACTGCGCGAGCTAGGCATGATTCCGGTGTTCCCGGGCTTCTACGGCACGGTGCCGCCCGATTTCGGAAAACGAAACCCGGGTGCCCACGTCATTCCCACGGGCGAGTGGGATGGCTATCGACGTCCGGACTGGCTCGACCCGAACGATCGCTGGTTTGCCAAGGTAGCCGCTGAGTTCTACGCCAGGCAGACGGCGCTGTTCGGCGAAAGCAGCATGTACAAGATGGACCCGCTTCACGAAGGCATCGAAGGCGGCGATCACGGTGGCCTCGATCTCACGGCGGCCACCAAGAGCATCCAAGGGGCGCTCAACAAGGCCCATCCGCATGCCACGTGGGTCCTGCTCGGCTGGGAAACCAATCCGCTGCCACCGATCGTCGAGGGCCTGGACAAATCCCATACGCTGATCGTGGACGGTGAATCCGAAGCCACCCTGGCCGATACCGATCGCGAGGCCCAATGGAAAGGCACGCCGTATACCTTTGGCACGATATGGAACTTCGGCGGTCACACCAATATCGGCGCCAATCTTTCAGTGTGGAACGAGCGCTTCTGGCAATGGAAGAAGAAACCGGATAGCCGAATGAACGGCATCGCCTTGATGCCGGAAGCCAGCGACAACAACCCTGCGGCCATGGCCTTCTTTACTGAACTGGCATGGCGCAAGGAACCAGTGGATGTCGACGAATGGTTCAGGCAGTGGGCGTGGCGTCGTTACGGCGGCGCCGCGCCGGATTCGCACGCTGTAGCGGCGTGGCACATACTGCAACAGACCGCTTACCACCTGCCCGCCACCTGGGACAGCAAGTACCAGACCGGATACTTCGAACTCGCGCCGAGTCTGTATGCGCATACGCTGCCGCTCGACTACGCCCCCGAGCACATCGACCGGGCCCTGGCAGAGTTGCTCCAGGTCGCTCCCGCGCTGCGAAACAGCACTGCCTATCGTTACGACCTGACCGACCTCACACGCCAGGCACTGGCGGTGCGTAGCCGGGTGTTGCTTCCGAAAATCAGTGCGGCCTTTGAAGCCCGCGACGAGGCCGAGTTCGCTCGGTTGAGCGAGCAGTGGCTGAACTGGATGAAACGTCTCGATGCCGTGCTGGGTACCAACCGGCAGTTCATGCTGGGTCCCTGGCTTGCTCGCGCGAAGACCTACGCGTCGAACCCCGGTGAGTGGACGGCGATCAACTACGACGCGCGCTCGCTAATTACGGTATGGGGCCGGCCGGACGTCGCCGACTACGCCCGCCGCGAGTGGCAAGGCCTGGTGGGCGACTACTACTACGAGCGCTGGAAGCTCTATTTCGACTCGTTGAAGAAAGCACTGAGCACGGGCGGCAAAGCCGAGCGGATCGACTGGTACGCGTTCGGCGAAAAGTGGGCGCACGAACAGAAGACGTATCCGACCGAACCGAGCGGCGATATCCATGCCTTGGCGCAACAGGTACTCACGGAGCTGACCGACGCGAAAGATCGTTAAAAGTCCAGGTTGCGCTACTTATCCCGAGTCAACGGGAGCACGCGTTCGCGAAGCACCTTGTACTCGGCATCCACCACTTCCTGGTTCGGATCGTGCCCGGAGTGCTCCAGTAACACTTCGATCGCTGCGGATGCGCCTGCACGGCATACGGCACGAGACGAAAGTCTTTCGCCTTCGTGCAAGGGCGAGCCGGCGTCGTCCAGTGGGACCAGCGGGGATCCGGCATGACCTATGGTCGTAGCCCGCCGGCGCCGGGCGAGAAACTGACCGTGCTGGCCATGCTCAACCAGGATGAGCCGCACAGCATGGCCGCCAGCCCGAGGGCCAGCACGATCGAACTCTTCATGGTCAGGTCCCCGTGATGGCAAGGACGCCACCCGACACCGAATATAGCTTGTCCGGTTTTGCGTGCACATGGGGTCGGACGGCCACACCAGGCATGTGTCGTCTCATCATCGATGACACCGCATTCTCGATTCATCCTGCCGCAAGGAATTGCTAGGCAGACTCGGTTCGGCAGTGATCCCTGCCCCGCGTCTCGTAAGGAGAAGATCCATGCGCAATACCGCCCTCTTGCTGGCCGTTTCCCTCGGCCTCGCCTTTACTTCCCACGCTTTTGCATCCGATCGGCCCGACCCCGGCAAGCTGACAAACAAATGCCTGGATGCCGCGGCGAAGAAATTCGACGTGAAGAACGATTACATCCAGTTGCAGCCACTTCAGCCCGCTGACGCCGGCTATTCCATTGCCGGCACGGCCGATGCGGGCATGGACGGCAAGAAGAATTTCACCTGCCAGTTCGACAAGAAGGGCAAGCTGGCCAACCTCGTTCCCGAGGGTAAGTAAGCAGGGCATGGGTGGCCGCGCCGATGCGCGGCCACCGTAGCGCCTTCCGATGATGCAGGAGGCGACTGCCACCTAGCCACGTGAAAGCAATGGCGCTCCCCGCCGGTCTGCTTGGATTCGTGACCAAAAACGGAGTGATCATGATCCACGTGCAACGCCGCGTTCGAGCCCTTCTTGCCATGAGCGCCATGATGATGGTGGGTTGCAGTTCCGCTGCCGAACAGGCGCAACCGCCTGTCCTGCAGGCGTTGCAGGGTCAAGGCATGACCGACATCAAGGCATTCGACGCAGGGATAAGCCTCAAGGGTTTCGCCGGCGTCATCGGTGACCAGCCCATGGCGGTCTATGTGACGCCCGACGGCAATGCCATCGTAGGCATGCGGGTTGACACAAAGGGCCACCGCCTGGACGAGAAGACGGTTGCCCGGCTCACGATCAAGCCGATGACGGATCGGGTCATGAAAGAGCTGTCCGAAGCGGCGTGGGTGCTTGACGGAAAATCCGACGCACCTCGCATCGTCTACGCCTTTACGGATCCCAACTGCCCTTACTGCCACGACTTCTGGCAGGCCGCGCGACCATGGGTCGACGCGGGGAAGGTCCAGATTCGAACCCTGCTTGTCGGCGTGATCAGGGAAGACAGCCCGAACAAGGCCGCCTCCATCCTCGGCGCAGCCGATCCGTCAGCTGCCCTCACGAAGAACGAAAAGACGTTTTCGCAGGGAGGCATCGAACCTGCGAAGTCGATTTCCTCCGCCATCCAGAGCAAACTTGTCCAGAACCAGATGCTCATGCTGTCGCTCGGCTTCCAGGGAACACCCGGCATCGTGTCATCCGGAGCCGACGGAAAGCTCATCAAGCTGAGTGGCTTGCCCCAGGATGGGAAGCTGGAGGGCCTGCTGGGCCCTCGGTAACGTACCGTTGCGAGGAATACCCCTGGCGTAATTCGGTGTGAACGGATCTTCATGCGCCCGCTTCTTCCCAGCGATCATTCTTGAAGTATTCATACACCTGACCGCCAGTCGACGGATCGCTGAATAGCAACCGATCCATCACATGCGGCATGACGTTTCCTCGATTGACCGAGGGGAGGCGGCCGGTCCACGCTGATTCCAGGGTGCGACTGCACGCACGCCGGAGGATCGGACATGAAACGCATCATGCTTGTGCTTACCATGCTGGTGACGGTGACATCGCTGAGCGGATGCATCATCTCGCCGCATCGCCCGCACGATGGATATCGCCACGACGGTTACAGCAACCATGACCGCGACCGCGACCGCTGCGATAGCCGTTACCACGACTGCAGTCGCTGGCACTAAGTCGACCAGCCTGGCGCTCGAGGCCCTCTCGAGCACCAGCCAGTTCGCTGAATTCCGATAACGTGCCGGTGACACACACCTTCGGCTCGCAGCTGTGCGAGATGGATACGGTGAAGATGGTGGACCGGTACGGCGGCGGCTCCCGTGGGTTTGCGATTCTCGGGGAGTTCGTTCCGTATAAGCTGGCCTCCGAGATGCCGTAAGAGCACCTGCGTAGCGCTTAGCGTTACCGCATCTGCCTTCAGGCGGTCGCGGTCGGATCCACCTCACGGCAGGACTGGTCCATGGCTTGCGGATGGGTTCGATCGCACGGGCGGTCGTCCACTACCGGTGCTGCCTGCGGCGCCCCTCGCGTGACGATCTCCGCGCCGGCGTGCAATGTCTTGCTTACGGGACAGGCCTCGGCGATCGCCAACAGGCGATCCCGCTGTGCCTGGGTCAGGTCGCCATCCATGAAAACGCTGCGTTCGAAAATATCGCGCGAGGTGACTTCGTCGCGACGATGCGTCACCGATGCCTGGACGTGGGCGAGCGGCAGGCCCTTGCGACGGGCATACATGCGTATGGTCATCACGGTGCACGCACCGAGGGCCGAACTGAGCAGGTCGTAAGGCGTTGGGCCGGAGCCCATTCCTCCCAGGTCCAGAGGCTCGTCGATAAGAAACGACGGCCCCTGGCCATGTGCCCTGACCTGGAACGTTCCCTGCCCTGTTTCCTCGACGATCACTGGATTCGAAGTCATTGCGGATGCTCCTATGAGATGGGGAGAGATTAACGCCACTCGCGGTCTCCTTTGGCGATTGTTGTCCCATAAGCAACACCGTGGTTTGCGGTCGCTGGCTAGCGGGGCGGACGAGCGGCGCCTACTCTGCCAGTGACACAACGACCTGCCAGGTCGGCCGGCACACGAGGGACGGATATGAATATCGTAGTCATAGGCGGCAGGGGTCTCGTCGGACGGAACATCGTCGAGCGGCTTCGCGCGGAAGGGCACCAGGTGTCGGCCGCATCCCGCGCGACAGGCGTGGATGTGATCACCGGGCAGGGTCTTGCCGAGTGCATGGTGGGAGCCGAGGTGGTAGTCGACGTCACCAACTCGCCGACCTTCGACGATGAAGCGGCGTTCGACTTCTTCCGCACGGCCATCGTGAACCTGCTTGAAGCCGAGTTGGCCGCAGGCGTGAAGCACCACGTCACGCTGTCGATCGTCGGCACGGAGCACCTGGAGGGCAGCCACTACCTTCGCGGCAAGGCGCTGCAGGATCGCCTGATCAGGGCATCCGGGATTCCGTTCACGATCGTCCACGCCACCCAGTTCTACGAATTTCTCGTCGCGATCATCATGAATGCCGTGCGTGACCAAATCGTGCGTCTGTCGCCCGCATACATCCAGCCGGTCGCGTCCGACGACGTCGCGGCCCTGATGGCGGTCCTGGCGGTGGGCGAGCCGTTGAATGGTTCCATCGAGATCGCCGGACCCGAGCGGGAACGGATGTCGGAACTCATCCAGCGTTTCGTCATCGACATGGAGGCACCCTGCGACGTGCAGGCCGATGCCGGCGCACCCTACTTCGGCGCCTCGCTCCACGAATACAGCCTCGTGCCAGGAGAAGGCGCGTTACAGGGTAGCGTCGGCTTCCAGAAATGGCTGGAGCGGTCGGAGTTCGCGCGCGTCGGCTGGTGAGGCTGCCCGTCAAAGCTTGCTGTGTTCGACCTGGCGCTCGCGCTGCATGAGTGTCCACTCCGCATGCTCGGTGAGTGCCGCGTCGCCCAGGGCATGGAGGATCGCCCGCTGCCTGTTCGGGTCGTCCGTCCGGTCGAGGGCGGCCCGCGCGCTGGCGAAGATGCGCTGCATGAACCGATATTGCCGGATGAGTTCGCGATCGGCCTTGCGGTAGGCGTAGGCTTCGCGGACGGCGGCCATGATGGAGAGCACGGCCATCGCGGTCACCAGGATCACCTTGGTTTCCGCCTCGAGGGTCGTGGCGAAGATCGCCAGGAACACGCTGATGACCACGCCGCCCCACAGGCTGATATGCCCGATCGTGGCGGTGACATGGTGAACGCCGGCACGCTCCGCCGTCTTCCGCTCGTAGTATTCAAGCTGGCCGGATTTTCCCGATCTGCCCACCCATCCCTCGATGACTTCCTTGAGCGCCGCCTCACCTGGCTCGTCCGGGTGCGTGGACGGGTAAAGGCTGGCGGCCCGCATCACGTTCCGGATCCAGCCAAGCTCGATGTTCTGCTTCTGCAGGAAGTTGTCGTGCGCGAACTCATGATCCGCATCGGGCGCGATACCGGCGCGCCGCCAGCACGACTGGATGCGCAGGCCCTCCGCGAGTGCCCGGTAGTCCAGGTACTTGCGGTGCCAGCCACGATGTCGTGCCAGCAAAGCCACCGCACCGCCCGTGGCGAACAGCAGCAGGAAAAGGTAGATGAGTGAATCGTGCGCGGGCACATGAGCGTAGAAGGTGAAGGCGATGCCCATCAGCGCGGCAGCCGTATAGGTGATGCGAAGCGCCAGCAACACGCGCTGGCGGAAGTGCACCGCCAGCCAGTCCGCGGCATGGAAGACCTCTTCGATCAGGGCAGTGGCGGCGCAAGGCGTGCCATGGATCGATCGCGGCACCGCCGCGATGCGAGCGGCATGCCGCTCACATTCCAGGTTGAACTCCGCCATGCGCGCGAACATGAGCACGAAGTCCTCTGGCATGCGCGCGTGCAGCGCCGGATCGTCGCAAGTACGCCATCCCGCTTCCAGCGGCTGGAGGCCGGGAGCGGGACCGCCGTCGCTGCGCGAGCAGACGATGTGGTAGAGCAGGCTTTCGTTGCCTCCGGCAAGCACATGGCGCTTGTGCGGGTGGCGCACGATGAGGCCTGGCAACATGCCGGTCAGGTGGTACGCCACGATCTGCGCCGTGCCGCCGAACCCACCCATGTCGTTGCCGTCCCACAGCGCGAGCAGGACGTGGCAGTGACTGGCGATATAGACACCCGCCGTGGCGTACTGGCGATCGCGCTCGATACCCGGCGTTGCGATTACGTGGCGCGGCTTGTCCATCAGGCGGGGCAGCAGCACTACCTCGGCCTGGTCGCGGAGGACTTCGAAGGAGCGGCGCACGTCCGCGTCGTCGAAGTCGTCCATGTAGAGGTCGGCCGGCAGCGGCAATGGCGCCATCAGGCGCACGCCACACGCCAGCGCTTCCCGCGCCACGAGTTGGTCGCCGCCCTCGGCCAACGATGAAAGCACCACGACGGGCAGGTCGGGAAGCTGTGCCTTCAATGCCGTGAAAAATTCACGGACGCGCTGTCGTATACCGTCGACCTGGTCGCTGGCGATATCGCGATGGCTGGTGACGCCAACAACCAGCGGGGTCGTTGGCGGTGTCGTGAGATGTGGATGAATGTCGTCGACGCCTGCCGCCGGCACCTTCATTTCGGCAGGATTCCTTTTGTTTTGAGGTTAGCGTTCCCCTGCGCGTTTTCCTTGGCCTCGCTCGCGGGTTTCCTGGGATCGACGGGCTGGGCGCGGGGTTCGGATGGTTTGCTGCTCGGTGTATTTGCCATGGTGGTCTCCCGTTGTGTTCTCTCTGGGTCTATCGGCCTCCAGCGCCTCCGTCCGTAGCCATCAGTTGACGCTGGAAGTTTTCGTTGGGCGGGTAATCGATCTCTTGCGCACTCAGGACGGACAGCAATGCCGAGTCGCGGTATCCGGTTGCCCACAGCCGCTCTATCGTCGGTGTCGCCTCCCTCTTCCGGCCCAGGGCCAGCAAAGCCTCGGTCTTAAGGGCCAGCAGGCGTGGATCGTCTCCTGCACGCTTGCCCGAGGCCAGCGCCAGCAACGCTTTCTCGCGCAGCCCGCGCGCGGTTGCTTCATCTGTCGCGACGTTGGCCTGCGCCATCCACCCCGCCGCCATCGCGAGCAGCGTGGCCTGGTCATCGGGTGACTGGGCGAACAGGGGAGCCAGCTCATGTGCGGCGGCTTGCGCCTGTTTCCTCGCCGCGGCGACATCATCGATGGCGCGCGACTGCTCGGCACGTTCGATCAGGGTCTCGGCGTACTCGCGCTTCCATGCCGTGTTGTTCGGATCCATCCGGATGAGACGGGTGAAAGTCAGCTCGGCCTTAGTCGCCAGCCGCGTGGCTGCGAGCAGGTCGCCGTCGAGCCGCCGTAACCGTGCCAGCTGCGTACCGTACAGCGCGACCAGTTCCTGCAGGTCCGCGTTGCTGGCGTCGACCAGGGCCATCGGTGCCGCTATATCCAGGGCGCGCTGCAGGCGCTCCATGCCCGATGCGAGGTCACCGATGAGAGCCTGTGTGCGCCCTACGATGGCATGAGCCGTCAGCACCCTGGTCTGGCGACTCATGTCTTTGGGGTCGGCGGCAGCGAGGCGTACCTGGATGCGCTCGTCTTCCGTGTATTTCGTCAGCGCATCACTGAGATTCCCGCGAAGAAGCGCGAGCCTTCCGAGGTTGTTATAAGCCGTACCCAGCCATTCGTTCCATTCCACATTCCCAGGTTGGGCGGCCACGATGTGCCGCACGGCATCGAGTGATTTTCGATACTGGACGTCCGCCCCCTCGAGGTTCCCACGTGCCTCCATCACGTTCCCGATGTTGTTGTCGAACACAGCGCGCTGGAAGGTGACGGCGTGGTCACTCCCTCCTGGCGAGCGCACGCGGTCCAGCATCGTGTTGGCTGACACGAAGCTGTCTTGCGCGGCGCCGAGGTTTCCCTGCCTCCAGTACACCAGGCCTATGTACGACTGCAGCTCGGCGTGGGCCAGCACGCGCTCCGTGCTGGGCGTGATCGCCGCCAGACGTTCGGCGAGTGGCAGCGCCGCTCGGTACGACGTCATCGCCGCGGCGAGCTTTCCCTGGTCCAGGCGCACGCTGCCGATGTTTTCGAGGGCCGCCACGCGCTGTTCCAGGGCGCGGGGTCCCATAGCCTCGCCGGACCTCGCCTCGAAATACGCCATGGCCTTGTCGTCCACCGCTTCCATGATGTCGAGGCGCGATACCTGCGCAAGCTTGTCGTTGAGATCGCCCAGCATGAAAGCCACCAGGTCTTCGGCTTCCTTCTGCCTTCGCTCCGCGTCGTTGCGCGCCACCAGCGCGGCCACCGCCAGCGCGCCCGTGATAGCCGTGATACAAACCGCGACGCCTGACAGGATCATGGCGCGACGTGCGCGACGCTGGTAATCGCGTCGCTTCAGCGCGTCGAGATCCAATCCAAGCATGCCGGCGACAAGCCGGCACGTCGCTTCAGCTCGCGTATCTTTCCCGGGCCGCACATCGGCGGCGATAGGTTCGACGGTTTGGCCCGAGCGCTGGCGTAAGGCGGGGGCGAAGCACTCTTCCGCTTCGCGTGCCGGCATCTGGCTGGCGTTCGGTTCGCCCGAGACAATCAGGCAACAGATGCGATCCTCGCGTCCGAGCCGTTTGAAGGCTGCCACCTCCTCGTTCACCCAGTGCGAGCTTGCCGCGTTCGGCGAGCAGACGACGAGCAGGCTGGCGGATTCCGCCAGCGCCTCGTTCACCTTTCCACCGAGATCGCCGGCCGTGGCGAGTTCGTCGCTGTCGCGGAAGATGGGGACGAGGCGTCGTGGAACCGGTCCGAACGGCGTGCGCTGCCCCACCAGGCGTCGCGGCACGACGTAACCTTCCAGCGCCTTGTGCAGCCAACGCGCCCAGGTCTCGTCCCGGTGGCTATAGCTGAGGAAGGCACGGTACCGGAAGGCCGGCACGGCGGAAGTATGGGCGGTCACGCGGGGGCACTCCCCATGCACGCGGAATTCCTGCGCGCGTTACGCTAGCACCAATAGTGTGATGCGTGTCACGTTTTCACGCGGCCTTCACGCGTCGGCATCGCCTCGCCTTCCGATGACGCTCACACTTCCGGCGGGTTCGAATCGATGACCTTCACCTTTGCACCGGTGGTGGAAGACTCGATGCTTTCGTCGGTGGCGAGCAGCACCGAGCCGGGCGAGAGCAGGGGCAATACCTTCTCCATGAACTCGCGCGGCACCGCCACGCGGTCCACCAGCGCTTCGTCCACCACCTTGCCCGCTTCATCGCCATGCCCAGGAATGCCGATGGTGATCCAGTTCGGCATGCGCAGGCCGGCGCGCTTCGGCGCGTCGGGCATATAGCCGGCGGCGACGATGAAAGCGTGGGTACCCGTCAGCGGGTCGGTGACCTGGACGCGGCTGCGGCCGATCTCGATGCCGTTGCGCAGGACGATGACGCGTCCATCGGTCACGCTCATCACCATGGAGATGGGACCGGTCGGCGACACCTCCGGCGTCCACCGGTAGGGCTCGCCGTTAGCCAGCGGCGGAAGGTCGAGGTCCGACCCATTGCGCGGGTCGATCGGAATCACCGCCGTCGGATGCACCACCGTCACCGGCGCCGTGCCCTGCTCCGCCACCACCACGGTCATGCCCATGTTCGTCGCCTGGAACAGCAGGCGGGCGAACTCGGTGGGCATGTGCACGCAGCCGTGCGATTCCGGGTAACCGGGCAATCCGCCCGCGTGCAGCGCCACGCCGTCCCAGGTCAGTCGCTGCTGGTAAGGCATCGGCGCGTTGTCGTAGGTCTTCGAGTGGTGGTCCTTGTCCTTCTGGAGGATGGTGAAGACGCCCGTGGGCGTCTCGTGGCCTTTCTTACCGGTGCTCACCGTGGTCACGCCGATAAGGATGCCGTTGCGATAAGCGTAGGCGCGCTGTTCGGTGAGGCTTACGATCACCGCCATGGGACCGATACCCACGGGGCGGCCACCCCATATCCATTCTCCGGGCTTCAATGCCGAGGGCGGCGTGTCGGCGGCGCTCGACAGCTTCGCACCCCACACGGGCACGCTGGCGACGGCGGACGTCGCCAGTGCGACGGACAATGCCATGCCGATGAGCAGGCGCTTCATGAGCGGCTCCTTATCCCGGATCCGCGGAGGTTAGCGGTCCATCCTCCGCACGTGCGAGTATGGATCGTCCCTGGTTTGGCAGGAACAGTTCTCCGGTAAGGATGCTGGACATGGGCCCGCGCGCGCCGGGCATGCGCCCCATGGGACCGAAGAGCAGGTCGCGGCACCGGCCCAGCGACGTGAGGTCGGACTGGAACAGGGGCGTCAGCCAACGGCTGATGCGCTGGTACATGCGTACATGCGCATGGCGCTCACGGCGATACGCATCCAGCACCGAATCCAGGTCGCCGTGTGCGGCCAACGCATCGGCAAGCGCGGCGGCATCCAGAAGAGCCATGTTCACGCCCTGGCCGAGTTGTGGACTCATCGCATGTGCCGCATCCCCGACCACCACCATCCGGCCGTGCTGCGGACGACCCAGGACGACATCGCGATAGCGCGCCTTGTGTAGCTGTTCCGTGTGTTCGAGGTGGGCGATGTGCGGCACGAGTTCAGGCCAGATCGCCGCGATGCGCGTCTTCATGTCGGCTACGCCGGCGTCGTCGAGTCTGTCCACGGCGTCACCGGGAAGACTGTAGAAAAAGGTAAGCCAGCGACCGTCGTGTCCCGGCCTGGTTCCGACCGGAAGCATGCCGATCATCGACTGCGTGCCGGCGTAACGCTGCAGCAGATGGGTCGACGACGGCCATTCGTCGATGCGCAGCAGGCACCAGATCGCACCCCAGGGGTAGAGCTTCTCGCGCCGCACATGCTTGCCGAAACCCGCGCGCAATACCGAATGGGAACCATCGGCCGCGATCACGAGGTCGTAGGGCCCATACACCTGGCCGGAGCTATCGCTGAGTGTATGCGCATCGGCGTCGTACCCGACGATCCGCGTACCGGTGCGAACCTGCGCGGATTCCGCGTGGGCACTCCGGAGCATCTCGAAAAGGGCACCGCGCGTCATGCCGATGCCGTAACAGCCGGGGCGGCGATCGCCATAGCGCATCGTCATCACCTTCCGGCCATGTGGGGTCGCCCCGTGCAGTTCGTCGATACGTTGGCCCAGCGCTTCCGTCTGGGCCAGCAGCCCCATGCGCTCCAACACGCCCAGTCCGGTAGGCTGGAGCAGAAAACCCGCGCCGACCGGCCCCAGTGTGGGACTCTGCTCGAAGACGGTGACATCGTGGCCCTGCCCCGATAAGAGGATGGCCGAGGCCTGCCCCGCCGTTCCATAGCCTGCGATCGCTACTCTCATTCCGCCTCCTTCGAGATGGGCTCGATCATAGTATCTTGGGAGACCGACGACTCGCGGCGCGTGGCGAACAGGCAATGAAGTTGATCAAGAGAACCATTTTTGCGATAGGTGCGCTTGCCCTTTGCTTCCTGCTATCGAAAGCAATCGCCATGGATACGGCCCCGACGGGGTTGCCCTCGGCGCAGCCTGATCCGATCAAGACGACGGCAGGGGTCCTCTACGCCGAGCTCTTCTCGCGCGAGCGGCAGGCCGACGTACGCACATTGATCGTCGTGCTCCACGGCGATGCCCCGAGCGGCTTCACGGACTACCAGTACGGCGTTGCCGAGCGGGCATCGGCCATGATCGAGCACTCGGCGGTCGTCGCGATACTCCGCCCCGGTTACGCAGACCGGGAGGGCCATCGATCCGACGGCGACCCGGGGTCGACGGTAGGCGACAGCTATACGGCCGACCGTATCGACACCGTGGCGGCTGCCATCGGGGTTCTGAAAACACAGTTTCCGCATGCGAAGGTGATCGTCGCAGGACATTCCGGCGGTGCCGCCGTCACCGCGAACCTGGCCGGCACGCATCCCGGCCTGTTCGATGGGATGCTGCTGGTGTCGTGCCCTTGCAACGTGCCACTCTGGCATGAGCACATGAAATCGCTGGTTGCCGCGGACTCGTGGTTACCGCACATCGAAAGTCTCGATCCCATGACCACCATCGCGCACGTCGCGCCCCGGCTCAAGGTCGCCATGGTCGTCGGCGATAAGGACAATGTCACTCCGCCGACGTTGTCACGAGCATACGCCGCCGCGCTGGCGAAGAGGCATGTCCGGACCGGCGTCCAGCTTGTACCGGGCGGCGATCACAATGTCTTCTCTACTGACCAAGTGCTCGCAGCATTGATGGCGCTCTCGGCCGGCCTTGAACCGACGCCGTAGACTTCGTGTCCCGTGAGATGTCGTAACTCTGACCCGAAAGTGCATGGCCGTGGCCTGCGCCGCCGTTCCATGGCCTGCGATCGCTCCTCCTTCGGACGCTCTCGGATGAGGCTCGATCATGGCACGCCATTTCTCTGGCGAACTAAGGGCCGAGGAACTGCGCCTCGATGTCCTCGACACTCAAGCTCCCCGCTGTTATTCGATTTTTGATCTCAGCGAAGTCCTGCTCAGAAAGGTCTGGCTTCGATTGTGGCGAGAAAGTGATTGTGGCAGGCGTGTCGTCAGGAAAGTTCGCGAGAATCGGGTTCTCTGCTGAAATCTTGTCCTCCAACCCGGGAAGGGCGACAAGCGCGCCGCTTCCATCACCGGGCAAAAAATTTCCATTTATAGCTTGCGCAACTTTTTGCCTCATGTTGGTTCCGGGCAGACCGATGACAGGAATAGCTCGCGTCCACCGAGGCCCTCCCGCCAGCACAGCCGCGTACATGATCTTCGCACGCACTATATCAACGCCGGAGGTGCGCATTGCTTCATAAAAAACGCGGTGGACGGCTTGCCACGGTTTGATGCGTTGGTCACAAGCTACATCGTGGATGACAGAAGCTTCACGGTACCTGCCTTCGAACGGCCCGCCGATGAATGGCCATGCCGGCCTGGGAATGGAAGCACCATCCACGACCGCTCCTTTCGGAGATACCCACGTGAGGTTGGCGGGATCCACGTAGGTGAAATCGGCTTCCAATCGCATCTCGCGCCCGTTGTCCAACCATGTTGCTATCACAGTACCGATATAGTGGGCCATGCTTCTTCCTCGTATGGTCACAAGACGGCGACGTCTGCGGCTTGCTCACTTCTACAGGGTGACTGGGTCCAGGTCGCTTGGAAAATAAACTTTCCTGGTGAGCGCTCGAAACTGGAAACCCATACAAGCGAATAGCCCTTCGCCAGTAATGTCTGCTGCTTCTGGATGAACTCATCGACCGTCAGGATGCTTCGCGCGTCGAAGCAAGCCGACCCGGAGGGCGCCCACTTCCCACGAAACCTTTCCTCTCCATCTGCGACCTTTCCCTCGATCGTGTACGGATATAGCCCCTTGGACTTTTCAGCCTCAAACTTCGCGTTGAAGTCCGATTTGCTCAACCACCCGACGTTGTCGATAGGTTTGTCACAGACATGACCGAAAGCGGAAAGTACTTCGCACCACCAGAAAGGCCTGGTGCTGCCGCCCACGATGCCTAGGATGGCCGCGACGATCGGCACTACGATTATGGCGAGCCTGTGATTGCGTGTTGTGTTCACCGAATGACCCTCAAGCAATGCAAGCGCCCAGCTAGCAAGTGCGGGTGAGAATACGCCGGAGCCCATTCTGGACACCTTCGGCCATCCGGCCGAACCACCGCTGATACATGTGCAAAAACGGTAGGAGGCTCATGTCGATTTTCGAGGTAACCGTTCGACGCTTAGTCAGTACCCCCCAAAACCGGTGATTCCGATGACCCTGAAGCTTTACGCCCATCCGTTCTCGTCCTACTGCCAGAAAGCCCTGATCACCCTCTACGAAAACGGCACGCCGTTCGAGTGGAAGATGCTTTCGCCGGAACACCCGGAGATTTACGCGGAGTTCGCCGAACTTTGGCCGCTGAAGCGATTCCCGGTACTGGTGGACGGCAAGCGCGCCATCACCGAGGCGACCTGCATCATCGAGTACCTCGACCTGTACCACCCGGGACCGGCGCCGATGCTCCCGAGGGATTCGAAGGAGGCGCTGGAGGTCCGGGGCATGGACCGCTTCTTCGACAACTACATTTCCACGCCCCAGCAGAAGATCGTTTTCAACGCGATGCGCCAGGAGGGCCAGCGCGATCCGCATGGCGTGGCCGAAGCCCGGGGAATGCTGGAGCTGGCTTATGCCTGGCTGGACAGGTACATGGCCGGGCGCGAATGGGCCGCCCTTGACCGCTTCACCCTGGCCGACTGCGGTGCGGCTCCGTTCCTCTTCTACGCCGACTGGACTCACGCCATCGATGCACGCTTCGAACACGTGCATGCGTATCGTCGGCGACTTCTTGCCCGCCCTTCGTTCGCACGCGCCGTCGACGAGGCCCGGCCTTTCCGTTCGTTCTTCCCTCTCGGCGCCCCCGACCGCGACTGATCGCAGGAGATAGTCGAATGAGCAGCCAACCCCTTGTACCCGCCGCTGAGCTGGCGGCCCGCAGCACGTTTCGCATGCCCAACGAGAGTGCCGAGTACCGCAAGGCGCGCACGTCCCTGCTGGCGGAAGAGATCGAGCTACGCCGGCATATCGAGCGCGTGGCGGAGATGCGCCGCGCCCTGCCGCCCGGCGGCGAAGTGCGCGGCGACTACCGCTTCGTCGGCGTGGACGGCCCGGTGGACCTCACCGGGTTGTTCGGCGAAAAATCCACCCTCGTCACGTACAGCTGGATGTTCGGGCCGCAGCGCGAACGTCCCTGCCCCATGTGCACCTCGTTGCTCAGCGCCTGGGACGGCGAGGCGCGCGACATCGAGCAGAACACGGCGCTGGCGGTCATTTCACGCTCGCCCATCGAACGCATGGTGGCGTTCGCGACGGAGCGCGGCTGGCGCCACCTGAAGCTCTACTCGGACGCCAACGGCAACTTCAGCCGCGACTACTTCGCCCTCGACAAGGACGGTGGCGACGAGCCGGCCTTCAATGTCTTCACCCGCCACGACGGCACGATCCGGCACTTCTGGGCCGGCGAGATGGACGGCAATACGATGGACCCGGGACAGGACCCGCGGGGTGCACCCGACCTGATGCCACTGTGGACGGTGATCGACTGCCTGCCGCAGGGGCGCTCACCCAAGTGGTACCCGAGCCTGGAATATCCGGCGCCCTAGCGACGCCCGCAGAGCCCTTGCCGGCGAGGGTGAAGCAGGCACCGTCGACGCGGCCGACCGGTCACCGCAGCTGGCTATCCTTGCTGCCCCGCCGGTTATAGCCGCTGAAACGGGCTTCCTCACGGTCTGCCTCTTCCTGGCAGACCACGCACAGTCTCACGCCCGGCACGGCCTTGCGCCGCGCTTCCGGGATCGACTTGTCGCATTCCTCGCAGCGTTCGAGGCTTGGCCCCTTCGCCATGCGGCTGCGCGCACGCTTCACCGCGTCGTCCACGGTGGCGTCGATCTGGTCTTGTACGGCGGTATCGCCCGCCCATCCGGTTGCCATAGTGGGATAGATAGTGGCAAGCCATTGGTTTTAAAGGCGTGACGGGACCGTGGTCCCGGTCCCCGAGAAGCGCGTCCTACAGGGGTTCTTCGTACAGGCCGAATTCGGCGATGCCGGGCTGCTTGCCTTTCAATGTGAGGCGAACGCGCGTTGCCGTCGTGCCGGGGACTGAGTGGAACTGGTAGGACGACGGTTTCGTGCCGGCGACGAGCTCCTTCCAGCCGCTGCCGTCACCCACCTCAACCTTATAAGAAGCAATACGGCTCGCGTCGCCATAGCCTTCGGCATGCAGGGGCTCCACGATCGACAGCGTGTTGAACGATACGGGCGCATCGAACCGCACTTCGATCCATGCCTCTTCCTTTCCCCGGTCGGCCAGCCAGTAGCTGCGGAAGTTGTCGTCGAAGGCCTGGTCGGGGCCCACGGCTTCGTCGCTCGCGCTGGCCCACGCGGGTTTGCCAGCCGCAAGGTCGGGCGTGGTGATCGTCACGGACCGGCCGATCTTCGACGCAGGGCCCGTGTTCTTCCAGAGCCGGCCAATCTCCGCGAGGCGCGCCACCGCGTTGTCGTCGAAACGGCCATCGCGGTTCGGCGCCACGTTGAGGATGAGGTTGCAGTGGTTCTCGTTGAAGGGCTTCAGCCAGTCCTCGACGATGGTCTGCGCCGAGGCGAGTTCCGCCGTGGGATAGGCTTTCTTCCAGAACCAGTCGCTTTGCAGCGTGGTGCCGGATTGCGACGGTACAGGGCTGTCCGGTGGGATCTTCTGGCCCGCATGCTGCTCGTACTGCTTGATGTCCGTGTAATACAGCGCCGTACCCGGATAGCTGCCCGCGTTGTGATCGGTAAGCAGGCAGTCGGGTTGCAGCGACTTCACCAGGTCGTAGATCTGGCGATACGGCAGTTCCGCATAGGAGATGCGCGACCACGAGGCGTTCCAGCCATCGAGGATCAAGGCCGTGAGCGGGCCGTAATTCGTCAGCAGCTCAGTGATCTGCGCCTTGATGAGCGCGATCTTCTCCGGCGTGACCGTTCGTGCGCGGATGTCCTGGCGGAGGTCCAGGATCGAGAAATAAAGGCAGACCTTGAGCCCCGCCTTGCGGAACGAATCCACGTAGCGCCGCACCACGTCGCGCGGGAACGAGGACTGCATGACGTTCGCGCTGCCCGTCTTCGTCGGCCACAGGCAGAAGCCGTCGTGGTGCTTCGTGGTCAGGCAGGCGTAGCCCATGTTGGCGGACTTCGCTGCGCGGGCCCATTGGTCCGTATCGAGGTGCTTTGGATCGAACAGCTTCGGGGACAACGTAGGGTCGCCCCATTCGCGCTCTTCGAACGTGGCCATGTTCAAGTGGATGAACATCCCGAAGCGCAGGTCGAGGAAGCCTTGCTGCAAGGATTGAAGCCGTTCCGGATCCACTGCCACATGCCGCATCGGCGGCGCCGGCGACGTTGCCGGAAGCGCCCTCACCGTGGGCCATATGCCGCTGCCTAATGTGCCCGCTGCCGCCAGCGCCTTCGCGAATTCCCGTCGATTCAATGGACCGCTCCGGCATCGTCGCGCAGCGGCTTGTGCTGGGGATCGCCCGAGCCCGTGGTCACGGGCTCTTCGGGCCTGGAACCCTCGTCATGGGTGGGATCGCCTGAGCCGGTGGTGGGATCGTCATAGGTCTCGCGCTCTTTCATGGGCCTCGCCTCCATCGTAAGTAACTGAGTGTGACGTAAAAACCGTTCAGGCGACGTCATGCCGCACCTGTCGCGTGCAAGGCGCGCCAGCCCGCAAAGCGGTAGGCTCGTCGATCATGACCTCGACCACCCCAGTTCCCCCCGACGCCGTCGCCGAGGACGAAGCCGTCGAGTGCAGCGAATCGGCTCGCCGCTGGACGCTCGTCGCGGCTATTGTCGGTTCGGGCATGGCCTTCGTCGACGGCACCATCGTCAATGTGGCGCTGCCGGCCATCCAGCAGGCGCTGGATGCCACGACGGCGGACGCGCAATGGGTGATGGAATCGTACGCGCTGTTGCTCTCGGCCCTGCTCCTGGTGGGCGGCGTGCTGGGCGACCGTTTCGGCCGGCGGCGCGTGTTCGTCATCGGCACGGTGGTGTTCACGCTGGCCTCGATCGCGTGTGCCGTTTCACCGACTATCGAGACGCTTATCGGCGCCCGCGCGATACAAGGCTTCGGCGCCGCCTTGCTCGTGCCTGGCAGCCTCGCCCTGATCAGCAGCGCCTATCCCAAGGAACGCCGCGGTGCGGCGATCGGCACGTGGTCGGCGTTCAGCGGTGTCACGGCGGGCGCGGGGCCGGTGATTGGTGGTTACCTGGTCGAGCACATATCGTGGCATTGGGCCTTCCTGATCAACCTGCCGCTGGGCATTGCCCTGGTGGCCGTCTGCCTGTGGCGCGTGCCCGAAAGCCACGGCGCCCATGCAGGCCGGCTGGACCTGGGCGGCGCGCTTCTTGCCACGATGGGACTTACCGGTGTGGTGTTCGCGCTCATCGAGGCGCCGCAGGAAGGATGGGCGGCGGTTTCGGTCCTCATCGCCGCGGGCGTGGGCGTCGCGGGCCTGGTGGCCTTCGTCCTGGTGGAGCATCGCTCCCCGGCACCGA
Source organism: Luteibacter sp. (assembly GCF_036499525.1). Classification (GTDB taxonomy): domain Bacteria; phylum Pseudomonadota; class Gammaproteobacteria; order Xanthomonadales; family Rhodanobacteraceae; genus Luteibacter. Next base: position 51,431 of record NZ_DASYDO010000081.1, on the reverse strand, counting down.
TGCTTCCCCTTTCGCTGTTTCGCAACCGCGATTTCTCGGCGGCAAACGTGCTTACCCTGCTGCTCTACGCCGCGCTCGGCGGCAGCCTGTTCTTCGTGCCGCTCAATTTCATCCAGGTACAGGGGTATGGCGCCACCGCTGCCGGCGCGTCGCTCCTGCCGATCATCGTGATCATGTTCTCGCTGTCGCGCTGGACGGGACAGCTGGTGGATCGCGTCGGCGCGAAACTGCCGCTGGTCGTGGGGCCGGTCATCGCCGCCGCCGGCTTTGTCCTGTATGCCGTGCCCGGCGTGCGCGACAACTACTGGACCACGTTTTTCCCGGCCAGCTGCGTGCTCGGCCTCGGCATGAGCATCGTGGTGGCGCCCCTCACCACCACGGTCATGAATGCCTTGCCGCCGAGTCTGGCGGGCACTGCCTCGGGCGTGAACAACGCGGTGGCACGCGCGGCGGGCCTGCTCGCCATCGCTGTGTTCGGCGCCATCCTGGCGCAAGCGTTCAACACGACGCTCGACGCCCGTCTTGCCGACCTGGCCCTGCCCGGCGATGTCGTCAACCAGGTCGCTGCGCAGAAGGCCAAGATGGCCGGCATCCAGATGGCGGACCCGGCGGCCCGGCGCGCCATCGACGATGCCTTCGTGGCGGGCTTTCGCGCGGTGATGCTGGTTTCGGCGGGACTCGCGGTGCTGTCAGCGATTGTCGCCGCCTTCACCCTTCGCGGTTTCAGCGGTAAGCGACGTTGACGGTGATGCTCGTATTCGCCGACCCAGGCGCCAGCGGCCTGCCGGTGTGGCGGTACCGCGCGCGAAACCCATAACTGCGACTCTCGACCGGGGCAGGAAGGATCAGCGGTACGGGGCTGTTCGGGATGGCCTGCTCGTCCGGGTCGTCTTTGCGAACTTCCACCGCGACACCCCTGGCGGCATCGCTTCCTTGAAGCTTGAACAGCGATGGGTTGGCCTCGTCGGCGGTGCCGGCGAAGGTCATCAGCATCTGGGTGGCGTCGCGGCAACCCGTGGATACCAGCTGCTGGGTGGCCCAATGGCTATGGCCCTGGGCCGCGAGAACACCACCGTCGACCCTGCCAAGGTTGAATACCACGCGCTTCGACAGGAACGCGCAGGTGGGGTGTGGCGGCTCGATGCGGGTATCCAGCAGATCGACCCATACCTGGACGCGTCCGTCGTAGCCGGCGCGCGCCAGGGTACCTGTCTGCAATGCGCCGCCTTTCCCTAAGGGGCCCGTTTTTAAGAGTTCCACCCTGAAGTGCGCGTTGGGCAGCGGGTTGCTCAGGAATATCCAGTTGGCGTACGTGTTTTCAGGTACGAGCCGGCCCGACCCGTGGAATGAAACCCGCACACCGACGCCTGGCACATTGGTTTCGTAGATGCCGTTACCCAGGGCGCTCGGGGTGGCGAAAATGCCCAGGGTGGATGTGAGCGTGGGGTACTTGCATTTGAATTTCGCCGGTGTCCACGGTGGGGAATCCTTCACGGCCAGCACGTCGTTCGGCCGTGCATCGGAAGGGACTTTGACGAGACCGAAGGAAATGACCTGTGCTGTTCCCTGTGAGGGATGCGACAGGCAACCCGCCTGCACCGTATCGCTGCACAGGAGGAGAACAGCGATGAAACAGCCTGACAGGGCGTGCGAAGGCATGACGGTGGCATCCTGGCGTGGGGTTGGTCCAGAGTGTGACGCTGCGCCTTTCACCGACCCATACGACCATTCTGAAAGTGCGATGACAGCGTCGCCCCACACTGCACGGCGCGTTCACCCACCCTCGCCAACCATCCCGCCATGAGCCTCCAGGATTACCGTCGCAAGCGAAACTTCGCGAAGACACGCGAGCCGGCGCCGGACGACTCCGCGCCGGGTGGAAGCCGCGCCATCTTCGTCGTGCAGCTTCACCATGCCTCGCGTCGACACTTCGACTTTCGCCTGCAAGTGGGCGACGTGCTGCGCAGCTGGGCGGTGCCCAAGGGCCCCAGCTACGATCCGAAGGTGAAGCGACTCGCGGTGGAGGTCGAAGACCACCCGGTGTCGTACGCCAGCTTCGAAGGCGACATCGAAGAGGGCTACGGCAAAGGCCACGTGGATCTGTTCGACCGCGGCGTATGGGCCACCCGCGGCGACCCCGAGGCCCAGCTTCGTAAAGGACACCTTGAGTTCGAACTGTTCGGTCAACGCCTCAAGGGCAACTGGCACCTCGTGCGCGGCGCGAAGAAGGAGCGCCAGCCGGCCTGGTTTCTCATCAAGGCGGAGGACGCCTATGCCGGCGATGTGGAAGCGGACGACCTGCTCGACGCGAAGATGCGCGAGAGCACCCGCCGGGCCGCGACCACGCCAGGCCTGCGCGCCGCCGCGAAGAAATCCACCTCGCGAAAGAAGGCGCCTCCAAGAACGCGGCGGGTCCCGATAGCGACACTGGTGAAGGCAGCTGCCGGCCTGAAGGGTGCCCGCAAGATGAAGCCGGACAATGCGTTCTTCGCACCCCAGCTGGCCAGGCTCCGCGAAACGCCGCCGCAGGGCGACGACTGGGTGCACGAAGTGAAATGGGACGGTTACCGCATCCTCACCGGCATCGCCGGCGGCGAAGTACTGCTGTGGTCGCGCAATGCCCTGCCCTGGAACGAGCGCGCGCCCGAGATCGCCCAGGCCATCGACGCATTGGGCCTCGACAGCGCACGCCTCGACGGCGAACTGATCGCCCTGGACGCCGAGGGCCGGAGCGACTTCAATGCCCTTCAGCGCACGCTCTCGGGTGAGGCGCAGGCGCCCCTGGTCTACATGCTCTTCGACATCCCTTACCTGCAGGGCTACGACCTCTCGCGTACCTCGCTGGTGGAACGCAAGGTGCTGCTCGAGCGTCTGCTGGCACATGCCCCGCCCCACCTGTCCTACAGCTCGCACAACGTCGGCCATGGCGACGACGTCTTCGCCATGGCGATGGAGCAGAAGCTCGAGGGCATCATTTCCAAGCGCGCGGATGGCGCGTACCACAGCGGCCGCGGCGACGACTGGCAGAAGATCAAGCGTCTCGAGAGCGACGAGTTCGCGGTGGTCGGGTACACGCCCGCGAAAGGTTCGCGGCTGTCCTTCGGCTCCCTTCTGCTCGCGAAGCCTGACAAGCGCGGCGGCTGGACCTATGTCGGCCGTGTCGGCACGGGCTTTACCGACGAGATGCTCCGGGAACTGGGCACGACACTCACAAAGGGTGGGACGAAGAAGCCGACGGTACGCATCGACGCGGTGGACCCGATGCTGCGTGGCGCACTCTGGGTACCGCCGACCGTCGTGGCCGAGGTGTATTACCGGGGCATTGGAAACAAGGATTTGCTCCGCCAGCCAAGCCTGAAGACCTTGCGCGTCGACAAGTCGCCTGCCGACCTGCGCGATTCCGATCGCGCGGGGCCGGCGCCTGCCGGGAAGACCGCCCGCGGATCGAAAAAGGCTCCGTCGACGAACGCCGATGCCGATGCCGATGCGATCGTCATCACGCATCCCAGCCGCGTGGTCTTTCCCGACGACGGCATCACCAAACAGGACGTGGTGGACTACTACCGTGCCGTGATGCCATGGATGCTGCCCACGATTGCCGACCGGCCCACGTCGACCATTCGCTGCCCAGGCGGCATCGGCGCGCAGTGTTTCTTCCAGAAGCACGTGATGGCAGGCCTGGAGCACGTAGGCACCGCGAAGCTGAAGGAAGAGACCGGCGCCCAGGCGGTGTATCTCTACCCGCGTGACGAGGCCGGGCTGATCGAACTGGTGCAATTCGGCGCCGTGGAATTCCATCCCTGGGGCTCGCACGTGGACACACCCGATGTCGCCGATAGGGTGGTCTTTGACCTCGATCCCGGCGAGGACGTGGAATGGCCGCGCGTGGTCGCCGCGGCACGCATGGTGCGCGGCTTGCTCGACGAGCTTGGGCTCGCCTCGTTCGTCCGTACCACCGGGGGCAAGGGCCTGCACGTGGTCGTGCCGCTGAATCCCGGCGCGGACTGGGACACGGTGAAGAGCTTCGCCCGTGGCTTCGCCGAAGCCATGGCGGCCATGCACCCGCTGGAATTCGTCTCTACCGCGACGAAACGCTTCCGCCGCGGCAAAATCTACGTGGATTACCTGCGCAATGGCCGGGGCGCCACGGCGGTGGCATCGTATTCGCTTCGCTCCCGCCCGGGGGCACCGGTGGCGGTGCCGTTGCGCTGGGAGGAACTGGGCAAGATCAAATCCGGTAGCGCCTTCGATCTTCGCAGCGTGCCCAAGCGCCTGGCCCGCCTGAAGAAGGACCCCTGGGAGGGTATCGGCAAGGTCAAACAGGACCTGGCCGCGGTAAACGAGAAGCTGGGGGCATGACGGGCCTGTAGACTGCGGCATCCATCCCTGGCTTGCCACGCATGCTCGCACCCCTGCCCCTCTTCCTGCGCGTTCCGCTCGTCTGCATGCTGCTCCTGGTCAGCACCTTTGTTCACGTGCTGCTGGTGCTCGCACTGACGCTGCTGCGGCTGATTCTTCCCATCGCGCCCGTGCAGCGAGGCATAGGGGCCGCACTCGTGTGGATCGCGGAGAGTTGGCTGAGTATCAATGGCTGGCTGTTCGGCGTGTTCACCCGCACGCGCTGGGTGGTCGAGGGCCTCGAAGGCCTCGCACTGCACGAGAATTTCCTTATCGTATGCAATCACCAGAGTTGGGTGGACATTCCCGCCCTGCAGAAGGTGTTCAACCGGCGCATTCCCTTCATGCGCTTCTTCCTGAAAAGCCAGCTCATCTGGGTGCCGTTGCTGGGACCAGCATGGTGGGCGCTGGATTTCCCCTTCATGAAGCGGCATTCGCGCCAGGAACGGGAGGCGCGTCCGGCACTGCGCGGCAAGGATCGCGAGGCGACGCGACGCGCCTGCGAGAAATTCCGCCACCTGCCCGTTTCGATCATGAACTTCACCGAAGGCACGCGATTCACGAAGGCCAAGCACGACGCACAGGAATCGCCGTACACGCATCTGCTGAAGCCGAGGGCCGGAGGCATGGCCTTCGTGATCGATGCGATGGGAGATGCGATCCGCGACATGCTCGACGTGACCATCGTGTACCCGGACGGGCCGGGTACGGCGATGGACATGCTGGCGGGACGCATTCGCGAGGTTCGCATCCACGTGCGACGGCTGCCGATTCCGCCGTCGCTGCGTGGGGATTACGAGAACGATCCGGCGTTCCGAGAGCGGTTCCAGGGCTGGGTGAACGACCTCTGGACGGAGAAGGACGCGCGGGTCGGAGCGATGATAGCCGAGCGCGCAGGCCCCACGCCGTAGGAGCGCGCCCTGCGCGCGACAGGTTTTAGCGAGGTGCAACAGGTCCTGCGGCGCTTGGCCTCAAAGGCTGTCGCGCGCAGGGCGCGCTCCTACCGGGAAGCTTCCTTGGCCAGCTGCTTGTCGAGCCGCTTGCGGCCATCGTCCGCATAGCTCTTGCAGGTCTTGCCGACAGCCTGCTCCGGGTGCGGTGCTACCAGGATGTCGCAGGGCAGGGCTGCCACGCGGTCGAAGGTCTTGCGGAAGGCCGCGACGAATGCCGGATGATCGCTGTAACGATAGCCGCCGGCCGCTAGCGCTGAAAGGCTGTCGACGTAGGCGATGGACTTGCAGACCTTGCCCTCGCAGGATTCCCACGTCCACGCCGTGCCGCCGGCCGTGTGTCCTGGCGTGATATGCGCCGTGATTGCCAGCGGGCCGATGCGCACCACCGTCCCCTCGGCAATGTCGCCTACCGCGTTCACCCCCGGAAACAGTTTCGCTTCGCCATGCTGGGGGTCGCTGGCGTCGTGACCGCCAAGACGAAGCTCCCGCGAGCCGGCGACCGTCGCACGTACCGTCGCGCCGCTGTCCTTCGCGAGGCCGGCGATACCGCCGGCATGATCGAAATGCGCGTGCGAATTGAGAATCACCTTAATGTCCTCAACGCGGAAACCGAGCTTGCGAATGCTTTCTTCGATCCGCGACACGTTTTCCTCGAGCGTGCCATCGATCAGCACATGGCCCTGCGGCGATGTGATGAGGACCGCCGAAATGCCCTTGGTACCTACGAAATAGGTGTTCCCGTAGATGACGTGCGGCTCTGCGGGTTGCGTCCAGGAGGCTGTATCGACGGCGAGGGCGGGCAGGGCGATGCAGGCGGCCAGGGCGAGAAGGGTGCGGCGCATGGGTTGGTTTCCTTTGCGGGGGCCGGCAGGATAGGCGCTGCCTGAGGGCAGAAGGACGTCCACTTTATGACTCGGCGCAGGCAAGTTCCTACCCTGAAATGGGGAACGTGTTGCGCCGCTGGCGGGCGCGCCAGAACAGGAAGCCCGTCACCAGCAGGAACATCGGCAGCGCGCCGGTGATGCATGCCGCGACGCGCCAGGCCATGCCGCCTACCGCAGCCGAATGGATCGGGAACAACGCATTGGCCAGGCGGCCGCCTGTGCCCAGTTTCGTCGCGTCGACGCCACCCAGTACCGTGGCGGTGGCAGGATTCATCCACAACGAGCTGCGGCCTGCCACGTTCCACTCACCGGGACGGCGAATGCGCAGCACCAGCGTCCCGTTGTCCTTCGACGGTAAGGTCAGGCGGGTGAGTTCCGCGTCCGGCGCCGCCGCTTGCGCCGCCGCGAGCACCGCGGGCCAATCGATCGCCGCATGCGAGGGCGCCGTCTTCGGCGGACGCGCCGGTGTGGGTTCGCCAAAGGCGGACGCCAGGCCGCTGCGCACGGCGCCGCGGTACGCCATGGTGGCGCCGGTACCGATCATCACGATCAGCAGGGGCAGGGCAACGACGCCGACGGAACGATGCAGGCTCGCCCAGCGCAGCACCGGCGGATTCGCATGCGGTTTCAGGTGCTTCAGCGCGCGCCGGCGACCTGGCCAGTAGAGCCACGCACCCGAGAACAGCATGAACAGCCCCGTGCATGCGACGAGACCGAGCACGGTCTCCCCGACGGGGCCGGACAACAAGTGGGTGTGCCAGTCGAGCAGCGTGAGCAGTCCATCGCTGGATGGGCTCCGGTGCAGCAGGAGCTCGCCGGTGTCCGCGTCGAAGTAGCTGCGATCGCCACCACGCTCCATCGCCCCCCACACGGGCAATTCGGCGTCGGGCACGGAAAACCCACGCGCCTTCTTGCCCTCGGGGGAAGCGAGGATCAGCTGCAGCGATCGCCCTTGCGTGGCGAGGTCCGGCAGCGGCCGGGCAACGAGTTCGGGATGTCCTGCCCGCAAGAGCGGCTGTTCCCACAACAGGACGCTGCCGGCGAGCGTGACAAGCGCCAGCAGGATACCGAGGCTGAGACCCAGCCACAGGTGCAGCATTTTCAGGGCATGGCGTACGCGGCGTGGCTGGGGCGTCATGTCAGAAGTCCACCGAAGCCTGGACAAACCAGGTGCGCGGCATGCCGACGTAGATGCCGTCGTTGTTGTCCGTGGAACGCGTGAAGTAGCGCGTGTCCGCAAGGTTCTTCACCCCCGCGCCGAGACGCAGGTTCGATACCGACGGACCGAACGCATACTCTGCGCGTGCGTTCCACGTGGTCCAGCCCGGGATGTTCCCAAGATCGCCTTCGGGCGACGGCTCGGTGATGTATTCCGTGGGATGGGCGGGATCGAAGCTGGGTGAACCCGGTGAATGCTGGCGCGACTGCGAGAAAGCGTCGAGGTTGAAGGTCCACTGGGCGATGCCATAACGCAGGCCGAGGTTGGCCGTGCGCCGCGAGTAGAACGGCAGGTCGCGGCCTTCGAACGAACCGTGTTTGTAGAAGGCATGGGTATACGTCGCGGTGCCCCACAGGGTGAGGCCACGCAGGGCGTCGCTGAACTCGCCGAGGTCGACGTGGGCCGCGGATTCGATGCCCTTGTGCGTCGTGGCGCCGAGACTGGTCCAGCCCTCGTAGGAATCCGGCACGTTCGGCAGCTTGCCGACGAGCTGCAGCTCGTGGTCGAAGTTGATCCGGAACAACGTGATCTCGCCACCCCACGCCTTCGTGCCGTAGCGCGTGCCGATTTCATAGGTGCGCGCCGTTTCCGGCTTGAGCCCGGCGGCAAAATGGTTGTTCGAATCCTTCTGGCCAATCTGGAAATACTGCAACGAACCGAATGAGGTTTCCGCGTTGGCGTAAACACGCCATGCGTCGGTCACGCGGTAGATCACGTTGAGGGAGGGCAACGGTTTCGAATAATCCTTCTGCCGTTCGGTCGGGCCCTTCACCACCACCGTGTTTCCGGAATGCGCCTGCCATTCGCTGTCGATCCGCTCGTAGCGGATACCGGGCGTCATGGTCCAGTTGCCCGCATTGATGGCATCGTCGATGTAGATCGCATGCGCCTCGTTGCTGCCGGTGTTGTTGCCGGAAAGCACGTAAGGGCCGCCATAGGGGAAGCTGTCGTACGGTGTGTACGGCAGTTCCGAGGTGTACTTGTCGTTGCGCAGCGTCCGCTCGTGCATCGCTTCCTTCGTATAGCGATAGCCCACGCCGATTTCGTGCGTCACCTGGCCCCAGTCGAACAGCTGCGAGTAGCGCGGTTCGATGGCGAACACATGGTAGTTGCGTGGATATGCGATGAGCTGGTGCGCGTAGCTGCCGTCGGCATTCTCCGTGATCGTCTCGATGTGGCTGCCGCGAAAGCTGTCGGAGTAATACGACTGCACCTCGAAACTGCGGCGGTCGTCCACGTGGCTGTACTTCACTACGTAGTCGGTACGGCGACCATGGAAATCGTCGAACGGACGGCGCGACTGGAACGGATCGGCGTCGTAGTCGGCCTGGTTCAGGCCACCGGGCATGCCCGCCTGTCCGTCGTAGTGGTGGATGCTGCCGGTAAGCGTGTCGTCGGCGGTGATGGCGTACTTCGCCTTGAGCATCACGTCGTCGATGCTCTCGTTGTCCTCGCGCTCACGGAAGCCCGGGCCGTGCAGGCCGTTGTAGAGCAGCGCCACGCCCAGGCCGTTGCTCGCGGTGCCACCCACGAAGGCATTCGTGTTCGTGCGGATGCCGCCGTGTCCGGAGCCCTGGAACTGAACGCCGGCGCTGCCGCCGAAGGTCTCGGGGATCTCGCGGGTCACGAAATTGATGATGCCGCCGACGTTCTGCGGCCCGTAACGTACGGAACCGCCACCCCGGACTACATCCACCGCCTCGATATTGCCCAGCCCGACGGGTGCCATGGACACCTGAGGCTGCCCGTAAGGCGCTACGGCAATGGGCACGCCGTCAAGCAGGATGGTGGATCGCGGCGACAGCCGCGAGGTGAGGCCGCGTACGCCCACGTTCAGGGATACGTCGCTGCCGCCGGTACCGTTGCTTTCCTGAACCTGCACGCCGGGAATGCGGCGCAGCGCGTCGCGCAGGTTCACGGCGCCGGCCTCGCGTAGTTCCTCGCGGCGCACGACAGTGCGGGCGCCGGGGTGATCGACCACGGTATTCAGGGCGGCGTCACCCAGCCAGTCGCCGACGACCTTCACCCCTTCCAGTTCGGCCGCGGGGGGCGGCGCCTCCTGGCTCGTCGCGGGGTGCGTGGCAACGGCACCGGCGATGGCCAGGGCGAGGGCGGTGGGGCGGAAACGCATGGGACGGCGGCCTTCGGCTCGAGTAAAGACCGCCATCGTAATTGCGAATGATTATCAGATCAAATACCGCGGAACCTGGGGGGTCCATTTCGGCAGCCATGCCGCGCCAGCGGGCCCGCTTCCTCAGCTTGGCCAATGGTTATGCAGGATGCACTGCACGAAGTTCGTCCGTTGGAAGTGCGGCTCCTTGTAGGCCATGACGTCGGCCTTGACGTTGCCGAAGGTCGACCCAGGCTTGTTGCGGATGCCGTTGTAGAACGCGTCCACGATGTCGTCCTTGAACGAGGCCCCCCTTGGATGGGTTTCTGCCACTTTCACGCGATCCAGGGTGTCCACGTTCTCGAAGCCGAGACCGAGCGCATCCATTTCCACGCCCGCCGTCAGCAAGGCGACTTCCGGCTTCATATACGGCGGGACCCCGGGGGTGGTGTGAAGCGCGATGGCCGTCCACACGGTGTCGATGTCGGCTTCGGAGACGCCCTTGGCGCGGAGGAACCCGCGTGCGGTGTCCGCGCCGTCCACCTCGAAGCGCTTGTCCTTGCTCGAGTACGCGGGCATCAGGCCCATGTCGTGGAACATGGCGGCCGCGTAGAGCAGTTCCGGGTCGTACTTCAGCGCCTTCGCCTCGCCCGTCAGTGAGGCGAAGAAAAAGACGCGGCGGGAGTGGTGGTAGAGCAGGTCGGTCTCGGTATCGCGGACCAGCTCGGTGATTTCGCGGGCAAGGGCGCTGTCGGGTACGGCGATGCCGGCGACGCGTTCGATGGTGTGCATGGCGGTAGACCGTGGTGGTGGATAGGGTGCAGTTATTGAAACCCCGCCGCGATTCGGCATGATTTGACTCGAAGTAGCAATTACAGCCATATTGCATGCCATGCAGACGCCGCCGCTGATCGTCGCCATCCTCGCCCCGCCCGGCGTTCAGATGCTGGACGTATCCGGCCCCGCGGACGTCTTCGCCGAGGCCAATCGGCAGACGGGGCGCCAGGTCTACCGGGTGGTGACGGTAGGCACCGCACCGCTGGCCGTCACGGCCTCCTCGGGCATGCGGTTCCTTCCCGATATGAGCATCCACGACGAGTTCGACTGCCTGGACACCTTGCTGGTGGCAGGGTCGCCCGATCTGGCGAACGCCGCGGTGGACCTGAGCGTCGAGGCCTGGCTGCGACGCCAGGCGGGCCGTGCCCGCCGCTATGGCTCGATCTGCAGCGGCGCCCTGCTCTTCGCACGCACGGGCCTGCTCGACGGTCGCCGCGTCACCACGCACTGGAAGGTGGCGGAGCTGCTCTCCGGGCGACACCCGTCGCTGACTGTCGAGGCGGACGCCTTCGTTGTCCGCGATGGCCCGGCCTGCACCGCTGCCGGCGTCACAGCCGGGATGGACCTGGCTATCGCCCTGGTAGAGGAGGACCTTGGCAGGGACGTCGCCATGGCCGTCGCCGCCGAACTGGTGGTGTTCTTCCGGCGCCCCGGCGGGCAGATGCAGTTCAGCCGCCGCGGGGAGGCCGCGCCCGCCGGACGGGGAGCCCTGCAGGAATTGCAGCGTTATGTGGCCGCGCATCCCGGCGAAGACCATTCGGTCGCCTCGATGGCGGCGCGGGTGGGCATGAGTGCCAGGCACTTCGCCCGGATCTTCCGCCACGACGTGGGCATGACGCCTGCGGACTTCGTGGAAGCCATGCGCGTGGAAGCGGCCCGTCGCCTGCTGGAGGACGGCCACGAGACGCCCAAGCGGGTGGCGGCACGTCTGGGCTACGCAGACGCGAACGGCCTGCGGCGGGCCTTCGTGCGCCGGGTCGGCGTCACGCCGGCGGAATACCGCAAGCGTCATACCCACGCACGCGCCTGATTTCCCCGTTCACACCGGTTCGACCGCAGGCGGGAAACCATGGGCGTGGAACCCGCCCGAGGAGCTGCGATGAAAACCCGCCGCGTCTACAGCACGCCCGATATCGCACAGGCCCGCCGCACCCTGGCAGCCGCCCGCGAGGCGGGTGTGGCCGACAGTGACCTGTCCCTGATCGCCCGGCACGACATCGAGCTGGACGCCATTCCCGAGGACCGGAAGGACGAGCACAGCGATTTCATGCCCGCCGCGGTGCGTGGATTGGCCCAGGGCGGCGCCACCGGCCTGCTGGCCGGTCTGGTGGCGGTGATGATTCCGCCCTTGGGCGTGACCCTGGCCGGCGCCTTGGGCGTGGCTGCCGCCGCCGCGGTGGTGGGAGGATGGACCGGCGCCCTGACCGGCTCCGCGGCACCGGACCCCGTCCGGCAGAAATTCGAAGCGGAGATAGAGGCCGGGCGGATCCTGGTCGTGGTGGATGGCGAGGGTGAGGCGGGTCAGCGCGCCGATACGGCCGTCATCGCAAGCGGAGCCACTCCCCTCCCGTTCGAACAACCCACCGCCCTGAGCTGAACGGTAGGAGCGCGCCTTGCGCGTTTATGCCCGCGTCGGGTACGACATGTTTTGGGGCCGTAACTTGGATCTGGCGCGTAAGAGTGGGGACTGGGTCGAGAAGCTGTCGCGCGCAGGGCGCGCTCCTACAGTCCGATGATGCCGCGTCGCAGGGCGCGCTCCTACAGTCCGATGATGCCGCGTCGCGGGGCGCGCTCCTACAGTTCGATGATGCCGCGTCGCAGGGCGATCGCCACCGCGTGTGTGCGGTCGTTGGCCCGGAGCTTTGCCAGGATGCTCTTCATATGCGCCTTCACCGTTTCCTCCGCGATGCCAAGTTCGCTGGCGACATCGCGATTGGCCTCGCCACGGGCCACATGGGTCAGCACCTGGGTTTCGCGCGGCGTGAGTTCGTCGTCGTCGGCATGGCCGGCCATTTCCTGCGCGATCTCGTCAGGAATGCGCTTCTTGCCCTGCATGATCTGCTGGATCGTCGCCAGCATGTCCTTGCGGAGTTCGCTCTTCAGCAGGTAGCCCTGGGCACCGGCCCGAAACGCGCGCAAGGCCTGCACATCACCGCGATACGTCGTAAGCACGAGGATCCGTGCTTCGGGGAACTCGGAGCGGATGGCCTCGATCGCCGCAATGCCACCCATGCCCGGCATTTGCAGGTCCATCAGCGTAAGGTCGGGCTGGTGTTCCCGATAGCGCTCGATCGCTTCCTCCCCGGTACTTGCTTCCGCAACCAGTTCGAGCCCTTCATGCCCTTCGATCACCGCCGCGATACCTTCGCGCAGCAGAGGATGGTCGTCGACGGTCAGAATACGGATGGACGGCATGGTCGCTACACGGGAAACTCGGAACGGCGAGTATCGCGCAAACTTTCGACGGTCCGCTTGTACACACCTTCCACTCCACTCCTGCGAGCATCGCGGCCATGGCGACGAAACACGTTCGAAGCAACGACGGGGCAACCGGAGACATCCGCACCGGCATGGGCGGCTGGGTCTTCCCGCCGTGGCGCGGCGTCTTCTATCCGGAAGGCCTCGTGCAGAAGCGCGAACTGGAATACGCGAGCCAGAAGGTCGGCGCCATCGAAATAAACGGCACTTACTATCGCGCGCCCGACGCCTCCACCTACGAAAAGTGGGCGGCGCAGACGCCTGAGGGCTTTATCTTCTCGGTGAAGGCGCCGCGGTTGATCGTGCAGGCGCGCTCGCTTGCCGGCACGGGCCAGCGCGTACGCAGCTTCCTCGACGGCGCCGCTGCCCTGGGCGCCCGCCTCGGTCCGCTGCTTTGGCAATTCATGCCCACGCGCCGGTTCGATCCCGACGATATCGCGGCCTTCCTCGACCTCCTGCCGGAGAAACACGGCGGCGTGGCCCTGCGCCACGCGATTGAAGTGCGCCACGAGAGCTTCATGGACGAGCGTTGGCTGGAACTCGCGCGCGAGCGCGGCGTGGCGACGGTATTCACCGATTCGCCCAAATACCCCTCGCTCGCCGACCTCACCGGGCCCTTCGTGTACGCGCGCCTGATGCGAAGCGTGTCATCGGAAACCCATGGCTATCCGGCGGCCGAACTGAAGAAATGGGCCGAGCGCGCAAGGACCTGGGCGGAAGGTGGCGACCCCGCCGAGCTACCGCATACCGGCGCCGTCCAGCGCGACGGCGCCCCGAAGGATGTATTCATCTACTTCATTTCCGCGGCGAAGGAACGAAACCCGGCCGCCGCGGTCGCGCTCGCCAGGCATGTCGGCAACGCATAATCTCCCCTCCTCACGACCGGACGATCCATGGACCGCCTCATCCAGAACTACCTGATCGATCTTTTCGCCGACAACAGCGTCGCTCTCGAACCCGACGACGACTGGTTACTCACCGAAGGCGAAGACTTCCCCGCCGTTCGCGGCATCTGGCACGAAGGTAAGGACGGTGGCATGGGCCGTCTCGACATCGACGTCGTGCTCGATGAAGAGCGCACCATCGAGGAGAGCTTCGGTGGCATCGGCGCGGGCAAGGAAGGGTGCCGCGACGCGCTCGACAGTTTCGCGCGCAATGATTTCCACGTGGTGCTGGCCGCGTGCTGGCATACGGTGAACGGACGCAAGCTGGCCGTGCGAGAGCTCACGGCAGGCAGCCAGCGATTCACCGCCTACATCGGCGACTTCACGCTGCGCGGCGAGAAAGAGGCGCCGATGGAAATTCCCGAGGACGGGCTGTCGGCGCTGGAAGCCGCGATTGCCACCGCGCCGCTCACCGCCGATGTGCACTGGATCCGCCTTTTCTATGGCAACGTGGGCGACGGCAAGACGCAGATCGAGGTGTTGCTGGACAACGAGCCCTGGGCGGCGGGACACAAGGCCGTCGCCTCCGTGGACTGGCCGCAGCACGAGCGCTATTACAGCCTGCGCAATTTCATCGCGCTCGTCCCAGCCGACTGAACACGCATAGGGTAGGAGCGCGCCTGCGCGCGACATGTTTTGAGGCCGTGACCTGAAGCTGGCGCGAGAAGATGTTTAGAGGCCGTGACCTGAAGCTGGCGCGAGAAGATGTCGCGCGCAGGGCGCGCTCCTACAAAACGCCGGGGCCTTGCCAATCCTCGGGCTTCACGATCGCGAAGAGGCCGTCGCGTCGTGCGCGGCGGCCCAGGCGCAGTACTTCCGTGTCGCGCGAGAACAGCACCGCAGCGCCGGACGCGGCGGCGAGTTCCAGGAATTTCTGGTCGTCGCCGTCGCGGCAGCGTGGCGGCTTTACTGCGGGCTCCGTGATCGGCAGCATCGTCACCAGTGCGTCGTACCGCGCCGCGGCTTCCGCTCGCCGCGCGTCGTCCAGCTTCAACATCGGATAAGTCAGGACCGACAGCCATTCGTCGCGGCAGTCTTCGCGCGTTACCGCCTGCACGTCGCCCGACTCCAGTGCCACGACGAGGCAAGCGGCGCGCGGATCGTCGAAGACGAAGGCATCCAGGCACACATTGGTGTCCAGGACGACGCGCATGGGATCAGGCGGCCAGCATCGCGTGCTGATCGGCCACGATGCCGTACGAACGCTTGCGCGCCTCGTGATCGAAAACCTGCGCGGTGATGATGAGTTCGTCCGCGCCGGTGCGCTCGATGAACGCCGCGAGCCCTTCGCGAACGGTATCCGGCGAGCCGACCACGGCGCAGGACAGCGCATGCTCCACCTGCGCCTTCTCCACCGGGGTCCACACACCGTCCATGGAATCCACCGGCGGCGGCAGCTGGCCCGGTGCGCCGCGGCGCAGGTTCCAGAAGGCCTGCTGCTGCGAGGTGAACAGGCGGCGCGCCTCCTCGTCCGTCTGGGCGGCGACGACGTTGATGCCGAGCATCGCGTACGGTCTGGCCAGCACCTCGGAAGGACGGAACATCGTCCTGTAGACCTCCAGCGCCTTCATCATCAGGTCGGGCGCAAAGTGCGAGGCGAACGCGAAGGGCAGGCCCAGCTCCGCGGCTAGCCGCGCGCTGAACAGGCTCGAGCCGAGCAGCCAGATCGGCACATTGGTATCCATGCCCGGCACGGCGCGCACGGTCTGGTTCGGTTGCTGGGGGCCAAGGAAGAACTGCAGTTCCTGCACATCGTCGGGGAAACGGTCGTCGCTGGGCCCAAGCGAGCGGCGCAAGGCGCGCGCGGTACCCTGGTCGGTACCCGGCGCGCGGCCAAGGCCAAGGTCGATGCGCCCGGGATACAGCGAGGCGAGCGTGCCGAACTGCTCGGCGATCACCAGTGGGGCGTGGTTGGGCAGCATGATGCCGCCGGAGCCGACGCGGATGGTCTTCGTCGCCTCCGCGATGTAGCCGATCACGATGGACGTGGCCGCGCTGGCGATGCCGGTCATGTTGTGGTGCTCGGCCAGCCAGTAGCGATGGAAGCCCAGCGCTTCGGCGTGGATCGCGAGATCGCGCGAATTGCGCAGGGCGTCGCCGGGGCTGGCGCCGCGAACAACGGGGGACAGGTCGAGCACCGAGAACGGGATCATCAGGGGAACACCTTCGGGGGATTCGCTCCACATGGGATCGGTGCCTGGAGGAAACAATCCGTTCCGGCGAAGGATGCCCCATGGCCTGACGAGAAGAGGAAAATACACCCATCAACTCACCCAGTCCGGTCATTCCGGGGGAGCACCACATGATCGACGTTCGCCGTTTTGACAGCCTGGGCGGTGCCAACCACGGTTGGCTCGACGCCAGGCACCACTTCTCGTTCGCCTCGTACCACGACCCCAAGCGCATGGGCTGGGGCGCGCTGCGGGTGTGGAACGACGACACCATCGCCGCCGGCACCGGCTTCCCGCCGCACCCCCATTCGGACATGGAGATCATCACCTACGTTCGCGAAGGCGCGATCACGCATGAGGACAGCCTCGGCAACAAGGGCCGCACGGAAGCCGGCGACGTGCAGGTGATGAGCGCGGGCACCGGGATTCGCCACGCGGAGTACAACGCCGAGCCGGAAGCGACGAGGATTTTCCAGATCTGGATCATTCCCGATGGTGAGCGGAAGGCGCCTTCCTGGGGCACACGTCCGTTCCCGAAGGGCGAGCGCTCGGGTCACTTCGTCACACTTGCCAGCGGTATCGCGGGCGACGAGGATGCGCTGCCGATCCGTACCGACGCCCGCGTGCTCGGTGCAAGCATCAAGGCCGGCGAGACCGTGGAGTACACGCTTGCCCCGGGTCGCTACGCGTACATGGTGCCGGCCGCCGGCGCCGTGGAAGTGAACGGCATCGTCCTGAACAAGGGTGATGGTGCCGCGGTTCGCGACGAGACCGCGCTGCGCGTCACGGCGAGCACCGACGCGGAACTGGTACTCGTCGACACGGCCGCCTGATGGTCTAGCGGCACACCGAGGGTATGCTGTGGGTCATGACGACCCACGGCACGCCCTATCTCGATAACCCGATCCTCGACACCGACAGCTACAAGGCCAGTCACTGGCTGCAATACCCGCCGGGCACGGATGCCACGTTCTTCTACGTGGAGTCTCGCGGCGGCAGTTACGAAAGCACGGTGTTCTTCGGACTCCAGGCCATCCTGAAATCGCGCCTCGGACGCCCCGTCACCCACGCGCACGTGGACGAGGCACGCGATTTCTTCGCCGCGCACGGCGAGCCCTTCAACGAGGAAGGCTGGCGGCATATCGTCGACGCACACGGCGGCCGCATGCCGGTGCGCGTGCGCGCCGTGCCTGAGGGCAGCGTGGTGCCGACACACCAGGCGCTGGTCACCATCGAGTCCACCGATCCGACGGCGTACTGGCTTCCCTCCTACCTTGAAACCCTGCTGCTGCGGCTGTGGTATCCGGTGACGGTGTCAACGATCAGCTGGCAGGCACGACGCACGATCCTTCAATACCTCGAGCGCACGTCCGACGATCCCGCCGGGCAGATTGCCTTCAAGCTCCACGACTTCGGCGCGCGCGGCGTATCCAGCGCGGAGTCCGCGGGGTTGGGCGGCATGGCGCACCTGGTGAACTTCATGGGCACCGATACCGTATCCGGCGTGCTCGCCGCGCGTGCGTACTACGGCGAGTCCATGGCGGGCTTTTCCATTCCGGCTGCCGAGCACAGCACGATCACCAGCTGGGGGCGCGAGCATGAGGTGGATGCCTACCGCAACATGCTTAAGCGGTTCGCCCGGCCCGGCTCGCTGGTCGCCGTGGTGTCGGACAGCTATGACATCTATCACGCCATCTCCGAGCACTGGGGTAAAACGCTGCGCGAGGAAGTGATCGCCTCAGGCGCCACCGTGGTGGTGCGCCCGGACTCCGGCGATCCGGTGGAGGTGGTGCACCGCTGCGTGAGTTTGCTCGACGAGGCCTTCGGCAGCTCGGTAAACGGCAAGGGTTATCGCGTGCTGAACCATGTGCGAGTGATCCAGGGCGATGGCGTGAATCCGGAAAGTATCCGTGCGATCCTCGAGCGCATCACTTGCGCCGGCTACGCGGCGGACAACCTCGCCTTCGGCATGGGCGGCGCACTGTTGCAGAAGCTCACGCGCGACACGCAGAAGTTCGCGCTGAAGTGTTCCGCCGCGCGCATCGACGGACATTGGCGTGATGTCTGGAAGGATCCGGTTACCGATCAGGGAAAGATGTCCAAACGCGGGCGCATGACCTTGCTGCGCCACCGCGAGTACGGCAGCTACCGCACCGTGCCGCTCCCCGACGGCGCCGTGTCGCTACCGGCCGGTGCCATCGAGCCCGGCTGGGAGGAGGCGATGGTCACCGTATGGGAAAACGGGGAACTCAAGCGCGAGTGGTCGTTCGCGGAAGTGCGCGAACGCGCCGCCGCGGGGCGCTAGCGGTTGCGTTTCATCAGGCCGTTGGTAAACAGATATGCCGCGGTCTGGTAATACGTGATCGCATCCTTCGCATCCACCGGGTCGACGTGGTCCACCGGCGTGGCATCGCCCGTGGACCGCTCCGGCAGCATCTGCTTCACCGGCATGCGTGGCACGAGGGACGTGAGACGGTCGCCATGCAGGTAGCCGAGTTCCTGGTACGTGCTCATGAACGCACGCTCCCGGCCCGGCTCCAGCTGGAACAGGTCGTAGCCGTAGAACCGCGACGTGTAGCTGAACCCGAGCATCCCCAGCACCGTCGGCGGGATGTCGATCTGGCTCATCAGGCGGTCCACCTGGCCCGGCTGCACGTGCTTCGGCGAATAGATCAACAACGGGATGTGGTAGCGGTCCACCGGCAGGCTGGTCTTGCCCGCACTGGTGGCGCAGTGGTCGGCGGTGATCACGAAGATCGTGTCGTCGAACCACGGCTTCGTGGAAGCGCGCTTCAGGAAATCCGCAATGGCCCAGTCGGTGTACTGCACGGCAGCGCGACGCGAGCCCTGTTTCAAAGGCACGCGGCCAGCCGGAAACGTGAACGGCCGGTGGTTCGAGGTGGTCATCACGTGGCCGAAGTACGGCTTGCCTTCCGCATACGCGGCGTCCATGCGCTTCATGACCAGCGTATAGAGGTCTTCGTCGGCCACGCCCCACACGTTCTCCGTGTGGATGTCCTTGTCGGCGATGGCGTTGCGGTCCACCGCCGTGTAGCCGTTGCTGGCGAAGAAGTGGTTCATGTTGTCGAAGTAGCCGTAGCCGCCGTAGAGGAACTCGGAGGCATAGCCTTTCGCGTTGAACACGTCGGCCAGCGACCAGAGGTTCTCGTTGTCCGGCCGTTTCACGATCGATTCGCCGGGGGTCGGCGGCACGGACAGCGCCAGTGCTTCCAGGCCGCGCACCGTGCGCGTGCCGTTTGCGTAAAGCTGGGTGAAGAACAGGCTCTTCGAGGCCAGCGCGTCGAGGTTGGGCATCAGGTGCTTGTGCTTGCTGACGTCGAGCCCTTCCACGTAATCGCCGGACAGGCTCTCGACGCTGATGAGCACCACGTTGAGCTTTCTCTCAGGCTTATTCGCCGTGATCGTGCGCGTGATGTCGCGCGGATCGTCGCTGGTGAAGGCCGCGTCGGGCGTCTTCAGCAGGCCGCGCAGGTTGGCGAAGGCCTGGTCGTCGGGCAGGGTGGGGTAGTACTTCGCGTAATTGAGTTCGTTGTCGCGGAAAGCGGCGAAGAACTGGTAGATGCCGTTACCGGCCAGTTCGTTCACGTAGTTGTTGCTGGAGCGATCCTTCATGGATCCGCTGACGGCGAAGCTCACCGCCACGGTCAATAGGAGCCACACGCCCGCCACACCGGTGCGGGCCAGGTAGCGCGAGCCGTCGTCGCGGGCGGCGAGAACGCGGCGACTCGACAGCATCACCACGACGGTGCCCACGACCAGCAGCGCCGTCCATGTGGCGATGGGATAGGACTCGCGGATATTGCCCACCACCTCATGCGTGTAGACCAGGTAGTCAACCGCGATGAAGTTGAAGCGCGCGCTGAACTCGCCCCAGAACACGAGTTCCGCCGCGGCCAGGTAAAGCACCGCGAAAGCCAGCACGGCGCACAGCCCGAAGAAGATGCGGTGCCCCCAGCGGGACAGGTAGGCGCGGCGTGGCAGCAACCACAACGCCAGCACCAGCGGCCAGGCGAAGTAGATGAAGGTGACCACGTCATAGACGAAGCCGACGGCGAACAGGTACGCCCACTGGCCCAGGTCGAACGGCACCTCGTGGCGCGTCTTCACCAGGAGGACAAGGCGGACCAGGAAAGCGACGCCGACGAAAAGGACGCCGAACCAGAGGAGGGGCCTGAAGCGCTGGCGGAGAGCGCCGCCCGGGGAGACAATTTGCATGAAACCTCGCGAACGAACCGGCTCCAGGGCGGAGAGCGGCATCTTCGCAGGGTAAGAATCGGGCCTTACATAAGGCTTTCCTTATTCTTAGCGTAAGCTTTGGTTTCGCAGGATGCCGGCGCGCGGCGCAGAAAAATTCGCTGTGCCGCCCATGCGCGCTCTGTGGCAACCTACACGACCTTACGACAACCCCTCGGAGCCACGGCGCACGTGGAGCAAGAAACCCGGACGGAGCTCCCGTCGCCCGACCCTTCCAGCGCCCGGCGAGCCCTCTACGCGACCCTCCTGCGGCGCACGGGAGGCCCCCTGCTGTCCGTGCTGCTGCTCTGCCTCGCCTTGTGGGCGCTGCACGGCATGGCCAGCGAGGTCACCTACCGGCAGATCGCCGGCTACGTGCACTCCCTGCCGAACACCGATATCGCCGTGGCCGTGCTACTCACCGCCGCCGGCTTCGTCGTGATGACCCTGTACGACTGGTTCGGCCTGGCAAGCATAGGAAAGCGACTGCCCGCGCCCCGGGTGGGCTTCATATCCTTCATCAGCTATGCGTTCTCCAATGCCCTGGGTATGTCGCTGCTGGTTTCCGGCTCGATCCGCTACCGCTTCTACGTGCAGGCCGGGCTGAGCACGGGCGAGGTGGCCCGCGTGGTCCTGTACACCACGCTGAGCTTCTGGCTCGGCCTCGCCACGCTCACCGGCATCACCCTGCTCCTCGTGCCGATCCCGCCGGAGGTCCCGCTCTCCGGTCTGCGTCTTCCTCTGGCGGCCGTGCTCGTCCTCGTGCCGCTGGCCTGGTTAGGCATCGCGGTGGCGATGCGCCGGCCGGTGCGAATCTGGCGCTGGTCGGTCAGTGCGCCCACGCCAGCCGTAGCCGTGCGCCAGATCGTCATCGGCGCACTCGACTGGGGCCTCGCCGCCGGCGTGCTCTACGTACTGATGCCGGAGGCGATCGCGGGCGGGTTCGGGCACTTCCTGGCGATCTTCGTGCTGGCGCAGATGGCCGGCCTCATCAGCCACGTGCCCGGCGGGCTCGGTGTGTTCGAGGCGGTGATGCTGGCGGGCTTCGGCGCCACCGGAAACCATGGCCTGGAAGCGCCCATCCTCGGTTCGCTCGCCGCCTTCCGCCTCGTCTATTACCTGTTGCCACTGGGGGTGGCCACGCTGCTGGTGACCTGGCGCGAAGTGCGCGCCTTGCGCCACGCCGCGCTCATCACCCCATGGTTCAGCAGCCTGCTGCCGCCCTTCTTCGCCGGGCTGACCCTGGTCTGCGGTGCGGTATTGCTGTTCTCCGGCGCCACCCTTGCGATCCCCGGCCGCATGGAGATCCTGCGCGGCTTCGTGCCGCTGCCGCTGGTGGAGGTTTCGCACTTCCTGTCCAGCATGGTGGGCATGCTCCTGCTGATCCTCTCCCGCGGGTTGCAAAGGCGGCTGGACGCGGCCTACGTGCTTACCCTGGTGCTGCTGATCCTCGGCGCGATCTTCTCCCTGCTGAAGGGCATCGATTACGAAGAGGCCGCACTGCTTTCGCTGCTGGCGCTCGCGCTGGCGCCCGCCCACCGCCACTTCTACCGCCGTGCCTCGCTGTTCCGCGCCACGTTCTCGCCGGGCTGGGTGCTGGCGATCGCCTCCGTGCTGGCCTGCGCCACCTGGCTGGTGTTCTTCAGCTTCAAGCACGTGGAATACAGCAGCAACCTGTGGTGGGAATTCAGCTTTCGTCACGGCGGTGCGCCGCGCGCGCTGCGTGCGCTGGTCGGCGCCACCGCGGTCGTGATGCTCTTCGCGCTGGGGAACCTCATTCGCCCGGCCATGCCTCGCCGCGCGTTGCCCGGGGAAGCCGACCTGGCCCGGGCCATGCCCCTGGTGAAGGCGTTCGATTCAGCGCAGGCGCACCTCGCCCTCGTCGGCGACAAGATGCTGATGTTCGCACCGGGCGATCGCGCCTTCATCATGTACGACGTGGAAGGCCGCAGCTGGGTCGCCATGGGCGATCCCGTGGGCACGGACGAAGACGCCCGGCGTGAGCTGGTGTGGGCGTTCCGCGAGGGCTGCGAGCGCGCTGGCGGCTGGCCGCTGTTCTACCAGGTGCGGCCGAGCGACCTCGACCTTTACCTGGAAGTGGGCATGACCCTGCTCAAGGTCGGTGAAGAGGCACGCGTGTGCCTGGCCGACTTCAACCTCGACGGCAAGTCGAAGAAAACCTTGCGCGGCACCGTCAACAAGCTTTCCCGCGAAGGCCTGCGCATGGAGATCGTCCCTGTCGACGGCGTGCCTGCGCTGCTTCCCCGGCTGAAGGCCATTTCCGACGCGTGGATGCGTGACAAAAAGGTGCGCGAGAAACGTTTCTCGCTCGGCCTGTTCGACGAGCGCTACCTTGCACGCACACCCATGGCGGTGGTCTGGCAGGGCGACGAGCCCGTGGCCTTCGCCAACGTCTTCGTTACCGCGACGAAGGAGGAAGCCTCCGTCGACCTCATGCGCCACCTTCCCGAGGGTCCTTCCGGCATCATGGATTTCCTGTTCATCGAGTTGATGGTCTGGGCGAAAGCCGAGGGCTATCGCTGGTTCAATCTCGGCATGGCGCCGCTTTCGGGCCTGCAGAACCGCCGCGCCGCGCCGCTGTGGAGCCGCTTCGGCGCCATCGTGTTCGGCCGTGGCGAGCGCTTCTACAACTTTCGCGGACTGCACCGTTACAAGGACAAGTTCGATCCCGAGTGGGAGGCACGCTACATCGCCGTGCCCGGTGGCATCGCCCTTCCGCTGGCCCTGGCCAATGTCGCCAGCCTTATCTCCGGCGGCATCGGCGGGGTGGTGCGTCGATGAGGCGGGCGATAAGGAAAGTTATCCGCTATGTGCTGTGGTCTGCCCTTGCTCTTGTCGTGCTCGGCATCATCGCCTGGCACCCGTGGACCCATGCGTCCATGGAAAAATCCACCGTCGAACTCCCGGCCCTGAAGGAACCGCCTGCTGGCGAGGAAGACCTGCTGGTGGTGATCTATTCCGGCGACGGCGGCTGGTGGGACCTGGACCAGCGCCTCGGCGCCGTGTTCGCCCAGCGCGGCATCCCCGTCGCAGGCGTCAGCACGTTCAAGTACTTCTGGCGCTATCGCACGCCAGAGGAGTCGGCGCGCGACCTGGATGGACTCCTGGACCGCTATACGCGGCAGTGGGGCAAGACCCGCGTGCTGCTGATCGGTTATTCGTTCGGCGCCGACGTGCTTCCCACCATCGTGGGGAAGCTGCGGCCGTCCAACCGGGCGCGCCTCAGCCAACTCGTGCTGCTCTCGGCCAGCCGCGACGTGAACTTCGAAATCGAACTCGAGGGCTACATGCAGCAGGGCTGGTGGACCACCCATACGCACAATTTCCTGCAGTGGCTGAATCCTGTGATCCATGAAGAAGCCATGCCACCTATTGCCGCGTTGGGCGGCAAGCCGCCGGTGGCTTGCTATTACGGCACGGAGGACGCGGACGAGAGCGGTTGTACGGACCCGAAGCTGCCCTCGTTCGTTGAGATTGTTCGCAAGCCCGGTTCACACCACTTCGACGAAAACTACGAAAAACTGGCAACGGAACTCATCCAGCGTATGCCGGGAAAACAACCGGCCACCTCCACGCCACCTTAACGTGGTTCGCGGGCGCCGGGCTGTGAAGAGCCGTCACGTAACATTCACCGGCTTGCCACCGAAAATTTCTCTTCCCACGCCCACTCTGTATGTTCGGGGCGAGCAAGTGCGGCAGGAGAAAGACGATGCAACGAGAACCCGGTAAACGCGATTACGGCTCCTTCGACTGTGCCTACCTGCGCAACCTGGCCAGTCGGGGGGTGATTGTTCCCCAGCCGACCAAGCCACCGCGCCAGGTGCATCCGGACCGTCCGCGTTCCGAGCGCCGCCGCGAGCCCCGCGACACCCACGCACCGGCCTGAGTCGCACCTTCATCGTGCGATGAGGGCAAGTTGGCACTAATTTTAAGAATCCTCCTATATCCGTCGGCGGCCGACCTACGCAAGATGGGTCCAAGCCTCTCCCAGTCACCTGGGCGAGGCCAAGAAATCGTCGGTGACCGATCCGACGGCAGGATGCCGTCTGTCCCTAGCTTCAGGATCGATCCCCCCTTCATCGGCGATGACGCTGCGCCGGCTATGCCGGGCCGCGTAGGGTGGCAAAAGCCACTGGACCCCAGGGACGGTCGCCATGGCCCTCCGCGTGAGCGCGAGGGCCATGTTTTTTTGGCGTTCGCTTACGCGCGAGACGTGATCGCCGTCACGGGAACCCATCTGGTCCAAATAACTAAGAATTGTTCCATATGCGCCCGTTCTGGCGCGACCTACCGTACCCATGCCGCTGTTGGCCTATTCTGTTTGGGTGCATATATGAATATCGGAACGCGGCTTGCCGCATTGACGGTCCTGTCTCTTGGCGGTCCAGCCGCCGACGCAGAGAATGCGGCTCGCCTTCATGTGGCACATGACGGAGTGAACCCTTCTGCTCCCAATACCGTCATGGTGTCGCTGTCCAACCCCTCCGATCACGACGTATTTGTTTATACCTACCAAACCGCGTTCGCCAAACCCGATGGTCGCATGACAGGGAGTTGGTTCGATGTAGAAGACGCGTTTGGTAACGATGTTCGTTACAAGGGCCGTTTCGTTGTTTCAGGAGCTCCAACTCCTTCGGCATACACACGCATACGTCCTGGCTCAAGCGTGACCACCATGATCGATCTTTCCAAGGAATACGAGCTTCCCGATGCGGGTGAGGTTCTCCTGTCCACTCAGGTCGCAGTGTACGAAAAAACTCCGCCAATACTTGCAAGTGGCGAAGTGGAAAACATTCCTTATGAGTTGATAACTAGCAACAGTATCTCGTTCTTCGTCGCTCCCCCTACGAATCAAACTACGGAAGCTTCATCGGTGATTACTTGCACACCGAAGCAGGAAGACGACACACGAAGGGCCATCACAGCCGCACAATCTGCGACGGAGGAGGCCACGCGCTTCCTTTCGAGCCTCTATTATGGCGAACCCGCCACTCCAGAGAACCTGTTTCCACCATTTCATATGACTCCACATCGCCGATATCAGAACTGGTTCGGCGTGTGGGATGACGCTGCACCACAGTATCCACCCGAATCGGTGACGACGGACAACTACCGCGTCGACCTGACGGTAAACGCCGCATATATACGTCTCTTCCTTGGAAGAGCCCATACCGTCTGCGATCAATGCAGCGGGTATGACCCCACCACGCGGGCATGGGCTGAAGGAACGTTGATCCATCTTTGCCCGGTAAATTTCACAGACCCCATCACTGGCGGCATCACCTCGCAGGCTGGGACTATCGTTCATGAGGGCTCGCATCAGAACGATGAGATCGCCAGGGGCACCGTAGACCTTCCAGGCGTGACAAACCGGGCGTCTGCTCACGCGCTGCCTAGATCGGCTGCTGTCACAAGTGCGGCGAATTATGAGTACTTCATTACCAATACGCCCCTCGGTCGCGAGGAGCAGTCAAATCAAACTGCGTCAGGCCCATAAAGTACTTTCCACGCCAGGCCGGCGACCTGCAGTTCCAGCGGGCCACCGGTGCCGATACAGATCAGGCTATCGGCGGTGTAGGTGCGGTCGAGGATCGACTCGACCCTTCTTTTGCTCTGGCTTTTTTTCCGCACGAAGCAGCCGTTGTGGGAAGGAGTCGGCGGGTATCGTTTCCTGAGCGATTCCGCACAGAGGCGAAGGCCAGAGGAGGACTTAGCGAGGTTGTGGCAGCCGGTGCTACGCCGGTTTCTCGCACACGCGCCACCGCGATGGCGACAGCCGAGCCCGAAAAACGCGGCGGAGCCACACAAAACATGGGCTCTCGAAGCGAGCCCACCGATTTCAAAGCGCCTGGTTATTACGGCGCCTTCACCACCGGGAAGCTCTCGCCAAGGGTCACGCTCTTCTCTTCCGCCACATCGGAGGCGGAGCGCGACAGCTTCACCGCGTACGTACCAGCGGCCACATGCCAATGCTTCGCCTTGTCGTCGTAGCGCGCGAGCGCCAGCGGTTCCAACGGGATATCGACGCGGCGACTCGCGCCCGGTTTCAATGCGACCTTCGTCCAGCCGGCGAGGCGACGCGTCGCGGCGCCGGGCGCGGTGACGTAGATCTGGGGCACGTCGGCGCCGGCAGCCTTGCCCGTGTTCTTCACCGTGACGTGCGCGACGGGGTTGCCCTGCGCATCCTTGTCCACGGTGAAGTCGTTATACGCGAAGCTCGTATACGTAAGGCCGTAGCCGAACGCGAACAGCGGTTCGCGTTTTGTCTTTTCGAACCAGCGATAACCGACGTCGGCACCTTCGATGTTGTAGTCGACGTTGTCGGCCGGCTTGGCTTTCGAATAGAGGCCCGCGCCCTGGATCGTCGCGCGCGGCAGCTGGGACTCGTCCTTCGGCCAGCTCAGCGGCAGCCGGCCGGACGGCGCGGTGACGCCGTACAGCAGGCGTGCGATCGCCTCGCCGCCGCCGGAGCCGGGATACCAGGCTTCCATCGCCGCGCCGACATGGTCGAGCCACGGCATCTTCACCGGGCCATTGGTTTCCAGCACCACCACGGTCTTCGGATTCGCTTTCGCCACGGCTTCGACGAGGGCGTCCTGGCCATCAGGCAACGCGAGGTCGGGCGTATCGAACGACTCGGCTGCCCACTTGGTGACGAACACGACGGCCACGTCCGCGCCGGCCGCCGCCTTCGCCGCCGCAG
Organism: Luteibacter sp.; assembly: GCF_036499525.1. GTDB lineage: Bacteria > Pseudomonadota > Gammaproteobacteria > Xanthomonadales > Rhodanobacteraceae > Luteibacter. The sequence goes on along the minus strand of NZ_DASYDO010000081.1, from coordinate 24,459 downwards.
CGGGGTCGGTACCCGGGTCGAAGCTCATCTTGCCGCCAAGCTTCTGCATGAAGGCAAGCGGTGCCGAGGCGTGGTACTTCATCGGTCCGGGCCATTTCTGCGGTTCGAGGCCCGGGACGGGGTCGCCGGCCACGTCGGTCACCAGCGAGGAGCCGCCGCCGGCGAACACGCCCTTGTCGGCATGCCCGCCGATGATGGCGACCGACTGCTTGCGCGACAGCGGCAGCAGCCCGCCTTCATTACGCAGGAGCACCGCACCCGCCTCGAGCGCATCGCGCGCCACGACACGATCGGCCTCGTACGGCACCTTGCCCTTCTTCATCGGTTCGTCGATCACGCCATGCGCGAACAGGCTGCGCATGATGCGCTTGACCATGTCGTCAAGCCGGGCCTTCGGGAACTCGCCGGATGCATAGGCGGCGCGCAGGGGCTTGTCGAAGTACACCTCCTTGTCGAAGAACTCACCAGCGGACTCCTGGTCGAGGCCCGCGAGCGCAGCCTTCGCGCCGCTGTGCACGCCGCCCCAGTCGGACATGACGTAGCCCTTGAAGCCCCATTCCTGCTTCAGCACCTGGTTGAGCAGCCAATCGTGTTCGCCGGCGTACGTACCGTTGATCCTGTTGTACGAAGACATGACGGAACCGGGATCGCCCTTCGCGATCGCCAACTGGAAGGCCAGCAGATCCGACTCGCGCAGCGCGACGGGATCGATATCGGAACTGAGCGTGTTGCGGCCCGACTCGAGATCGTTGATGACGAAATGCTTCACCGTGGCGACGACCTTGCGCTCCTGTACGCCCTTCACGGTGGCGCCGACCAGCGTGCCGGCCAGCACCGGGTCTTCGCCGGCGTATTCGAAGTTGCGGCCGTTGCGCGGGTCGCGGGTGAGGTTGACGCCGCCGGCGAGCAGCACGCCGTAGCCCTTGCCGCGGGCTTCGCCGCCGATCATGCGGCCGCCAGCGTGGGCGACGGCCGGATCGAAGCTGGCCGCCGTGGCCAGGCCGGCCGGCAGCGAGATGGCGCCCTGGCCATCGTTGCCCTCCCGGGTGACACCGAGCCCGGCATCGGTTTCGTTGAGGACGGGCAGGCCAAGACGTGGGATGGCCGGGATGAAGCCGGCACCATTCAATGCGCCCGGAGGGTTGGGACCCTTCTCTTTCACCTGACCGAAATCGGCGCGGATCATCCGGAATTTTTCGTCGTCGGTCATGGCCGCGACCATCAGTTCCGCGCGACGGTCCGGCGATAGCGACCGGTCCATCCAGGGCCGTTCGGCGGGTGCCGCGGCATGGACGGATCCGGCCAGCCCAGTGGCCAGGGCGAAGGCAAGGGCACTGCGGCGGGCGATATCGGGCATGGTCACGTCTCGGTCAGGGTGAGAGAGGTTCCCACCTTCGCCAAGTAATGTCTTTATCGCAACCCGCGAGATTGTCAGGGAGTACCCTCGCAGCTTGTCATCCGGGCCGTCAGGCCCCACTTAAGTGACTCAATGGATTCACAAAAGTCGATGCCTCTCGCCGCCTTCCATCCCGCCGTCGCCACCTGGTTCGCGACGACGTTTCCGGCGCCCACCGAAGCGCAGGTGGCTGCGTGGCCGGCCATCCGCTCCGGCCGGCACACACTGGTGGCCGCGCCGACCGGTTCGGGCAAGACCCTTACGGCCTTCCTCTCGGCCATCGACGTACTCGTGCGCGAAGGTGTGGAACAGGGCGGCCTGCGTGACCGCACCACCATCCTCTACGTATCGCCGCTGAAGGCGCTGTCGAACGACATCCGGATCAACCTCGAGGCACCACTGGCCGGCATCCGCGAGGAGTTGCGCAAGCTGGACCTGCCGGACCTGGAGATCCGCACCGCCGTGCGGACGGGCGACACGCCGTCTTCGGAGCGCGAGCGGATGAAACGCCGCCCGCCGCACATCCTCGTCACCACACCCGAATCGCTTTACGTACTGCTGGGCTCCGAATCGGGACGCGCCATCCTGCGCGATATCCGCGAAGTCATCGTGGACGAAATCCACGCCGTCGCGGCCAGCAAGCGCGGCAGCCATCTTGCGGTGTCCCTCGAGCGGCTGGAGTCCATCGCCCAGCGCCGCATCACGCGCATCGGCCTGTCCGCCACGCAGAAGCCCATCGAGAAGGTGGCCGCCTTCCTTACCGGCAACGAGCGCGAGGATTGCGCCATCGTCGACATCGGCCACGCGCGTCACCGCGATCTGGCGCTGGAAGTGCCGCCCGTACCGCTCGAACCGGTGATGTCGAACGACATGTGGGAGCTGGTGTACAACCGGCTCGGCAACCTCGTCGAGCAACACCGCACCACGCTGGTCTTCGTGAACACGCGGCGCATGGCGGAGCGCGTGGCGCGGCACCTGTCCGAACGGCTCGGCAAGGATGCCGTCACGGCGCACCACGGTAGCCTGTCGCGCGAACAACGCCTGGATGCCGAGCAGCGCCTGAAGCGCGGCGAATTGCGCGCACTGGTCGCTACCGCGTCGCTGGAACTGGGCATCGACATTGGCGATGTCGACCTGGTTTGCCAGATCGCCTCGCCGCGTTCGATCGCGGCCTTCCTGCAACGCGCCGGCCGCGCGGGGCATGCCGTGGGCGGCACCCCGAAGGCCCGCCTGTTTCCCACCTCACGCGACGACCTCGTGGAATGCGCGGCCCTGCTCGACTGCGTAAGGCGCGGCGAACTCGACACACTCGTCATTCCCGAAGCGCCGCTGGACGTGCTGGCGCAGCAGATCGTCGCCGAAGTCGCGTGCCAGGAATGGGACGAGGATGCGCTCTACGACCTGGTCCGCCGCGCGTATCCGTTCCGCCAGCTCAAGCGCGGCACCTTCGACGAGACGGTGCGCATGCTGGCCGAAGGCTTCACCACGCGCGTGGGTCCGCGGGGTTCGTACATCCATCGCGACGCCGTGAACCGCCGTCTGCGCGAGAGGCGCGGCGCTCGCCTCACCGCCGTGACTTCGGGCGGCACCATTCCCGACACGGGCGACTACAACGTGCTGCTCGAACCGCAGGCGACCATCGTCGGCACGGTGAACGAGGATTTTGCCGTGGAAAGCCTGGCTGGCGACATCTTCCAGCTCGGCAATCGCTCCTATCGCATCCTCCGGGTGGAGATGGGCCGCCTGCGCGTGGAAGACGCCCAGGGCGCCCCGCCGAATATTCCGTTCTGGCTGGGCGAGGCGCCGGGGCGCACGAACGAACTGTCGCTTGGCGTTTCACGGCTGCGTACAGAGATCTCCGCCGCCTTCGACGAAGGCGGCCGCGAGGCGGCGCTTGCCTGGCTCATGGGGGAACTGGCGCTGGCGAAAGCCGCGGCCGAGCAGATCGTGGACTACCTGTTCCGTGCCCGTGCGGCGCTCGGTGCCTTGCCAACCCGTGAGACGCTGGTGATGGAGCGCTTCTTCGACGAATCCGGCGGCACCCAGCTCATCATCCACACACCTTACGGCAGCCGGATCAATCGCGCCTGGGGACTGGCGTTGCGCAAGCGCTTCTGTCGCAAGTTCAACTTCGAACTGCAGGCCGCGGCCACCGAAGACGCGATCGTGCTCTCGCTGTCCACAAGCCACAGCTTCCCGTTGGAGGAAGTCGCGCGCTACCTGCATTCGAATTCCGCCGAGCACGTGCTGGTCCAGGCCCTGCTGGATGCGCCGCTGTTCGGCGTGCGCTGGCGCTGGAACGCCACCACCGCGCTGGCCCTGCCACGCTTCAGCGGCGGGAAGAAGGTGCCGCCACAACTGCAGCGCATGAAGAGCGAGGACCTTCTCGCCACCGTATTTCCCGACCAGGTGGCGTGTGCCGAGAACCTCGCCGGTGAGCGCGAGGTGCCCGATCACCCCCTGGTGAACCAGACGATCGACGACTGCCTGCACGAGGCGATGGATTGCGAAGGCCTGCTGGACGTCCTTCGGGGGCTGGAGTCAGGTGCCATCGCGATGGTCGCGCGCGACCTGGCGACACCGTCGCCGCTCGCATCGGAAATACTGAACGCCGCGCCGTACGCCTTCCTGGATGACGCGCCACTGGAAGAGCGCCGCACGCAGGCGGTGCAGTCGCGCCGGTGGAACGACGCCGAAAGCGCTGACGACCTCGGCCGCCTCGATGCGGAAGCGATCGAGGCGGTGCGCGGCGAAGCATGGCCGGAAGCGCGTAGCGCGGATGAGATGCACGAGGCACTGCTCCAGCTCGGCGCGATCACGCCGGACGAGGTTCGCGACAACGCAGGTTGGACGAAGCTGCTCGAAGCCCTCGCCAGGGATGCGCGCGCGACCTTGCTTGGCATCGATTCGGCGATGCCTCTCTGGGTCGCCGCCGAGCGCCTGCCCACGTGGCGCGCGATACGGCCCGGACTCGCGATGGCCCCCGCCATCGCAGCCCCCGCCGAGTTCGAGGCACAGGCATGGACGGCCGAGGCGGCGCTGGTGGACATCGTCCGGGGCCGCCTTGGCGGTCTGGGCCCGGTGCCCGCCGCGACGCTGGCGACGTCGCTGGGCCTGGCGCAGGCCGATATCGACCTTGCGCTGGCGGCGCTCGAAACCGAGGGCTATGTCATGCGCGGCCCGTTCTCGCCGGGCACCACGGAGACCGAATGGTGCGAGCGGCATCTTCTGGCGCGCATTCATCGCTACACCATCGGCCGCCTGCGCCGCGAGATCGAACCGGTGGCGCGACGCGACTTCTATCGTTTCCTGCTGGACTGGCAGCACGTGACGCGTGCGACGCAGGTATCGGGGCCGGATGCACTGGCCGGCGTGATCGGCCAGATGGAAGGCTACGAGGCCGCAGCCGGTGCATGGGAATCCGAACTCCTGCCGGCGCGCGTGAACGACTACGGGATAGGCTGGCTCGACGATCTCTGTCGCGCCGGACGCGTGGTGTGGAGCCGCCTGCGCCTGGGTACGGGCAGCGGCGGGCCTGTGCGCTCCACGCCCATCGTGCTGCTGCCCCGGCGACAGCTGCCCATCTGGTCGGCCGCGGCACCGGCCGCCGCCGATGAGGTGTCGCTGTCGTCGCGCGCCCAGGCGGTCGCGGAGGCGTTACGCGATGAAGGTGCCTTGTTCTTTGACGAGATCGCTTCGACCACGCGGCTGCTACGCACCGAGCTGGAGGACGCGCTGGGAGAACTCGTCGCTGCCGGCCGCGTCACCGCGGACAGTTTCGCCGGTCTGCGCGCCCTGCTGTTGCCTGCGTCCAAGCGCAATGGCAGCCGTCATCGCCGAACGCGGCGGCACATGCTGAGCGGTATCGAGGATGCAGGGCGCTGGTCGCTGGCCCGGCGCCCGAGCGAACAACGCAACGACGCCGACGGCATGGAGCACATCGCGCGCACCCTCCTGCGCCGCTACGGCGTGGTGAGCTGGCGCATCCTGGAGCGCGAGGCCGCGTGGCTGCCGCCGTGGCGCGACCTCCGCCGCGTCTACCACCGGCTCGAGGCGCGCGGTGAGATCCGCGGCGGGCGCTTCGTCGACGGGCTCGTGGGCGAGCAGTTCGCGTTGCCGGAGGCATTGCTGGCGCTGCGCCAGATCCGCCATCGCGTGCACGACGGCGAGATCGTGTGTATTGCCGGCACCGATCCGCTGAACCTTGTCGGCACCGTCATGGCCGGAACGAAAGTGCCTTCCACCCTCGGCAACCGCATCGCGATCCGCGACGGCATGCCGCTCGCCGCGATGATCGCCGGCAAGTTCGTGACGCTGATGCCGCTGGAAGGCGACGACGAGCGCGACGCGCGCTCGGCGTTGCAGCGGAAGGCCACCTTCCAGACCGCCGTGTCATTGTAGGAGCGCGCCCTGCGCGTTTATGCCCGCGTCGGGTACGACATGTTTTGAGGCCCAGAGCAACAGGTCCTGCTGCTCGTCGCGAAAAGCTGTCGCGCGCAAGGCGCGCTCCTACGGATGCCTGATCAGCGCAACTGCACGTCGCCTAGCACCCACATCTTCGGCCCCGGCTTACCGGTGATCACGAAGCAAAGATCATGCGTGCCCTCACGCTTCGGCAGGATCCCGTCGAGCGTCGCACGGCCGTCCTTCGCCTTCGCCAGCGGGATCGTCGCCAGCTTCGGGCCGTCGCAGGTATCCTGGTGCACTTCCAGTTCGCCAGCCGCGGAACGCGCCTTGCGCGAGACCACGCCCTTCGCGTCCTTCCACAGTGCGTAGTTGTACGGCAGGCGGTCGACGGTGACGGCAACGCCATAGCGGCCGTCGAGCTTCACGCCCTTCCACATCCAGCAGGTGTCCATGATGTCCACCTTGTAGACGGGACGCTCGCCGTTCACCGCGTCCGGGGATTCCAGCCGGAGCACGAGCTTGTCGCTGCACGTGTCCAGTTCGTCGCTGCTACGCCGCAGCAGGGATTTTGCGTCGATCTCGCGATCGCGCGGCCCGGCGAGACCAAAGCCGCCGTCGAACGCGTTCGCGCGCACGGTCGTCGGCAGCGCCACGTCGAACGGCCCGCTGTAAGCGGCGGACTGTGGCGTTGGCGCGGAACCGTCGGTCGTATAGCGCAGGGTGCCGTGACCGGTCTGGTTCGACAGCGTGACCTTCGCCTTGTCGCCGGCGGCCGGCTCTGCTGCTATGGCGACGGCAAACGCGGCGTCGGACGGCACGATGCCCGCCGCGCGGTAGCGCGACATCTGCACCGGCAGGCGTGTCATGAAATCGTTCCAGTCGGTCTTCGGCGACCAGGTACGCTCCGCCAGCGCGGCCATGCGCGGGAAGATCGCGTGCTGCGTCCGGTACCAGTTCGGCAGGTACTCGGCGAACACGGTGACTTCGGCACCCAGCACGTGCTTCGCCTTGTCCGGAGCGATGGCAGCCGGTACCGGATCGAAATCGTAGATGGTCTTCAGTGTCTGTGCCGACGGCCTGCCCGGCGGCTCGTCCGGCAGCGTGGATTGCAACCGGTCGAGGTAGAGCGTCGGCGACGGCGCCAGCACGACATCGTGACCGGCGTTGGCGGCCTTGATGGCGCCCTCGGTGCCGCGCCACGACATGACAGTGGCACTGGCCGGCACCTCGCCGTCCAGGATCTCGTCCCAGCCGATCAGGCGACGGCCGTGCTGCTCAAGGTAGTCGCCGATGCGCGCGATGAACCAGCCCTGCATCTTCTCCTCGTCGTCGATGCCCAGCGACTTCATCTTCGCCTGTACCGTCTTCGAGCGCTCCCACTCGTCCTTCGCCGCCTCGTCGCCGCCCACATGAATATACGTGGAAGGGAAGATGGCCATGACTTCGTCGAGCACGTCCTGCAGGAAGGCAAAGGTGCCATCGTCGACGTTGTAGAGCGCCGTGTTCACACCCCAGTCGGAGGACACCAAAAGCTTCTTGCCGCCGGCACCGAGCTTCGGATACGAGGCCACCGCGGCCTGCGCGTGGCCGGGCATCTCGATCTCGGGCACCACGGTGATGTGTCGCTCCGCCGCGTACGCCACGACCTGCTTCGCTTCTTCCTGTGTATAGAAGCCGCAATAGGGCTTGTCGGCGTCGCCGGTGAGCGCGACATCCGGGCCGACCGCCTTGCGGCAGGCCCCCGTCTCCGTGAGCTTTGGATATTTGTCGATCTGCAGGCGCCAGCCCTGGTCGTCGGTCAGATGCCAGTGGAAGGTGTTGAGCTTGTGCATCGCCATCTGGTCGAGCAGGTGCTCGATCTCGCTCACCGACTGGAAGTGCCGGCTGGAATCGAGCATCAGGCCGCGCCATTCGAAGCGCGGCGCATCGACGATATGCACGCCCGGTACGCCGTTGCGCGCATTGGGATCGGTCAGCAGCTGCCAGTACGTGACCGCACCGTAGAACAGGCCGGTTTCATCGTTCGCCGCGATGTGCACGCCATCGCCGCCGATGTCCAGCGTATAAGCTTCGCGGCCCTTGATATCGGCCTTTGTCGCGAGCGCTATGGACCCCGCGCCCGGTTTGCCTTCCATTATTTCGGGCGCGAAGCCGCGCGCCTGGCGGATCCATGCCTGCAGCTGGGCGGCGACACGCCTGGCCTGCGTGTCGCCCGGCGCTACCGAGATCTTCGTGAGGGCATCGATACGGAACTGCCCTGGCGTGCGCTGCACCTGCGCGGGCATGGGAATCAGCGACAGTGGCGTCGGGTCGATGGGCGCGGCATCGTGCCTCGGTTGGCTGGCGCAGGCTGCAAGGCCCGCGGCCATGGCGAGGAGGAGGAGTCGGCGCATCGATGGATTCCTGTTCTGTCCGCGGCCGGTCGATTGTGCCGCGTCCCGGCAGGAGTCGCTATAGCGGCTCCTGCAAAAAAAAAACGGGCCCAGTCGAGGAATTGACGGGCCCGAGGGGAATAGAGCTTCGAGGGGTGCGTTCTTTTTCGGCCGTCCCTGGCCGCGCATCCATGACGCTTTATCAGAGGTCGAAGTGCACCGAAGCCATGTAGCGGCGGCCGGTGGTGTAGCGGGCGACGGGCAGGGCTTTCACCTCGCTGTATTGCTTGTATTCCTCGTTGAGGAGGTTCATGCCTGACAGCGTGAACGATACCTGCTGGTTGAGTTTCCAGCCCAGCGTGGCGCCAAGATCGGCGTAGTCTTCGGTAGTCGATGCCGGGGCACCCGCCACGTATCCACCGGCGAGGTACTTGCTGCGCCAGTTGTAGTTGATGCGGGCACTGAACGGGCCGTTCTCGTAATACGGGCTGACCGAATACGAGTTCTTCGAGTTGTACGGCAGCGCACCGCCGGCATCGAGCGTGCCCTTGGCATAGGTGTAATTGGCCGTTACGCCAAAGCCCGTTTCACCGAAAGCCTGCTGGTAGCTGATGCTGCCGCCCTTGACCTTGCCCGAGCCGACGTTGGTCGGACGGGTAATGTCGTACGTACAGAATCCATCCGCCGTGCAAAGGCCTGCCGCCAGCTGGCTGGCGAACGTTTCCGGGTCGGTGGAGACGGCGGAGTTGAAGTGTGTCTCGCGGAACACGTCCTGGAAGACGTAGTCGTCGATCTGCTTGTAGAAGCCCGTCAACGCGACGTACGACTGCGGCGCGAAGTACCATTCGCCCGAGAGCGAGTAGTTCTTCGACTTGAACGGTTTCAGGTCCGGGTTGCCGCCCGCGCCGGTCAGCACGGTATCGTTGAGGAACAGGTTGTTCACCTGCATGTTGTACGGCGCGCGGGCCATCACCTTCGCCGCGGCGAAACGCAGGATCACATCTTCGGCCAGGTCGTAGGCAACGTTGAGCGACGGCAGCCAGTTCTTCGTCGTCTGCGAGGACTTTACGTATGACCCCGCGGGGGCGGGAAGCACCGGGGCGCCGAGGTAGTTATAGCCGTAACCGTCCGTCTTGGTGTCGACATAGCGAACGCCCACGTTACCGTGGAAATCGCCGCCGGCGAAGTTCAGTTGGGCATACGCGGCATTGGTCTTTTCGATGAGCTTGTATGAACCATTGAGGAACGTACCCGGATCCTCGATACCGCCGTTATTGTTGCGCACCCATGCGTACTGGGCGTTGCGGTCGGGAATGACATGCTGCGCAGAGCCATCGAGCGAACCGAGGCCGTTGAGGATATCGGTGATGCCCTGCGTGCCGAGATTCGCCAGCGAAATCGGTTCGTTCGGACCGTAGACGTGGGCGTTCATGCTTTCTTCGTGACGATTCCAGCGATAACCCACCTGCAGCTGGTTGAAGAAATTGCCGAAGTCCTTGCTGAAATCCAGCTGGCCGTACGTATCGCGCGAGTGTGCGTCGTAATCACCGAAATTGCCGGGCCAGCCGCCGAGTCCCGGGGTGTCGCTCATGTGCCAGTTCGCCGGGTCCCGCGCCGCGGCGGGATTGTCGAACTGGAAGCCATGATGCAGGTCCCAGGTGTACCCGCCGGCATACTGCGGCTCGATCACTGCCTGCGAGATGTCGTTGTTGTTGGCCTTGCTGTAACCGGCCGCGCCGCCAAGGCTCCAGCCGTCGCCGCGGAACGTGGACTTGAGGTCGAACGCGGCCGTGCGCACCGTGGACTTGCGGATGTTGCTGTCGAACAGTGTCGGACCGATCGCCGGGCAACCGGGATTGTCGTTGCCGCAGACGTGGCCGCCGGTGATGACGCCGTTCGCACCCTGGTTGACGCTGGTGACGTTACCGAGCGACCCCGACGAGCCAGTGAATGGATACACCGACTGGTTCCAGTTGTCGAAATTCTCGCGAACGAAGAGCGAGTTCAGATCGATGTCCCAGTTGTCGGTGGGATGGATCTGGAAACCCAGGGTCGCGGTGTCGCGCTTCCGTTTCTGCTGGAACCACGCGGAGTTGACCTCGTCGGGCATCTTCGCGTTCGGGTCCAGCGATCCGTCGGCGATGCCGGCCGCGACGGCAGGGCTGCCGATCCACTTCGAGAGCGGGCTGTAGCTGAAGACTTCGTAGCCCTGGCGGTCGATCTTCTCCTCATAGTGCTGCAAGGAGGCGATCAGGCCGAACGTATTCGAGGTGTTCTTCCAGCTGTACAGCACCGAGCCGGACGGACGGGTGCCCGCGCTGGCCTGGTCGTTGTAGTTCAGCCCGAACGAGCCGCGGACCGTGTTCGCCGGCAGGTCGAGCGGCTTGAGCGTGTGCAGCAGCACCGTGCCACCCAGGCTGCCTTCCGGCAGGCGTGCTTCGGGCGACTTGTAGACTTCCAGACGGCCGATGATTTCGGGCGCGAGCATGGTGAAGTCGAAGCCGCGGTTCGGCTGCGCACCATACTGCCACGGCGTCTGCGAGATCGGCTGGCCGTTGAGGAAGGTAAGGTTGAGGCTGGGATCCGTGCCGTCGATCGACACGCGGTCGCCTTGGCCGAACTGGCGGTCGATGACGACACCGGGGATCTGGGTCATCGCCTCGGCGACGTTGGTGTTCGGGAACTTGCCGATGTCCTCGGCGGTGACCGCCTCGACCACGGCGTCGGCATTGCGCTTGGTGTCGAGTGACTTCTCGAGACTGGCGCGGATGCCGGTGACGGTGATGCCCTCGAGCTGGGCCGCCTTGGCGGCGTCGGCTTTTTCCTGGGCGGTCTGCGGCCTCGCCGGTGCGGTCGTGTCCTGTGCGGCCACGGTTCCGGTGAAACAGCAGAGCCCGGCGATGATGCTCGCCGTCAGCAGGTTCTTGCGATGCGACATGGTGTCCTCCCCTCAGAGGATGTAATCGACGATGGGCCTCGCGGCCCGCTTTTTTGAACTAAGCCTGCGTTCCTTTCCCGCTCTTCAATGAGCGGTCGAACCGTGCAGGTAGAGACCGGCGGCACCGATCACACCCAACTGTCCGTGGTCCATCAGACGTACCGGCACTTGCTGGAGAAAGGCGCGCATGACGCCCTTGTTGAAGAACCTGGTGGCGAAGCTGCTGGCGAGCAGGCGCTCGCGCACCTGCGGGAGGATGCCCCCCGCCAGGTACACGCCACCGCGGGCGCCATAGAGCAAGGCAAGATCGCCGACGAAGCTGCCGAGCAGCCCGCAGAACACGTCCAGCGCTTCCGACGCGGCAGCATCGCTGCCATCGAGGGCGGCGCCGGTGACGGCGGCGGGTTCGGCCAGCGTCGCGGCCGTGCCGCGCAGCCTGGAAATGGCTTCATAGAGATTGACGAGACCAGGGCCGGAGAGCGCGGTCTCGTAGGGAACGTAAGCGCGGTCGCGGGCCAGTTCGCCCAGGATGGCGACCTCGCGCGGGTTGCCCGGCGCCAGCGAGATCTGTCCCGCCTCGGTCGGCAGCACGGTCGCGTGCGGATGGCCGGGTAACAGCACCGCGGATCCCAGGCCCGTGCCAGGCCCCATCACCAGGATCGGGCCTTCGGCCGGTGCGGCGTCCGTCTCGATGATCGCCGCCGTTTCATGGCGCTGCAGGAATTGGCAGGCGTACGCCACGGCTTCGAAGTCGTTGACCACGGCGAGACCGGAAAGACCCAGCGCCTGGCGGATATCGCCGATCGACACGGGCCACGGAAGGTTTTCGTTGACGATGGCGTCGCCCAGCACGTAGCCGGCGCTGGCCACGGCGCAGTGTTCGATGGCCACCTGGCCGTCCAGCCGGCCGACGAAGTCCTGGAGCACGGCCGTCAGGCTGGGCCAGTCGGCGCAGGCATAGCGCTCGTAACGAAGCACGTCGATGGCGGACGATTCGTCCGCGCTGCGAACCAGACCGATGCGGGCATGCGTACCGCCGACGTCCGCGGAAAGGAATGCCCCCGGTCGCGACGCACGCAGCACTTCCCGCTGTTTGGCCGATTCGCTCACGTCCCGCCCCTTTAAACTTTCGTGACAACCCCGTTATGGCGGCGAGTCTTGGCTCGGATGACAACGTTGTCAACAGGACAAATAGCTAGGACAGACGCCATTCCATAACGCGCTGCAACAGGAAACGTTTGCGTCAGCACGTGCGGACATGCCGCGTAACCGCCTGTTGCGTCAGGAATTGGCGCCATGCGTCGTTCCCCGGCGGCTTGACGCGGCGCGGCATCGAAAGTGTCCCGCCATGCCACATGTCATTCGTCGCCATCGATATACGATTGACAACGTTAGGCAGGGAAGCCGATAAAGGACCGGATCGGGGCGCGTCCGGCCCCTGCGAGAGGGGAGTATCCATGTCGTCCACCACGGCCGCGGTCAACGAGACGCGCCATTCCAGCCTGGTCCCGATGATCATCATCGGCGTCCTGTTCTTCATCTTCGGCTTCGTCACGTGGCTCAACGGGCCGCTGATCACCTTCGTCAAGCTGGCCTTCAACCTTGACGACGTGAACGCCTTCCTGGTGCCGATGGCCTTCTATCTTTCGTACTTCTTCCTCGCCCTGCCCTCTTCCTTCATCCTGAAGAAGACGGGCATGAAGAAGGGCATGGGCCTCGGCCTTTTCGTCATGGCGATCGGTGCGGCGATGTTCGGCCAGTTCGTCACCATGCGCGTTTATCCGGGCGCGCTCACCGGCCTGTTCGTGATCGGTGCCGGCCTTTCGCTGCTGCAGACGGCGTCCAATCCATACATCTCCATCCTCGGCCCGATCGAGAGCGGCGCGCAGCGCATCGCCTTCATGGGTATCTGCAACAAGGTGGCGGGTGCGCTGGCGCCCTTCGTGTTCGGCGCGCTGGTGATGAGCGACATCGGCAACCTCGACAAGCAGATCGCGGCGGCCGCGTCGGCGGCGGACAAGGACACGCTGCTCGCCGCCTTCGCCTCCAAGGTGCACATGCCGTACCTGGTGATGGCCGGCCTGCTGGTGGTGCTGGCGATCTGGGTGGTGCGCTCTTCGCTGCCGGAGATCAAGCCGTCCAGCGACAACTCCGAACGCGCCATCGGCCACGACAAGGGCAGCCTCTTCAGCTTTCCGCACCTGTGGCTGGGCGTGCTCTGCCTGTTCGTGTACGTGGGCGTGGAGGTGATGGCCGGTGATGCCATCGGCACCTACGGCCAGGGCTTCGGCATGTCGCCCGCCGAAACCAGTCACTTCACTTCCTACACGCTGATCGCGATGCTGGTCGGCTACGTCGCCGGCCTGCTGCTGATTCCAAAGTTCGTCTCGCAGCAGCGCTACCTGGCCTTCTCGGCGGTCCTCGGTGTCGCGTTCTCGATCGGCACCTACCTCACAAGCGGTTACGTGTCGGTGGCCTTCGTGGCCGCGCTGGGCTTCGCCAACGCCATGATGTGGCCGGCGATCTTCCCGCTCGCCATCAAGGGGCTCGGCCGCCTCACCGAGTTCGGGTCGGCTTTCCTTATCATGGGCATCGCCGGCGGCGCGGTCATTCCGGTGCTGTTCGCGCACCTGAAGCAGCATTTCGACTTTCAGGGCGTGTTCGTCTGCCTCGTGGTCCCCTGCTACCTGTACATCCTGTACTACGGCGCGGCGGGACACCGGGTGGGTCAGCACGTCCGCGATTGAGCACCTGTCTTCGCGCCACGACGGCCATCCGATAGGATGGCCGCCTTGCCATCGAGGGGTCGTAGATTGCGTAGCCCTACCATCAAGGACGTGGCCCAACGAGCCGGCGTCTCGCTGAAGACCGTTTCCCGTGTCATCAACCACGAGCCGTCGGTGCATGCGCGTACCCGGGAAAAGGTCCAGCGAGCCATCGAGGCGCTTGACTACCAGCCCGACCAGGCCGCGCGCAGCCTGCGCAGTTCGCGGACCTATGCTCTCGGCCTCGTCTACGACAATCCGAACGCGCATTACGTCATCGCCATGCAGAACGGCGTGCTCTCCGTGTGCCGCGAACGGGGCTTCGGCCTGCAGATCCATCCCTGCCAATCGTCGGCGCCGAAGCTCGCTGACCAGCTGGCCGACCTGGTCAGGCGCAACCGGCTGGCCGGCCTCGTGCTCTGCCCGCCCATGTCCGAACAGCCGCGCCTGCTGGCCTCGCTGACCGAGCAGAAGGTGCCTTTCGTACGGATCATTTCCGCCCGACAGGATCCAAAGGACGGCTGGCCCTGCGTGTTCGTGGACGACCGCGACGCGGCCTATGCGATCACCGAGCACCTGATCCAGCTGGGCCACCAACGCATCGGCTTCCTCTGGGGTGGCAAGGGGCATCGCTCCAGTCCAGAGCGCTACCAGGGTTACGAGGATGCCCTGCGCGAGTACGGCATCGCCATAGACAAGCGCCTGGTCGTGGAAGGTGACTACTCCTTCGACGACGGCTTCCGCGGCGCGCGCAAGCTGCTGGCCCTGAAGGAACCGCCCACGGCGATCTTCGGCTCGAACGACGAGATCGCTGCCGGTGTGCTGGCCGCGGCGCGTTCCGGCGGCGTGGACGTGCCGTGGGAGCTTTCCATCGCCGGGTTCGAGGACAGCCCGTTCTCAAAGCAGTCCTGGCCCGCATTGACCACTGCCCGGCAGAACACCGAGGAAATCGGTCGCCATGCGGCGCAACGGCTGATCGCGGAACTCGGGCGCGAGGGCGACGACCACGTCATCGAGAACGAAGGTTTCAGCCCCGATCTCGTCGTGCGCGGCTCGACCGCGCCCCGCCGCCCGTCGTAGGAGCGCGACCTGCGCGCGACAGCTTTTGAGGCCGTGAGTCGCAGGGCCTGCTGCTCTTCGCGAAAAGCTGTCGCGCGCAGGGCGCGCTCCTACGCGGACGCCATCACGCCGATGGCCCCTATCGCCAGCGCGATACCCAGCCAGTTGACCGCCGCGAGGCGCTCCCTGAAACCGAAGGCGCCGACAAGGGTGCCGAGCACCACCACGCCCACGTTCGTCGACGCGAACACCAGCGACGGGTCCTTCGGCAAGGCCTGGTGGCCGCGCACGTAGAACAGGATGTTGGCGAAATTGGCCATGCCCAGCAGCACGCCGAAGCCGAGGCTGCGCAGGGTGATCGGCGCCGCCCGCATCGCAACGCGCATGAGCACGGCGATCCAGCACAGCACCATCGCGATCAGGAACGAGGCGAGCAGGGCGCTCGCGAACGGCGCACCGGCCTGGGCCACCAGCTTGAAGCAGATGTCGATCGCGCCGAAGCCCGCGAATACGGCGAGCGGAGCGAGCCAGCCGCCGCGTTCGACCGGACCGCGGTCCTTGCGCCAGAGCACGCAGAGCACCGCGGCGAAGGCGAGGGCGATACCGAGCGACTTGGTGCCCGTCAGCGTGTCGCCGAGGAAGGCGAACGCCGCGACGAGCGAAAGGAACAGGGAAAGGCGCTGCGCGACGTCGGTGCGCACGATGCCGGCGCTGCGCACCGAGCGCGCGAGCACAAGGAAGATCGTCGGCAGCAGGACGCCGAGAAGAACGAGCGGCGTGTAGGTAGCCTTCGCCTCGATGGCCGCCTGCGGCGTCGCGCCAAGCAGAAGCACCGCGAGCAGGGCCGCCACGACGTAGTTGGTGGCGACGGCCTGCACGATATCGATGCCGTGCTTGCGGGCGACCTTGAGCAGGACCGAGACGGCCACGCTGAAGACGACCGCGAGGAGGATATAGATCATGGAAAGACTTGCCGGAACGGAACGCCAAGGATCGCACGGCCGCAGCCGTTGTAGGAGCGCGCCCTGCGCGCGACGGCTTTTTGCGAGCACGCAACGGGCCTGCGGCTTCTCGCGAAAAGCTGTCGCGCGCAGGGCGCGCTCCTACCGCAGCGGGAGCTATCGGCTGCGGGCTAGACCGGCCGCTTCGCGGGCCAGGGCTTCGATGCCTGCCCAGTCGGAGGCGGCCAGCTTGTCCGACGGGGTCAGCCAGGAGCCGCCGACGCAGGCGACATTCGGTAGCGCCAGGAATTCGGGCGCATTGGCGAGGCTGATGCCGCCGGTGGGACAGAAGCGGATCTGCGGCAAGGGGCTGGCCCAGGCGCCGAGCAGTTTCGAACCGCCAGCGGGCACCGCCGGGAAGAACTTCTGAAACCGGTAGCCGCGCTCCAGCAGTTCCATGGCTTCGCTGGACGTCGCCGCACCCGGCAGCAAGGGAAGCTCCGAATCGTCGGCGGCATCGAGGAGGCGCGGCGCGCTGCCCGGGGACACGGCGAATTTCGCACCGGCCTTGTACGCGTTCTCGAGGTCGCGCGCGGTGAGCACCGTACCCACGCCCACGAAGGCCCCTTCGACTTCCGCCGCGATCGCGCGTACCGCGTCCAGCGCGGCCGCCGTGCGCAGGGTCACTTCGATGGCCGGCACGCCGCCAGCAACCAGCGCACGCGCCATACCCACGGCCTTCGAGGCGTCCTCGATGATCACCACCGGAACGACCGGCGCGAGGCGCAAGGTGGATTCGACACGCTGTTGCTTGGCTTCGTTGCTCATCTACGCTCCGGGATATCAGAAAACGCCCGCGCCCAGGTCGGCCGTGACGGCGGACTGGCGGAACATGGCGAAGAGTTCGCGACCCATGCCGCTGTGATGCACGGTGAGGTCGGCGGCGTCGGGTGTACGGGCCGCCCACTCATGGGCATCGATCAGCACCTCGATGGTGCCGGCGACGGCATCGACGCGAACCAGGTCGCCGGTGCGCACGCGCGCGATCGGTCCACCCGATTCCGCTTCCGGCGTGACGTGAATGGCCGCGGGGACCCGCCCCGAGGCACCGGACATCCGGCCGTCGGTGACGAGTGCCACGCGGTGGCCGCGATCCTGCAGCAGGCTCAGCGTCGGCGTGAGCTTGTGCAGTTCGGGCATGCCGCGCGCACGCGGTCCCTGGAAGCGCACGACGGCGATGAAGTCGCGATTGAGTTCGCCACGGTCGAAGGCGGCCTTCACGTCGTCCTGTTCGTCGAAGACGATCGCCGGCGCCTCGACCACCATGCGGTCGTCCGGCACCGACGAGACCTTGATGACGCCGCGGCCGAGGTTTCCCTTGAGCATGCGCAGCCCGCCGTCCTGGCGGAACGGCTCGTCGATCGAACGCAGCACACCACGATTGCCGCTTTCCTTCGACACCGGCTTCCATACCAGCGCGGCGCCGTCGAGCGACGGCTGGGTGCGGTAATGGCGCAGGCCGGGGCCCATGATCGTGTTCACGTCGTCATGCAAAAGCCCGCCGTCGAGCAGCTGGTCGATCAGGAAACCCATCCCACCGGCTTCGTGGAAGTGGTTCACATCCGCATAGCCATTCGGATACACACGGGCCAGCAGCGGCACCACGGCCGAGAGCGCGTCGAAATCGTCCCAGCGCAGTTCCACGCCGGCCGCGCGCGCGATGGCCACGAGGTGCAGCAGATGGTTCGTGGAACCGCCGGTGGCATGCAGGCCCACCACGCCGTTGACGATGGCGCGCTCGTCGACGATGCGACCCAGCGGCAGGTAATCGTCCCCGAGCGTGTCGATGGCGAGCACGCGCTTCACGGTGGCGCGGGTGAGCGCATCGCGCAACGGCGTATCCGGCGCCTCGAAACTCGCGCCCGGGATGTGCAGGCCCATGATCTCCATGAGCATCTGGTTCGAGTTCGCCGTGCCATAGAAGGTGCAGGTACCCGAACCGTGATATGAGCGCGCCTCGGCCTCGAGCAATTCGGCGCGCGAGGCTTTGCCGGCGGCGAAGGCCTGGCGCACCTTGGACTTCTCTTCGTTTGGAATGCCCGACGGCATCGGGCCCGAGGGCACGAACGCGCTGGCCAGGTGACCGAAGCTCAGGGCGCCGATCAGCATGCCGGGCACGATCTTGTCGCAGATGCCGAGATACAGCGCGCCCTCGTACATGTCGTGCGACAACGACACCGCGGTGGCCATGGCGATGAGGTCGCGCGAGAACAGCGACAACTCCATGCCGGGGCGTCCCTGGGTCACGCCGTCGCACATCGCCGGCACGCCACCGGCCACCTGGGCGGTGGCGCCGAGCAGGCGCGCGGCCTGGCGGATCAGTTCCGGATAGCGCTCGTACGGCTGGTGGGCCGAGAGCATGTCGTTATACGAAGTGACGATCGCGAGGTTGGCCGCGTGGCCGTTGCGCAGGGCGTCCTTGTCGCTTTCCGCGCAGGCGGCGAAGCCGTGGGCCAGGTTGCCGCAGGACAGGTGGTGGCGCTTCGCGCCCTTGCCGCGCCCCGCGTCGATCCTGGCGAGGTAGGCGGCACGCGATGCGCGGCTTCGCTCGACGATGCGCTCCGTGACCTCGGCGAGCATGGGATGGATGGCCATGCTCACGGAGCCCAGTAGACGTCCACCGGCACGCGGTCCTGCGTCAGCACGGCAGCGACAGGGTAATCCCCGCCGGCCAGCGCCTTGCCGAGCACGTCCTTCTTGTCGTCGCCTTCGATATGCAGATAGAGCGCACGCGTGTCCAGCACGCGCGGCAGGCTGAGCGTGATGCGCGGCTCGCCCGCGCCCTCGGCACGCATCGAGACGACGGTGCGCTTGCCGTCGAGATCGAGTGCCGCGGCGAGGTTGTCGCCGCCGGGGAAGAACGACGCCGTATGGCCGTCCGGACCCATGCCCAGCAGTACGACGTCGAACGGCCGGCCCAACGCGTCGATACGCGCGCCGACATCGTCGAGCGCGTTATCCACGTTGTCCTTGTGGGCACGGTCGAACAGCGGCACGAAGGCGGCGGTGTGCGACTCGTGGTGGAACAGGTGTTCCGCCACCATGCGCGCGTTCGAGCGATCGCTGCCGCTGTCCACCCAGCGCTCGTCCACCAGGGTCACGGTCACCTTCGACCAGTCGATCTCCTGCTCGGCGAGCACGGCGAACATGGTTTTCGGCGTCCCGCCGCCGGAAACGGCGATGGTGGCCTTGCCGCGCGCCTTGATCGCGGCATCCAGTTTCGAGGCGACGTCCCGCGCCAGCATGTCGGCGAGCGTGAGGCGGTCGGTGAATTCGTGGCGGTTGATCTTGGTGTTCATGCGGCATCCTCGGCCCAGGTTCGGCCATCGCGTTCGATGAGCGCCACGGCGGCGCTCGGACCCCAGGTGCCCGCGGTATACGGCTTCGGCAAGTCGCCGCTGGCCTCCCACGCGTCGAGGATGGGGCCGGCCCAGTTCCACGCGGCCTCGACTTCGTCGCGGCGCATGAACAGGGTCGGGTTACCACGCACGACATCGAGGATGAGCCGCTCGTAGGCGTCGGGCTGCTGCACGCCGAACGCCGCGGCGAAGCTCATGTCGAGCGGCACGTGGCGGAGGCGCAGGCCACCCGGACCCGGATGCTTGATGGTCAGCCACAGCTTCACGCCTTCGTCCGGCTGCAGGCGCAGCGTGAGGCGATTGGGCAGCAGCGGGCCACTCATGGGATCGAAGATCGAATGCGGCAACGCGCGGAACGTCACCACGATCTCGGAAACACGATTGGGAAGGCGCTTGCCGGTGCGCATGTAGAACGGCACCCCGGCCCAGCGCCAGTTACCGATCTCCGCCTTGAGGGCGACGAAGGTTTCGGTGGTCGACTGGTCGCTGCCGAGCTCGTCGAGGTAACCCGGGACGCCCTGGCCTTCGGCAGCACCGGCACGGTATTGGCCGCGCACGGTGAGCTGGGCCGCGTTGGACCCATCAATGGGACGCAGCGAACGCAGCACCTTGAGCTTCTCGTCGCGCACGGCATCGGGCGCCAGCGACGACGGCGGTTCCATGGCGAGCATGCACAGGAGTTGCAGGATGTGGTTCTGCACCATGTCGCGCAGCGCGCCGGCGCGGTCGTAATAGCCGGCGCGGTGGCCGACGCCAACGGTTTCGGCCACGGTGATCTGCACATGGTCGATGTGTTGTGCATTCCACAACGGCTCGAACAGGGCATTGCCGAAGCGCAGCGCCAGCAGGTTCTGCACCGTTTCCTTGCCGAGGTAATGGTCGATGCGATACGTCTGCGATTCGCCAAACACCCGCGCCACCGCGTCATTGATCGCATTGGCGCTCTGGAGGTCGCGGCCAATCGGCTTTTCCAGTACCACGCGCGAGCGCTCGCCGTTGAGGCCGAGGGCGCCCAGGCGCTGGCAGATGTCGGTGAAGATGTCCGGCGAGGTCGACAGGTAGAAGACGCGGATATGGGTCGGTTCCGCCGCCATGAGCGCCGAGAACTCGTCCCAGCCGTCGGCCTTGCGCGCGTCGAGCGAGCGGTAGCCGATCATCCGGATGAAGGCATCCAGCTGGGCGGGAACGATATGCGACACGGCTTTCTCGACGGCTGCGCGCACTTGCTGGCGATACGCATCGTCGTCCAGGCCTTCGCGGGCAACGCCGATGATCCGGCAGGTGGCCTGGATCTGGCCGTCGGCGAAGCGGTGGTACATGGCAGGCAGCAGCTTGCGGACGGCGAGATCGCCGGTGCCGCCGAAGATGACCAGATCGAAGGGTTCGATCGGCAGGAGGGGAGCGCTCACGACAGAGGCCTCTTGAGGGATCGTAGGTGGATGCCTCCGGATCGTACCAGTGACATACCACGACGTACCAGCCCCGTACCAATCGGCGCGACGTTTCGCCTCCTCTTCACTCGGTGGAAACGAAATGAAAACGTTTCCATGAACATTTAAATCGTGCAAACCGCGAGCCGAGCAGACCGCTGGTATGCCGTGGCTTGCACGGTCTTGCCTCAGTGGTTGTGGATTGGTATCTTCGTGGCATGGAAAGCGCCCTCGTCGCCGAATATCAGCGTCTGCAACACGACCCGGCTACCCGGCAGCCGCTGGCGTACATGCGCCTGCGCCGCGCCATCCGCAACGTGATCGAGAAAGGCGAGGTCCAGGTGGGCCACGCCCTGCCCAGCGAACGGGACCTGGCCAGGGCCCTCACCCTGTCGCGGGTTACCGTTCGCAAGGCCTTGGGCGGTTTGGTCGAGGACGGCCTCCTCACCCAGCGCCACGGCGCCGGCACCTTCGTGTCGGAGCGCATCGTGAAGCCGCTCTCGCGGATGACCAGCTTCACCGAAGACCTGCGCGCCCGCGGCCTCAATCCGCGCTCGGAGTTCTTCGAGCGCGGCATCGGTGAGGTCACGCCGGAAGAGGCCATGGCGATGAACCTGTCGCCGGGTTCCCAGGTGGTCCGCCTGCATCGCCTGCGCTATGCCGGCGACGAGCCGCTGGCCATCGAGCGCAGCGCGGTGCCGCTCGATCTCCTGCCCGATCCGAACCTCGTGGTGGATTCTCTCTACGAGGCGCTCGACAAGCTGGGCAACCGCCCCCTGCGCGCACTGCAACGCCTGCGCGCCGTGGTGCTTGGGCCGGCACAGACGCGACTGCTTCGCCTGGGTGCCGGCAGCGCCGGACTCAACATCGAGCGCCGCAGCTTCCTCGAGGACGGTCGCATCGTCGAATTCACCTGCTCCTGGTACCGCGGCGATATCTACGATTTCGTCGCCGAACTGCAGAGCGACTGACAAGCCAGGCCCACGCCATGACGAAACTTCCGCAAGACACCCTGATGTTCCGCGAAGCGCACGAAACCGCCGGTGTCGTGGAGCGGCAGCTTGCCGCGAACGAACCGGTGGTGAATGCGCTGGCCGAGCGCCTGCGCGCGAACCCTCCGCGCATGGTGATCACCTGCGCGCGCGGCAGTTCGGACCACGCGGCCATGTATGCGAAATACGTGTTCGAAACCCAGCTGGGCATCGTCACCGCGTCGGCGTCGCCGTCGGTCACATCGATCTACCACGCGAAGCAGTGCCTCGAAGGCGCGCTCTATATCGCGGTATCGCAATCCGGAAAGAGTCCCGACCTGGTCCGCAACGCGGAAGCCGCGAAGCAGGCAGGCGCTTACGTGGTGGCCCTGGTGAACGTGGTGGACTCGCCACTGGCCGCTTGCGCCGATGTCGTGGTGCCGCTGCATGCGGGCCCCGAGAAGAGCGTGGCGGCTACGAAGAGCTACCTGGGGGCGCTCGCCGCCATCCTGCACATCGCGGCGCGCTGGAGCGGTAAAGCGGAGATCGGCGACGCGCTTGCCGCATTGCCCGCGCAGCTGCGCGACAGCTGGGACGCCGACTGGTCCGCGCTCACCGACGGCCTTGTCGATGCACACAATCTTTTTGTCGTCGGCCGCGGCTTCGGTTTCGCCGGCGCGCTCGAAGCGGCGCTGAAGTTCAAGGAAACGTCGGGCCTGCACGCCGAGGCGTTCAGTTCGGCCGAGGTGAAGCACGGCCCGATGGCCCTCGTGGGGCCGGAATTTCCCGTGCTCTTCTTCGCGCAGAACGACGACACGCTACCCGGCGTGCTCGACGTCGCCGAGGAATTCCGCAAGCGCGGCGCCAGGGTGTGGATCGCCGCGCCGGGCGGGAAGGGCGAGGGCATGCTGCCCCTGGTTGCCACCGCCCCGATCAGCGCGCCTCTCGTCACCGTGCAGAGCTTCTATCGCGCCGCCGCGGCGCTGGCATTGAAGCGCGGCTTCGATCCGGACGTGCCGCCCCACCTCAACAAAGTCACCGAGACCGTCTAAGGACTTCCACCCATGACCATCGCCCTCGTCAACGGCCGCGTACTCACCGACAACGGATTCCAGGGCGGTTTCGCCGTGCTCGTGGACGGTGGCACGATCACCGGACTGGCCCTGCCATCCGATCCGCGCGTACGCGCGGCGGAACGCCACGACCTCGGCGGCCGCACGTTGCTGCCCGGCTTCATCGACTGCCAGGTCAACGGCGGTGGCGGCGTGCTGTTCAACGACGCGCCCACGGTCGACACGATCCGCCGCATCGGCGAAGCCCATGCGAAGTTCGGTACCACCGGCTTCCTGCCCACGCTGATCAGCGACGATCCGGGCGTGATGGCGAAGGCCATCGACGCCGTGAACACCGCGGTGGAGCAAGGCGTCCCAGGCGTGCTAGGCATCCATCTGGAAGGTCCGTTCATCGCGCCCGAGCGCAAGGGCGTGCACGATCCGGCGAAGTTCCGCGTCGCGGGCGCTGACGATATCGCGATGGTGGCGCGCCGGCGTGGCGGCGTCACCCTGCTCACGCTCGCGCCGGAACGTACGCCGCCCGAGGTGCTGGCGCAACTCGTCGCCAACGGCGTCATCGTCGCCGCGGGTCACACCGCGGCCGATTACGACACCACACGCCACGCGCTGGCGTCCGGCGTGCGCGGCTTCACCCACCTGTTCAATGCGATGACACCGTTCACCAGCCGCGAGCCCGGCGTCGTCGGTGCCGCGTTGGAAGATGCGGGCAGCTGGTGCGGCCTGATCGTCGACGGCCACCACGTGCATCCCGCATCGCTTCGCGTCGCGATTGCCGCGAAGGCGCGCGAGAAGATGATGCTGGTGACTGACGCGATGCCGCCGGTGGGCTCGGACAACCCGAGTTTCGTGCTCAAGGGCGAAACGATCACGGTGCACGACGGAGCATGCAAGACGGCCGACGGTACCATCGCGGGTTCCGCGCTGGACATGGCCACCGCTGTGCGCAACTCCGTGCACATGGTAGGCGTCGCCTATGACGAGGCAGCGCGCATGGCCTCGACCTATCCCGCCACCTTCCTCGGCCTCGCCGCCACCCACGGCCACATCGCCGCCGGCTACCGCGCGGACTTCGTGGTGATGGACGAAACGCAGCACGTGGTCGAAACGTGGATCGGTGGCACGAAGGTGTTCGGATAGGACCCAGGCCGCCGTGGGACGCTCAAAGTGAACGACCCATGCTCATCTGTGCCGATTGCGCAAGCTCCTGCGCGATTTCCTGAGCGATCTGCATCCGCTGCTGATCGACCTGCTGGATCTGCGCGACCGATTGTTCCGGTAGGGGCGGTGCGACGGTCAGTTCGATGACAGCCGGCGTCGCCAGCCAATCCTTGCCGCGAATGTTGACGGTCATGCTCGGCTCGTCTACGTGAATCGTGTCCAGGTTGCTGGCCGAAATGCGGTGCGCATGGCAGGCCGCCGTGAACTGCAGGAGACGATCTGGCGAGGCTTCGGGAATACGTTCCTGCAGGGCGCAGTACAGTGCATGCTTTTCGGCGCCCAGCTGACGCGGGTCGTAGTCATCCGGAGCCGATGGCTGCACCGCATACGGTTCCCGGACCGTCTCATGCCGGGTCGTCGGGTGGTCCTGGAAGACGTGCATGGCGGCGGACCATTCATCGGCGCTGCGCTCCATCGACCGGCTTCTCGACGCCACGACCGGCACCTCGCTACGCCGTTCCGGCCAACCA
>NZ_DASYDO010000080.1:0-64164 GCF_036499525.1 Luteibacter sp. | reverse complement strand
GCGCGCAGGGCGCGCTCCTACAAGTGCGCTCGTAGACCTGTTTGACCCGGGGCAAGTTTCGTCTCGCCCGACGGCAGCGACGCATGGCCGTCCCAGGCGAGGTCGTCGACGTGGCTCGTACCTCCCGGCGCGTTGAGGAACTGCGTGGGTGGATTCACCTGGAAGGGACGAGCCGCCAAGGCAAGCGTCACGTCGCGCGCCGCATCGCCATCGTTCGCGACACGATAGCTCACCACCAGTTGTGAGCGTCCGGGGTCGCCCTGCGCGAAAGCCGTGGTCGTCAATGCAAGCTTTCCTGCTTCCCAACGCACCGATGGGATAGGCAGGTAACGATCGCGCAACGACTGGCTCGTTTTCACGTCGGCCCACGTGACCAGCTTGCCGCCGTCGATGAGGAATGGCTCGATGGAAAAGCTGCCGTGGGAGACTTCGACGGCACCGTCCTCAGAAATCGACGCCGCACCCGTTACGCCGTTGAAGTCGAAGTCGAGGCATGGGGCCTGTCCCGTCTTGCCGGGTATCGTACGAAGGCTCGCGGACACGTCGTCGGTATGGGTCGCATGCCAACCCGTCGGGGCGTCGAATGTGTCGAGGACTCTGGCGTGTCCGCCAGGCGAAGCAAGAAGCGCGGCGAGGCCAAGGGCCTGTAGGAGCGCGCCTTGCGCGCGACATCGTTTCGCGGAAGAGCCGAGGGCCTGTTGCACACGGCTCCAACGGCGTCGCGCACAAGGTGCGCTCCTACAAAGGCTCGTCATCATGTTCAACCCTTGACACTACCCAGCAGCAACCCTTCGAGGTAGTAACGCTGCAAGGCGAGGAACAGCACCAGCACCGGCAGGATGGTGACGACGGAACCGGCCATCATCAACTCGCTGTCCTGCACGTGCTCGCGCGAAAGCGAGGCTAGCGCGATGGGCAGCGTGTAATGTTCCTGCCCGGTCAGCGCGATCAGCGGCCACATGAAGTCGTTCCATGCCGCGAGGAAGGTGAAGATGGCCAGCGTCACCATGATCGGCTTCAGCAGGGGCATCACGATGGTGGCGAAGATGCGGAACTCCCCGGCGCCGTCGATGCGGGCAGCCTCCATGAGGTCGTCCGGGATGCCGCTGGCGTACTGGCGCACGAGGAAGATGCCGAAGAACGTCGCGAGCGCCGGAACGATGATCGCGCCATAGGTGTTCACCAGCCCCATGTATTTCAACAGCAGGAACAGCGGCAGCATGGCCACCTGCGCGGGGATCACCAGCGCGCCCAGTAGCACCTGGAAGATTCGCTGCCGGCCCTTGAACTCGAGTTTCGCGAAGGCGTAGCCCGCCATGAGGTTGAAGGCCAGCGAGATCAGCGTGATCGACGTGGAGATCAGCAGGCTGTTGAACAGGTAACGGCCCATGCCCGCATTCATGAACAGCTGGCGGTAGTTGGCCAGCGTGGCGTTGGCAGGCAGTACCGGCGGCGGCAGCGAACTGGCCTGCCCCTGCGGCATGAAGGACACCGACACCATGTACAGCAGCGGCGCGATCGCGATGACCGCGCCGCCGATCAGCAATCCGTTGATCAAGGCTTTCGCCACGCGCGGGCTCATGCCGGTGCTCCCTGCTTCGACAGGCGAAGCATCGAAGCGGTGACGATGAACATGATGACGAAGAGGATGAAGGCCACGGCCGAGGCCGAGCCGAGGTTCCACCACTTGAAGCCTTCCTCGTACATCAGGTACAGCACTGAGGTGGTGCTCTGCAGCGGGCCGCCCTCGGTCATCACGTAGGGCTCGGCGAACAGCTGGAAGTAGCCCGACACCGTGAGGATGCTCACCATCACCATGGTGGGTTTCAGCATCGGCAGCGTGATGTGGCGGAACTGCGCGACGGCCGAGGCGCCATCGATGCGCGCGGCCTCGTAGAGGTCGCCGGGAATGGCCTGCAACCCGGCCATGAAGATGATCATGTTGTAGCCAAAGTTCTTCCAGACCGCGAAGAGGATGATCGTCGGCATCGCCCAGTGGGGGTCGCCCAGCCAGTCCACCGCCGGTATGCCGACCGAATCGAACACGTAGTTGACCAGGCCGTACTGGGTATTGAACAGGTAGCGCCAGATCACCGCCACGGCGACGACGGTGGTCACCACCGGTGCGAACAGCGCGGTGCGGAAGAAGGCCTTGCACCGTGCCAGTGGCGAGTTGAGCAGCATGGCCGCGCCCAGCGAGGCGATCATCGATAGCGGTACACCCACCACGACGAAGTACACGGTATGGCCAAGTGCGGACCAGAACAGCGGCCGCTGAAGCAGCGTCCAGTAGTTCCGCAGGGCGACAAAGCGCAGGTTGCGGATATCCGCCAGCGCATACAGGTCGTAATCGGTGAGCGAAAGCACCAGCGCCGCCACGACGGGCAGCAGGAAGAACAGCCCGAGGATGATCAACGCGGGCGTGATGAACCACCAGGCGGCACGGGATGTGTTCATGGCGATGCCTTGTGGCCGTGGTCCAGCATCCAGCGGCGCTTCTCGAGGAGACGGTCGGCGCGACGATCGATTTCCGCCGCGGCCTGGTCGATGGTGAGGTCGCCATGGGCGGCTTGCGCCGCCACGAGCTGCATCTCGGTGACGATACGCTCCCATTCGGCGACCGGTGGCGTGGGCTTCACGCGCTCCAGCTGCTCGCGGAACGCGGTGGCCTTGTCGTCGTTCTTCAGCGCCGGTGCGTTCCATGACGAACGCCTCGGAGGCATGTCGCCGAGGATCTGGTAAAAGCGATCCTGGATCGCCGGCCGCGAGAGGAATTCGATCAGCGCCCAGGCGTCGTCCTTGTGTCGGGACTTGCGATAGATCACCAGGCTCGAACCGCCCGCGTTCGATGCGCCTGGCCCGCTCGGGCCCGGCAGAGGCGTGGTGCCCCAGTCTGCCTGCTGGTCCGGCGGCAGGCGCTTGCGGAACTCGCCGATGTTCCAGGGGCCGGACAGGTAGAACGTAAAGAAGCCCTGGCCGAACGCGGCCCAGGGGTTGCCGATGCCGACGTTGGTCATCATCGGCGCCTGCCGGTCCTTGAAGATCGACACATAGAAGGCCAGCGCCTTCTTGAAACCGGCGCTGCGGAAGTTGCCGTAGCGACCGTCATCGCGCAGCAGCGGATCGTCTTGCTGCAGGGCGAGTGCGAGCAACTGCTCGAACTCATTCGTCGGCAGCAGCGCGCCATAGGTCTTGCCGGGCGGTTGCGAGAGCTTCGCCATCATCGCCTGCCATTCGGTCCAGTCCCGTGGCGGGTGGTCGTAGCCGGCCTTCGCGAGCAGGTCCTTGCGATAGAACAGCAGGCGCGTGTCGACGTACCAGGGCACGCCGTAGAGCGTGCCGTCGATGACGTTGGTAGACCAGATGGCGGGGAAATAGTCGGCCTGGTCGACCACCTTCGACGCGGCCACCCGGGCATCGAGCGGCTCGAGCGCACCAAGGGCCACCATTTCCGGAACCCATGTGTTGCCGAGTTGCGTGATATCCGGCGTGGAGTCGCCCGCGTAGGCGGTGAGCAGCTTCTGGTGCGCAGCCGTCAGCGGAAGCTGTTGCACGGCGACGTGGAGCCCGGGGTGCTCGCGTTCGAAGTCAGGTAGCAGCTTCGCCACCGCTTCGCCCTCCCGGCCGATCGTCCAGAACGCCAGTGTCCGCGTGCCCTCTTCCGGCTTTGCGCAACTCGCCAGCCCCGCACAGGCCAGGGCCAGCGCAAGGACAGCGTACAGGCCGCGGGCGCAGCGATTCACCACAAGTTGGCCGCGGTGTCGTCATCGAGCCAGCCGCCGGTGAACCTTGCGCGCTCCAGGCCCCTGCGGATGTACGGGTTCTTCTTCATCACGCTCCAGACGAACTCGCTGCGGTAGTTCTCGATCATCAGCACGATCGGACCCTGGTCGATGCCCAGGTGCACGGTGTCGGCCCAGCCGAAGCCCGGGACCAGCCGGCCCGTGCGCAGGTCGGTGCGCGTGTCGAAACTCGGGTTGAAGGCATCGACGAAGCCGTATTTCGTGTAGATGTACTGGCCGTACTTCTTCTTCATTTCCTCCAGCGCCGGAATGACGATGCCGGGCGCGAAGGCGACCGAACCGCCAGCGGCGGTCGGGACGATGGTACCGTCGTCGGAGATGTAATCGCGGCCGGCGCCACGCGCGGTATAGCCGTGGAACGTGCGCTCCTTGTCGCCCTGCTTCACGATCAGGCCGCCCGGTCCGTTGCTCGCGGTGAGGCCCCAGATGTTCTTGCCGTAACCCTTCCAGCCACCGGGATTGGCGATGGCGTAGGCCTGCTGCGAATACGTGGCGCGGCGGCTGTTCTCGAAATAATCCAGGTCATGCGCCTTGTTCCAGTCGTCGCGGATGCCGCGGAAGTCGACCCAGGCCTGGCTGTACTGGTGACCGAACAACGGCGCGAAATTGAGGAACGTCTGGCCGTGGAACTCGCCCCAGGTCTTGTCGTAAGTCTTCGTCCAGGCGCCCCATGCATCATCACCCACCGCATGGGTCGGCGAGCCAAGCGCGAGGATGTAGACGAGCATGCCTTCGTTATAACCGGCCCAGTCGTGCGGGATGAACTTGCCGCCGGGCGTCCAGCCCATGCTGATCAGCGGCTTGTGGTTCTGCGCCCAGGCCCAATCCACGCGGCGATAGATGTCGTCGGCGAGCTGACGGATCTCCTTTTCTTTCGGATCGTCGTGGTCGTAGTAGCTCTGCGCGAACAGCACGCCACCGAGCAGTAGCGTTGTGTCGACCGTGGATAGTTCCACCCAGCGGTCGTAGCGCTTGCCCGTGTCCATGTTGAGGAAGTGGTAGAAAAAGCCCTGGTATCCGGTGACGTCGTCTTCGGAATCGTTCTGCGGCGCGTCTTTGAAGAAGCGCAGCGTGGCCAGCGTGCGTTCCACCGCCTGGTCGCGCGTGATGTAGCCGCGTTCCGTGCCCACGCCGTATGCCGTGAGGCCGAAGCCCACCGAAGCGATCGAGGCGAAGGAGTTCGTCGGGTAGTGATCCGGCACCAGGCCGTTCGACGGGTTGCCGCTGTCCCAGAACCATTGGAATGTGCGTTTCTCGAGGTCGGCGACCATCGGTGGAACCGGGTGGATGTCGTGGGTCCGGGTCAGGGTCGCCTGCTGCGGCTTCATTGCAACCTTCTGCGCCATGGCCAGCGGGGAGACGCCGCTGAGGATGATGCCGAGGGCGAGGGAAAGGCGCTTGATCGTCTTGGCGTGCATGGAGCGGAATCCTTGGGCTAGCGAGGCCGTGCTACGCGCGTAAACGTTTACGGCCGCCGACAAATAAAAAGTCCCGGGGGGGGCTGCATTGCATGACACAGCTTGTAACTAAGAAGAAGCGCCCGCGGGGAGACACGCGGGCGCGAAGTATGGCGCATCCGGAATCCGGATGCGCCAGGCTGAATCAGAACTTCAGGCCCACGGTGAACCTCGCGGTACGTGGCACATACGTGATGTTGCCCTTCTTGTTGACGGCGACCGGCCGGCTGTTGAGAACGCCATTGGCACCCCAGTTGACGATGTAATCGGTGTCAGCGTAGTTCTTCCAGTTGAACACGTTCAGCACGTCGAACCGCGCATAGATCTTCGTGTCGCCACTGATGACGAAATCCTTCGTCAGCTGCAGATCGATGTCGCGGTAACCCCAGATGTCGCCGCCAAACAGGAACTTGTCGCCACTGGGCGCTCCGGACATCGGGACGCAGCTGGCACCGTTAGGCTCGATCTGGCCGTAGCACGCGGCCGCGTTCTTCGGGAGAGGCGTCGCCAGGGTCAGCTTTACCGAACCGGAAATGCCCCAGGGGAGGTCGACCGCGGCTGTGCCGACGAAGCGGTGCTTGGCCACCGCGTTCGAGGTGATGAACGGATAATCCCCGATGGTCGGCTCATCGAACGAGTAATGTTCGTTGACGTCGCGGTTCTGCTTTGAATGCGAATAGGTATAGGCGAGGCTCGTGCTCCAGCCCGATTCCTTCGTGTACGGCTTCTGCGCCGAGAGCAGAACCTGTGTCGTCCGCGTCGCGATGCCGTTATCGCCGAGAATAAGTCCGCCGACGCTGGGGATCGGATAGTCAAAGGGCTGTTTGCCATCCTGGAAGAACGCGCCATTCGGATAGCGGTTGCCCAGCGTGAAGGCGAAGCCGTCCTTGCTCAGTACGCGGGTCACCGTGGCGTCGGTCAGCCAGTCGCCGATGGTGTTGGACATGCCAAGGCTGTACTGGTCGCTGTAGGGTGCTTTCAGCTTGTTATTGAGCATGTCGACTTCCTGACCCGAGTTGCCTCCGATGAGGAAGTTCTGCAGCGCGCCCTGGCCGTTGAGGAACTCCGGATTCCAGGGTATGCACGTTGCCGATGTGGTATCGCAGGGATGGGTTGGGATGTTGAAGCGCAGGGTGGTTTGCGGGAGTGCCTGCTTGGTTACTTCGGTCTGCAGGTAGTCGTACAGGTTTCGGTCGTAGGCTCGGCCGGCACCACCGTGGATCACGTGGGCCTCGTCGGCGAAGAGGTCGTACGAGAAGCCGAGGCGTGGCTGCCACTCGCCCTTGAACGCGTGGCGGTTGTGGCCATTGCTGACATAGTTGTTGAGATTCACGCCGCCGGCGGCCAATGCATCGCCGTAGGTCTCGCCCGGTGTCGCGCCCGCGTAGGGATTCGGCGAGTTGATCGCATCGAGCACGCGCTGCGAAGTCACGAAGTTCGTGTACGACGGATTGGCCTCGTAGTCCCAGCGCACGCCAAGGTTCAGCGTCAGGTGGTCGTTCACCGACCAGTCGTCCTGGGCAAATACGCCGTACTGGCGGGCGGTGGTCTCCGCGACGCCGCTCTGGCCCGGGAGGGTGGAGGCGTAGAACACCTGCCACGGCTGGGTCGCCACGCCACCCGGGTTTACGTCATAGAAAAACTGCGGGCTCTGGGCCGCAGCATCGGCGGCCTTCAATTCGATCGACTTGAACTTGTAGCCGAGCTTGACGACATGATCGCCATTCCACTCCAGGTCGTTGAAGGTGAAGGTGTCCGAGATGCTCGGTCCTTCCTGGCTCTTCGTCTGTGTCGCGCGCGGATCCGCCGAGCCAGTGGTGATGATGGTCGGATTGTTGGGATCCGGCTGCCAGCTATAGGTATAACCGTTGCCAGCCTGCAGCGGGAACGCGTTGATATACGCGTTCTCGAACGTGAAGATCAGTTCGTTGTACCAGCTATCGGCGCTGTGCTGCCACTTGAACGTGCCGCGTGTGTCGTGGTTCTCGTTGTTCACGCCAGCAGACGGTGCGGTACCGGTGCCGATACCCGAGATCTGTGTTTCACGCCGCACCTGGGTGCTCAGCTCGATGCGATCCCGATCCGTCACTTCCCAGTCGATCTTGCCGAAATACAATTTCTCGTCGAAGGTAAGGTTGGACGAGCCAAGTTCCTGCTGGACGCTGGCCGGGAGCAGGGGGGTCACATCGCCCGCAAAGTTGACGCTGTTGGGCACCACCGAGATCGGCGTATCGAACTTCTTCTGCTCGAACGCGATGAAGAAGTGCATCTGGTCCTTGATGATGGGTCCGCCCAACGCAAAGCCATATTCCTTCGACTCGGAATCGACCTTCTTGCCCGTGCTCTCTTCGATTGGCGTACGGTTGCGGAACGCGTCGTTGGTATAGGTGCCGAACACCTCACCGTGGAACTCGTTGGTACCCGACTTGGTTTCAGCGGTGATGGCGGCCGACGAAACCTGGTCGTACTCGGCCTTGTAGTTCGAGGTAATCACCTTGTACTCGCCGATGGCGAGCTGGGGGAATGGATTGCCCTGGCTGTTGTTCTGGCCGGAAATACCGCCTTCCTTCACGTAGCTCTTCTGGCTCACGCCGTCGATATAGACGTTCGTGGAACTCGTGTTCATCGCGCCGCCGCGCAGCGACGTGTTCCCCTTGGCGTCGACGCTGAAGACCATGCCTGGAACGGTGTCGGCGAATTCGAGGAAGTTGCGCGATACCTGCGGAATCGTGGCGATCTGGTGCAGTGAGATCGTCTGGCCGACTTCGGGCGTCTTCACTTCTTCCAGGGTTGTCGCCGAGACGGAGACACCTTCCAGCGACGTGGCGCTGGCGGCTGCCGCCGTGCCTTCGGTCGTCGGGGCAGCGAGGTTGAGGTTCGCCGTGGAAGCCACAGTCAGCGTCACGTTCTTCTCTGTGCCGGGACCTGCGTCAACGCGATAGGTCGCGGGCGGAAGGCCGTTGATGACGTATGAACCGTCCTGCCCCGCCGTAGCGTGGCGGGTGAAACCCGTTTGAGAGTTGAATACGGTGACGTTCGCGCCAGGCGTCGCCTTGCCGCGCAAGGTGGCGTTTGAGGACTGCGCCATGACGGCGGAAGGAGCGGCAGTCGCGGCAACGGCGGCGGCAATGATGCTGACCAGCAGCTTCTTCTTCATGTGCATCGAGGCTTTCATTATTCCCCTCTCCCAAGGTTTTCTGTGTATTGAGTCCGGCCCATCGAATGTGAAGTACGGCGGCGACGTTGCTGTCGTTTCGCGGTGGTTGTGCCACTCTGTCGTGCGTTATGCCGTCGTCTTCGCGTCCGCTCCGCGGGTACGGGCCGGATGTAATGAAACGAAAAGATCCTGTGGTGACGCCGTCCTGGAACTCCTGCACGGCCCGGCAAGCCGTGTGTGTCCAACGAGCGTCAGGCTCGTCGTCGTACCGTGCCGTTACCGCCACAGGAAGCGCGTACGACGAGTTCGGTGGCCACCACGGTGCGCGGTTCGGGTGCGGCGTCCTCGGGTGCCTCGATCATGCGAACGAGGCGTTCCAGCGCCGCTTCGCCCAATTCGGCGATGCGTACGCGGACGGTAGTGAGCGGTGGCGTGACGTAGCGCGCCATGGGAATGTCATCGAACCCTGCCACTGCGATGTCTTCCGGCGTGCGAACCTTCGCTTCAGACAAGGCGGAAAGGCAGCCGATAGCCATCATGTCGTTCGCTGCGAAGATGGCATCGGGGCGCGGCACCATGGCCAGCGCCTGCTTGCCGGCGTGGTAGCCGGATTCCTCGGTGAAATCGCCAGGGAGCACGAAGACGCGATCGCCGAGGCCTGCGGCGGCGAGCGCTTCACGGTATCCGCGGCAACGCTCCTGCACGTCATGGTTCACTTCGGGACCGGCGATGAAGGCGATGCGCTTGCGGCCAAGGCCGAGCAGGTGCTCGGTCATGATGCGAGCCCCGCCGTAATCGTCCACATCGAGCGCGGCATGACGATCCGAGCGCACATGACTGTTGATCAGCACCGTGGGCAACACGATCGGCAGGTTCTCGTCGAGGAAGGCCTCGTCCGCGTGCGGGGACATCACCAGGAGGCCATCGACGCGGCCTTGCATCGCGCGCAGCGCGATGGCCGCCTCGGTAGCGTCGCCGTGCGAGCTGGACACGAGCATGTAGAGGCCATGCGCACGAGCCGCGAGGTCGATGCCACGGATGAGTTCGGAGAAGAACGCACCGTGCAGATCCGGCAACAACGCGCCGATGGTCTGCGTGCGGCGCGTAATCAGGCTGCGCGCTGCGTTGTGCGGCACGTAGCGCAGTCGCGCCGCTACTTCCCGGATCCGCTTCTGCGTTTCCGCCGTGACCCCGCTATGTCCGTTGAGAGCACGCGAGACCGAGGCCACCGATACGTTGGCCATTCTCGCGACGTCTTTGATCGTCACACTCACGTCGTTCTCGCCCTTGAGCCAGCCCCTCCCGGAGCTCGACGGCGCGGAACGTAAACGTTTTCATACGGGGTTGTAAAGCGCCCGGAATCAAGCGCTTGGTGCACTGCCGCGAGAAGTGGCAGGGGCTGGCATACCAGTCCGCGGCGATCGTTAAAAAATGGTGTGGCATCAGCTAGGTGAGTGGTATTCGGCGAATTGCCGCGCTGCCGCAATACTTCTGCACATACCCTTCACCGACATAAATAGCTGTCGTGTAAGGCACAACGTAACGCGCGTTACATCGAAGGCTGGGTTTAAGCCGGGCAGCAGATTGATGATAACTATTATCATTCGCGGCCTTTCTGTCGGACGGGCCCGTCTCGCGCTCGACTTGCTCAAGTTTTGACCAAGACCGACCGTTAACTGAATACGGGTGGCTGGTAAAACTTGCGTTAAGGCCGATCGTTAAATTACAATTAACACCTCATCGATTCATCATCATGCAGTGTCTCGTTGCCTGATGCGACAGGAAAAGCCGTTAACTCCTTGATATAGCAGCCATGTTGACCACTACCCTCATCGCCATGACCTTCGTTGCCTTCGCCCTTGCGGCGACCTCGGTCCGGCGTATTCCCGAAGGGCAGGTCTACACGGTGCGTCGCCTTGGCCGCGCTCCCTTGCTGCTTACCGCCGGTACCCATGTCCTGCTGCCCATGATCGACCGGGTCGCGCACAAGATCGACTTGGGTGGCCAGGTGCTCCGTTTCGAAGGCGGCACGGTGTATTGGCAGGTCCTGGAGCCCGCAGTCGCCGACGAAGTCATCGACGACGCACCCGAGTTCATCCGCACCAACGTCGTCGCCGCCCTTCGCGACAGCGGCACCGCGCACTCGGCCGATCGCCGGGCCGTAGGCACCCAGCTAAAGCATGCCGTGAACGGCTCGCTCCGCGCCCGCGGCATGCTGGTCACCCGCGTCGAGCTCGACGCCGCCTGATTCGTTCGATCCTCGAACAACGCCATGGGCTGATGTAGCCCATGGCGTATTTTACGCGGCGCGGATGACTTCAATGCTGGCACCGCCAAGGCGGGGCTTTCATACTCCTCGTCCCTTTCGATGCCCTGAAGCCGCATGACCGCGCGCGAAGCCCTGCAAACCCAGCTCGACCGTGGCATCGCCACCCTTGGCGTGACCCTGCCCGACGGCGCGGTGGAGCGCCTGCTCGATTACCGCGACCTGCTCGAGCGCTGGAATTCGGCGTACAACCTCACGGCGATCCGCGACGATCGCGAGATGGTCGCGCGGCACCTGCTCGATTCGCTGGCGATCCTGCCTTACGTGCACGGCCGCTCGCTGGCCGACCTCGGCACGGGTCCGGGCCTGCCTGGCATTCCGCTGGCCATCGCCGAGCCGGCGCGCGAAGTGCTCATGGTCGATTCGAATGGCAAGAAGGTCCGCTTCCTGCGTGAAGCGATCCGCTCGCTGAAGCTGGGCAACGCGAAGACCTTGCAGAGCCGCGTCGAAGACGTGGAGGGCACGTTCGAGTGCATCACCGCCCGCGCTTTCGCCTCCCTGGCGGACATGCTCGGCTGGGGTGGACACCTGCTGGCACCGAACGGCGTCTGGCTCGCGATGAAGGGCAAGCACCCGGCGGAGGAACTCGACGGGGTGCCGGAAGGCTTCCGGGTGGAAGCGATCCACATGCTGGGCGTGCCGGGTGTCGAGGGTGAGCGGCACCTGGTGGTTATTCGTCGGGACTGATCGCGAGCACCCATCGCCGACAGGGTCGGCTCCCACCAAGCTGAGTCCCACAGGCCTTGGCACCTAGGGCCGAGCGCCCCGTCGATGCTAACCTAGCTCCCTTTCCGCGCACGGCAGCTACCGGTACCCCATGGCCCGCATCATCGCAGTCGCCAACCAGAAGGGCGGCGTCGGCAAGACCACCACCTCCGTGAACCTCGCCGCGGCCCTGGCCGCCGCGAAGCGCAAGGTGCTGCTTGTCGACTTCGATCCCCAGGGCAATGCCACGATGGCGTCCGGCGTGGACAAGCACGAGGCCAAGCCCAACGGCTGCGAAGTGCTGCTGGGCGAGGCGCCCATCGGCGACGTGCTGGTCCGGACCGAGGCGGGATTCGACCTGCTGCCGGGCAATGGCGACCTCACCGCCGCCGAGCTGAAGCTGATGGATGGCCTTGCCCGTGAGCAGCGCCTGAAAGAGCAATTGGCGAAGATTGCCGACCGCTACGACACGATCCTCATCGACTGCCCGCCGTCGCTGCACCTGCTTACGCTGAACGCGCTGACCGCCGCCGACGGCGTGCTGATCCCGGTGCAGTGCGAATACTTCGCGCTGGAAGGACTGTCCAGCCTGCTCGATACCATCGAGGCCGTGCGGCAGCGCCTGAACCCCCGGCTGGAGGTCGAAGGCCTCCTGCGCACCATGTACGACGTGCGCAACAACCTTGGCAACGAGGTCTCGGCGCAGCTCACCCAGCACTTCGGCGAGAAGGTGCTGCGCTCGATCATCCCTCGCAACGTGCGCCTGGCCGAGGCGCCAAGCCACGGGCAGCCGATCCATCTCTACGATCGCGGCTCGCGCGGCGCCATCGCCTATATCGGGCTTGCCGGCGAGATCATCCGCCGCGAGCGGCTACTGAACGGCGTGGCCGCGGAGCCTGCCGCGAATGACATCGACGAAGCGGCGCCGGATCCCACCGGCGCGGCCTCCTAAGGAATATCCATGGCAGCAGCGAAGAAACGTGGACTCGGCCGTGGCCTTGACGCCCTGCTCGGTGGCGGCGCAGGTCCCTTGGCCACGCCCTCGATCGTCGAGCAGGAGGGCGAGTTGCGTTCGCTGCCGATCCAGCAGATCCAGGCCGGCAAGTACCAGCCGCGCCGTCACTGGAACGACGAGGCGCTGGACGAGCTGGCTGCCTCGATCAAGGCCCAGGGCCTGATCCAGCCGGTGGTGGTTCGTGCCATTGGCAAGAACAGCTATGAACTGATCGCCGGCGAGCGCCGCTGGCGTGCGGCCCAGCGCGCCTCGATGAGTGAGATTCCGGCGCTGGTGAAAGACGTGCCGGAGCAGTCCGTGCTCGCCATGGCGCTGATCGAGAACATCCAGCGCCAGGAACTCACCCCGCTGGAAGAAGCCCAGGCCCTGCACCGCCTGATCGACGAATTCGACCTGACCCACCAGCAGGCTGCCGACGCGGTCGGCCGTTCCCGCGCGGCGGTGTCGAACCTGCTCCGGCTCATGGAACTGCCCCAGTCCATCAAGCAGCTGCTCGACGAGAGCAAGCTCGAGATGGGCCATGCCCGCGCCCTGCTGACCCTCCCGCCCACCATCGCTGAGCCGCTGGCGCTGGAGGCCGCACGCAACGGCTGGACCGTGCGCGAGCTGGAGGAAGCCGCTCGCAAGGCCCAGCTGGCACCCAAGGGCAAGGCGAAGTCCGCTCCGGCCGACCCGAACATCGCCAACCTCGAGCGCGAGCTGGCTGAGCGCTTCGCTACCCGCGTGGAACTCGCCCATGGCCGCGGCGGCAAGGGCAAGCTGGTGATCCACTACCACAGCCTCGACGAGCTCGACGGCATCCTCACGAAGGTCCGCTAGGCCGCGGGATGCCCTGTAAGAGAAAGCTCATGGCACCGGTCAAAGAGGGTGTGAATCCGAAGCAGCGCCAGTACGAAGCCATGGTGCGCGCCCTGTCGGCCGACCTTTACCGGTACGCCTTCTGGCTGTCGCGCTCTGAAACCGTCGCCCAGGACCTGGTCCAGGAGACCTTCCTGCGTGCGTGGAAGAACCTCGACGCCCTGCGCGACGTGGAGTCGGCCAAGCCGTGGCTCATCACGATCCTTCGCCGCGAACACGCGCGCCTGTACGAGCGCAAGCGGCTGGAACTCGTGGATCTGGACGACAACGTGGTGGAAGACACCGTCTTCGCCAGTCCCGAACGCAGCGGCGACGCCGCGCAGGTGCGCGAGGCGATGCTCAAACTGCCCGACAAGTATCGCGATCCGCTGGCCATGCAGGTGCTGGGCGGCATGACCTGCGAAGAGATCGCCGAAAGCACCGGCCAGCAACCCGGCGCCGTGATGACCCAGTTGTTCCGTGCCCGCCAGCGCCTCAAGGCCTTGCTGGGCGGGCGCGCCGCGGCCGAAGGGGGCCGGAAATGAACTGTCTCGACTTCCGCCGCCGCCTGAGCGCCGAGCCACGCTCGCGCGACCGGGCACTGCTTGCCCACCGCGATGCTTGCAAGGAGGGTTGCGCGGCGTTCTGGCAGCGGGCCCAGCGTTTCGAGGACGACTTCGAAACCGCGCTTGCCATGCCCGTGCCCGAAGGCCTGGCCGATCGCATCCTGCTTGTCCACGCCACCGGCGAGCGCCGCCGCGAGATGAGCCGCCGCCGAACCTGGATGGCGATGGCGGCCTCGGTCCTGATCGCCTTCGTCGGTGCCGGCCTGTTCTGGCGCCATGCGGACCTCGGTTCGCTGCCGGCCCTCGCGGTGGCGCACATGCCCGAGGAAATGGATGCGCTGGACCTGACCCAGCCGATGACGGACGCCCAGGTGGAAGCCGGTTTCGTGGGCCGCGCCACGCACCTCAAGGGCCCGGCACCGGTTGGCGTCACCTACGTGCACGACTGCACGGTGGGTCCGTATCCCGCGGTGCATCTCGTTTCGCGAATGAACGACGAGCCGGTGGTGGCGCTGTACATGCCAGGCAAGATGATCGACAAGAGCACCGACTTCCATCGTGACGGCTGGGACGGCCGCCAGGTGGCGCTCCGTGGCGGCACCCTGGTGGTGATGGCGCAAGGCGCCAGCCGCAGCACGATGGCGGCGGTGGAACGGGGCTGGCGCGCCGCCATCGAGGGGCCGGCTGCCCCGGGCGTCGGCCAGATCTGAACGGCCGGGCGCGAGCCCGGCCCATCCGCAGGCGGCTTGGGCGATAATGCCGCCCCGAATCCCGCCACCACCGGAACAGCGAT
Organism: Luteibacter sp.; assembly: GCF_036499525.1. Classification (GTDB taxonomy): domain Bacteria; phylum Pseudomonadota; class Gammaproteobacteria; order Xanthomonadales; family Rhodanobacteraceae; genus Luteibacter. Next base: position 49,505 of record NZ_DASYDO010000080.1, on the reverse strand, counting down.
GACCGATCTCGCCGTGGTCGTGCCCGTCTTCAACGAGCGCGACAACATCCCGCCCCTTCTCGCCGAGATCGCGTCGGCCCTGCGTGGACGGATCGATTTCGAGATCATCTACGTCGACGACGACAGCACCGACGACAGCGTCGCCGTGCTCATGGCGGCCAGGGCGCAGTACCCGGAACTGCGGATCGTCCGCCACATCACGCGCAGCGGGCAGAGCACCGCCGTGTGGAACGGCGTACGCGCCGCCCGCGCGCCGTGGATCGCCACGCTCGACGGCGACGGCCAGAACGATCCGGCCGATATCCCGAAGCTGCTCGCCGCACGCGATATCGCGGCGGCCGGCCTGAAGCTTTTTGCCGGCTGGCGCGTCACGCGCCGGGACAGCTTCAACAAGCGCATTTCCTCGAAGATCGCCAACGCGGTGCGCTCGCGCATGCTTCGCGACGACACCCCCGACACCGGCTGTGGCCTGAAGCTGTTCGAGCGCGAAACCTTCCTGCGCCTGCCCTACTTCGACCACATGCACCGCTACCTGCCCGCGCTGGTGAAGCGCGCTGGGTTTGCGAGCCAGAGCGTGCCGGTGGGCCATCGCCCGCGCACGGCAGGTACGTCGAAATACGGCATGCTCGACCGCCTCTGGGTGGGCCTGGCCGACCTGCGCGGCGTGGCGTGGCTGATGCGTCGCGCGAAGGTCACCCGCACCGAAGAGGTCTGATCGTCAGCGCGGCAATCGTGGCTTCCACGCCTCCAGCGCCTTCGCCGTCCGCTCGCGCCCCAGGTCGATCAACTCGCGCGCCCGGTAGAACTCGTACACCGTCGACACGTTGCGCGGGATTTCGATCAGCAGGTCCGGCGGATAGGCGGCCACGCGCAGGCGCGAGAGGTTGGCCTGCATGAGGTCCATGGCCTGGGTCATCAGCTCGAACGCGCCGGGATCGCGGATCTTCTGTTCGCCTTGCGGAAGCACGCGGCTGATGAGGCGGCCGAGTTTCGCGGTGTAGCCCGTGTCGGCCACCGCCATGACGTCCTTTTCCGGAGGCTTCTGCATTTCCGCGGCGCCGTCCACGCTCACAGCCACCACGTAATCGGCGTCCTCGCGCATCAGCGGCAGCACGGGCAGCGGGTTCAGAAGGGCGCCGTCGACGAGCCGGCGGCCTTCGTGGGTGTAGGGGCGAAAGAGCGTCGGAATGGCGATCGACGCGCGAATCGCATCGAACAGCGGTCCCCGGGTGAGCCAGACCTCGCGTTCGCGATCGATGTCGGTAGCCACGGCGGTGTAGGTGACTTCGAGGTCCTCGATGTTCACCTCGCCGATCAGTTCGCGCAGCGCGGCCATGATCCGGTCGCCCTTGATGAAGCCGCCGCCGGAAAAGCTCCAGTCGACCAGGCGCAGCACGTCGAAACGGGCCAGCGTCGACACCCAGTCGCGGTAGATATCGAGCTTGCCCATGGCATAGATGCCGCCGATGAGCGCGCCCATCGAGGTGCCAGCCACCGCCACGACCTCGTAGCCGTGTTCCTCCAGTGCCTCGATGGCGCCGATATGGGCCAGGCCCTTCGCCGCGCCGGCGCCGAGCGCCAGGGCCACGCGCGGCTTGCGCCACGCTGCGTTCGCGGCGGGCAGCGCACCCGGATCGGCGATGTCGAGGTCGCTCACGAAACGGTCTTCAGTGATGATTTCCGTTGGCCTGGTAACCGGACAGCGCGAGTTGCAGCAGGATCTTCATTTCCTCGCGCAGCGGCAGCGGCGACACGATCTCGGCGTCGGGGCCGTACTTGAGCACGTCCATCAGCAACTCGCGCGAGTTCGAATACGGCACCTTCAGTTCGTAGCGGCCGTCCGGCAGCCATTCGCCCTTCTGCTGCGAATGCCAGTGCTCGTCGGCAACCCAGCGCGCGGCGTGGGAGGAGAAGCGGATCGTGGCCCAGGCCTTCGGCTTGCCGGCGAAAATGCCGTAACTGGAGGCGAGCAGGTCGTTGAGCTCGGCTTCCTCGACGTCCTTCGCCTTGCCGTCCAGCGCCTGGGGATCGGCGATACGGTCCACGGCGAAGCTGCGCAGCGCCTCGCGATCGTGATCCCATACGTCGAGGTACCAGTTGTCGCGATAGTGAGTCAGCCGCTGCGGCGACACCGTACGCTTCGTGTCGGAATTCGTGGTGCGCGCCCGGTAGCGGAAGCTTACCTGCCGGCGTTCGAGCACGGCGCCCGCGACGATGCGGAACACCTGCTGGTCCATCTTGCGTGCGCCCCACGAAATGACCCGGATGCGGTCGACAGGCAAGGCCTTGCCGCTGCCATGGTCGGAGAGCAGCCGCTCGATGCGCGTCTTGAACGGCGCCAGGGCGCCGGCCAGCACGCCGGGATCGGAACGGCCGATCAGTTCGTTGAGGGCCATCAGTGCCGCCAGCTCGTCGCTGGTCAGCCACAGGCCGGGGAGTTCGAAGCTGTCGCCCTCGTTGGCCTCGTAACGGAACGAGGCCTGTTCGCCCGCCACGCTCTGCACCGGCGCGCCCAAGGCATCGCGGAGGAAGGCCACGTCGCGGTAAAGCGTGGCCCGCGAGCACTCCAGTTCGTCCATCAAGCGGGACAGCGGCACCGGATAGTGGGCGGACTTCAGCAGGCGGTGCAGGGTGAGAATGCGCTCGTAGCGGTCCATGGGTGTCGCCGGCAGATGGAGCTTTCGGTAAGTGTGTCCGCGTGGGCGTGACGCCCGTATCTACGGCCCGAAGCATGGCGGTGGGAAGGCCGCTCCGCAAGAGAGCACGGCCTTCGGTTTGCGCCGGGAGCGATAAGGCGCAAAAATGGTCCTTTGCGATTCGCCGAAGGCCCTCCCCGACCATGGCGGAACCGACCGAGACTTCCTCCGTCGCGCTGGACCCGCAAGGCCGGCCCGGCAGGGACAGTCCTATCCGCAACCTGTTCTCCACCCCGAGCGTGGTCATCCAGACGGCCACCGCGACCGGTTACGGCCTGTGGATGGTGCTCGGCACGGCGCTGGCGCTGGGCACCTATCCCGATGGCCGCGGCGAAGTGCTCGCCCCCCTCACGATCGGATTGATCTTCGTCGCCTCCGGCCTGGTCGCGACCTTCCTGCGCCTCCCGTTCGCCTTCGACTGGCACGGTTGGAACCCGGCGAAGCGGATGATGCCGACCATGGAAGGCATGATCGCGATGGTGAACTTCCTGCCCATGCTTGCCCTCGCCGGCCTGGCGAGGGGCGACAACGATTTCTGGGCCACGCGGCTGGCTGGCGCCGCGCTCACGTTGTGCAGCCTCGCCACGCTGGTTTACACGGCGCGCGGCATGTCGCGCGGCCTTCCCGCCGCAGTCGCCTCGGTCGCCAATACCTTGCCGCTGGGACGGACCACCTGGGCGTTATTTGCCGGCGGCCTCTGGTTCTGGCTTTGCGTCGCACTGCAGGCCGAGACGCCGGTCGAGCCGTTCAACCCCTGGCGGCTGGGGCTTCTCGCGGTGGCCCTGGCGCTCGGCCTCGTCGAAGGCATGCGCTGGCGCTCGCTGCGCCAGTTGGCCGATGAGAACGGTGCCGCGGAGCGTTTCGCCAGCGGCCGCGGCGCGGTTTCCCTGCTCGGCGGGCGGGTCGCGGTGGCGATGTTGTCGATCGGCCTGCCCAGCCTGCTTCTGATATCCCATCCCCTCGGCGCGGCCCACGCCCTGGCCGCCGGTCTGGCCGCGTTAAGCTGTGTTGTCGGTCAATGCCTCGAGCAGTGCCTCTACGGTCGTGCATACGGTCGGCTCGTCGCCGGCCACGCATGACGGTTTCCCCCTCCACAAACGGGTAGACGATGAAAAAACTCCTTATCGCCACGCTCGTCCTTGCCGCGCTGCCTTTCACGGCATCGGCCCAGGACGCCAACGCCAACCCGAATTCGGATGCCGCCCAGAACGGCGGCTGGACGGGTTCCGGCGAGTTCGGCTTCGCCTCCTCGCGCGGCAACTCCCGCTCCGAGAACGCCAACGCCAAGCTCGGGCTGAGCCAGGAAAACGAGGTCTGGAAGAACAATTTCTTCCTCAACGGCCTGCGCTCCAAGGGCGAGGTATCGGTCGAGGACGGCGAAGGCAACACGGTGGATAAGTTCAGCACCACCGCGAACCGCTACGACACGGGTGCCTCGGTCGGCTACAAATTCGATCCGCGCAGTTACATCGTGACGGCGGGCCGCTACGAGCATGACGATTTCGGTGCCAACATCTGGCAGGGCATCGTGTCGGTAGGCTACGGCTATATCGCGCTGAAGAACGAGCGCACCGAGCTGTCCTTCGAAATCGGTCCCGGTTTCAAGCGCTACCAGCCGGCGGAGTCGGAGCGCGCCGTGCTGAATCCGGACGGTTCCCCCGTGGTGGATGCCGAGGGCAACGCCGTCAGCCAGACCTACAAGCCGGATGCAGAAAGCGAAGTGGTCGGCCGCGGCCTGGTGAACGCCAAGTACCGCCTCACCGACAACACTGCGCTGGAAGATACGCTGCTGGTGGAAGCGGGATCGAAGAACCAGTACTACCAGAACGACATCGGTCTCTCGGTCAGCATGACGAAGAAGATGGCGCTGAAGGTGGGTTACCAGATCCGCTACAACAGCGATACCCAGCCGGGCACGCAGAGCACCGACAAGCTGACGACGACTAACCTCGTCTATAACTTCTGACCGGACGAACCTCGCTACAACCTCCGATCGGTTTGTCGTTGTAGGAGCGCGCCCTGCGCGCGACAGCTTTTCGCCTCGGTCTGCAGGTCGCGCGCCAGCTCCGGGTCACGGCCTCAAAAGATGTCGCGCGCAGGGCGCGCTCCTACTAGCGCTGCGGCTTCAGCAATTCTTCGGCTCCAAGCGCCAGCAACATCGCCGCCACTTCGTGCCCCAGCGCCACGGGCGTATCGCCCTGGCTGTCCGCCTGCGCGCGCAGCAGTTCGCCGGTGGCCGCGTTGCCGACCAGCCCATGCAGGGTAAGCCCGTATTCAGCCACCACGCACCACGCCCCGATCGCCACCGCGCAACTGCCGCCGAGCTTCTCGTTCATGGCGCGCTCCGCATCCACCGCGATACGCGTCTCCGCATCGTTCAGCGCCGCCATGAGTTCGCCCACGCGCGCATCGGACTCGCGCGATTCGACGGCGATCGCGCCCTGTCCCGGCGCCGACAGCCAGTCCGGACTGGCCAGGCGATGGCGGATGCGGCCACCCATGCCCAGCCGCTCGACGCCGGCACAGGCGAGGATGATGGCCTCGTACTGGCCTTCGTCGAGCTTGGCCAGGCGCGTATTCACGTTGCCGCGCAGGTCCAGCAGTTGCAGGTCCGGGCGCAGTGCGCGCACCTGTGCCTGCCGGCGCAGCGACGAGGTGCCGACGCGGGCGCCGTTCGGCAGGTCGGCCAGCGTCCCGTAGTCGTTGCTGATGAAGGCGTCCGCGGCATCGGCCCGCGGCAGGATCGCCGAGAGCACGAAACCCGGTTCCAGTTCGGCCGGCACGTCCTTCAGCGAGTGCACCGCGATGTCGGCGCGATCCTCGAGGATCGCGATCTCCAGTTCTTTCAGGAACAAACCCTTGCCGCCGATCGTCGCCAGCGAGCGGTCGAGGATTTCATCGCCCCGCGTGGACAGCGGCACCAGCTCCACGACCAGTCCCGGATGCGCCTGGCGCAGCAACGTGGCCACGTGTTCGGCCTGCCAGAGGGCCAGTGCACTTTTGCGGGTGGCGATGCGGAGCGGTGTGGTCATTGCTTTCCAGCCGGGACGAAGCGGACGAAGAAGGAGATTGTCCCGCAAACGGGCCGCCCGCGCAGCGCGGCCTAAGGTCCGCGCTGGCTCAGGGGCCGCTGGTGCGCAGCAACTGGCGGATCGCCGGCAGGTTGCGCCGGCTGACCTCGGGAGCCACCTCGGTGCCGGCGAGTCGTGCGAGTACCCGGCCATCGGGCAGCGTCTTCAGGCCTTGCAACCGGGTCCGCGGCACCAGGCAGTTGCGATGCAGGCGGACCAGCCGTTCGCCATGCGCGGCTTCCAGCTGGCGCAGCGATTCGTCGATCAGCCACATGCCACCGGCATGGTGCACGGCCACGTACTTTTCGTCCGCCAGCAGATAAAGCACATCGTCCAGCGCCACGCGTACCTCGTCGGCGCCGCTGCGCGCGCGCAGCCATGCGCCACGCTCCGTGCGCGGGGACGACCGCCGCGCGGCCGCGCGATCGAGCGCTTCGTCAAGCCGCTCCGCGCGCACCGGTTTCAGCAGGTAGTCCGTGGCGCCGAGGTCGAAGGCGCTGAGCGCATGCTGCTCATAAGCGGTGCAGAACACGACCTGCGGCGGCGCGGGAAGGACGGCGAGCCGGCGCGCCGCGGCCGTGCCGGTCAGCCCGGGCATCTCGACGTCGAGCAGGACGAGATCAGGCGTGAGCTCGGTACAGGCCTCGAGCATCGCCTCGCCGTCGGCCACTTCGCCTACGACCGTCACATCGGCGCGCCGGGCCAGCAGGCCGCGCAGGCGGACCCGCGCCAGCGGCTCGTCATCGGCGATGAGTACGCGCATGCGCGGCCTCCGGCAGGAACACGTTCACGATGAAGCGGCCGTCGCGCGCCTGCGCGCTCACGGTGGCGCGCTCGCCGAAGTGGAAACGCACGCGCTCGCGCACGTTGCGCAGGCCGTGCCCGTTGCCGGGCGTTGCCGGTGCGTCGGCCAGGGGATTGTCCACGACGATCTCCACGCCACCCGGCACCCGGCGGCCCCCGAGGCGGATCGTGCCGCCTTCGCGGAGAGGCTGCACGCCGTGGCGGATGGCGTTCTCCACCAGCGGCTGGAGCAGCAGGCGGGGCAGAGGAAGGTCCGCCGGCACGTCGATATCGCGCTCCACGCGAAGGCGGTCGCCGAGGCGCAGCGCCTCGATCTCAAGGTAACGGTCCACCAGCGCCCACTCATCCGCTAGCGTGCCCAGCGAGGCCGGATCGCTGCCCAGCGCCGCGCGGAACAATTCCGCCAGGTTCTCCACCGTGCGCTCGGCAGCGTCGGGATCCACGTGGATGAGGGCGGCCACCGCGTTCATGCTGTTGAAGAGGAAATGAGGACGGATGCGCGCCTGGAGGGCGGCAACCTGCGCCTGCGTCGCCGCGGCGACACGCGCCTGCCACTGCGCCACCACGTAGAAGTAGCGAAGAAGGCCGGCACCGAGAAGGCCGGTGGCGAACACGCAGTCGCGTACGAAACGGAAACCCGAGGCAGGGCTGAGGCCGGCGCCCAGATTGCGGTCGATCCATCCGAGGACAGCGGCGCTGACGCCGACCGTGATCACGAGCAACAGCCACACGGCGGCATAAGGCAGGAGCCAGGGAAGCCGCTGCATCCAGGGGCGCAGCTTGCACAGCGCCACGGTGAGCAGGATCGACAGCCAGCTGGTGAAGAGCACGGCGATGCTGTAATCGCGCAGGTCGCCGTCGTTACCCGGCGCCAGCCACATCAGCGTGACGGTGAGCGCCCCGACCACCAGCAAGGCAAACAGCACCGGCAGGCTGCAGAAATCGGGCAGCGGTGCCGATGGCTGGCGTGGATTGTCGCGGGGTTCGGACATGCGGCGAGTATGCCGGATGCCTGGAAGGGCCGGCGCGCGCCGGATCACGCGTCGGCGAAGCGTTCCGACATCCAGGCGCGGATGTCCGCGATCTCCGGCATGCTCACCTGGTGGCCCATGGGATAGGTGTGCCAGTCGATGCGATGGCCCAGCGCTTCCAGCGCCTGGCGCGACTGTTCACCGAGGGCCATCGGCACGATCGGATCGGCGCTGCCATGGCCCCAGAAGATCGGCGTGGCGTGGTTCGCTCCGCTACGCTCGGCCTCGATGGTGTCGTGCAGCGGAAGATAGGCGGACAGGACGAGGAGGCCTGCGAGCGATTCGCGATGCCGCAGCCCCGCGGCGAGCGCCATCGCGCCGCCCTGGGAGAAACCGGCCAGCACGATCCGCGACGGCGGTACGCCGCGCTCGACCTCGTGTGCGATCAGCGCCTCCACCTCACCGATCGAGGCCCGGATACCGGGGGCATCCTGCTTGTCGGCGATGGCGAGACCCTTGATGTCGTACCAGGCCCGCATCGGCACGCCGTTGTTCACCGTGATCGGGCGCACCGGAGCGTGCGGGAACACGAAACGAACGCCCGGCCACGCCGCATCGACCAGCTCCGGGACGATCGGGGCGAAGTCATTGCCGTCGGCGCCAAGCCCGTGCAACCAGATGACGGACCAGCCGGGTGAGGGCTTCGTTTCGTGTTCGACGGTGGGCAGGGGCATGGGTGAAAACTCCGTTTCGCAGGGTCCGCATCGTACCTGATGAAACCTTTCGGGAGGTCAGGAGCACTTACCCTGCAGCCGTTCGCCCTCGGGGTGTTCTTACAACGCAAGGTCGCCGACGTATGCATACCGGGGAGCAGTACCACGAATTCTTCCTGTCCTCCAGGCGAGACCTGGCGGTACGCGACCGCTTCCAGAAGGCGCTGCTGCCCTTGTTGGCGGAAAAAGCCGAGCTTCTCGACTTTGGCGCAGGCACGGGTATCGACGCCAAGGCGTATGCGGCGAGGGGCCACCGGACGTATGTCTACGAACCGTCGCCATCGATGCGCGGATATCTCCAAGTCCACTGCCGCAGCGAGATCGCCGGCGGTACGGTCGTCGAGGTCGGGGCGGATCTTCCTTGCCATGTCGACGCGGTGACGGCGAACTTCGCCGTGCTCAACCACATTGCCGATCACGCGCCTCTGTTCGAACAGTTGTACACCGTGGTCCGCCCCGGCGGATTCGTTCTTGCCAGCATGCTCAATCCATACGTCCTCAGCGACGCGAAGTACGGGTGGTGGAGGAAGAACCTCGTGAACCTCTTTCGCCACGGCGCTTATTCGTTCGATACGGAAAGCGGGATCCATCGCTTTGCCCCACACGTGCTGGCGCGTGCCGCCACACCGCATTTCCACCTCGAACGGCTGTTCCCCGGAGGGCTTGGCATGTTGACCGCGCCGTACATGTTCCTGTTGTTCAGGCGAGGCTGACTATGTGGCATGGCATCGTCGACCGGCTCATACCGGCCGTGCCGCAATGGGCGTCGGTCGGCGTCGAGCCGTCGGCACAGTTCGTGACGGCGGAACTGCGCTGGGAAAGCGGTTCGGCCGAGGCCACCCGGGATCACACGATCGCCTCGCTCAAGCCATTGACCATCGCGACCAGCATCGATGCCGGACCCCGGCCGCTACTCCAGTACCGCGATCGTCTGACGGAGTGCACGCTTGGGGCGCTTCGTCTCAGGAAAGAGGGAACCATCGCGGTCGAGGATGCGACACTCACGGTCTACCAGGTCGAATCCGGCAGGCACTATTGCCTCGGCTGGCCACTGCGTGAGCTCACGGCATGGCGCCAGAACCGGAACATGCTCAAGCACCGGGCCGCGAATCACCTGAACATGGAACCCGTCGCTGCACAGCAGCTCATGGTCACCTACCTGTGCCCGCGCCCCGTGGTCCTGGTATCGGTAGAGACGGAAGGCCACCGGAACATCTTTCCCATGGACCTCATCGGGCCGCTGGAGGGCAGTGGACTTTTTTCGCTCGCCTTGCGCAGCACCAACGTGTCGGAGCCCACCATGCGCGACGTGCGCCGCGTGGCGCTCTCGCACCCGCCGGCATCGATGAAGGCGGCCGTCTACCAGCTGGCGCGACATCACAAGGATGCCGTGACGATCTGGAACGAACTTTCCGTCCCGCTTAGCCGTTCCCCCCGGTTCGACATTCCGACGGTCGCATCGGCGCTGCGCGTGCAGGAGTTGGCGATCATCCATAGTCAGGTCATCGGCTCGCACACCTTCTTCCTCTGCCGTGTCGTATCGGCCGAAGACCGGGGCGAAGGCGAACAGCTTCATCACACCGCCGGGTTTCATCAGTACTATCGACAGCGCCTGGGCCTGCCCTTCCCGGAAGCCTGACGAAACCGGGGGGGAGCCGCTTCAGTGGCGATCCCGCGGCATCGGGTGCGGTGCCGCGGGCATCCTCTACGCATGCCGAAGCGTTACGCAACTACTCCCCGAGCCCGAGCTCCGTCGCGAAGAAAGTCATGGACAGCGCCTGGTTGCCCACGCGCTGGCTGAAGGGCGCGCCGATGCCGTGGCCCGCATTCATGCGCGTGAGCAGCAGCACGGGCTGGCCGGACGTGCTGGCGTCCTGCAACGCCGCGGCGAACTTGCGCGACTGCCACGGGGCCACGCGCGGATCGTTGGCACCGGTGGTCAGCAGCACTGCCGGATAGTTCGTGCCCTTCTTTACGTTGTGCAGCGGCGAGTAGGCGAGCATGGCCTTCGCCAGCACGGGGTCGGACACGCTGCCGTACTCGCTCACGTTATATGGACCGTTGGCGAACGCGGTCTCGTGACGCGGCACGTCGTAGATGCCGACGGCACCGACCACGGCCCGGTACTGCTCCGGATGCTGGGTGAGCGAGGCGCCCATCAGCAGGCCGCCGTTGCTGCCACCGAGGATGCCGAGGTGCTTCGTGTCGGTCCACTTCGTGTCGATCAGCGCCTGCGAGGCCGCGTAGAAATCGTCGAATACGTTCTGCTTGCGCGTCTTCTGGCCCTGCTCGTGCCAGGCCTCGCCGAATTCGTTACCGCCGCGGATGTTGGCATAGGCGAGTACGCCGCCGTGTTCCAGCCATGCGAGGTTCGCGCCGATGAAGCCCGGCGTGACCGGAATGCCGAAGCCGCCGTAGCTGTAGAGAATGGTGGGACGTTTGCCGTTCGGCGTGGTGCCATCCATGGAGATCACGGTCACAGGGATCTTGCTTCCGTCCTTCGACGTGCCCTCGACACGGGTTACGCGCACCTTCGAATAATCGGCGGCCGGCTTCACCTCGAAGACAGTCTTCACCGTGCCGGTGGCGCCGTCGTATTCGACCCAGTGGGTCGGCTGGGTCCAGCCGGCGTAGCTGATCAGTGCCTTGCCCTCGCCCTGCTCGGCGGCGACGCCGCCGATCGTGATGCCGGTCGCGGGCAGCGGCACGCGGCGCACGAAGCCCGCCTTGGCATCGTATTGGTCGGCCCACCAATCCGGGCCTGCGCTGCGAACGACGAGGAAGCCATCGCCGAGCGGGGTGACGCGCTGGATGGCGCCCTTGCCTTCCGCGAGCACGTCGGTGGCCTTGCCGTCCGCACCGATGGCGACGATCTTTCCGCGCGGCGCGCCCGCGAAGGTCGCGACGTAGAGGCGGTCGCCGACCCAACTTGCCTCGCGCGCGTCGGCCTCGCGGCCAAGCACGCGTTTGAACGAACCGTTGTCCTCGCGCAGGTAGACCTCCGCCGGGCCGCCGTCGCCTTCGTTCGCCAGCAGCGCCGTGGTCTTGCCGCCCTTGCTTTCCATGAGGATGTATTCGGCCACGTGCGAATAGCCCTTGCCGAACGCCGTGGTGTCCTTCGCCGCCGGCTGGCCGATGACGTGGTGGGCGAGGTAAGCGCCGAACTGGCGCAGCGGCTTGCCGGCGGCCGGCGCGGCGAAACGCGCATAGGTGACGCCCTTCTCGTCGGCGTCCCAGACCAGGGCCTGCGGCGTGGTGCCGCCGCCGGCGAAGGGCAGCACGTCGCCCAGCGGCTTGCCGGTGCTCGTGTCGAGGATGTGGATGGTGGTCAGCTCGCTGCCGCCTTCGGCGGTGCCATAAGCGAGGTAACGACCGCTGGGCGAGGGCCAGTAGGCGGTGATCGCGGTACTGCCGTCGCCCTGGTTGAGGTCGACCAGCGTGCGCGTCTTGCCGTCAGGCCAGGCCTTCGCGACCAGCACCGGCTGCGGCTGCGGCGGCGTGTTCTCGAAGTAGAACAGCGTCCCGCCGGCCAGGGTGGGCGAGGAGCGCGTGGTGGAGGTGATCGACAGCTCGCGGATGCGGTTGCTCAGTGCCTTGCCCAGCGGCATGGCGCCGATGGCGGCCTCGGTATAGGTGTTCTGCGCGTCGATCCACTGCTTCACATCGGCCGCGTCCGGGTTTTCCAGCCAGCGGTACGCATCGTTTACCGGCTGGCCCGCGAGCGTTTCCGAGACCATCCGCTTCGGCGTCGGGGGCGGGGTGGTCGTGGCGGCCTGCGCACCGAAGGCGAGGCACAGGCTGGCGGCGAGCAGATGGGGGACGAGAACGCGCATGGGTTTGGACTCCCGTGGAGGATTTCCGAGGGTAGCAAACGGCGCGCTCCTACACCGGGTTTCGTGGCCGCGCTATGCTCGCCCGATTTGCCACATCCGGAACCCTCCCGATGCGCGTACTCGCCACCGCCCTGCTCACCGTCCTTGCCGCCGCCCCCGCGCTCGCCGCGCAGCCGCCGCTGGACATGGAAACGATCATGGCCGATCCGGACTGGATCGGGCCGCCGGTGGAGGATGCCTACTGGAGCGTGGACGGCAGTCAGGTCTACTACTCGCTGAAGCACGACGGCACGCCGGTGCGCGACCTCTGGCGAGTGGCCGCGAGCGGCGGTACACCGGAGCGCCTCGACCCGGCGGCAGCCGCGAAGGCCGATGGCGGCAAGCCGGTGTTCGACCGCGACCACCGTCACGCGGCCTTCGTCAGCCACGGCGATATCTTCCTGCGCGACCTCGCCAGCGGTGCCACCGTGCAGGTGACGCGCAGCAGCGCGAAGGAACGCGATCCGCGCTTCTCCCTCGACGGCCGGTTGCTCACCTTCCGCGCCGGCAATGACTGGTTCGCCTATGCCGTCGCGGGCGGCCCGGTATCGCAGGTGGCGGACCTGCAAGCGAAAGAAGATCCAAAAGCCAGAAAGTCGGATGACCTCACCGACGACCAGCAAGCGCTGTTCAAGACACTGCGCGACCTGCGTTCCGACGAAGAGGCGATGGCCGCCGATACCGACGCGCTGGCGGCAGCCGACGCGGGCCGCACGCCGAAGCCGTTCTGGCTGGGCAAGGACGTGAGCATCGCCGATACATCGGTGTCGCCGGACGGCCGCTGGATGCTTGTGGTGACCGAAGCCAAGGACGCCGACAAGGGCAAGATCGCTGACCTCACCCATTACGTGACCGATTCGGGTTACGCGGAATCCGAGGCCACGCGCAGCTATGTCGGCAGGAAAGATCCCGTGCCGCAGTCCCTGCGCCTGCTCGACCTGAAGACCCGCGCGAGCTACGACCTCGACATGAAGACGCTGCCCGGCATCGGCGACGATCCGCTGGCCGACATCCGCGCGAAGACCATCGCGGCGCTGCGCAAGGACGGCAAGAACGACCGCGCCGACGAACTCGCCGCGCCGAAGAAACGGCCGGTCATCGTCAACGGCGAATACAGCCCCGGCATCGCCTGGAGCGACGACGGCCATGAAGTGGCCGTGCAGCTGCGTGCCATCGACAACAAGGATCGCTGGATCGCCACCGTGGACTTCGATCGCCACGCGCTGGTGTCCCAGCACCGCCTTACCGACAAGGCCTGGATCAACTGGGACGGTAACGACTTCGGCTGGCTGCGCGACGGCCGCACGCTCTGGTACCTCAGCGAGGAATCCGGTTACGCGCAGCTGTACACGCGCCCGCTGGGCGGCAAGGCCACGGCACTGACTTCGGGCCGCTTCGAGGTCGACCATCCGCTGCTGAGCCCCGACGGTTCGCGCTTCTACGTGCGCACGAACAAGGTCGCGCCGTACAGCTACGACATCTATGCCGTGCCGGTGAAGGGTGGCGAGCTTACCCGGGTCACGACGTTCGAAGGACTCGACGATTTCATGCTGTCGCCCGACGGCAGCCGCCTCGCCGTGCTGCACTCCTCGCCATACGTGCCGTCGCAGCTGGCGACCATTGGCGTGGACGGTTCGGCGGTTCGCGAGCTGACCGACACGCGCAAGCCGGCCTACAAGGCCCGCGAGTGGATCGTCCCGAAGATCGTGCAGGTGCCGTCGAAGCATGGCGCGGGCACGATCTGGGCGAAGTTCTACGGTCCTGCCGACGCGGCTGCGTCGGCATCGCGGCCGGCGGTGATCTTCGTCCACGGCGCCGGCTACCTGCAGAACGTGCACCTGTCGTATCCGGCGTACTTCCGCGAGCAGATGTTCCATAACCTGCTGGTCCAGCGCGGCTACGTCGTGCTCGACATGGACTACCGCGCCTCGAAGGGCTACGGCCGCGACTGGCGCACGGCGATCTACCGGCAGATGGGCCACCCGGAACTGGACGACCTTCTCGACGGCAAGGCCTGGCTGGTGGCGGACCACGGGGTGGACCCGAAGCGCGTGGGTATCTATGGCGGCAGCTACGGCGGCTTCATGACGCTGATGGCCCTGCTGCGCGCGCCGGGCGAATTCGCCGCTGGCGCCGCGCTGCGCCCGGTGAGCGACTGGACCAGCTACAACCACGAATACACGTCGAACATCCTCAACGATCCGCAGATCGATCCCGAGGCGTACAAGGCCAGCTCGCCGATCCATTACGCCGAGGCACTGGCCGATCCGCTGCTGATCGAACACGGCCTGATCGACGACAACGTGCTGGCCAGCGATTCCATCCGCCTGTACCAGCGCTTCATCGAGCTGCACAAGAAGAACTTCTGGATGTCCCTGTACCCGATGGAGCGGCATGGATTCGTGCACGCGGACTCGTGGTATGACGAGTACCGGCGGATCGATGAACTGTTCCGCGAAAAGCTGGAGCCAGCCGGTACCATCGACCGCCATCCGTAGGAGCGCGCCCTGCGCGCGACAGCTTTTCGCGATCAGGTGGCAGGTCCTGTGGCGCCTCGCGTAAAGATGTCGCGCGCAAGGCGCGCTCCTACAGTGACCACAATGAAATTTTACGCAAACGTTACGCCCCCCTTCCTTATCGATACGCCGTAAATATCGCCCCGGGCGAACAATGCGCACCGTCCTCTTCGACGGAACGCAACCGTGGAATTCCTGTACGTCCTCCTCGTCGTCGTCCTTACGGCCATGACGATCGGTTTCCTCATGATCTGCGACCGGCTGGGTCGCAGGTAAGGAACCGACATGACTCTCCTTTATATCGCTGCCGGGCTGATAGCCGTGGCACTCGTGTGCTACCTGGTCGTAGCGCTTCTCAAGCCGGAGTGGTTCGAATGAGCGCCAACGACTGGATCCAGATTGTCGTTTTCCTCGTCGTCCTGCTGCTTCTCGTCAAGCCGATGGGCGCGTACATGGCGCTGGTCTTCGACGAGCGGCCCAATGGCGTGACGCGCTTTGGCGCGCGCATCGAGAGACTTATCTATAAGGCATCGGGCGTGGAGCCCGGCGAAGACATGTCATGGAAGAAGTATGCCTTCGCGATGCTCATGTTCAACGTCGCCGGTATCGTTGCCGTCTATGTCCTGCAGCGCGTCCAGCAATGGCTGCCGCTCAATCCGGAACATTTCGGTGCGATCACGCCGGATTCCGCCATGAATACCGCCGTCAGCTTCGCCACCAACACGAACTGGCAAGGATATGGCGGCGAATCGACGATGAGCTACCTCACCCAGGCGCTTGGCCTTGCCGTGCAGAACTTCCTGTCGGCGGCCACGGGCATCGCCGTGCTGATCGCGGTGATACGCGGCTTCGCGCGCCGTGGTGTCTCGGCTTTGGGCAATTTCTGGGTCGATATGACCCGGGCGACGTTGTACATCCTCCTTCCGATCTCGCTCGTCATCACGCTGGTGCTGGTTTCGCAGGGTGTCGTTCAGAACATCCGCCCGTATGAACACGCGACGACGGTCCAGGCCACGACGTTCGACGAGCCGGTCAAGGACGCGGACGGTAACCCCGTGCTCGATGCGGCGGGTAAACCCGTCACCCATACGGCGAGCACCCAGGAGCAGGTGCTTCCGATGGGTCCGGCCGCCTCGCAGATTGCGATCAAGATGCTCGGCACGAACGGTGGCGGCTTTTTCAATGTCAATTCCGCGCACCCTTACGAGAACCCGACACCCTTCTCGAACTTCATCGAGATGCTGGCGATTTTCCTGATTCCCAGTGGCCTCTGTTACATGTTCGGCAAGCTCGTGGGCGACCGACGCCAGGGCTGGGCCATCCTTGCGACGATGCTGGTGATCTTCATTCCATTGACCATCGGCGTGGTGGCCGCCGAGCAGGCGGGCAATCCGGCGCTGCATGGCCTGGCTGTCGACGCGCATGCCAGCATGTTGCAGAGCGGCGGCAACATGGAAGGCAAGGAGACGCGCTTCGGTATCGCCGCATCCGGTCTGTTCGCGGCGATCACCACGGCCGCCTCATGCGGTGCGGTCAACGCCATGCACGATTCCCTGACTCCCCTTGGCGGCCTGGTTCCCATGTGGCTGATGCAGCTGGGCGAGGTCGTTTTCGGCGGCGCGGGTTCGGGTCTCTACGGCATGCTTGCCTTCGCCGTGGTCGCCGTATTCATCGCAGGGCTGATGGTCGGGCGTACCCCGGAGTACCTGGGCAAGAAAATCGAAGCCCATGAAATGAAGATGGCGAGCCTCGCGGTGCTGCTGCCCTGTGCCCTGGTGGTCATCTGTACGGCGATCGCCGTGATGTCGCCGGCGGGTGTGGCGGGCATTGCCAATCCAGGTATCCATGGCTTCAGCGAGATCCTCTACGCGGTAAGTTCGGCTTCCAACAACAATGGAAGTGCGTTCGGCGGTCTCTCGGCCAACACGCCCTTCTGGAACGTGTTGCTGGCGATTTGCATGTATTTCGCCCGTTATCCGCTTGCCATCGCCATGCTGGCCATGGCCGGGTCGCTGGCTGCGAAGCGCCATGTACCCGAGAGCGCGGGCACGCTCCCGACGCATACGCCACTCTTCGTCGTTCTACTGGCCAGCGTGGTCATCGTGGTCGGCGCACTCACCTTCCTCCCGGCGCTGGCCCTCGGGCCGATTGCCGAGCACCTGATGTCCGCTACGGGACGCTGATCCATGAATAATCCGACTACAGCAAGGCACGGTTTCGACCGCGCCCTGGTAACACGCGCCCTGGGTGACGCGTTCGTCAAGCTCTCTCCGCGATTGCAGTTCCGCAATCCCGTGATGTTCGTCGTCTTCGTCTGCAGTTCGCTGACAACCCTCCTCTGGGTGCAGGCGCTGGCTGGTCACGGCGAGGCGCCGACCGCCTTTATCTTCTGGGTCAGCCTCTGGCTGTGGTTCACCCTGCTGTTCGCCAACTTCGCCGAGGCGCTGGCAGAAGGCCGCGGCAAGGCGCAGGCCGATGCGCTGCGCGGCTCGCGCCGGGACGTGGCGGCGAAGAAGCTGGCTTCCGCGGATCGGGCTGCCCGCATCGTGTTCACACCTTCGAGCGAGCTGCGTACCGGGCACCATGTGCTCGTCGAGGCGGGCGACATCGTTCCGGGCGACGGCGAAGTGGTGGCCGGCGCGGCAAGCGTGGACGAAAGCGCGATCACCGGCGAGTCCGCGCCGGTGATTCGGGAGGCCGGCGGCGACCGCAGCGCCGTCACCGGCGGCACCCGCGTCCTTTCCGACTGGCTCGTCGTGCGCATCACCAGCAACCCGGGCGAAAGTTTCCTCGACCGCATGATCTCGATGGTGGAAGGCGCATCGCGCCGGAAGACTCCTAACGAGATCGCGCTGACGATCCTGCTCGCGAAGTTCACGCTGATCTTCCTGCTCGCCTGCGCCACGCTGCTTCCGTACTCGATCTACAGCGTGCAGGCGGCGGGCGCGGGTAATCCGATCACGCTCACGGTGCTGATCGCCCTGCTGGTCTGCCTGATCCCGACGACGATCGGCGCCCTGCTCTCGGCGATCGGTATCGCCGGCATGGATCGCATGATCCGCGCCAACGTCATCGCCACCTCCGGCCGCGCCGTGGAGGCCGCGGGCGACGTCGACGTGCTGCTCCTGGACAAGACGGGCACGATCACGCTGGGCAACCGCCACGCGGTGGCGTTCCATCCCGCGCCCGGCGTCGAGGAACGGGAGCTTGCCGAGACGGCCGAACTGGCCTCGCGCGCAGACGAAACGCCCGAAGGCCGAAGCATCGTCACACTGGCTTCGAAGCTGTTTGGCCAGGCCGGGCAGCATCAAGCCGACAGTCGTGCCCAGTTCGTCCCCTTCACGGCCCAGACCCGCATGAGCGGAGTCGATCTCGACACCCGCCATATCCGCAAGGGTGCCATCGACGCCGTGGAGCGTTACCTGGAATCGCTGGACAGCCACATGCCCCCGCTGGTCAAGCGCATGGCCGAAGAGGTGGCGCGACGCGGCGCGACACCGTTGATCGTCGTCGACGGCTCGCTGGCGCTCGGCGTGGTCGAACTGAAAGACATCGTGAAGGACGGCATCAAGGAGCGCTTCGCCGAGATGCGCAAGATGGGCATCCGAACCGTGATGATCACCGGCGACAACCCGTTGACCGCGGCGGCGATCGCGGCCGAGGCGGGTGTCGACGACTTCCTCGCCGAGGCGACGCCGGAAGCCAAGCTCAAGCTCATCCGCGATATCCAGGCCGAGAACCGCCTGGTGGCGATGTGCGGCGACGGCACCAACGATGCACCCGCGCTGGCGCAGGCCGATGTAGCCGTGGCCATGAACAGCGGCACGCAGGCGGCGAAGGAAGCCGGGAACATGGTCGATCTCGACTCCAATCCGACGAAGCTCATCGAGATCGTCGGCATCGGCAAGCAGATGCTGATCACCCGCGGCTCCCTGACGACCTTCTCCATCGCCAACGACATCGCCAAGTACTTCGCGATCATCCCGGCGGCATTCGCCACGACATACCCGGCACTGAATGCCCTGAACGTGATGCACCTGGCCACGCCGCAGAGCGCGATTCTGTCGGCGGTGATCTTCAATGCCCTGATCATCATTTTTCTCATCCCACTCGCGCTCAAGGGCGTGGCTTACCGTGCCCTGGCCGCCGGCGCGCTGCTTCGCCGCAATCTCCTGATCTACGGGCTGGGCGGCATCGCGGTCCCGTTCGTCGGCATCAAGTTGATCGACATGTTGCTGGTCCTGTCCGGGCTGGCCTGACCCATTGCCAAGAGCACATCCATGAAAGTCGTTTCGCTTACCGCAGCTGCGGTTGTTTCCCTCCTCGGCATCGGTTCGGTTGTACAGGCGGAAGATGCCCCGACCGTTATCGGCAACGTGGCCGCGGTCTCGGATTACATGTTCCGCGGGCTGACGCAGACCTGGGGCCACCCGGCGATCCAGGGCGGTGCCGATTACACCAACCCGAACGGGTTCGCCGCCGGTACCTGGGCATCGAGCATCAGCGACAGGAGCTACCCCGGCGGCTCGATGGAGCTGGACCTGTATGCCAGCTTCGGCCGTCCGATCGACGAGGACTGGTCGTGGCGCATCGGACTGTATGGCTACGTGTATCCCGGTGCCGACCTGGACGAAGCGAACCTGCAGTCGCGTTCCTTCAATACGCTCGAGGCCAACGTTGCCCTGACCTGGCGCCAGTTCACCCTGAAATACAACCGTTCGCTGACCGACTACTTCGCGGCGGACAAGGAACAGGGCTACGACGGCGATACACATGGCACGGGCTATCTCCAGCTCGACGCGGCCTTTCCGCTGTCGGATGTCTGGTCGCTGGCCTTGCATGCGGGTCATACCCATTACGCGGCCCGGCTCGCGACGGCACTTGGCAATGGCGCTCGCGACGCCAGTTACAGCGACTATTCGGCCACGGTGAAGTACCAGTTCGCCACGCACTGGTCGGTGAGCGCCGGCGTGACGCGCGCGACCGACGAGGCGTTCTATCGCCACGTGTCCAGCTTCGTCGACGCGAGCGACACGCGCGACACCGGCGGCACCCGTGGACTCGTCATGTTTCAGGGGACCTTCTAAGAGGGTATGGCCATGAGTAAATTCATCAGGCAATGCGCGGTTCTGTTCGTGGCGATGACGGTGGTCACCGGCATCGTCTATCCCCTGGCGGCGACCGGGCTGGCCCAGGTGCTTTTTCCCGCCAGGGCCAATGGGAGCCTGATCCAGAAGGATGGCAGGACGGTCGGGTCATCGCTGATCGGGCAGGCGTTCTCGGAGCCGAAGTATTTCTGGGGTCGTCCGTCGGCGACTTCGCCTAATCCGGACAACGGCGCCAGCTCGTCCGGCTCAAACCAGGGGCCGACCAATCCCGCGTTGACGGATGCCGTGAAGCAACGGATCGATGCGCTGAGGCAGGCCGATCCGTCGAACACGGCGCCGGTGCCCGTGGACCTGGTCACGGCCTCGGGCAGCGGCCTGGACCCCGACATCAGCCCCGCCGCCGCGGCATACCAGGTGAGCCGCATCGCCCGCGAGCGCCGGATGGACCCGGCCAGGGTGCGCGAACTGATCGCGGCCAGCACCACCGGCCGCCAGTTCGGCGTACTGGGCGAGCCGCGGGTAAACGTGCTGGCGCTGAACCTCGCACTGGACGCCAGCAAATAAATGTAGGAGCGCGCCCTGCGCGCGACAGCTTTTCGCCGAGGACCACAGGATTGTGCTTATCGCGAAAAGCTGTCGCGCGCAGGGCGCACTCCTACCCTTCCGTCGTGTTCGGCTACGCTCGGCACGTTCCCTCACTTTGCCCAGCCACTCTCATGAACGACGATCGCGACGCCCGCGCAGACGCGCTGCTCAATGCAGCGAAGGACGAGGACGGCCAGCGCCTGAAGATCTTCCTCGGCGCTTCGCCCGGGGTGGGCAAGACCTTCGCCATGCTTTCGGCGGCGCGCGAGCTGCGCCGGCAGGGCCTCGACGTGGTGGTCGGCCTGGTCGAGACACACGGCCGCACGGAAACGTCGGCACTGCTCGAAGGCGTGGAGGTACTGCCGACGCGATCGGTGCATTACGCGGGGCGCACCTTCCAGGAGTTCGACCTCGAAGGGGCGCTGGCCCGCAAGCCGGCGGTGATCCTCGTCGACGAACTGGTGCATGCCAACCTGCCCGGTGGCCGCCACGCACGCCGGTGGCAGGACATCGCGGAACTGCTCGAGGCGGGCATCGAGGTGTACACGGCGATGAACGTGCAGCACCTGGAAAGCCTTAACGACCAGGTGCGCCGGATCACCGGGGTGGCCGTGCGCGAGACCGTGCCTGACGCGTTCCTCGACCGCGCGCGTGACATCGTGCTGATCGATCTGCCGCCGCGCGAACTCATCGCGCGCCTGCGCCAGGGCAAGGTGTACGTGCCCGAGACCGCTGCCGTGGCACTCGAGGCCTTCTTCTCGCCGACCAACCTCGCCGCACTCCGCGAACTGGCCGTGGAGACGGTCGCTACCCACGTGGACAGCGACCTGCGCGAGTCCATGCTCGCGCGCGGCGGTGTCATGCCGGTGCGCCGGCGGATCGTCGCGGCGATCGACGGCGCGGCGCAGAGCGAATACCTGGTGCGTGTCACCCGGCGCATCGCGGACCGGCGCGGTGCGCCGTGGAGCGTGGTGTTCGTCGATCGCGGCGGCGTGGACGCCGGCCGCCGCGAACGCGTGGATGCGGCGATGCGCCTGGCCCGCCGGCTGGGCGGCGAGGAGGTCATCCTGCGCGGTCACGCGGTGGCCGACGAACTGCTGGCCTGGGCCGATCGCGAAGGCGTGGGCCAGATCATCGTGGGCCGCACGCGGGAACGGCCCATCGCCCGCCGGCTCGGCTTTTCGCTCACCCAGCAGTTGCTCCGTCGCGGCGCGCACCTGGAACTGACGATCGTCGCCACGCCGGTGGAACGTGCCAGCGCGCGCCGTCGCCTGCGCTCCGCCGCCGAAGCGAAAGGTTCGCGGCGCGAGTACGGCATGGCCACGATGGCGACGGCCGTGGCGATGGCCCTGGCCTTCGTTGCCGACCGCTTCCTCTCGGTCGCCAACCTGTCGCTGATCTTCCTTACCGCGGTGCTCTTCGTCGCGGCGCGCACGCGCATGGCGGTAGCGGTGTACACGGCCCTGCTCTGCTTCCTCGGGTACAACTTCTTCTTCGCCCCGCCGCGCTACACGCTGGTGATCGCCAACGCCGACGATGTGCTGGCGGTAGTGCTCTTCCTCGTCGCGGCACTGGTCTGCAGCCGTCTCGCCACCCGCCTCGCGGGCCAGGTCAACTCGCTGCGGGCCGCACAGGTGCGCGGCCGCGCGCTGGTGACGCTGGGCCAGCAACTGGCTACCGCGACCGATGGCGCCGCCATCCGGGAAGTGGGTGCCCGCGCCCTGGCGCGCACGCTGGACATCCACGTGGCCGTGCTCTCGCGCAACGAGGCGGCCGAGCTCGTTCCGGCCGCCTCGGCGCCGGAGCCGTTCGCGCTGTCCACGCAGGACCTTGCCGCCGCCGACTGGAGCGAGATGCACGCGGAGCCGGCGGGTCGCTTCACCGACACGCTCCACGCCGCATCGAGCTGGATGCTGCCGCTGGGCAGCGACTTGCGGCGCGCGGGCGTCGTCGCCCTGCGTTTCCCTCCAGCCCTGGGCGAACCGGATGCCGACCGCCGCGGCCTGGCCCTGGCGATGGTCCAGGACATCGGCCAGGCGCTCGAGCGCGCGCGTCTGGCCGCCGAGCTGGAAGGCGCTCGCGTGGAAGGGGAAACCGAGCGCCTGCGCAGCGCCCTGCTGTCGTCGGTATCGCACGACCTGCGTTCGCCCCTCGCCTCGATGATCGGCTCCGCCGGCACCCTGCTCGATTACGACAGGCAACTCCCCGAACATGAACGGCGGGAGCTGCTGGAAGCCATCCTCGGCGAGGGCCAGCGCCTCGATCGTTACATCCAGAACCTGCTCGACATGACCCGGCTGGGCCATGGCGCGCTGAAACTCAAGCGCGACTGGGTGGACGCCGGCGAAATCGTCGCCGCCGCGGTGGCGCGCATGCGCAAGCTGTTCCCCGAGTCGCGCGTGGACATGCAACTGCCGCAGGACACGGTGCTGCTCCACGTGCACCCGGCGCTGATCGAACAGGCGCTGTTCAACATCCTCGAGAACGCCGCACGGTTCTCGCCGCCGTCCGAACCCGTGCGCGTCGTGGTCCGCGGCGAGGCCGGCCGCCTGCTGGTCGACGTGATCGACCGCGGCCCCGGCATTCCCGAGGACGAACGGGAGCGGATCTTCGACATGTTCCACTCGGTGGCGCGGGGCGACCGCGGCAAACAGGGAACGGGGCTCGGGCTCGCCATCTGCCGCGGCATGATCGGCGCACATGGCGGCAGCGTGGAGGCCTTGCCCAACGCAGGCGTTGGCACCACCATCCGGGTCTCGCTGCCCTTGCCGGCGCCGCCAGGGCAAAGCCCATGAATCCTGCCGCTCCGCGCGTGCTGGTGATCGACGACGAAGTCCAGATCCGCCGTTTCCTCGACATCGGCCTGCGTGCGGAAGGCTATCAGGTGATCCTGGCGTCCACCGGACAGGAAGGGCTGGGCCTGGCGGCGACACGCTCGCCCGACATCGTCATCCTCGATATCGGCCTGCCGGACATGGAAGGCCATGACGTGCTGCGCGAACTACGCGCATGGAGCGAGGTGCCGGTGCTGATGCTTTCCGTGCGCGACGCCGAAAGCGAAAAAGTGAAGGCACTGGATCGCGGCGCGAACGATTATGTCACCAAGCCCTTCGGCATCCAGGAACTGATGGCGCGCCTGCGCGTGCTCTTGCGCTCGGGCGCTAAAGCCGGGGATGCCGAAGCATCGCTGCGCTATGACGACGGCACGCTGTCGATCGACGTCGCGCGCCGGGAGGTTTCCCTGGACGGACACATGATTGCCCTCACCCGCAAGGAATTCGCCGTGTTGTCGCTGCTCGTGCGCCATCCCGGCCGCGTGGTGGGACAGCAGCAGATCCTGCGCGATGTCTGGGGCGCCACGCATACGCAAGACACCCACTACCTGCGCATCGTGATGGGAAAGCTCCGGCAGAAGCTCGGCGACGACCCCTCGTCTCCGCGTTGGCTCAAAACCGAGCCCGGCGTGGGCTATCGCTTCCCCGCGTCGTGATCGCGAGCAAACGTTTTCATCTCTCACGCGCTCTTCATTTCTCTTACCGGGCGCGTGATCCACGTCACATCCCAGGTATCGCGCCCCGTTTCTAAGACAAATCCGATTTCCTTCAACGATGGGCTGCCGCAGCCTCGCGCGCTCATTCGAAGAAGGAGGGTTTCATGGTCCGGTTGTCGTGCATTGCCGTCGCTATCCTGTCACTTGCGGCCGCCGCTCATAAGCTGCCTGCTCCAGCCGCGATGGTGACGTGCTCGGACGAGCGTTTCGTCGCGGGGGAACGCCTCCTTCCTTCATACGATGAGGCCTTCCTGCAATGCCGCGAGGAAGAGCACCAGATGACCCACCCCGACACAGGGGATTTCGAGAAGCAGCGCGCGTGTTACGAGGTAAGTAAACCGGGCGAGTACGGCGAATGGCGCTACGGCCGGATTGCGATGGATGTCGTTGAACGGCATAGCGGCGATGCTTACACCTTCGAAACGCTATGGATGTGTAAACGCTCGTGATCGATGGGGACCAGGTCACGATAGACGAGGGGTTCGACGCGATCCGGGGCGGCGGAGCCCTCCGATACCAGTATCTCGTAAAAGCTGTGCTGCCGGATGGGAAGCAGGTACGCTGCGGCGACCAGGCGGACGCCGATGGGGTCGTCGACACCCAGGACGCGGGCAAACTGGTGCATGTGCATGCTCACGCCCGAAACGCCCGTCACCATCGGAACGCGAGACCTTTCCGCGTCCTGCACCACTGGGCTGACTGGATTTGGCTTCGCGAAGCGACGTGCATCGACCCATGGAAGTCGTCCCGGGCCGAGAGGGCCCGAAAGCCGCGTTTCGAATCGGCTGAATGATCCGCCGGAAGCAAGATGTTCGGCACGGGTGCCCAGGCTCCAGTAACGCTGCCTCTGATGCATGGACGAGTAGATCAATCGGGTGTCGTCCTGGAGTTTTCGTATGGCGTGCCAATCCATACGCATGAAATCGTCGCGTGGGTTCACCTGGTTCCACGCAGTGTCCCAGCCGGTCCGCGCGCGAGCATGATTGGCAGCGTCGGTCAACCAGCCCTCCAGGTGGTATAGGTTGAATCCCGCGCGTTCGGCAATCTCGAGGCTATCGTCGCGGCGCATGCCGCCGACCAGGTCGCAAGCGATCAGTTCACTGAAGACGCGCCAGACAACACATTGCTCCTCGCGAATCGATCCCTCGCCATGAAGCACGCGGAAGAGATCGAGGGTGCTGCCGACCCGGCCGGCAAACGGCAGTTCAACGGGACGATGTATGCGAAACAGCATCTCGTGTAGCGAGCGCCCTCGGTTGAGCGAGCCGATCCGTATGTATCGCAGGCATGCATCGCGCATCCGCGAACTGCATTCCCGCACCCATGGATGCGTAAAGAGAAAATTTCCGAGTTGCACTTCGAAGGCCATGGCGCGATCCGTCCATGAATTCCGCACATTCGATTCCATGCTTCACCTCGAGCCCTGGCCCAAAAAACTCCTTGCGAACCATGCGCATTTCACTGGCGTACCGAATTTGCCTTCTCACCTGTCGCCACGACGACGACAAGGAAAGCATGACTTGCGTGAAGACGCGCTCGCGCTGACTGGCAGCATGGCTAATCGATGTATTGACCCTGCTCAGGCGTGGTGATATCACGGCTTGCATCGGATGCATCCAGCTCGTCGTTGCCGTAGAGCTGGAGCTGGAACCAATGGTGGACCGGATGGCCGCCGCCGTATGAAAAGGAATTCATGTGACCCTGGCACTTTGCTATCTGAAACCGGACGTTCTCATTACCGGCTGTCTTGCCAGGGCGTTCGATACCATGCACCTGTGGGGCTACAGGGTCCGCCGCTTCCAGATCGTTCACATGAGTGACCGCCTCTACCACTTGGCGTATGAGCGCGGATTCGACGCGAAGAACGACTCGTGGCTGGTTAATCGAAGGTGTGCCCGCCTCGGTCCCTGGCTTGCCCTCATGGTGTCCAGTGAAAGCCAGGCAGGAAACATTCAAGCGTGCCTGAAGAGCCATCAAGGCGCCGCCATCCCTGCAGGGGATGGTCTCCTGCGGGAGAGAATGGGGCACATGAACCGCTTGCTGAACTGCCTGCATGTGCCCGATACGGCGATCGACGCGGCAGAGCAGGCGGATATCCTGTTTCCGTGCAGGTGCGCGGAGCCGGCAAATGCCGATGTCCGGTTCTTACAGGTCTACCGGGAGTTGAGTCGGCATAACTATGGGGCGAGCCGCCAGACCCGTGCCCAGTTCCAGGCTACGTTGGCGTGGCGGGTAATTCACCGTGCATGCCGCGTGTCGCGGAACGACTTCTACGATGCCGATTTCAATAAGCCGGCGACGGTTGTCGCCCGCGCAATCGATGTGCTCGACGCAAGCTCTTCGGAGGCGGCGATGATGAAGTCGCTGTTGTGCGATGGCGTCGTTGTCAACAGCGTCATGAGGGCAATGAATGTAGAGCAAATCCTTTCGCGCAATTTCATCCATCTGACCGAATGGGATCGCGCGATGCTTTTCGGGTACTTCGCCTATCCGCCGGTCGCGAGTCAGGGAGACTGCTGCGAGCAGCGCATATGAGGCCGGTACTGACTATCGATCTTCACCTCATGCTGATGGACCGGGGAAAGGTGTGTCTGTCCCTTCGCTTCGGCACCGGCTTCGAAGACGGAAACCTCGGTCTGGTTGCCGGCCACCTCGAGGCGAACGAGACCCTGGCCCAAGGCATGCTTCGCGAAGCCAGGGAAGAAATTGGCATCGACATCACTCCTGCGGATCTCCGGCTCGTGCACATCATGCATCATCGCTCCGACAGCGACCGATTGGCCGTATTCTTCAAATGCCAGATCTGGCAGGGGAGCCCCAGGAACCTGGAGCCGCACAAATGCGGCGGAATTCGCTGGGTCACTTTGGACACGCTTGACCAGGTGGATAACATTGTCGGCTATGTCCGCTCGGCCCTGCATTACATACGGGATGGCATTCCGTATTCGGAACATGGAGGTTGGGGATGTTCGATACCTATGTAGAGGCACTGCATCGGCTGGATTGGGCAGACACGGAAACGGTTGCCCACCAGAGCATTCACCTGCTGGGACGGCTCGCATCCGATCGGGCCGCCCTCCGTGATGCGGTCATCGAAAGCCGGCATGCTCCCCACCTGTGGGCGATGTGCGAGCACTATGACATCCTGGACAAGCTTGTCCTGCATCATGACGCTGATTCCGATGCGCGAATCAGGCTGCATGTTTTCGGAAGCGGCCGGTTCGACAGGCCGCATAATCACAGGTGGCCGTATGCAGCCCGGATTCTGACGGGCGGCTACGACCATTATATCTTCGCCAGGAAGGACGGCCCTCCACCGCAGGAATCCACGCGCCCGGAGGATCTGCAACTGGAGTTCCTGGAGCACCGCGAAGAGGGAACCTCCTATTTCCTAAAGGAGAACCTCTACCATTCGATCCGCGCTTCCGCCAATACGATCACCCTTATCATTCGTGGTCCCGCGGCCAGGCGCGCCTTCACGGTGATGGACCGCACGACATCGGAGTCGTGGACGCAATATGCAAGCGCACTGGAGTCGGAATCGCAGAAGCGCGAGAAGCGCATGACCGGCGAGCAGTACGATTCAGTGCTCAGGAAACTTCAGAGCGAAGGAGTGCTCTAGACATGGTTGACATCACACAGCGACTGCCCGTTGCGCCGGATGCTTATGGCTGGGCCCGTTTTCCCGAAACGGAGCGGCGCATTGAATACGGGCGCTTTCGGAACGTCTACTTGTACATCACGGAGGTGTGCCAGCTCCGGTGTAGCCATTGCTACATGGGCGAGCGCCTTGAAAGCGCCCGGGTCATGCCGCTGGAGAAGGTCAGGACAACCCTGGCGCTCTGGCGGAAGATGGGCGGAAGCAAGCTGACCCTCCTGGGCGGAGAGCCCACCACCCATCCGCATTTCCGCGAGTGTGTCCAGGCTGCCTACGAGCTGGGATACGAGAAGGTGATCGTTACGACGAATGGCCTTGGTCCTGCACGACGCGGATTCCTGAAGTTCGAGCCTTCATTGTTCAACTATGTCCAGATAAGCCTGGACGGCGGAAGCCATGCAACACACGATCTCATCCGGGGGCCAGGCACCTTCCGGTATGCGCTGGAAACCGCACGGCTATTGTGTCGCGCCGGTTACGACATTCGTTTTATCTGCACTGTGAGCAGAAAGAACATGGCGGATTGCCTCGACCTGATCAGGTTGGCGGACGAAATCGGCGCAACGCTGGTCAAATACCATGTGTTTTCGACGATTGGGACAGGCAAGGGCGACGACTCCGCAGCCCTGACGCCGATCGAATGGGTGGAATTCTGCGATCTGCTAAAGCAGAAGGAAGGACAATCCAGGTGCCAGATCTGGTATCAACCGACGTATGCCAGGATCGAAGACCTGCCGGGATACTACGAACAAGGCTATCGCGGGTGCGTGGGAAGAACGATGGACCGTATATCGATCTTCCCCGATGGACGTTGCTATATCTGCTCCTATCTCTTCGACACGGATTTCCACTTCTGCACCATGGATGACGAGGGCATTGCCCTGAATCCCGGCACGAACGAGTTCACCCTCTTCGCCCAGGCGTTGTCGAATGCAAGCCGCGGAAGCTGCAAATCCCCGGCCGGATGTTGCGGCGGGTGCCCCGCCGAGAAGTACGCGATGGGGGCGGCATCGTGCGAAACATATCCCGACATTGTTCCGGTCTGCCGCTTGTGGAAATCCGACACCGTGTGAAAGCCGCATGTTCCGCAGGGTTACGCCCCGACGGTCTGCCTTGCGAGGTAACGCCCTGGTGAATCGCCGAACGCCTTGCGGAACATCGCCACGAACGCGCTGGGCGAGGCGTAGCCGAGCGCATCCGACACCACCGAGACGGGTTCCCCTTCAGCCAGTCGCTCCAGTGCACAGGTGAGGCGCGCCTGCTGCCGCCATTGCGCCACGCTGCATTGGGTTTCCTGGCGGAACAGCCGGGTGAGCGTGCGCACCGACATGCCGGCCCAGCTTGCCCACTCCTCGATTCCGCGGGTGTCATCGGGCCGTTCGAACATCGCCATGGCGATGCGGCGCAGGCGGCGGTCCACCGGCATGGGCAGGTGCAGCTGTTCGACAGGCGCACGGCGCATCTCGTCAAGCAGCACCGCCAGCAGGCGATCCTTGTCCGGTTCGCTTACCGCGTCGACGGGCCAGGTGGCCGCGCGCTTGATGATCGCGCGGAACAGGTCGTTGACGCCGACGACGCACGGCCGGTCGGGCAGGCCCGCCGCGGCGCAGGGCGCGATGAACACGCCCCAGGCGCGCGTCGGTCCGGCGATGCTTACCGTATGCATCTCGCCGGGCGGCATCCAGCCCGCCCGGTGCGGCGGCAGCAGCCAGGAGCCATGCTCGGTGCGGCTGACGACCAGCCCTTGCTCGACATAGAAGAACTGGCCGCGCACGTGACTGTGCCAGTCGGTCTCCTCTACCGGGATTTCGCCTTTTGCCTCGTAGGCAACCAACGGGGGGCCGTCAGCGCGCTCCAGCAATATATGGAGGGCATCATCCAGCATTTTGGCCATTCCTCGACATAAGTTGGCCCGATGACGATATCAGGCCGTTAGCATCCATGGCTAACATTTGCACTCCCAAACAAATGTCTCCGCGTGGTGCTCTTTCGCCGCGACAGGGACCTCGACGCCGGAGATTCCCCATGATCCGTCTCGTCACTAACGACTACAGCGACCTTGACCGAGGGCAGGAGGCGGGCAACGCCATGGTCACCTTCGTGGCCTGCGCTCACGCCATGCTTGACCCGGGAACCCCGGAAGATCAGGTCCGAACCCTCGAGCCGCGCCTGCTGGCACAGTTGCCGACCCTCCGCGCCCTCGGCGTGTTCGACCTGTTCGCGATCCGCGATCCGGCACTCGCCGCCCTCCTCGCCGATGAGAACGAACTGTCCGTGAGCTGAAAGTATCTGCAATGCGCATATTTGCCTTGACAACTATACCAAGGGCAATAGAATGTGCGGCATGAACACGAACGCCTGTCCAACCCCTGACGGCCGGGATAGCCTTGGCGCCCTGATCGGCATGGTCCGTAGCGAGATAGTGCGGGCCATCGAGTACGACCTCGCCGCCCAGGGTGCGGACCTTAAGTTCACTCAGTTCCACGTGCTGAAGCGTCTGGCCATGCACGGACCGATGTCGGCCACCGAGCTGGCCCGCGCCGTCGATCTGGATGGGGGCGCCATGACCCGCCAACTCGACCAGCTTGAGGCCAAGGGTTACCTGCGTCGTCAGCCGCACGAGCAGGATCGCCGGGCGCTGCGCATCGAACTGACCGAGGCCGGGGAGGCGCTCTGGCGGCACCTGTACGAAAGCAACGTCGCGACGCTGGAGCGCGCGCAACGCAGCCTGTCCGCCGAAGAGCGCGACCGGCTGCAGGATTACCTGGGGCGCGTGCTTACCGCGCTCCGCGAAAAAGTCTGACCTTACTGTCGAGGCAAAAACTCATGCGTCTGCACACTCTCGTGGCGGCCGTCGGGGCCGCGTTGATCCTTTCCGGCTGTGTCACCAGCCGTGGACTGGAGCCGCAGGGCCAACTCGCCGATCCAGCCACCCTCCACGCCGAACGCAGCCTGGCGAAAGCGCAGGTATCGCCGGCCAACTGGCCCGCGGCGGACTGGTGGACGGGGCTGGGCGACAGCCAGCTCTCGGGGCTGATCGACGACGCGCTGAAGGACAATCCCGACCTCGCCGCCGCGGACGCACGCGTGCGCCAGGCTGAGGCACAGAGCGGCGCGGCCGATGCCGCGCGCGATCCCACGCTGTCCGTGGGTGGCGGTGTCGCCGGCGCGCACTTGCCGGGCACGCTGTTTCCCGCGCCTCTGGGCAACCACTTCGGCTGGACCAAGTACGGCTACGGCAATTTCAGCTGGGATTTCGACCTGTGGGGCGGCAAGCGCGCCGCATGGGAAGCGGCGGTGGGTTCGC
Source organism: Luteibacter sp. (assembly GCF_036499525.1). Classification (GTDB taxonomy): domain Bacteria; phylum Pseudomonadota; class Gammaproteobacteria; order Xanthomonadales; family Rhodanobacteraceae; genus Luteibacter. The sequence continues at coordinate 18,594 of NZ_DASYDO010000080.1, read as the reverse complement.
AGCGCGCCAGCGAGATCGATGCACGCGCGGCGCGCATCGAGCTGTCGACCAACGTGGCTCGTGCCTACGTGCAGCTCGGCTACGCGTTTACCGAACAGGATGTGGCGAAGGCCGAGCTGGAGCGTAGCGTCGCCTCGCGCGACCTGACGCGCCAGCGCGTCGCCGCAGGCGTCGACAACCAGATACAGGTGAAGCAGGCCGATACCGAGGTGGCTTCGGCGGAGCGTGAGATGGCGGTAGCGCAGCGCGCGATCGATACCTCGCGCAGCGCGCTGAGCGTGCTGTTGGGCAAGGGCCCGGACCGCGGCCTCGACATCGCACGTCCGGCGGTGCTGACGCCTTCGGCGGTGGCCGTTCCGGCGAACCTGCCGGCCGACCTGCTCGGCCATCGTGCCGACCTGGTCGCCGCGCGCTGGCGCGTGGAGGCGGCGTCGAAGGACATCGCCGCGGCCAAGACGGAGTTCCTGCCCAACGTGAGCCTCGGCATCCTCGCCGCGCAGGTCGCGGGCGGCACGGAGAACCTGCTCTCGTCGCGCGCCCGTTTCTGGCAGGTGCTTCCCGCAGTGAGCCTTCCGATCTTCGACGGCGGGCGGCTGCGCGCCAACCTTGCCGGCAAGGATGCCGGGTATGACCTTGCCGTCGCCCAGTACAACAAGATCCTGGTCGGCGCGCTCAACGAGGTGGCCGACGACCTTTCCGGCCTCGACTCGCTGGGCACCCAGATCGAAGCGCAACAGCGTGCGACGGATGCCGCGCAGCAGGCTTACGACCTGTCGCAGCAGCGGTTCAAGGCCGGTGTCGGCAGCTATCTCGAATCGCTCGTGGTGCGCCAGCAATTGCTCATGGCGGAACAGCGCATGGCCGCGCTGCGCGCGCAGAAAGTCGACACGTCCGTCCAACTCATCCAGGCGCTCGGCGGCGGTTTCCGCCCCGAGGCAGGCGATCAGCCGGTCGCCGCCACGCCGGCGAACAACTAAGAAAACGTCCCGAGGCAGCTAACGATGTCCCAAGAAACCACCGCCCCCGCCGGCGCCGTCGTGGCGCCGCCACCGAAGAGCCGTCGCGGCTTACTCCTCAAGCTCCTGGTCCTGGTCCTCGTCCTGGCCGGTATCGGCTGGACCGTCTGGTACTTCGTGGACGGCCGTTGGTACGAGGAAACCGACGATGCCTACGTCAACGGCAACATTGTGCAGATCACGCCGCAGATCGCCGCCACCGTCCTGTCGATCACGGCCGACGACGGCGACCTCGTGCACAAGGGCGACGTGCTGGTGAAGCTCGACGACAGCGATGCCCAGATCGCCCTGCTGACCGCGCGTGCCGGACTCGCCAATACCGTGCGCCGCGTGCGTGGCCTGTACAACAACGTGAGTTCCGCGCAGGCCGACGTGGCCGTGCGCCAGACCGCCGTGGACCGCGCCCGTGCCGACTACAACCGTCGTCGCGACCTGGCGAAGTCGGGTGCGATCTCGGCGGAGGAACTGTCCCACGCGATGGATACGCTCACCTCGGCGGAAAGCAGCCTCGCTTCGGCGAAGCAGTCCTACAGCACGAGCAAGGTGCTGGTCGACGACACCGTGGTCGCCTCGCACCCCGACGTGCGCGCCGCCGCCGCGAAGTTGCGTTCGGCCATCCTGGACGAGGCCCGCTCGATCATCCTCGCGCCAGTGGACGGCTACGTTGCCAAGCGCAGCGTGCAGCTGGGCCAGCGCGTTCAGCCCGGTGCCGCCCTGATGGCCGTGGTGCCGCTCCACGAGGTGTGGATCGACGCCAACTTCAAGGAAACCCAGCTCACCCACATGCGCATCGGCCAGCCGGTGGATGTCACCGCCGACGTCTATGGTGGCGACGTTGTGTACAAGGCGAAGATCCGCAGCCTCGGCGTGGGTAGCGGTAGCGCGTTCTCGCTGCTTCCGGCGCAGAACGCCACGGGTAACTGGATCAAGATCGTGCAGCGCGTGCCGGTGCGCGTGGTCTTCACGGATCCGAAGCAACTCGACGAGAAGCCGTTGCGCCTGGGTCTTTCGACCAAGGTGACCGTCTCGCTGCATGACCAGGGCGGCCCGCTGCTCGCGCAGCAGGCACCCAGCAAGCCGGAGTTCGCGACCGACGTCTACGACCGCCGCCTCGCTGGCGCGGACGAGGAAATCGCGCGCGTCATCCATGAGAACGTCTCGGCCGGCGACGGCGAAAAGGAAAAGGCGCCGAAGTAAGCGCCTTCTCCCCCGACCGCACCGTCCTTCAACGATCAGGTTCTATCCATGAGCACCGAATTTCGACCGCCCAATCTGGCGCTGTCTACAGTCGGCCTTTCGCTGGCGACCTTCATGCAGGTGCTGGACACCACGATCGCGAACGTCTCGCTGCCTACCATCGCGGGCAACCTGGGCGTCAGTTCCAACCAGAGCACCTGGGTCATCACTTCGTTCGCCGTGAGCAACGCCATCGCGTTGCCGCTCACCGGCTTCCTCACCCGCCGGTTCGGTGAGACGAAGCTGTTCGTGTGGGCCACCTTGTTGTTCTCGCTGGCCTCCTTACTGTGCGGTATCGCGCAGAGCATGAGCATGCTGATCCTGTTCCGCGCCATCCAGGGCGCGGTGGCAGGCCCCATGTACCCGATCACGCAGAGCCTGCTGATCTCCATCTATCCACCCGCGAAACGCGGCATGGCGCTGGCGCTGCTGGCGATGGTCACGGTCGTGGCGCCGATCGCCGGCCCGATCCTCGGCGGCTGGATCACGGACAACTACGCGTGGCCGTGGATCTTCTTCATCAACGTGCCGATCGGCATCTTCGCCAGCTTCGTCGTGGCGAACCAGATGAAGGGACGTCCGGAAACGACCGAGCGGCCGAAGGTCGACTACGTGGGCCTCATCACCCTGATCATCGGCGTGGGCGCGCTGCAGGTGGTGCTCGACAAGGGCAACGACGAGGACTGGTTCAACTCCACCTTCATCGTGATCACGGCGATCGTCGCGGCGGTCGGCATCATCGTCTTCCTCATCTGGGAGCTTACCGACAAGGACCCGATCGTCGACCTGAAGCTGTTCCGGCACCGGAACTTCGCGATGGGCACGCTATGTCTCGTGCTGGCCTACGCGGCGTTCTTCGCGATCGGCCTGCTCGTGCCGCAATGGCTGCAGCGCAACGTGGGCTATACGTCGACATGGGCCGGCTTTGCCGCCGCACCCTTAGGCATCCTGCCGGTGATCCTCACGCCGTTCGTAGGTCGCTACGCGCACAAGTTCGACCTGCGCCTCCTGGCATCCGGTGCGTTCATCGTCATGGGCGCCACCTGTTTCATGCGGTCGGACTTCTACCTGGAAATCGACTTCTACAGCGTGGCGATGGTGCAGCTGATCCAGGGACTGGGCGTGGCGTTGTTCTTCATGCCGGTGCTGACGATCCTGCTTTCCGACCTGCAACCGCGCGAGATCGCGTCGGGCTCCGGCCTTGCCACCTTCCTGCGCACGCTTGGCGGTAGTTTCGCCGCGTCGATCACCACGTTCATGTGGGACCACCGCGCAATCGTGCATCACGAGCGCCTTGCGGAGAACATCACGCCGTTCAACCCCACGGCGCAGCAGGCGCTCACCCAGATCGGCCACGGCGATGCGCAATACGCGGCGGCGGCGGTGAACCAGATGATCACCCAGCAGAGTTACCAGATCTCTTTCAACGAGGTCTTCCACATGCTGGGCTACGTCTTCGCGGCGCTGATCCTGGTGGTGTGGCTCGCGAAGCCGCCCTTCTCCGCGAAGGCCGGACCCGCAGCCTCCGGCCACTAACCGCTCACGTAGGAGCGCGCCCTGCGCGCGACATCTTTTCGCGAGGAGCAACAGGTCCTGTTGCTCATAGCTTCAAGAGATGTCGCGCGCAAGGCGCGCTCCTACGGACTTCTTCAGATGTCGAACCCGACGCCTACCAGCGCCATCGTCTCGCCGCGATTCGGCTCCTTGAAGCCGCCGTTGGAGATATGGCGGATCTGGAAACTCACGTTCTTGAACTGCCAGCCCACGGTGCTGACGAACTCGTAGCCGCTGGACAGGGCCTGGGTCCGGCCGCCCGTGGTGCCCGCCAGCTGGAAGCTGAAGAAGAATGGCTGGTACCAGTCGCCGTTGTTGCCGTAATGGAACCGCGCACCGGCGGCACCCACCCAGACGTTGTTCGTCACACCGGGGTTCGACTCACGGTAATGGCCGATCTCGCGCCCTTTGATGTAGCCGATGGACACGTCCGGCGACCAGGTGAAGCGGCTCTGGCCCATGACCTGGGGCTCAAACACGGCTTCGGTGAAGAAGGCGGCGGTGCCATAGCCGTTCATGTAGCTGCGCCCACCCTGCACTTCGAAGTGGGTTTGCGCCGCGGCGGGAAGGCTGGCGGCGGCGAGGGCGAGCACGGCGAGGGAACCGAGGATGGGACGGGACGAACGCATAGGGGACGAGGCCTTGTAATCGGACGTTTGTGTACTGAATCGTTTGGTAAATAGTGTCCAACGAATGTGAATAAAGGGCACGAACGCGATTATTTTCCGCCGGGAACGTAGAAGATTGGCTACACCTGCCACCAGGGTGGTAAAGGGGAACCGGGGGCCTGCCGTTAAAGAGCAGAGGGCCCGCCGTCGATGGCGGGCACAGGGGCTACAGGGGTCAGGGAACGGTGGAAGGCGGCACGCTCAAGGTGGCGACAAGAGTGCGCGCCCGCCATGTACGCCTGGCGACCTGGGCGGTAACCCTTGCGTTGTCGATCGCCATCGTCGCGATCGTCGCGATCCTCCAGCTCGATGCCTATCACCGCACGCTCGGCAATACCTGGCGACAACTGGCCGGGTCGGCTTCGGACGCCGTGCGCATGATCGACCAGAGCATCGATAGCGGCCTCGGTCCGCTGCTCGCCCTGCGCAACGCGATCGACAGCGCCGACTCGGGCCCGATCCATGCGCGCCTGGCCGAAGTGCAGGCGCGTCATCCCGAGTTGGCCAGCATGGTCGCCCTCGACGCCGACGGCGGGGTGATCGCATCCACCAGCCTTCCTCTCGCGAACTGGCGGAGCAGCCTCACGATCCCACGCCACATGGCTTTGGGCGTGAGCGTGCGTGTTCATGTGGCGGATGCGCAGGGCAAGCTCCCGGCGGGGGTGCGCATCCTCGTCGATTCGCGCGTGCCCCAGCCTGCCGCCTTCGGCGCGGTGGTCGATGCCGGTCGCGTGGGCGATGGGATGCGTCATTCGATGCTCGGCCTCAGCGCGGTAATGAGCGCGTTCGCGCTCGACGGTCGCCCTTTTGCGAGCAATCGGGACGACGTCGTTACGCCGTGGACGTTGCCGTCCCCGCAGCCCGGCGCATCGGGCAATTACGACGATGGCGGCCGGCTCTACGCATGGCTTGCCTCAACTCACTATCCTTATATGGTGCTGGTCAGCCTGGACCGTGCCGCTACCCAGGCCGACTGGATGCGCCAGGCGCGTCCGTCCATGCTGGCGACGCTGGCGCTCGTGATCCTGCTCAACGGGTTCGCGGCGCTTTTCGACCGGGCCTATCGCAGGCAGACACGCCTGGTGGAAGCACTCTCGCGCAGCACGCGCCACCTGGGTGACGTGCAGCGCACCGGGCACATCGGTCTGTGGGAAGCCGACCTCGCCGACCGGACCATCGTGTGGTCCGGTCAGGTCCACGAAATCACCGGCCTGTCGCCCGACCGGGTGATCGGTCGCCAGGGCACGTACTACCGGCTCGTGCACGAGGAAGACCAGCCAGCCGTCGCGGCATGGTTCGCGTCGTTTGCCCGAGGCGACGGTCCCTACGAGTGCGAGCATCGGCTGCGCCGGCCGGATGGGCGCGAGGTGCGGGTGAACCTGCGTGCCGCGCGGATCACCAGCGAGGAAGGCCATTCGATCCTGGCCGGCACGATCAGCGAAATCACGGCGCTGCACGAAACGCGGCAGCGCCTGCAGGACACGGATCGCGACCTTGCCGCCAGCGAGGCGGCGTACCGCCAGCTGCTGGCCCGCATGCCGTTGCCCCTGCTGATCGTTCGGGACGATCGCATCGAATACGCCAACCTCCTCGCGGAGGAGCGCCTCGGTGGCGAGGGTTCGACCCTGGTCGGCCGCCCGGCGGGCGACTTCCTGGATGCGGATGCACGAGAAGTCACGCGGCGCGGCACGCCCGAAGGCACCAGCATCGCCGCGTGGATCGAGCCCGGGCGAGGGATGCCGTTCGAGGCGGAACTGGCACTATCCGATTACCGCGATTCGCGGGGTCGCGGCACCTTGGTGATCGTTCGCGACGTGACCGAACAACGCCGCTACGAGGAACGCCTCAACCACCAGGCCAGGCATGACGAGCTCACCGGCCTGCCCAACCGCCGCGCGTTGCGGGAAACGCTGGATGCCATGGTCGCGCAAAGCGTGCGCGACGGTTCGGGGCTGATGGTGGTGTTCATCGACCTGGACCACTTCAAGGTCATCAATGACGCGCTCGGGCACGCGTTCGGCGACCAGGTGCTGCGCGACGTCACCTTGCGATTGGGCGACGCCCTCGAAGGCGCAGGGCAAGTCGGCCGGTTCGGCGGTGACGAGTTCGTGGCGATGTTGCCGTTCACCTGCTCGCCCGCGAAGGCGATCGACGTCCTCCCACGCATCCAGCGCGCCATCGAGGAACCCCTCGAGGTGGCCGGTACCTTGCAGCGCCTGAAATGCAGCATCGGCGTCGCTTTCGCCACGCGTGACGGCGCCGACGCGGACACCCTGATCCGCAATGCCGATACAGCGATGTACGACGCCAAGCGCTCCGGCCGGCATACGTGGAAATGCTATTCCGCCGAGATGCACGCGACCGCGATGGCGAGGCTCACGGTACTCACTCGCCTCTCCGGTGCGAACCTCGACAACGAACTCGCACTCGCATGGCAGACCCAGCACGCGGGCGCCGACGGTGGGACGATCGGCGCGGAAGCCCTGCTGCGCTGGCCCTCGGCGCCTGGCGACCTCGGGAGCAACGATCGTCTGATTCCCTTGCTTGAGGAAACCGGCGCCATCGTGCAGATCGGCCAGTGGGTGTTGCGCGAGGCGTGCCGGCAGCAGCGCCTGGTGCTGGACATCATCGGCCATGGATGCCGCCTGTCGGTGAATGTGTCAGCGCAGCAACTGGTGCATACCGACCTTGTCGCCGACGTGCGCCAGGCCCTGGCCGAGACGGGCGCCAGTGCCTCGGCGCTGGAACTCGAGTTGACGGAAAGCGCGTTCATGCACGAGCCCGAACGGGCGATACGCACTTTGCACGAGCTGCGCGCGATGGGCGTCAGCATCGCGCTGGACGACTTCGGTACCGGCTACTCGAACCTCACCTATCTCTCTCGCCTCCCGCTCGACAAGATCAAGATCGACCGCCATTTCACCTCCACCCTGCTGCAGGACGACGTGGACACCTCCATCTGTCGTTCAATCATCTTCCTCGCACGCAGCCTGAACCTCGACGTGGTGGCCGAGGGCGTGGAAACGGATAGCCAGCGCAACTGGCTCCTGGCCGAGGGCTGCAGCGCCATGCAGGGCTATTTCTTCTCGCGCCCGGTACCCATCGAGGAAATACGGTGCTTCCGGCCCGTGCCTCCCGCGGCACCCGCGGACCCGTTTTCCGTCCTCTGGGAGCCCTTGTAGGGCAGATGCCGACGGTCGTTCGCGGAATGATCCATTCCGTTCGCCGGAAGGCGATTTATCCCAAGGCGCCGGGCTCCTACATTGGAAACCATGGCACCAAGCCATCGTCCCCCCGGTGATCCCCATGTACCGTGCTCCCGCCCTTTTTGTTTCCCACGGCGCTCCCACCTTCGCGCTCGAACCCGGCCTGCTCGGCTCCCGCCTGACCGAACTCGGCGAGCGCCTCTCGAGTGCCGGCGCCATCGTCGTCGTGTCTCCGCATTGGCAGACTTGCGGCATCCGTGTCACCGGAGCGGCGTGGCCGCCGACGATCCATGACTTCGGCGGCTTTCCTCCGCCGTTGTACAGCCTTACCTACCCCGCGCCCGGCTCCGCCGCCCTCGCCGCCGAGACTGCGTCACTGCTGATCGACAGCGGTCTCGTTGCCATGGTGGATCCCGAGCGCGGCTACGACCACGGTGCATGGGTGCCAATGCGCTACTTGCGGCCGGGCGCCGACACACCGGTAATTCAGGTATCCATGCCGCACAACCTCGATGCCGCCGGCGCGCTTCGACTGGGAAAGACCCTCGCGCCGCTGCGCGACCGCGGCGTTGCCATCGTAGGTTCGGGAAGCCTCACGCATAACCTTTACGAAGTACGGCGCGATGGCGAAAACGCGGCCTATGCGAAGGAATTTGCCGCGTGGAGTCGAAAAGCCGTCCTTGCCGGCGACGTCGAGGCCTTGCTGGACTACCGGCAGGTGGCGCCAAGCGCCATTCGCGCGCATCCCACCGAGGAGCATTACCTGCCTTTGCTGGTGGCCCAGGGTGCTGCCGGGAGCGACGCGCCCATGGCGATCGATGGAGGCATCACGTACGGCGTGCTATCGATGGATTCCTACGCTTGGGGCGTCGCGTAGGAGCCGCTATAGCGGCCGGCGCATCTTGGGGCTCCGCCACCGGATTTTCTCGCCGTCATAGCAACTCCTACCTGAGCTCTATTTTATCCGGGGAGTATTGAGCGAAACTTTTGACCCGGGTACTATTTGCCAGTCTACCCCGGAGCCACCGCTCATGACCACCTACACCGCCTTCCACGCGCAGACCCGCCTCGGCGCCGGTTCGCTTACTGCGGTCGCCGAGCGCTGCAAGGCCTTCCACGACACCGATCCCGGCGCCGCGATCCTCGTTTATGACGACACCACGGGCCGTCCGGTCGACATCGACTACCGGGGCACCACCCACGACGTGCTGGCGCGCCTTATGCCAGCCGCCGAACCGGCGGCGAGGCGTGGGCCAGGCAGGCCGAAGCTTGGAGTTGTCGCTCGCGAGGTCACGCTGCTGCCGCGTCATTGGGATTGGCTGGGTGCCCAGCCCGGAGGCGCGTCCGTGGCACTGCGGCGCCTGGTCGAAGCCGCAAGTCGCGAGAATGTGTCCGCCGACCGGATCCGCCAGGCGCGCGAAGCGGTCGATCGCGTGATGCTGGCGCTGGCGGGCAACCTGCCCGGCTACGAGGAGGCGTCGCGCGCGTTCCATCGGAACGAGCGCGAGCGGTTCGAGGGGCTGATCGACGCGTGGCCGACGGACGTGCGCGATTACATTCGCACCCTGGCGGACCCCGCCGTCACGTAGGAGCGCGCCCTGCGCGCGACAGCTTTTCGCCCCTGTCCGCGAGCTTGCGCGCCAGCTCCAGGTCTTGGCGAAAAACTGTCGCGCGCCGGGCGCGCTCCTACCGTAACAGCATCAGGCCTCGCTTGGCGTCAGCCCCCGCAGCCCGCCGTTCTCCCGCTCCTTCCGGATCTTCACCCACCGTTTGTACCGGCGCTTCAGCTTGCGCCGGTATTTGCGTTCCTTGCGGTCGTGGTTCCACAGGTAGATCGCCGGGGTGCTCAGCAGGGTGAGCAGTTGCGAGACCAGCAGGCCGCCGACGATGGCGATACCGAGCGGACGGCGCATTTCCGAGCCCACGCCGAAACCGATCGCGAGCGGCAGCGCGGCGCCCATCGCCACGAGCGTCGTCATCGTGATCGGGCGGAAGCGCACGAGCGCCGCCTGGCGAATCGCCTCCACCGGCGACATGCCTTGCTCGCGCTGTGCCACGAGGGCGAAATCGACCATCAGGATCGCATTCTTCTTCACGATGCCGATCAACAGCAACACGGAGATGATCGCCATCAGCGTCACCTGCGTCTGCGTGACCAGCATGGCGAGGAACGCACCCGCGCCGGCCGCCGGCAAGGTCGAGATGATCGTGAGCGGGTGGCCCAGGCTCTCGTAAAGGATGCCCAGCACGATGTACACGGCGAGGATGGCGCCGATCAGCAGCACCATGCCGTTCGACTGCGCGTCGCGCAGGCGCTGGTTGGCACCGGTGAAATCCATGCGCACGCCCTCGGGCAGGTGGATGGCCTGCACCGCCTGCTCGACCAGCTTATTGCCCTTGTCCGCCGTGATCTTCGGAGCGAGGTTATAGGTGATGTCCGCCGACTCCAGCTGGTTCTGGTGCGTCACCGAACTGGGAACCGCCACGGGCGCGATCTTCGCGACCGCCGACAGCGGGATCATCTTGCCGATCTCGTTCTTCACGTAGGTGTTGAGCAGGGCATCCGGACTCAGCGTCTGCGCCGCGGCGGCCGTCAGCACCACCCAGTACTGGTTGATGTCCGAATAGATGATGGACACCTGCCGCTGGCCGAACGCATTGAACAGGGCGGAATCGATCATGCCCATGCCCACGTGCAGGCGGCCCGCGGCCTCGCGGTCCACCTTCAGCATCTGCTGCTTGCCCACGATGTCGAAGTCGCTGCCGACGTCGCGGAATTCCTTCATCGTGCGCATCTGTCGCACGAGCTTGAGCGTCCAGGGCTGGAGGTTTTCGCCACTGGTGCTGATGAGCTGGAACGAATACTGCCCGCGATTGCTGTTGCCGCCACCGCCGCCGAGGAACTGCACGGGGTTCATGAACACCTGGACGTCGGAGATCTTTTCGTACGCCTTGCCCAACCGGTCCATGATCTCCTTCATCGACTCCTTGCGGTGGTCCGGGCCGCTGCCCTTGGGCTTGAGGTCGATGAACATCAGGCCCTGGTTCCCCACCGCGCCCCCGCTGTCGCCACCGAGGATGGTCGTGACATCGGCCACGGTGCTGTCGTGCTGCATGATGTCGCCGACCCGCTTCAGGCGCCGGCTCATCTCATCGGGCGATATGTTGGCGTCGGCGCTGACCTGCGCCTGCAGCATGCCGGTGTCTTCGTCTGGCATGAAGTTGCCGCCGGCGGTCTTCAGCACCGCGATGGCGAGCAACACGGTGGCCCCGAGCAGGATCAACGGCTGCCAGCGCATGAGGCGGCGATGGTGCATCGCCCAGTCGAGCGCACGCTGGTAGACGCGCAGGAAACCACGGTCGAAGCGCTCCAGCGCCAGCTCCCAGCGGCCGGGCTTGCGGTCCGGCGGGTCATGCTTGAGGTAATGCGCGCACAGCGCGGGCGTGAGCGTCAACGACACGACCGCCGAGATCAGCACCGCAGACGCGAGCGTCACCGAGAACTCGCGAAGGAGTTTCGTGACCATGTTGTTGCCGAACAACAGCGGAGCGAACACGGCCACCAGCGACAACGTGATCGATACGACGGTGAAACCGATCTCGCGTACGCCTTCCAAGGCCGCTTCCATCGGCTTGGCCCCGTTCTCCATGTGCCGGACGATGTTTTCGATGACCACGATGGCATCGTCCACCACGAAGCCGATGCACAGCACCAGCGCCATGAGCGACATCGTGTTCAACGTATATCCGAGCGACCACATGATGACGAAGGCACCCGCCAGCGACAGCGGCACGCTCAAGGTCGCGATCATGGTGGGTCCCAGCCGGCGCAGGAATACCATCATCACGAGCACGACCATGGCGATACTGATCAGCAGCGCCACCTTGACCTCGTGCAGCGCCGATTGCGTCGTCTGGGTCAGGTCGAAGATCGGCGTTACCTGCGCATCGGCGGGCAACAGCGAGCGGAAACGTGGCAGCGCCGCGCGAATGGCATTCGCGGTGGCGATAGAGTTGGCCTCCGGCCGCTTGCTGATCTGCATGGTGACCGAGCGTTCGCCCTGGAACCACGCCTTCTGGTACTGGTCCTGCTGGCCGCTGTAGACCTTCGCGATGTCCGAAAGCCGTACCGGAATGTTGTTCCGCACGGCGATCAGGATGTTGGCGAACTCCGACGGATCGCGCAGGCCGTCGTTCGCGATCACCGTCATTTGCGTCCTGCCGTCGGACAGCAGGCCCTGCGGCGAATTCACGTTCGCGGCCTGCAGGGCATTGGAGACGTCGTTGGTAGTAATGCCCTTCGAGGAAAGCGCATTCGTGTCCAGTTCGATGCGCACGGCGTGCGGCGTGCCCCCGAACACCTGCACGCGCGAAACGCCGTCGATCTGCGCGACGGCCGGGCGGATCAGTGTATCGACCACGTCGTAGAGCTTGTCCGGCGGCATGGTCTTCGAGGTGAAAGCCACCAGGAGCACGGGAATCTGGCCCGTGTCGAACTTGAAGTACTGCGGCGGCGAGGGCATGCCGGCCGGCAAGTCGGCGGCGGCGGCGTTGATCGCGGCCTGCACGTCGCGGGCGGCCGCGTCCGTCGAGCGGTCGAGGTTGAAGCGGATGCGCACGAACCCGGCGCCTTCCACGCTGTTCGAGTACATCTGGTCGACACCGGGAATCTGACCCAGGTGGCGTTCCAGCGGCGCGATCACCGTCGATGCCATCGTCTGCGCGCTGGCACCCGGCATCTGTGTCTGGATGAATACGGCGGGCACTTCGATCGACGGCAACGCGGCCACGCCCAGCAACATGTAGGCGATGGCGCCTGCAAGCGTCAGCCCCGCTGCGAGCAGCGAGGTACCTTTCGGTCGGCGAATGAATGGAGCAAAAAAGTTCACGGCACTTCCTGTGGGCGGAGCCCACACTCCGCGCCCGCAACTTTATGACGTCCCGCGAGATTCGTCGCCTGTGCCTTTAGTGGGGCCCCTGCCGGAAGGCAGGGGGTTATATGTCATGGCAGGTAGGAGCGCGCGTTGCGCGCGACATCTTTTGAGGCCAAGAGCCGCAGGACCTGTCGCTCCTGGCGAAGGGCTGTCGTACCCGACGCGGGCATAAACGCGCAGGGCACGCTCCTACGGGGGCTGGACCTTTCGTCAGGATTAACGTATCGGGGAGTAGCGCAGCGTTAGATAGTAGGTGCGGCCGAGTTGGTTATAGAACGCCGCGGTCTCGTAGCGCTTATCCGCCACGTTGGCCACGCGACCCTGCACGCTCCAGTCGCGGGCCACGTGCCAGGTCGCGCGGATGTCGGCGGTGGCGTAACCGCCCAGCCGGCGCGTGTTGGCAGCGTCGTCGTAGCTGTCGCCGGCCGCGTTGACCGAGCCGCCCAGCGTGAACGCGCCCAGGTCCCTGTCGATGTCGGCGCGCGCGATGCGCCGTGGCCGGCGTGCGAGCTGGTTGTCCTCCTGCGCACCGCTGTCGCGGTTTTCCGGTTGCTGGAAGGTGAGGTAGCCACGCAGGTGCCAGCCATCCACGTCGGCACCGACCTGGCCTTCGAGGCCGCGGATCCTCGCTTTGCTCACGTTGATCGGAAGGAAGGAAGCGTCGAAGCCGATCAGGTCGTCCACATCGGTGCTGTAGGCGTTCACCGCCCAGTTCCAGATGCCCGGCCGAGCGGAAAGGCCGACTTCAGTGGTGCGCGACTTCTCCGGATTGAGATTTACCGGGGCGCCGTACGGATAGAACTCGTCGTTGAACGTGGGGGCGTGGAAGGCCGTGCCGTACGAGGCGGTGACCTTCATGCCATTGCCGAAGCGGAAGCCATAGGCCGCCGAACCGGTGGTGTGGTTGCCGAACTGGGAGTTGTGGTCGTGGCGCGCCGACAGCTCAAGCTCGTGCGCACCGAATACGCCACGGTAAAGAGCGAACACACCAGTGTTGTCTCGCGAGTCGGCGAGGTAGGCCGTATCGCTCTCCAGTTTCTCCTGCTGGAAGTCCACGCCCGCGCTCAGCACCTGGTTCTTCGTGAGCGCGATGTCGTTCTGCCAGGAAGCCTGATTGCGCTTCGAATAGAGATAGCCGACGCGTGCCTTGTCGACCCCGTAGTTCACGAAATCCAGCGTCTTGCCGGCGCCGTCGAGGTAGTTGTCGGCACGGTCCTGGTTCTGGCCCACGGACAGGGACATGCGCCAGTCGGCCATTGCGTCGAAGGCTAGCCTGGCGCCTGCTACCTGCTGCGACCGCCGGGTGACGTTCTGGAAATCGCCGTCATAGGCGATGTCGCCCTTGGCGCGGAGCCAGCTACCGGTCAATTCCGTGCCGTCGTCCCAGCGATAGCCGCCGGACAACGCGCCGTTGTAGGTGCGGTACGCGTCGCGATCGGGCTCGTCGGTGAAGCAACCGGCGAATGCGGTCGCGGCACCGACGCGGCAGGCGTTGATGCCCGAGGTGTATTGGCCGCCCAGGCTGGCGTTGTACCAGCCATGCGCGGTGCCTCCGGAAACGCCGACCTGTCCGGCGGTGTAGCCATGGCTGCCACCCGTGATCGACAACGTCGGTGCCGGTGCCTGGCCCGCTTCGCCGTGGCGGGTGAAGATCTGGATGACACCGCCGATCGCGTCCGACCCATACAGCGCAGAGCGCGGGCCACGGACGACCTCGATGCGGTCGATCTGCTCGACGGGTAGCTGTTCATAGGCAGGAAGGCCAGCGCCGACCGTTCCGACGCGGACGCCGTCGACCAGCACGAGGGTGTGCGAAGAGTTCGTGCCGCGCATGAACAGCGAGGTCTGCTGGCCCAGGCCACCGGCGTTGGAGAACGATACGCCTGGGAGGCCGGCGAGAACGTCCTGCACGCTGAGCGGCTGCAGGCGCCCGATGTCCTCGCGGGCGATCACGGTGACCGGGGCAAGGACCTGGTCGAGGGGCGTGGCGAAGCGGCTGGCGGTAACCACGACGGGATCCAGGCGGTCGGGCGCATCGGCCGCGTGCGCCATGGCGATCGTCGACAGCAACGCTGTCGCAAGCAGGGTCTTTCTCACTACCGTCCGTTCCTCTGCCGCTACCGCGGCCATGGCAAGAGGCCGCTGGGAGGACGCAGGCGAACGGCGAACGGGGAGGGACCCGGAAGCTGTCCGGATCCGCCCTCCGCGAATCGACCGAAACAGGGACACCCACCCCAAAGGGGGCGGGCGTTCATCGGGCCGGTCTCCGGACTCGCGCCAGCCATCGGCGATGGCCGCTCCGGTGCCTTCCCGCTTGCGCAGTGGCTTACGACCGGATCGCAGGAAAGCGCAAACCGCCCTCCCGATGACGCATACCGTTGCGGGGGCAGTGCCGGCCTTGCCCCAAGAACTGGCGCACCGGCTTCCCGTTTCAGCCCCTGTGGAAACGCTTACAAGGGCCACCCGAACGTGCCGGATGCTACAGCGCAAGTCCCTTGTCTGTCACGGGTTTTTCATCGAAACCTTAACAACCCCTTGACGGGCGCGAAATAATTCGATTAAAAGCGTAAGAGATTGCTGCGTGGGGCGAGTTCTTTCGCCCCGGGGGCGTGCCGGTAAACCACCGTCCTGGGGAGGATGAGTGGAGCGGGTACGAAAAGCGGCCATCGAGAACAGAAGTCCGATTCCAATCATGGCTACGGCTTCCTTGCTGTTTATTTGGGGAGACAACACATGCAACGTTCCACCCGCCACACCGGCGTCATCCGCCGTTCCACCCTGTGCACCGCGCTCGCCCTTTGCTTCGCCAGTGGCGCCGTGCTCGCCCAATCCAATACCACCGGTACCGTGTTCGGTCGTGTCTCCCAGCCTGAAGGCGCCAGGGTGCACGTGACCAACCTCGACACCGGTTTCAACCGCGATATCGAGGTCTCGGCCGATGGCCGCTACAACGCCAGCTCGCTGCCCATCGGCCGTTATAAGGTCACCGTCGAGCGCAATGGCCAGGCCACCGAGACCCGCGACAACGTCCAGGTGAACATCGGCGGCGGCGTGGACGTATCCTTCGCCGGCGCCGCCAGCGCTACCAGCGCCGAGGCGCAGAACCTCGAAGGCGTGCAGGTTACCGGCAACGTGCTGCCCGCGATCGACGTGTCGCAGGTCGACTCGCGCACCGTCCTCACCTCCGAACAGATGCAGAAGATTCCGCTCGCCCGCGACGTGACCGCCGCCGCCCTGCTCGCGCCTGGTGTCGTCGCCGCTGACAGCCGCTATGGCAACGCCGCATCGTTCGGTGGTTCGTCGGCGTCGGAAAACCAGTACTACATCAACGGTTACTCGGTCACCAACGCGCTCACCGGCCTGGGCGCCACCACGCTGCCGTTCGATGCCATCGATCAGCAGCAGATCTACACCGGTGGCTACGGCGCGGAATACGGCCGTTCGACCGGCGGCGTGATCAACATCGTGACCAAGCGCGGCGGCAACGAGTGGAAGGCTGGCGTCGGCATGTACTTCACGCCCTCGGCGCTGCGCCAGAACCCGCGCAACATCTATCGCACGAACGGCACGCTCTACCAGACCCGCTCGGAGAATAAGAGCACCGACACGCAGTACACCGGCTACATCAGCGGTCCGCTGATCAAGGACAAGCTGTTCCTGTACGCGGCAGGCGACTTCACCCGCTCCAACAGCAGGAACACGAGCGTCGTCACCGCACCGCAGAAGACTTACCAGGAGCAGAAGGCCACCCGGTGGCTGGCCAAGGTCGACTGGAACATCACCGACAACCACCTGCTCGAACTGACCGGACTCGGCGACAAGACCAACACCGAGCGCAGCGTCTACCAATATAACTACGCCTCGGGTAGCCGCGCCGACTATATCGGCACCGACAACCTGAAGAACTTCGACGCGGGCCCGGGCGCGGCGCCGGGCGGTGACGTCTACGTCGCCAAGTACACCGGTTACCTCACCGACGATCTGACGATCAACGCGCTGTACGGCCACAGCAAGACGGTGCATGAGCGCAACCTCTCGTACAATTCCAACCCGAACTGCCCCTGGATCACGGACAATCGCTCGGTCAGCACGCCGATCGTCGGCTGCGGCCTGGTCAACGGCACCGTTCTTGGCGATGGTGCCCAGGACAAGACCCACGGCTATCGCCTCGACGTCGAGTACCGCATCGGCGATCACGATTTCCGCGTGGGTGTGGACAACCAGACTCTCGAGTCCTACGCCGGCAACGTCTATGAAGGTGGTTACCGCTGGGTGTATCAGGATGCCGGCACCGTGCCGGGCCGCGACGACGTTCTCCCGCCTCCGGGCACCGACTACTTCGTGGAAAAGCGCCTGTTCCAGACCGGCGCGAGCGTCAAGACCGAGCAGGAAGCGCAGTACATCGAAGACCACTGGCAGGTCACCGATCGCTGGCTGGCGTACATCGGCCTGCGTAACGAGCAGTTCAAGAACATCAACGGCAGCGGCGATACCTATGTGAAGCAGCGCCACCAGCTTGCTCCGCGCCTGGGTGTCACCTGGGACGTGTTCGGCGATTCCACGTTCAAGATCTACGCGAACGCCGGCCGCTACCACCTGGCCATCCCGTCGAATGTCGCGATCCGTGGGGCTTCCGCGTCCACGTATTACAGCGAGTACTACACCTACAGCGGCGTGGGCGTGAACGGCGAGCCCACCGGCATCGCCCAGCTTGGCTCCCGTGCCTACCTCAACGGCGAGGACGGCACCCCGCTCGACCCGAAGACGGTGGCCGCGAAAGACATCAAGGCGTACTACCAGGACGAGTACATCCTCGGCTTCGACAAGGCGCTCAGCGAGAACTGGAGCTTCGGCGCCAAGGCCACCTATCGCAAGCTGAAGAGCTCGATCGACGACTTCTGCGATTCGCGCCCGTTCGAAGCGTATGCCGAGCGCAACGGTATCGACATCACCAACGCGTCGCTCCCGGGCTGCTACCTGTTCAACCCGGGCGAGTCGAACACGTTCCTGGTCAACGTGGGCAACGGCCAGTACGTGCCATTCAAGCTGGGCAAGGACGACTTCACATCGCCGGCCGGCGTGAAGATGCCGGACCTGAAGCGCAGCTACTACGCGCTGAACATGTACCTCGAGCACCACTTCGCCGACAGCTGGTACGGTCGCATCGACTACACCTTCTCGCGCAGCTACGGTAACTCGGAAGGCCAGCTGAAGTCGGATATCGGCCAGCTCGATCCGTCGGTGACCCAGGACTGGGATGCCCCGGAAATCATGCAGTACACGAACGGTCCGCTGCCGAACGACCGTACCCACCAGCTGAAGGCGTACGGTTACTGGCAGGCGTCGCCCGAGTGGCTGATCGGCGCCAACATGGCCATTGCTACCGGCCGTCCGAAGAACTGCATCGGTGTCGATCCGGTCGATGCGATTCAGTACGGCGCTTCGTACTTCGAGTGTGGCCTGCAGCCGGCGCCGCGTGGTTCGAAGGGCCGTCTGCCGTACACCTGGAACCTCGATCTGAACGCCGAATACCGCCCGATGTGGGCCGGCGAGAAGCAGCCGCTCGCCTTCACCGCGGCGATCTTCAACGTCGCCGGCAAGCAGCGCGTGGTGGCTCAGACGGACGTGGGCGAAACGGGTGCGATCAACGAGGACACCGGCCTGCCGGTGAAGAGCATCAACTACGAGCGTCCGATCGCGTTCCAGAACCCGCGCTACGTCCGCGTCGGCGTTCGCTACGACTTCTCGCTCTAAACGGCGAGGACCAGCGCGCACCCGGGCAAAGTATCCGGGTGCGCGACGAGATCTCCCTGGAACTGGCCGGCGCGGAGCGCCGGCCTTTTTTATGTGCGCCCGGCAGGGCGCACCTGCTAGGAGGTGAAAGTCCTCTACCCACCCGGCAAGGGGAAGGGTTAGCCAGAGGCAAGGGCGATTCGGGTGACTGGTCGTCTGAAGGAAGCCCGAGGCAAAACGCTGGCCT
>NZ_DASYDO010000079.1:0-29731 GCF_036499525.1 Luteibacter sp. | reverse complement strand
CTCCAACACGCTGGGCCAGTCGCTCAAGGACGGCAACAAGGGGTATGGCTACGTCGCCGGTGTCGAGGTCGGTCAGCGCTTCGGCCTGGGCGATCACCTGTGGGCGATTCCGCAGGCCCAGTTGAGCTATGGCAGCGCACGTTTCGAGAGCTTCAACGATGCCTTCGGTGCCCGCGTGTCGCAGCAGGAGGGCAAGGCGCTCACGGCGCGCGGCGGCATCGCGATCGATTACGACCGTACCTGGCAGGGCGCGTCGGGCCCGATGGCATCGCACGTTTACGCCATCGCCAACGTGTACAGGACCACGAAGGATGCCGCCCGCGTGGATGTGGCAGGCACCGACTTCACGACGCGCAACGAAGGCACGTGGGGCGGTTTCGGCCTGGGCACCACGCTGGATTGGGCGGGCGGACGCTACTCGGTGTATGGCGAAGTGCAGGCAAGCACGGGGCTGTCGCACTTCGGTGACAGCCACGCGCTGAATGGAACGATGGGCTTCCGCATGCGTTGGTGACGCGGAACCGGCCATCCGGGCGTATCGCCGACACGCACGTACCCTGAAACGGGACTCTGACGGAAACGACGCGTCGTGTCGGTACAAGCCACGGAAGGGTGGAGCGCGACACTATGGAGGAGTCCCTTACCCCGTGAGGTTACCGCTATGCCAGACCACGCTCACGCCGCCGCCAGGACCGAGCCATGAAAGCTGCATGGATCACCGACCCCATCCGCGGCGACCTTTCGATCAGCGTCGGCGATACCGATTCGCCGGCGCTCGACGACGATCGCATACTCATCGACGTGGAGGCCGTGGGCCTCACGTTTGGCGAGCCAACCTGGGTAACGAATGGTAGCCAGCCGCTACCCGATGGGGCGCCGCGCCCCTTGCCGGTCATCATCGGCCACGAGTTCGCGGGACGTGTCGCCACTGCTGGCGCGTCCACATCGGGCTTCGTCGCAGGAGACCGCGTCTTCGGCCTGATCGACTTCTGGCGCAACGGTGCGGCGGCGGAGCAGGCGAGTGTATTGCCGGGCGAGATCGCGCACCTGCCGGTTGGGGTGACCGCCGCCGATGCCTGCACTCTGCCGATCGGAGCGCTGACGGCTTGGCAGGCCTTGTTTGATCACGCGAAGCTGGTGAAGGGAGAGACCGTACTGATCCACGGCGGCTCCGGAGCGGTCGGTACCTTCGCGATC
Source organism: Luteibacter sp. (assembly GCF_036499525.1). Classification (GTDB taxonomy): domain Bacteria; phylum Pseudomonadota; class Gammaproteobacteria; order Xanthomonadales; family Rhodanobacteraceae; genus Luteibacter. The sequence goes on along the minus strand of NZ_DASYDO010000079.1, from coordinate 28,534 downwards.
CAGGTGGCGAAGGAGGCAGGTGCGCGCGTGATCGCTACCGCGCGAGGCAACGACGCCGTGGCACTTTGTCTGGCGCTGGGCGCCGAGCGTGCGATAGACACCGATACTTCCCGCTTCGAGGATGTCGCGGGAACGGTGGATGTCGTATTTGACACGGTCGGCCACGAGCTGCTCGAGCGAAGCTGGGGATTTCTCCAACGCGGCGGCCGGCTGGTGACGATTTCCGGCGAGGCGGAAGACGCGCCATCGCCCGAGCGCGCCGCTTCGCTGGGTATCGAAGCCTACTGGTTCATCGTCAAGCCCGATCCGGCGCAGCTGCGCGAGATCGTGGCGCGGGTCGCGAACGGCCGGATCGATGTGCTGATCGATCGAAGCTATCCGCTTGGCGACGCGCGCCAGGCATTCGAAGAAGCACGAGACCGGGCCAGGCGCGGAAAGACCATCCTGATCGTGGCCCGAAAGTGATGATATGTTGCGCTACAGCCCGAGATTGCCGAGGGCATGGTCGGTCACCACGTGCTCTAGCTGGCTCAACGCGGGGTTGGCCGTGTTCTTCCCGGAGTGCAGGCACAGTTCAACGACGGGCAGGGGAGGCAGGCCGTGTCTTTCATCGAGCTGCATGAGCGACGGCGGTATACCCGCCGTCGTTCTCAGGGTGATGCCAAGGCCGGCGGCCACTCCCGCCCATAAGCTCTGCAAACTGGCGGTGGTATAGGCCAGCCGCCAGGGGACGGACGCCTTGTCGAGCGCTTCGATGCCTGCACGGCGGAAGAAGCAGGGCGAGTTATAGAGTGCCAGTTCGAGGGAGACGCCGGGTTTCAGGATTACCTCGGAACCTACCGGGCCGATCCACGTCATGGGCAGCGTGGCCAGCCGCCTGGCATCCAGGCGGCTGGCATAGCCCATGGCAAGGACGAGATCGAATTCACCCCGATCGAGACGCTCCAGTAAGCGTCCGTTGCGCTCCACCTCGACATCCACCCGAGCCCCAGGGTGGGTCTTCTTGAACTGCCCGAGGGCAGCAGGTAACCACGTCTCCGCGAAATCGCCGGGCAGGCCAAAGCGCACGACGCCTTCCACCGAAATGCCAGACACGCTACGGGCAGCTTCGTCGTTGAGTTCGAGGATGCGACGTGCGTAGGAGTGCACCAGCTCTCCGGTTTCCGTCATCACCATGCGTCGCCCCTGCTTGCGAAAGAGGGGCTGGCCCAGTTGGGTTTCGAGCTTTTTTATCTGCTGGCTTGCCGCCGATTGAGAGCGGCCGACCCTTTCCGCCGCGCGTCCCAGGCTGCCCGATTGCAGAATGGCAACGAGCGTTCGCAAGGCGTCCATATCCAGGTTCGGCAAGGACATTACTTTCGTTTTTCCGATGAGTTGGTTTCGAATAATCAGATTTTCTTCAGTATATCCCCGGCATAGCATCCGGCAACCCCCTCAACAGCGGACTTACCGCATGAACTTTCGTAGAGCAAATACCGGTCGCATCATCGTCTCGCTCCTCACGGCATGTGCATTCTGGAACTCCGCCGCCTTTGCGGGCTCCGCGCCTGAGGTCTCGCCGCTGGCCGGCACGTGGACCCTGGTGGCAGCCGACGTCCACCACCCTGACGGTTCACGCGCATCCGACTACGGCGCCAAGCCTGAAGGGCTGTTGCTGGTCGACAGCCAGGGCCATTATTCGTTGCAGATATTCAAGGCCGAGCGCCTGGCCTTCGGCTTGGGGAATAAAGCGAAGGGAACGCCTGAAGAGTATGCATCGGCCGTGATGGGCTCGAGCACTCATTTCGGCACGCTCAGCATCGATCGGGATCAGGACGCTCTCGTCTTCCACATACAGGGCGCATCCTTCCCTAATTGGGAAGGGCAGGAGCAACGCAGGCACTACGAGCTCAAGAGCGACACCCTGAGCTATCGCGTGACACCACGTCCCAACGGCGACGTACCGATCTCGGTGTGGCGAAAGATCGAATAGAGGCTGAAATCCACTCGATAGAGTGAATCCACACCGGTCGTTCTACTCGATCATCATGGATGAAAGTTTTTAACGAGTGGTCCTGGAGGAATGCATCTATGTCGTACCGAACTGCCATCGTAGCGATGAGCGTTGCACTTGCCGCGACGTTGACGTGCGTCAATGCTTATGCCGGAGGCGTAAAGGAACAGCAACGGTTCGCGGCAGTGGCAGACTCGAGCGGCAACTTGCACGTTCCCGAAAACTACCGCCAGACCTACGAGTATCTCGGAACATGGTCCGTGGCGGCACCCGGCAAGGATGGCGCCAAGGAAATGCACGTCGTATATACATCTCCGGGGACGACGGCGGCTTACCGGAAGAATGGCAAGTTTCCCGACGGCGCGGTTCTCGTCAAAGAAGTCTTCGCGGCAGAGACGAAACCCATGACCACCGGCACGGTCAGCCACGAACAAACCCTGAAGGGCTGGTTTATCATGGTAAAGGATTCGAAGAACAGCCACCCCGATAACAAGCTGTGGGGCAACGGCTGGGCCTGGTCGTGGTTCGACGCCGGCAATACCATGAAGACCACGTCGACTGACTTTCATACGGATTGCCTGGTCTGCCACACGCCCGCCAAATCGACCGACTGGATTTACGTCGAGGGATATCCGGTCCTCAAGACGCAATAACCGTCGAACTAAATATAGGCAAGATGAGCGGGTACCGTGAGACGGACTTCCGTACCCGATGCGGCGTGCGAACGGATGCGCAGATCGGCGGGGATGGCCTCCGCGCGTTCGCGCATCCCCAACAGGCCGTAGTGATCGCGACGCATCCCTTCGGCGAGTACTCCCTGGGGAATTCCTTTGCCGTCATCGGTGACAATGACGATAAGTCGTCGCCAACTGAAGACGACCCGTACGCGGATCGCCGAAGCGTCCGCGTGGCGGCTCGCATTAACCAGCGCCTCGCGCGCGATGGAGACGACTTCGCCGCCGATGTCCCAATGGAGTTGGCGAACGCGGCCTTCGACCATGACCCTGACGGGTGGATCGTCCGGAAAGATACTCTCGATGATTTCGTTGATGAATAGGCGCAGCGGGCAACCGCGACCGGTCTCGTCTCCGCGCATCATGCCAAGCTTGTCCCGGCTTTCGATGACGGCTTGCCGGGCCATCTCGACTGCGCGAGTGAGTTCCTCGCGCGTCCCCTCGGAGGACGGTTTCCTGCTTATCGCCTGCACCGTGAGCAACAGGCCCTGCACGCTCTGAAGCAAGGTGTCGTGGAGGTCCCGCGCGATACGCTCGCGCTCCTGGGCACGGATACGCCTACGTTCGTCGGGCCGCACGATATAGAGGCGATAACCGGCCCAAGCGATCATTGCAACGATCGTCCCCTTGATCCATTGGCGATAGTCCATCTTCATACCTGATGCCTCATGTGTCGAGGAAGCCGCGATGAATCGCGATGGTGACCGCATGGGTGCGGTCATGGGCATTCAGCTTCGAAAGGATTGATTTCATCCGGGTTTTTACGGTCTCCTCGGCGATGTGTAACGAAGTGCCGATCTCCCGGTTGCTCATGCCTTGCGACGCCAATCGAAGGACGCTGAGTTCGCGAGGGCTCAACGATTCCATTCCCTGGTGTGCGCTGACATCCTGAAGAACGTCCGGCGCCACGTGCCGCCGCCCGCAAAAGGCCGAGCGTATCGTTGCGATGATTTCTTCGCTCGAGGCTGTCTTCAGCAAATAGGACGTCGCCCCCACCGCCATGGCCCGGGTGACCCGTGCATCGCCAGGATAAGTCGTCAGGACGACGATGGGTACCTGGGGGGCCTGTTCGCGGATGGCGGCGATGGCCCGCGTGCCGTCCACCCGGGGCATCTGCAGATCCATGAGCACGACATCCGGATTGGATAACCCGAACTGCTCGATGGCTTCGGCACCGTTTGCCACCTCGGCGACCACCTTCATATCGCGCTCGTCTTCAAGCGTCGAGCGCAGGCCTTCCCGCATCATGGGATGGTCGTCGGCGATCATGATCCGGATGATTTGGCTTTGGCTCATGACTTCAGTCCGGTCCAGGGCGTGCAGCGGCGGCTGGCGCCGTACATGGCCATTATAAGATGAGCGCCGGCTAGGCGCGCGCGTAAGCTCGGGAAGCCCGGACTTTCAAGGTGACGGTCGTTCCCTGGCCGGGAGCCGCCTGGATCTGAAGCTTGCCACGGATGCGCCGGGCCCGCTCCCGCATGCCGACAAGGCCAAAATGGCCCTCCCGGACACCGTGGTGAAGGACACAGGCCTCGATGCCAATCCCATCGTCCTGCACCTGCGCGACCAGATAGAGCTTCTCGAACGACACGAGCACGGTGATACGGCTTGCCTGGGCATGCTTCCGGGCGTTAGCCAGCGCCTCGCGGAGCACGGCGACGATTTCTTCGCTGACCTCCCATGCCAGCTCGCGTACACGTCCCTCCAGTATCACCTCGGCGCCTCTCCCGGTTTCCGATGCCTCTACCGCAAGCTCTTCCAGGAGAAGAACCATGGGACACATCGGCGGCCCGTCGCTGGCGCGCAACGTGCTTACCTTGTCGCGGCTATCCGCCACAGCGCGGCGGGCGATAACGACAGCACGCACGAGGGCCTGCCGCGTTTCCTCTTCCATGGGTTGGCGACTGATCGCCTGCAGGGTCAGCAACAGTCCTTGAATGCTTTGAAGAAGGGTATCGTGGAGATCCCGCGCGAGGCGCTCACGCTCCTCCGCCCGGATCCGCGTTCGCGTTACCGCCTGATTGAGACGCCAGCGCAAAGCGTACCAACCGACAACCAGGGTCACGGACATGAATGCAATGCTGCTCCAACCGGCCAATGTAGGCAGGAATGGAGCGAAGTAGCGAAGACGGATATGCAGCGCCTCAAGAATAACAATGGCTGAGAGGGTGCCGTGACGGCGCCAGAGTTCAAACGCCCGAAAGAGTGAATATCATGTTCCGCGACGCAAGGGACAGGCGCGACGAATCGTCTCCAGGATGTCGTCCCGGCTCGACGCCTTCAGGAACGTCGTCGCGGCACCACGTCGCAGGGCGCGATGCGAAACCGGGTCGTCAGGGTAGGTAGCCATGGCGATGACGCAAAGACGCGGCGACGAATGACTCAGCAGATCGATCAGGTCCAGGCTGGTCGGTTCCTTCAACTCGATATCCACAAGGGCGACATCGGGTCGTAACCGTTCTACAAGAGACAGAGCGGCACTGTCGTCTTCTATCTCTCCAACGACGTCCATATCGTCGGTCTGCTCGATGATCGCCCGCAGTCCCTCGCGCATCATGCGGTTCCGGTCGGCGATGAGAATCCTTACTTTGTTTCCCACTTTGTCTTCCCGGCGCTCGTCGTGAGGCTATGTATTGTTCAGTTCGACCGCATGAACGTACAACTCCCTAAGGAGTGGATCGATGTGCCAAATGCCGACTCCATTGAGTGTTCCCGGATTCTGGACCGCGTGGGGAAATACCCTGAGACACGTGCCCGGAAGATAACCATGTCGCTAACCATGTTCGAATCCAGCATTCCCGTGCTTTGGCGCGGACTGGGCGTGCTCCTGTCCTACATCGATCGTATCGAGGAGGCGCAGGCGGAGGGGAGGGTAGACGCCGGGGATATCCTCGCGGCAAAGCTGGCTCCGGACATGCTTAATCTCGGCCAGCAGATCCAGATTGCCTGCGACAACGCAAAGGGAGGGGCCGCGCGATTGACCGGTCGCATGGCGCCCGCGTTTTCGGATGACGAGAAGACCCTCGCCGATTTCCGGGGCCGGGTCAGCAAGACGCGAGCCTATCTTCAGACCTTCAGCGCGACTCATTTCAACGGAAGCGAAGACCGCGCCATCGATCAGTCGTTCCGGCACGCGAACTATTCCATGCCGGGCGTGGACTTCCTGCGCACCGTGTTGCTACCGAATTTCTATTTCCATATCGCCATGGTGCACGGGATACTTCGTCATGAACACTTCCAAATCGGCAAGGCCGATTACTTCGGGAAGTTCCAGGTAGGCAACCCTGCATCGGAGCTGGCACCGCTGGCAGGCGTCCGCTTTCTCACCGTCGGGGAAGCAGGTGTATGGGCGGAGCAATATGGGACGCCGGGGCCTTTCCGCCTGTCATTCACGACGAAGGCCGCCGTTGTCACTTCACGGGAATTCGCCGATGGCCTGATGGAGGATCTGGGTGGCCTCGACGGCGGACTGCTCAGGTTCACGGACTGGATCTGGGACGAAGAATACGACCGCGACCCCACACAGGCTTACCGCGACCAGTACGGCGAGGAGCGGCCCCTGCTCGAGGCTCCCGGTGTCCTTTTCGGACCGGAGGGCGCCCGCGTCGCCGCGGAACTGCTTTCACTGATCCTGGAACGCGGGTGGTCGGCGCGGTTCTACCTTCGCTCAGGCGCGGCTGCGCTGCATATTGAGGAAGGCAGTCGTTTCATCCTCTTCAGTAAAGAAGAGGATACGGAGCGGCGAGTTCAATTCCGGCTGATCGAATCGGGGCTTGGAAGTTCTGAATGACCTGAAAACGTCGTCGCCCCGGGGTTTCACGAACGGACGCGGATGATCGTCTTTCCGCTAATCCGCGTGGTCGGATGGAACGACTCGACGGCGTCGTCGAGGCTGGCAACATGTCCGATATTCGTTCGCAGCCGTCCGTCCCGCACGCGCTGGACGATCTCAAGCAGCTGGCCACGATCGGACTCGACGACGAAGTCGATCGCCCGGCCGTCGGCGGGGCGTGCCTCGACCGGCCCGACAACGCTCACCAACGTTCCTCCGGCTCGAATCAAGCTGGCGGACCGCTTCTGGATGTCGCCGCCAATGACGTCGAAGACCAGATCGACTCCACCGATGTCCTCGAGGGCGTCATTGTCGAGATCGACGAATTCGTGCGCTCCAAAGTCGAGCGCTTTCTGGCGGTCGGCGGCACGTCCGGTCGAGATGACATAGGCGCCTGCTTCTCGCGCAAGTTGCGCCACCATGGTCCCGACGGCACCGGCTGAACCGTGCGCAAGGACACGTTGCCCCGCTTGAAGGCGGCCGTGCTGAAACAACCCCTGCCACGCGGTCAGCCCGGAAGTCGGAAGGCTCGCGCCCACCGTAAAGTCGACGTCGCCCGGCAGCGGCGCGAGGTTGCGCGCCTCGACCGCGACGTATTCCGCCAGGGTGCCGTCGCGATACCAGTCCGTGAGACCGAACACCCGCTGCCCTACCGACAATCCCGTCGTGCCATAGCCCAGGGCGGTGACCACTCCCGCCACGTCGTGGCCGGGAATCGACGGCGCCCGGTTCCGGCCGAGACGGTCGGCTCCGGTCGACGGCCAACTCAATTCGGTAGGGATGAAACCCGAAGCAAAGACCTGAACGACGACATCGTTTATCGCTGCCGTCGGCTCAGGCACCACCATCAACTTCATTTCCGTCGTTCCCTTGGCTGGGTCCGTCGCTACGATCGCTTTCATGGCATTTCTCCTCGGTTGCTCTTGTTCGTGAAGAAAAATCACGGTAGGGAAACAACATACTCCGGGCAACCCTCGATCGGGGTGTCACCATTGATCCACTCAAACGAGGCTTCGCGAGAACAGCACCGGCATCGACACTAGAAGCCTTCCCCTGAACCATGGCGAAGATGTTCGATGCCGAAGGAGTCGCACAGCCAACGGATCGCTCAAGCCTTTGGTTTGAAGGATGCGCCTTCTGCTGTCGTATGCATCTCGCCAGGGCTTGCGATGACCTTGGTGGACCTCGACAAGTCCGGCGGTGAAGGAGGGGAAAGCCATCCCATGCGGCCCGACGATGCGTTCCTGATGATGCACTTGCTGGATCGACAGGGCGATTTCCGATTCCGCAGCAAAGACCAGGAATGGCATTCGACACCGATTGCCGAGAACGAAAGTTGTCTTATCGACCTTCGCGTACCGTTCTCGCTTTCCTGGTCTCATCCGTTGCGTGCTCTGGCGCTATATGTGCCGCGGCACGTTTTCTTCGGTGAAAGCCCTTTAGGCGCCGAACGACACACGCTTCGATGTGATCGGCGGATGGATGACGCGGTTCTCGCTTCGATCTTCGGGTGTTTGCGAGACTTTCCCTTTGACAGGCGCTCCCGTCATCGTGATCTCTTCGTGAGGCACATGCTTCTGGCGGCCTGCGCAAGGCTCGTTCAAGTCCACGCAGTCGAGGTGACGGAACGCCGCAAGGTACCGCGCGCACTCACGGGCGAACAACGACGCAGCGCGACTTCCATCATGTGTGACCGGATAGAGAGCGGTGTCTCGATACGGGAAGTTGCGACGGCCTGCGGCGTCGCGCACGCCGGATTCGTTCGGGCGTTCAAGCGATCCTTCGGTGTTTCGCCTCGCGACTGGCTCACGGCTCGCCGACTCGACAGGGCCGTCGAGCTTATGGGCGATCGATCTTTACCGCTGACCGAGATCGCCCATAAGGTGGGCTTTTCCGATTCAAGCCAGTTCAATCGGATTTTCACCCGATTCGTGGGTCGTCCGCCCGGCGAGTGGCGTCGTGAGTCATTGGGCATCGACCCACCGGGAAGACTGTCTTTCATCCTCGATCACCACCTTTGCCATCCGGTCTGAATCGCGCCATTCACTCGACCCTTTCGAGTGTTGTCCAGCTGGTGTCGAGCGTGTGCCAATGCGCCGTCATCGCTGCGTACGAGAAACATCATGCCATCGTCGATATTCGAGAACTCCCTCGACGGGGAGGGCATGTCGACGCCAGGATCGGCGAGATTCCTCACGCCTACCGAATCCTCGGCGTGGCTTGCGTCTCGGGGGCTGGTAGAAAAACCCGCAGCCGGCGCTCCCGGCACGAATTTTTTCCAGTTTGCCCCTCGACCGACTTTCGTCAGCCTTCGCGAGCTCTTTACGGCGCTGTTGGCGGTCTCGGAACCGTTTGATGGCGGGCTGCTGCTGTTTGACAGCTGGCATTGGGAGGGTGGGTGCGCATCGGATCCCACAGCGTCTTATCGCCGGGGAAGGGGCGATTCGCGATCGCTGCACCAAGTCCCGGGGTTCGTGGTCGGGGCCAACGAGGCGATGGAGGCCGCCGAGCTCCTGGCGATGACGGTGGAGCGCCGGTGGGGCGCGACCTTCTACTCGGCATCGAAGAGGGTGACCTTCGTGCTTCGCGACGGAAATCAGGTTGATGTGTTTGCGACCCACCTTGGCGTCGAACGATGTATCCAGCACCGGCTCGTGGAGCTAGGGGCGGTGTTGTTCATTCCCTGAGGCTCTCGTGTCTTGGCGTATCTTGCCATTTTCAGGAACCAACCCTGTGACCTGATTCCAGCTTCCGAAACGCGTGGGCAAGGCGACTCGATCGGGGGTATCTCGTCAAGCCGATGTAAGTTCCACTTAGCCTCCCATAGACGCGCAGGAGAAGTGCAAATGAACGACTTAATCGACAGCCGACGGACGTTCCTCACGCGGGCCGGCATCGCCACGCTCAGCCTGAGTGCTGGCGCGCTGTTGACGCGCAACGCGGTCGCCGCCACGGTAGCACCCTCGAGCGATATTGGCGTCGTCCAAACCGCGCTTGCCATCGAACATGAAGGAATCGCCGCGTATCGACTTGCCGGCAAGAGCGGGCTGCTCTCCGCTGGTACGCTCAAGCTCGCACTGATATTCAAGGGTCACCATGAAGCCCATCGGGATTCACTGGTCAAGCTTGTTACGCAGGCCGGTGGAAAGCCTGTCGAGCCCAAGACGGACGCTCAGTATGTCTCCGAACTCAAGCTGGGCTCGCTGAAATCCGAAGGTGATGTCGTCGCGCTGGCCACGATGCTTGAACACGGTGCCGCTAGCGCCTATATCGGCCAGGTGACGTCGCTGAAGGATCCCAGGCTGGCCAAGTTGTTCGCATCGATTTCGGCAGACGAGGCGATTCACTGGACCACGCTCAATAACGCCGCCGGCACGCCGATTCCCACCGCCGCATATGTGTTCGGCTGAGCGGAGCGACGCATGGATTTTCGATATTTACTGGTGGGCTCGCTGATGGCGATGGCGGTCAGCGGCCTGGCATCCGCAGGAGACGATGTCGCTGCGGGGCAGGTGCTTTACCAGAACACGTGTGGGGGTTGCCATTCCGTGGACGCCGACCGTATCGGCCCACGCCACCGAAATGTGGTGGGCAGGCCAGTCGCCAGCATTCAGGGGTTTGACTATTCGCCCGCACTCAAGGCGCTGGGTGGCGTCTGGACGCCGGCAAGGCTGGATCAGTGGCTGAGTGGCACGCAGAAGATGGCGCCGGGAAGCAAGATGTACCTGGAGCTGGACGATGCCGAGAAACGGCGGTTGATCATCGCCTACCTCGAATCAGTATCCGCTCCCGCCGGCCACGAGGGCATGCAGGCGACTAGCCACTAACGCATATGAGTATCGTAGCGGCGGTTTTCGGCGGGAACGATGGGCTGGCCTGGGTTCCCTGGGACGGGACGTCGCTCTGCCTCGTGGGGGACATGTTTGCCTGGATCGATGTAGTCGATGTCAAGGGCGAGGAAATTGCCGCGCTCCAGCGTGTGTTCGGCCTGCATGACCTGGCCGTCGAAGATTCGATGGGGAGCCCGCAGATTGCCAAGGTCGATCTTTATGCGGATCACGTATTCATCGTCGCGAAAGCCGCCGAGCTTGGAACCTCTGAAATCCTGTACACGGACGTCGGCATTTTCCTGACCAGTAAACGCGCGATCACGGTCTGTCGAAGCGAAACGTCCTTTGGGTACAACCTGAGGCAAAGCATCCACCGTATCGCGAGGCACGACATCGGTGGACCGGAATACGTGGTCCACGCGGTACTCGACCTGATCGTGGACGACTATTTCCCGGTAGTGCAGATGATCGCCGATGAAATCCTGCTTATCGAAAAGCGCCTGCTCGACGAGCCGCTAAGCAGGGACGATATTGCGCGAATTTTCCAATTGAGACGCGAAGCGATCCACTTCCAGCACACGATCACGCGGATGACCGAGGTATGCAACAAGCTCGCCACGCTTACCATCCCCTGTGTCCCCAACGAAGCGCGGCCTTATTTCCGCGACGTGCTGGACAAGCTGCTGCGCATAGAAGGTATGACGACGGGTCTCATTGACGTCATCCGCACTGCACTCGAAGCCAGCAGCCTTCTGGAGCAGCAGCGCCAGTCGCTGATTACCCGACAGCTCGCGGCCTGGGCCGGGATCCTGGGTGTCCCTACCGCTATTGCGGGCATCTACGGAATGAACTTCGTCAACATGCCCGAAACACAGGCGCGCTGGGGATATTTTGCCGTGCTCGGCGTGATGGCATCGATTTGCACGCTCCTTTATTGGCGTTTCCGCCGGCTTGGCTGGCTGCAGAAATAAATACGACTCCGACCCAGGGAACAATCCAATGACCCATGCCCGCCGCCATCCTTTATCGGTTGCCGCGTCTGGTACCGCCTTCGTTCTGCTCCTGACAGCGTGCAGCCACGGCAGTACCCCTGGGACCGCGCAGGCGCCCTCCGTGGATGTCGCCGAGGTCATCGGCAGGCAGGTATCGGAATGGCAGACTTACTCGGGTCGTCTGCAAGCGGTGAACAGCGTCGACATCCGGGCGCAGGTGCCCGGAATGATCACGAAGGTCTACTTCCGGGACGGTCAGCTGGTGAAGAAGGGTGACCCTCTCTTCCTTATCGACCCCAGGCCCTACCAGGCAGCCGTCAACCGTGCCGCGGCGCAGCTCGCGGCCGCGCGTGCACGGGCGACCTTTACGAACGCCGATTACGCTCGCGCGCAAAAATTACTCGCAGGCAACGCGATTTCCCGGCGCGATTTCGACGATCGGTTCAATGCGTCACTCTCTGCCTCGGCCGACGTAAAGGCTGCCGAGGCGGCGCTCGAACAGGCGAAGGTCGACCTCGGCTATACCATGATCGACGCGCCTGTCGACGGCAGGGTATCCCGGGCCGAACGCACGGTCGGAAATATCGTCGCTGCGGGCTACAGCTCACCGTCGCTGACCACGCTGGTGTCGATCTCGCCGATCTACGCCGATTTCGATGTCGACGAACAAACCTACCTTCGCTACCTGAGAACGACCGGCGAGCGTGAAGTGCAGGTGCGCCTGGGGCTGGCCAACGAGGCCGACACGCCTCGTCTCGGCAAGGTCGCGTCGGTCGATAACCAACTCGACAATGCGACGGGGACGATCCGGGTTCGTGCTTCGTTCCCGAACGACGACGGTCTTCTCGTGCCAGGCCTCTTCGCGCGGGTCTCGGTGGGTGCGGCCCTTCCGCATCCTGCGGTTCTCGTCGACGACCGGGCCATCTCGACCGACCAGGCGAAAAAGTACGTCCTTGTCGTCGACGAAAAAAAAACGGCGCAATACCGCGAAGTCACCCTCGGTGGTTTGGTTGACGGATTTCGCGTGGTCAGCACGGGTCTGAAACCAGGAGAGCGGATCATCGTCAACGGCCTCCAGCGCGTGCATCCAGGTGAGCCGGTTCAGGAGAAAGTGGTACCGATGACGGGCGAGAACGAAACGCCATGAACATCTCCCGCTTTTTTATCGATCGGCCCATTTTCGCCGGGGTCCTTTCCACGCTTATCCTGCTGGCGGGCATCATCTCGATATTCCAGCTCCCGATTTCCGAATACCCTGAGGTCGTTCCACCCTCGGTAGTGGTCTATGCCTCGTACCCGGGAGCCAATCCCAAGGTGCTGGCCGACACCGTGGCTGCGCCGCTCGAGGAACAGATCAACGGCGTGGAAGGCATGCTCTACATGCAGTCCCAGGCGAGCGCCGATGGAAACATCGCACTGACCGTGACTTTCCGTCTCGGTACGGATCCGGACAAGAATCAGCAACTGGTGCAGAACCGGGTGGCACAGGCGCTGCCACGCCTTCCGCCAGACGTGCAGTTGCTGGGTGTCACGACGATCAAGTCGTCGCCGACGCTGACCCTTGCCGTGCATCTGATCTCACCGGACGGCCGATACGATCAGACCTACCTGCGCAACTACGCGCTGATCAATGTCAAGGAACGGCTGGAGCGAATCAAAGGTATCGGCCAGGTCGTCATCAAGGGTGCCGGCGACTACGCCATGCGTGTCTGGCTGGATCCCCGGAAACTGGCGGAGCGCAACCTCACCGCGACAGACGTGGTGGCTGCGATCAGGGAGCAGAACGTCCAGGTGGCCGCTGGGCTTATCGGCGGCGCGCCGATGTCTGGCAAGGTTCCCTTGCAGCTGAGCATCAACGCCAAGGGTCGATTACAGACGGAAGACGAATTCCGCGACATCATCCTCAAGAGCGAACACGGGGCACTCATTCACCTGCGCGACGTGGCGCGCGTGGAACTCGGTGCCGCCGAATTCGGCTCCGGTGCTCTGCTGGACAACAAGGAAGCCGTCGCGCTCTGGATATTTCAGCTGCCGGGCGCGAATTCCCTCCAGGTTTCGCATGACGTCCGCGAGGCCATGAAGGACCTGAAGGTCGACATGCCGCCGGGCGTCGAATACAGCATCGTTTATGACCCCACGACCTTCGTTCGCTCCAGCATCGAGGCTGTGATCCATACGCTCATCGAAGCGATAGCCCTCGTTGTCCTCGTCGTTATCCTGTTCCTGCAGACCTGGCGCGCCTCCCTGATCCCTCTGTTGGCCGTACCGGTTTCGATCGTGGGTACGTTCTCGTTGATGTTGTTACTGGGCTACTCGATCAACGCGCTGTCGCTGTTCGGTATGGTCCTGGCGATCGGCATCGTGGTCGACGACGCCATCGTGGTCGTGGAGAACGTCGAGAGGAATATCGAATCGGGACTGTCGGCGCGCGACGCCACGTACCAGGCGATGCAGGAGGTGAGTGGCCCCATCGTGGCCATCGCCCTGACCCTGGTTGCCGTCTTCGTGCCATTGGCCTTCATGTCGGGCCTGACGGGACAGTTCTATAAGCAGTTCGCCATGACGATCGCCATCTCCACGGTGATCTCCGCATTCAATTCGCTCACGCTTTCTCCGGCGCTCGCGGCATTGCTGCTGAAGGGCAGGGAAGAGAAAAAGGATGCGCTCACCCGGGGTATGGATCGCGTCCTCGGTCGCTTCTTCGCTGCCTTCAACAGGGTGTTCCGTCGAGGGTCCGATCATTACGGTTCCGGCGTTACCCGGGTTATCCGGCACAAAGGCGCCATGATAGCGGTCTATCTCGTCCTCCTGGCCGGCGCCATCTTCATGGGGAATACCGTTCCCGGTGGCTTCATTCCCCTGCAGGACAAGGAATACATCGTCGCCGTGGCACAGCTGCCCAACGGCGCGTCGCTCGATCGCACGGTGGCCATCACTCGCGAGATGGGCACGATCGGGCTTGCACAGCCAGGTGTTGAGCACGCGGTTCAACACCCGGGCCTCTCCGTGAACGGCTTCGTGAATTCATCCAGCGCCATCGTCATGTTCCTGAAACTCAAACCCTTTGACGAACGGCACGGCGACGCCGAGTCGGCGGGGGCGATCGTGGCGGCATTGAACCAGAAGTACGCCGCTATCAAGGGCGCGTACATCGCGGTGTTTCCGCCGCCACCCGTGCTGGGCCTCGGTACCCTGGGCGGTTTCAAATTCCAGATCGAAGATCGAGGCGCACAGGGGTATACCGCGCTGAACGAGGTCACCAAGGCGTTCCTGGCGAAGGCGGCGAAGACGCCCGAACTGGGCCCGGCGTTTACCAACTATCAGATCGACGTACCTCAACTGAAGGTGGATCTGGACCGCGACAAGGCCAAGCAGCTCGGCGTGGCGGTGACCGATGTATTCAACACGATGCAGGTTTTCCTGGGCTCCCAGTACGTCAACGACTTCAACCGGTTCGGTCGTGTGTTCCAGGTTCGCGTGCAGGCCGACGCGCCGTTTCGCGCCCATCCCGAGGACATCGGGCTGTTGAAGACACGCAATGCGGCGGGTGAAATGATTCCGCTGGGCTCGCTGGTCAAGGTATCCAGGACCTTCGGCCCGGAATCGGTGGTCCGGTACAACGGATACCTGGCAGCAGACGTCAATGGCGGCCCGGCTCCCGGCTATTCCTCCGGCGAAGCCCAGGCCGCGGTCGAACGTGTGGCCGCGGAGACGCTGCCGCGTGGCTTCCGTTTGGAATGGACAGACCTGACCTACCAGCAGATCATCGCCGGCAACGCATCACTGGTGGTGTTTCCTGTGAGCCTGCTGCTGGTGTACCTGGCCCTCGCGGCTCTCTACGAAAGCCTGACCTTACCGTTGGCCGTCATTCTGATCGCGCCCATGAGCCTCCTTTGCGCGTTGATCGGTGTCTGGCTTGATAACGGCGACAACAACGTCTTTACCCAAGTGGGTTTGATGGTCCTGGTAGGCCTGGCGTCCAAGAACGCGATCCTGATCGTGGAATTCGCGCGCGAACTGGAGATCCAGGGCCGATCCATCGTCGACGCCGCCATCGAGGCGAGCCGGCTACGTCTGCGCCCGATCCTGATGACCTCCATTGCGTTCATCATGGGCGTGCTCCCGCTGGTTTATTCCCGTGGCGCCGGCTCGGAGACACGACACGCCATGGGCGTCGCCGTATTCGCCGGCATGCTCGGCGTGACCCTGTTCGGCCTGCTTCTGACGCCGGTCTTCTACGTGATCCTTCGTCGCCTGGCCGGCGCACATCGGCTGGAGGACAAGCATGGACGAAACGGACGCGTCATCGGTATCGAAGACGGGATCCCGGGGAGGGCCAGCTGATGCGCGTGTCACCGACTCTCGTGGCCATCGTGTTGGCTGCAGGCGTGGCAGGCTGTTCACTCGCTCCCAAGTACACGGTGCCCGATGTGAGCGCCCCCGCGACTTATAAGGAAGCGCTTAAGGACGATACAGCGGGAAGCTGGCAACCCGCATTGCCTGCTGAAGCCGCGTCGCGTGGCCAGTGGTGGGAAGTGTTTGGCGACGCCGAACTCGATCGCCTCGAAAAAGAGGCCCTGGCAGGCAACGTCGACCTGGCCGCAGCCGCGGCCCGCGTCCAGGAAGCGCGGGCAGCGGAGCGGCGGACGGGTGCGGCTCGCTTCCCCGACGTGTCCGCCGGCTTCGGCCCCACCCGGCAACAGAATGCGCCGGAATCCCTCGGTGTACCCGGTGGAGGGGAACGGCCCAACGCTCAGACCGTATGGCGGGCCCAGGCGAACATCTCCTATGAAGCCGACCTCTTCGGCCGCGTGGCGTCGAGCGTTCATGCGTCGCATGCGGATACGCAGCAGACCGAAGCGTTGTTCCGGTCGGTGCAGTTGGTCCTGCAAGCCGATGTAGCGCTCAATTACTTCCGGTTGCGGGAGCTCGATGCCGAGCTCGAGGTCTACAACCGCGCGATCGATCTGAGGGAGCAGGGCACGGTCTTTATCCGGCATAGGGCGGAAGCCGGCGAAGTGACGGATCTCGAAGTCGCTCAGAGCGAAGCCGAACTCGCCTCGGCGCAATCCGACGCGATGACTGCCCAACGGTTGCGGGCCGATACGGAGCATGCGTTGGCGGTCTTGCTGGGCAAGGCGCCCGCCGACTTCAGCTTTGCCTCGTCGCCGCTGAAACCTGTTGTCCTGCGTATCCCTGCCGGTCTTCCTTCGGCCCTGCTGGAGCGCCGTCCGGACGTAGCAGCCGCCGAGCGCGCCATGGCAGCGACAAACGCGCGTATCGGTGTCGCCAGGGCAGCGTACTTCCCCTCGGTCATCCTGACCGGCACGGGTGGTTACGAGGCCGAAAGCCTCGCCAATGTCTTCAAGTGGTCAAGCCGAACCTTCCTGCTGGGTCCCCTGGTGGGCACAGCCGTCAACCTCCCGCTCTTTGATGGCGGGGTTCGCAAAGGCAATCTTGAAGGCGCGAAGGCCCGGTACGAGGAGAGCGTGGCCAACTATCGCAGCCAGGTGTTGCTGGCCTTCCGCGAAGTCGAGGACAATCTAGCGGCATTACGTATTCTCGAAACACAAACCACGGTACAAGGCGACGCCGTCAACGCGGCCTCTCGCGCTTTCGGCCTGTCGAAGGTTCAATACGAGGACGGCTCGGTCGCCTACCTGAATGTCCTGGATGCAGAGCGCTTCGTGCTTGGCGCGCGCCTTAACGACGTCCGGCTGCGAGGGGAGCAGGCTGGTGCCACGGTAAACCTGATTCGAGCCCTGGGAGGTGGATGGGGTGATGCCACACCCTGAGCAGCCGATGTAGTCCAGACCAACCTTGAGCCGAGACGACGATCATGCCAGCCACCACTTTGGGCGCCATGCTCCACATCACAGAAACCTGCGCGAAGGCCGATTGCATGAAGGACCTGGAGCGCGAAGCCAGCCTCAACGGACCATGCGGTGAACGCGACCTGCGCCAGGTGCAGGAATTCTTCGATACCGTCCGCACGGAATTCACCACGCGTATCCTGGCCGGCGCCGAGGTGGTACCTGTAAGGCTGGGAGCCGGGCAAAACAACACAGTGGCGCTGATCCTGCAAACGTTTCGCTGGGCGCCCGATTACGACATCCGGAACCCGACACATCCCTATAATGCCGTCTGGAAAGTATTCGATACCTGGTGCACCGACAACGAACTTGCTCCTGTGTTGCGCAAGTTCCACGACGATCGCGGGAAGGAGCACTGGTACGAACTGAGCGTACATTCGGCGATAAACGCTCGCTAACGGGCGCCATCCTTGGGGCAGGGGTGGCCGACGACATTCCGGAGTGAGAGTATTCAATAACCATTCCGGGCAGGACAGTCCATTGCTTTCAACCCTCATTTGGCGTCCCTTCCAACGCATCCTCGATTTTGTCTCCGGTTCGGCCACCGGCGGTCTCGTGCTGATGGGCGCGGCAGCAAGTGCCATTGTCGTGGCCAACTCCCCCTGGCGAGGCGCCTACGAGGTCTTCTTCGCGTTTGCCGTCGGGCCGTTAAGTGTCCTGCACTGGGTCAACGACGGACTCATGGCCATCTTCTTCCTGCTCGTTGGCCTTGAAATCAAGCGCGAGGTCATCGACGGGGAACTGGCGGACAACCGGTTGCGCGTGCTCCCTGGCCTCGCGGCTCTCGGCGGTATGGGGGTGCCGGCGCTAATCTATCTATTGGCCAACGGCGTGGGCGGGGAGACGGCAGCGGGGTGGGCCATCCCCTCCGCTACGGACATCGCTTTTGCGCTTGGTGTCGCAACCCTGCTGGGTAAGCGGGTTCCCGCATCGTTAAAGGCGTTCCTTGCGGCCCTGGCCATTATCGACGACCTCGGCGCAGTCATCATCATCGCAGCCTTCTACACGCCGCACCTGAGCATTCCGTACCTCGGCGGAGCGCTGTTGGTAGTCGGGGCCATGGCCGGTCTCAATCGCTTCGGGGTGCGCACGCTCTGGCCTTACCTCGCGCTGGGCACGCTGCTCTGGGTGCTCGTGCACGCGTCCGGCATCCACGCGACCCTGGCCGGCGTGGCCACTGCTTTTTGCGTTCCGCTCCGCGACGACATGGGGCGAGCGCCATCGAACGGAGACTGCACCAATTCGCCGCTGTTGCGGCTCGAGCACGCACTCCACCGGCTGGTGCCGCTGACCGTTCTACCTCTCTTCGGATTTGCCAATGCCGGCATCAGCTTCTCTGGTATCGGACTTGGACAGTGGCTCGCCCCCGTCACCGTAGGCGTCGGTCTTGGCCTTGCCCTCGGTAAGGTCATTGGCGTGTACTTCACCGCCTTGATCGCCATTCGGCTTGGCTGGGCAGCGATGCCCCGGGGAGCGCACCGCCGTCAGCTGCTTGGCACAGCCATGCTGTGTGGTATCGGTTTCACGATGTCATTGTTCATCAGCTTGCTGGCCTTCCCGGGGAATGCGCCCCTTCAGGCCGAAGCGAAGCTCGGCATCGTTGCCGGGTCAATCCTCTCGGGGATCGCCGGCTGGGTTTGCCTGAGCGGCGGGGAGGGGCGGTTGGCGGCTGGGCGTGCCGCTTAAATCATCTCGCTTCCACAACACAAGGCTGGGCACCGGGCTCTCAGGCAGGGACCGGTGCCCGGGCACTCAGGTGCGCTGTTGTTTCGCACGCAGCTCTTCACTTGTGAAGACTGCCTCCGGTACTGCTTCCAGGTGAGCGCGGTCGATGGGTTCGCCATTACCATCGGAAATGCCGTAAGTGCGCTCGCCAAATTTTGCTAACGCCCGGTCGATGGCGACGACTCGGGCTTCGCTCCGCGCGAGCACGGCCTCATTATTGGCTTGCTGCTCCAGCCGATTAGCATCGTCGACCTCATCCTGCGGTTCGTCGCCTGCGGCTTGCTGCAACGTGTCCTCTTCGGCGCCGGCGGCGTCACCGGTGGCGATCAGCTGCGCACGCAGCTCCAGCAAGCGTTCGCGTTGGCGGCGGAGGAAGAGTTCGTCAAGATCGGTGCGAGGACTGTGTGCCATGTATGACTTCCAATGATATGGCGCGTGCGCCGCATGAACCTACGGTAGGGGGTTGAAGCCCCCCGGAGAACCCTCGATCAAGTGCGGGCGATCGCCTCGGCACACGCTCAATATCTGCATGACTGTCGCGAATCACTCCTTCGAGTCAAGCTGCTTGCCGCATTGCCCGGTATGCTTGCGGGTAGTCTCCGATTTGCAGATACGTTCGGTCGATCTCACTGATCGACGGATGTCTTCTATGCACCGCTATCGAGTTTCTTGCCGAAGGCGATGAAGTCGCCGCGTTCGTAACCGCAGGCTTCATAGAAGCCTGCGGCCTTCGCGTTGCTGCCTTGCACGAGCAACCGCACAACGGGCGCCCCCTGACCGGCGAGCCAGGTTTCCGCGCTCTGCACGAGTCGCTTGCCAGTGCCTTTGCCGCGTTGGCTGTCCGCCACCGCCAGCGAATAGATCCATCCACGATGGCCGTCGAAGCCGGTCATGATGGTTCCGACGAGGGTGCCGTCGTCTTCCCGGGCTCCGAAGATCACATTCGTCGGGTGGGACAGGGCGAGACGAATGTCTCGTTCGCTGTCGTTCCAGGGATGGGCCAGGCCCGCTTCTTCCCAGAGAGCCACGACTTCAGGGACGTGGGATGCTTCTATCTCGACGATGGTTTGCATAGAGGCTCCCGGCGCCGCCCTTTCCCTCGGGAGGGCGATTAGCCGATTGGTTTGTCGAACTATTGGGGTTTGAGACGGAACAGGCCACGGATCGCGAACGCGCTCCCACAAAAGGGGCCTAGCCGTCGTTCTCCGCGAAAGCGGAAACCGCGAATGATTCGTCGCCTTCGTCCACTACCAGCCGGATTGTGATCGGGCGGCAGCACACCTGGCAATCCTCAATATAGGTCTGGCTCCCCGCGGAGACATCCACGGCCACTTCGATGGTCTCGCCGCAGTAGGGGCATGCGATATCGGTGAACTCATTCACGGTTTGTGCTACCTCGACTCGTAATGTTCGCGCAGGTTCTGTGGCAAGGAGTCTACCGCTTGCAAGTCACCCATGCGCGCCTTTGGACGAACGAAGAAAGCGAGCAGGGCGGCCGTCTATCCGGTTCTATTCTTCCGCCGCCGCTTCGCGGCCCTGCTGTCGAATCAGCGCTTCTTCACGCGCATCATTGATGGATTGACGGATGCTATCCAGGTCCACCTCGGATTCGTCTGGCTCGAATTCGCCGGTCAGTTCCGAATCGGGTCGCAGCTCACCGGCTTCGAACATCGCCCACATCTCCTCGCCGTACCACGTCTCAAATAGCTCGGGTGCCCAACGTCCAAGATGTGCGGTGAGGTTGTTGACGTCACGCAGCAGCATCGCGCGCGCCGCATTGTTGCCCCCGGCACTGACGACCTGGGGGAAGTCGATCACTACCGGCCCATCCAGGCCAATCAATACGTTGTACGCGGACAGATCTCCATGAATCAGTCCGATACACAACATCCGCACCACTTGCCGCACCAGTACTCGATGGTATTCACGCGCCGTCTCCGCACTGAGTTCAACCTCACCCAGGCGGGGTGCGGAGAAACCTTCGGCGTCAGTGACCAGTTCCATCACTAGTACGCCGTGGAAGTAGCCATACGGCTCAGGTACGCGTATGCCAGCGTCGCGCAATTGGAAGAGCGCATCGACCTCAGTGTTCTTCCAGGCTACTTCCTGTTGCTTGCGCCCGTACTTGCTGGCTTTGCCGATCGCACGGGCCTCGCGACTGCCTCGTACCTTGCGACCTTCCTGGTACTGCACCCGTTGCTGGAAGCTGCGTTGCGCGGAGTCCTTGTAAACCTTTGCGCACCGTACTTTATCGCCGCTGCGGACGATGTAGACCGCCGCTTCCTTGCCACTCTTGAGTGGTCGCAGCACTTCATCAATGACGCCATCTTCGATCAGCGTCTGCAAGCCTTGAGGGGTCTTCACGGGTGTCTTTGGGGGTGATTGGCGAAGCGATGGCGGCCATTAACCGATAAGTATCGCATTTTCGGGTGCGTGTAGCCACCGGTGAGGCGGTTTGACGATGTTCCAGTTGCTCGCAGGCTGAGCAGCGTGTGTCCTCACAGTCCGTTAACCGGTCAGGAGTAGGGTCTTCAAGACGAACGATGATTTTCTCTTAGCGATCGAACTGATCGCCAGAGAGGCGAACTAACCCGTTCCACGGGACGGTTCCCGCCGCGCGGTGAGGATCATGAGCAATGGCCAAGACTCACGCTATCAGGGTTTTCTCCATCAGGGTCTTTGGCGCCCTCGGCCTTTCGCTTGCCGCCTTGTTGTGCTGGGGATCGACGGGTCCCCAGCAGAGCGTCCGGTCGGTGCCGGTCCTACACGTCGAGAACGCGATCGGACCGGCGACTTCCAGCTATGTCGTCCGGGAGTTACGCAAGGCTGCGGTTGCACATTCGCCATTTATTGTTATCGAGATGAATACACCTGGCGGCCTCGACAGCTCGATGCGCGAAATAATCCAGGAAATCCTGCGTTCGTCGGTGCCTGTAGTGACCTATGTGAGCCCGAGTGGCGGGCGTGCCGCGAGCGCCGGGGCATTCATTCTCTACGCAAGCCATGTCGCAGCCATGGCGCCTGGCACCAATGTAGGCGCCGCGACCCCGGTGCAGATCGGCGGTGGCTCGCCGTTCTCGTCGCCGACGGATA
The DNA here is from genome assembly GCF_036499525.1 of Luteibacter sp. Taxonomy (GTDB): domain Bacteria; phylum Pseudomonadota; class Gammaproteobacteria; order Xanthomonadales; family Rhodanobacteraceae; genus Luteibacter. The sequence goes on along the minus strand of NZ_DASYDO010000079.1, from coordinate 6,462 downwards.
AAACAGAGCGAGGGAAAGAGGGAGGCAAGCCTAAGCCCAATGACGCGAGTGAAGCAAAATCCCTTAATGATGCGATTGCATATATTCGCTCGATCGCCGAACTGCGAGGACGCAACGTCGACTTTGCCGAGGACTCGGTACGCAACGCGGCCAGCCTTTCTGCGCAGGCGGCGTTGGACCGGGGCGTGATCGACGTTGTCGCCCGTGACAGGCAGGACCTGCTTACCCAGATCCATGGCCGCTCGGTAACCGTCGGCAATGCTCAGGTCAAGATCGATACGCGAAATCTCATGCTCGTCGACGTCAATCCCAATTGGCTCACCAGGCTTCTGGCAACGATCACCCAACCCAATATCGCCATCATTCTCATGATGATCGGTATATACGGCCTCTTGTTTGAACTCATGAACCCCGGCGCGCTATTGCCAGGCACCGTTGGTGTGATCTGTTTGCTGGCCGGATTCTATGCGCTCACCGTGCTGCCAGTGGACTATGCGGGCGTCGCGTTGCTCTTGCTCGGGATCGGGTTGATGACAGCGGAGGCTTTTGCGCCATCGTTCGGCATCCTGGGCATAGGGGGAATCGTAGCCTTCGTCCTGGGCGGTGCGATCATGATCGATACCGACGTTCCGCAGTTCCAGGTAGCCAAGCCTGTCTTGCTTGTCGTGGCGCTTACGGGCCTCACGATGACCATCGTCTTTGCAAGAATGGCGCTGACTGCACGCCGCCGAAAAGTTGTCAGCGGTTGGGAGCACATGATCGGAGCTTCTGGCACGGTCCTGGATTGGAGCCAGGGCAAAGGTCATGTGTTTGTCCACGGGGAACGCTGGCAGGCGACCGGTGACGACGATCCGAAGGTCGGCACGAAGGTCGTCATCACTTCGCTTTCTGGTCTGGTGCTCCGTGTTGGCCGCGACGAACGCGCGGCTATCGATCCTGGCGCGGCGCCTCACATCAAGGAGACATGACATGGAAATGATCGGCAGCCTCGTTTTCTACATCCCGCTCTTCCTCATCTTGCTCGTCTTCCTGACGGCCGCCATCAAGATCCTTCGCGAGTATGAGCGCGGCGTGGTATTCACTCTTGGACGCTTCACGGGAGTGAAGGGACCCGGTCTCATCATCCTCATTCCTTATGTGCAGCAGATGGTCCGCATGGACCTCCGGACGGTTGTGCTCGACGTGCCCACGCAGGACGTCATCTCGCGCGATAACGTCTCAGTCAAGGTAAACGCCGTTATTTATTTCCGGGTGGTCGAGCCGGAACGCGCCACCATCCAGGTCGAAAACTTCATGCAGGCAATCAGTCAACTGGCTCAGACCACACTGCGTTCGGTATTAGGCAAGCATGAGCTCGACGAGATGCTCGCTGAACGGGACAAGCTCAACGCGGACATCCAGGAGATCCTCGACGCACAGACCGATGCCTGGGGCGTCAAGGTCGCCAATGTCGAGATCAAGCATGTCGATATCGATGAATCGATGGTGCGAGCGATCGCCCGCCAGGCTGAAGCGGAGCGCGAGCGGCGCGCCAAGATCATCAATGCGGAAGGTGAGCAGCAGGCCGCGCAGAAATTGCTCGAGGCGGCAGAAATTCTTGGCCAGCGGCCGGAGGCCATGCAGCTTCGTTATCTGTCGACGCTCAATGTGATTGCCAGCGAGCGGACCTCGACCATCGTTTTCCCGTTTCCTATGAATCTGAAGGACCTATTCGACGGCTTACCGTCGAGCCTGGGCCGTAATGGCCCGAAAGCTGGGTCTTAGTAGGGCCAGCTTGGTGCCGAGGACGAGCCGGTGCACGTCAAGATAGTTGTTGCCTCTGTCATGCAGCGAATAGTTGTATGTGTTCGGCGTGATGCGCCACCGCTACCACCGAATCACGCTCGGGGTTGAGCGTGACGGTACCGACGGGTGTCCAGTCGCGCGCAGGTAGGTCATGTCCCAGCACCAGATCTGGCGCGGCGCCATTGCCACATGCGTGGTCGGCAGGCGCGTAGCCTTGGGCGCCTTGGCCCGACCACGATGCGCGGTCTATCCATGGGCTTGCAAGACGCGAGCGAAGGTCGATTCGCTGGCGACATACACTCCCTCATCGGCCTGCACGGTACGAGCGCTCTCGGGCAGCAACAGGCGGGTTATCGCCCGGTCTTTGATGCTTGTCCGTATCGCGCCAACTCGTTCTCTCATCTTCGCCCCCGGGTTCCTGATTCTATCGGGGCGACAACTATTCTGACGCAGGGGGGGGACTCACGACTGATCGTGCTTGGCGCACGTCCGAGCGTACGGGCTATCGCGCGGGAGCTTTTGCGAGCTCGCATGCGCTGCTGAATTTCCACGCGCTCGTCCAGGGACAATTCTCGATACGCTCTCATCGCAACAGCTCTCCTGCGGAGCCCGGACGTATTGGAGAATCTTTCCGTACTGAGTTGTCGGCGTCAGTTCGTGCTCTCACTCAACAGGTAGGGGTAGCTAGTGTTCGTGGCCCTGGTCACCTCGCGCCGCCGTCCTTGTTTGGCCGTCCACATGGATGGATGTGACCGATGGTAAACCTGTCGAAATACATCACTTGAAGTTTTTGCAGGAAGAAGTTAGCGTCGAGCAGAATCCATGGGGGATATTCATCATTACGACGATGGCTTCTTTGCACCACCGCTCGCAGCGTAGTGGGCTTCTTCCGAGCGCCGGTCGAAAGCATCGGTGTTTACAGCACTTCCGTTACATCCCGAGTTTACGTATCGGCTTGATGCACGTCGTTCACCTTGAGCGGCGTCGTTTCGCGCCGAGCGCCCGCACATCTTCGGTAGTCGAGACGTGCGTTTTCTAACTGCAAGGAGGTAGAAATGAATCGGATCTACTGCACTGTATGGGACCGGGCTCGTCGTGTGCTCGTGGTGGCTTCGGAATTGGCGAAGCGACGCGGGACGTCGCCAGAAGGACGATGCGCAGTGGTTAGGAAAGGACTGATCCAGCAGCGTGTTGTCATTATGTCGATTCCATTTTCGATGACGGTATTAGGTGTGTCGCTACTATGCGCAGGCGCTGCTGAGGCATCGGTCGTTTACCCAAGCGCTGGCGTCCTCTGTAATGGAGGAACCGGCGCGCAGACATTTACGGGAGCGGACGGAACGTCGTACCAGTCGACGTTGGCGGATGGCAGCGGCTTTTTTTCGATCGTTACCGGTTGTGGCGCCGATGGAGCCAACAAGCTCGCGGTGACAATTTTCGGCGCGGGTGCGAGGGTGACGGCCGATTACGCGACAGCCCTGGGTTTCATGGCCAACGCCGGAAACCTGGCTACGGCAGTCGGCACACAAGCGGCTGCTACAGGAGGTTCTTCCATCGCGGCAGGTTATAACGCGCAAGCGACGGGAGCGACGTCAATTGCCGTTGGGGCATTGGCAAACGGTGCCAAGACAACCGCTTCGGGTAGTTTTTCTATTGCCGTCGGTGCAGCTGCGGTCGCGTCCGCGGTCGAAACCATAAGCATAGGAACCAATTCATCCGCACGAAGCAATCAAGACCAGGCTATCGGTACCGCCGCAAGCGCGCAAGGGACGGGGGCAGGTCTGGTCTTCCAGAAGAGCGATCCGTCGAATACATCGAATTTTGTAGGGGTCGATCCGTTGGACCTGGCCGTTGCGCCAGGCGCGGCAACGGCACTGGGATCCGCTTCGCATGCTAAAGGCACGTCGGCTTCTGCCATCGGTGACAACGCCAACGCGCTCGCGAACGGCGCGACGGCGCTGGGGGGCCTGGCTGTCGCCTCCGCCGAGAACGCTACGGCAATGGGTTTGAACGCAAACGCTAGTGGGGCCAGCAGCTTCGCGGCCGGCAATGGGACGACGGCCTCAGGCGCACGAGCGACGGCCATAGGAAGTTCTGGTAGCGCCGTCGGGCAAGACTCGATCGCCGTCGGTTCGTCCGCTTCGGCCCAGGCGGACGGCGCCGTCGCGATAGGATTGAATGCGCTTGCAGCAGGGGGGCAAGCGGTTGCCGTTGGTATGGGCGCAAACGCGCTCGATGGCAACGCGGTCTCGATCGGTGCGGGCAACCTGGCCAGCGGAAATGGTGCCGTGGCGATCGGCGATCCAAACACAGCCACCGGCACGGGGGCAGTTGCCCAAGGCGCGGAGAATACCGCGACCGGCAACGGAACCCTAGCCATGGGCAGCACCAACCTCGCAGGCTCGGGTGACCAGGCGGTCGGAGTTGCTGGTACTCCGGCCGATGGCGCAGTCGCGCTTGGCCAGAACAACAGAGCCGGTGGTCAAGGTGCGGTTGCCATCGGCAATGGCAATGTATCGACCGGCCAGGGAGCCATCGCCCTGGGTAACGCGTCGCAGGCCAATTGGGAGGGCGCACTGGCCCTGGGGGATCAAGCTCAGGCGTCAGAGTTTCATTCGATCGCCATAGGTGCCGCTGCTTCTGCCTCGGGACAAGCGGCGTCGGCGATCGGCCAGGATTCCGTCGCAAGCGGGACTGGCGCTTCCGCGTTCGGTTCCTCCGCCCAGGCGACCGCAAATGGTTCGGTGGCTTTCGGCGGCGGAACGTTGGCGTCTGACAACAACGCCGTGGCAATCGGCGCCGGTGCCAGGTCGCTCGGCTCGCATGGCGTCGCTATCGGCAGCGATTCCACGTCGGGTACGTTCGCAGGCGCAACAGCCATCGGCAATGGTGCTTCAGCCAACGCGACAGGCGCGACAGCCATAGGTTTCCAGGCGGTAGCGACAAATGCCGACGATCTGGCGCTCGGTTCCAATTCGGTGACGGCGGCTGCGGTCGGCACGACCGGCTTCACGATCAACGGCACGACTTATGCATTTGCCGGCACGACTCCAGGTTCCGCCGTGAGCGTGGGAGCGATCGGAACCGAACGCACTCTCACCAATGTGGCCGCCGGTCGCATCAGCGGCTCAAGCACCGACGCGATCAATGGCTCGCAGCTGTTCGCCACCAACCAGGCCTTGGAGACATTGAACAGCGCAGTGGAAAGCAGCACAACGTACTACTACAGCGTGAACGACGGTGGCACGGCAGGCGGAAACCACGACAACGATGGCGCGACCGGCCTCAATGCGCTGGCGGCAGGTGTAGGTGCCTTGGCCACAGGTATCAGTTCCACTGCCGTTGGCGGGGACACCACCGCGGCAGGGGTAGGGAGCGTCGCGCTCGGTCATACCGCAACGGCACTCGCCGACTTTACCGTCGCCATCGGTGACACCGTGTCCGTCGCCGCGGCAGCGGGCACGGGGTCCATCGTGGCTGGCCACAACTCACAGGTGAATGCCGGTATCGGGGCCATCGCGCTGGGCGAGGGGCAGACCGCGAACGGCGACGGGGGGGTGGCGATCGGTGATACGAACTCGGCGAATGGTGACGGCGCTGTGGCGATTGGCGCCAGCGGCAGGGCCAGCGGCAAGGGCGCCGTCGCATTGGGAAACGGTACGACGGCGCAAGGTCAGGGCTCGGTCGCCCTTGGAAACGCCAGCGCTGCACTGGCCCCCGGTGCGATCGCCATAGGCGACGGGGCCATCGCGGGCAGTTCGGGGTTTGTCGCACTCGGTTCTGGCTCTGTCACCGACTCGGTGGTGAACACAGCAGGCATCACCATTAGCGGTACGTCATACGCCTTCGCCGGCACGGCGGCGATCAGTTCGGTCAGCATCGGTGCGGCCGGTGCCGAACGCACCCTCACCAACGTGGCCGCCGGTCGCATCGACGGCGGAAGCACCGACGCGATCAATGGCTCGCAGCTGTTCGCCACCAATCAGGCCTTGGAGACGTTGAATAGTGCCGTGGAAGCCGGCGCAACGCACTACTACAGCGTGAACGACGGTGGCTCGGCTGGCGGAAACCACGACAACGATGGCGCCGTCGGCCTTAATGCGCTGGCGGCGGGTATCGGCGCCACAGCCACCGCCGACAACGGTACCGCGCTGGGCCAGGGTAGCGGTGTGTCGGTGCTCGGTGGCGCGGCGCTGGGTTCCGGTGCCATATCTGATCGCGCGATCGCGCCGACCTCCGGTTCGATCCTCGTTGGCACCAACGTCATCCCGTACAACACGACCGACCGCAACCTGCTCGGCTCGGTATCAGTGGGAAACATCACGGACTTCCGCCAGATCACCAATGTGGCGGATGGCACGGAGGACCAGGACGCGGTGACCTTGCGCCAGTTGAAGGGCGCGATGAGTTCGTTCTCGGTGACGCCGATCCAGTATTTCCACGCCAACTCCACCGCTACCGACTCGGCGGCCGTCGGTGCGGAGTCCGTCGCTATCGGTCCGCAGACCACGGTGAACGGTGACAACGGTATCGGCATGGGCAACGGTGCGATCGTGCAGCAGACGGCGCCGGGGGGCACGGCGATCGGCCAGAACGCGACAGTGAACCTAGCCGATGGCGTGGCATTGGGTACCAACGCGGTGTCAAACGGCATCCAGGCGTTGGCCCTGGGCGCGG
>NZ_DASYDO010000078.1:0-28214 GCF_036499525.1 Luteibacter sp. | reverse complement strand
CACGCGCACCATCGTCGACGTGCTGATCGCGCAGCAGAACCTGACCCAGGCGCTCAGCGATTACTCGCAGTCCCGCCACCAGTTCATCCTCGACAAGCTGCTGCTCAAGCAGACGGCCGGCACGGTGGACGTGAAGGACCTCGAAGCGGTGAACGCGCTGCTTCAGTAAGTCTCCGGATACGGCAAGAAAAGAACGGGCCCTTTGTGGCCCGTTCTTTTTGCCTTATTCCTGCAGCAAGCGGTCGATCAGCTCCATCACCCTGCCGACCGAACCGCGCTCGCTGTCGAAGACATGGCGCGCGCGGTTGCCCATGGCCTCGCGCTGCTCCCGGTCGCGTAGCAGCGCCAGCACATGCTCCCCGAGCTCGTCCTGGTCGTTCACACGCTGGCCACCACCCTCGTCCAGCAGGGCCTGGGTGATTTCCTCGAAATTGAAGGTGTGCGGGCCCACCAGCACGGGCTTGCACAGCGCCGCGGGCTCGAGCACGTTGTGGCCGCCGATCGGTACGAGGCTTCCGCCCACGAAGGCCACGTCGGCCGAGGCGAAGAAGCGCAGCAGTTCGCCCATGGAATCGATGACGAAGCACTGCGTGGCGAGCCCGGGCGCGCGGTCGGTGCTACGCGTGGCGACGTTGAAGCCAAGGCTTCGCACGGAGGCCTCCACCGCCTTGAAGCGTTCCGGGTGGCGCGGTGCGATGAGCAGCAGGGCGTCGGGGAGGCGGCGCATCACGTCAAGGTGGGCCTCGAGGACGCACATCTCCTCCCCTTCGTGTGTACTGGCAGCGATCCAGACGGGGCGCCCCTTGCCCCAGGCCTCGCGCATCGCCGTGCCGGCCTCGAGCGCGGCCTGCGGTACGGGCATGTCGAACTTGAGGTTGCCGCATACGGTGAGCTGGCTGGGCTCGGCGCCCAGCAGGCGATACCGCGCGGCGTCGGTGCGGGACTGCGCGGCGATATGGCTCACGCAGCGCAGCGCACGCTTCACCAGCGAACTCATGCGTGCGTAGCCGCGCAGCGAGCGCTCGGACAGGCGGGCATTGGCGATGAGCAGCGGAATGCCGTGCCGGCGACAAGCGAAGTAGAGGTTTGGCCAGATCTCCGTTTCGACGATCACGGCCAGCCGGGGGCGTGTATTGCGCAGGAAGCGCTTCACGGCGAACGGCAGGTCGTAGGGCAGGTAGACGCTGTGCACCTTGTCGCCGAAGAGCTGGCGCACGCGCTCGGAGCCCGTCGGGGTGACCGTGGTCACCAGCATCGGCGCCTGCGGGTAGGCCTCCATCAACGCCTTCACCAGCGGCTCGGCCGCGTTCACCTCACCCACGGACACCGCGTGCACCCACAGGCAGCCGGCAAGGCGAGGCTCGCGGAACTGGCCGAAGCGCTCGCGCCAGCGCACGTGGTAGTCGCCGTAACGCATGCCGCGCGCCATCAGGCGAAGCATCACCAGCGGCGTGAACAGGTACATGGCGAAGTTGTAGAGCAGGCGCAGGAGCACGCGGTTCCCTGGATTGCCGGTAGCCGGTCAGTATAGCCGCCCCCATTCGTTACAATGCCCGGCCATGCCTGGTATGCCCCGTCCCCACCTCACTCGCGCCCTGCTCGCCCCCCGCCACTGGCCGGCGTGGCTGGGCGCCGCGTTCATCTGGGTGATCGCCCACCTGCCCTTCCGGCTGCTGATGCGCCTGGGGCGCCTTGCCGGGCGGCTGGCGCTGCACCTGAACCCCGAGCGGCGGCGCGTGGCCGCGACGAACATCGCCCTGTGCTTCCCCGAACTCGACGCGGCGGCTCAGAAGGTCCTGGTGCGCGCCAACCTGTGCGACGTGGGCATGATGCTGGCCGAGTTCGCGCTCGGGTGGATGGGATCGGATCGTGCGATCGCCCGGGTACCGGTCACGGTCGAAGGGCTGGAGCATCTCGAAACCGCCCGCAAGGCGGGGCGAGGCGTCCTCCTCGTGGGCGGGCATTTCTCGCACCTCGAACTCTGTGCCCGGCTGGTGTCGCAGCGCATCCGCATCGCCGGCATGTACCGGCGCATGGATTCGGACGTGTTCGAGTTCGCGGTGCTGCGTTCGCGTCTGCATTATGCGGATGCGATGTTCGAGAAGGACGACATCCGCGGCACGGTGAAATACCTGAAATCCGGCGGCACGCTCTGGTATGCGCCCGACCAGGACATGCGCAGCAAGGACAATGTCTTCGTCCCGTTCTTCGGCGTGCAGGCCGCGACGATCACCGCCACCCATCACCTCGCCCGGTTGTCTGGCGCCCTGGTCATCCCGTTCTATCACCGGCGCCTCCCCGGCGACGCGGGCTACGCGATGCGCCTGGGCGCACCGATGGACGACTTCCCCAGCAAGGATGCCGCGCTGGACACGGCACGCGTGAACGCGCAGATCGAGCAGATGGTGCGGGAGGCACCGGAGCAATACCTCTGGGTGCACAAGCGCTTCAAGACCCGCCCGCCGGGCGAACCGAAGGTCTATTGAGTCCGCACGTCTTTCCCTGACCTTTCCCCATTCCGAACCCCGACAGAACACCGGGCGTACGGCTTGGCATCATGAAAGCCCTGGGAAAAAGGGCGCGCGCATAACGTGCGTCGTCACCAAGAAACGGACCTTCCTCATGCAATCCATCTTGCGTTTCGCGCGCTCGTTAAGCGGGCGCGTCGGCTGGCACAGCACGCGCGTGCGTGGCATCGCCGCCACGTTTACCTATATCGGCCGGTGCGTTGCACGCTGGCGCGAACACGATGCGTGGCTGGCCGTCCTCGAGTCGGCACCGATGGCGGGCATCGCGTCGATCGATCGCGTGCTGCCGGAGCGTTACCAGCATCGCTACATCAACCGTGCGTGGACCATGCAGCAGAGGTTCCGGGCTTTGCGCGACCATTACGAATTCGCGCTCGCACGCTTTCCGCGCCCGCTGTTCCACACACTTTATCGCGAGCGCCAGGTGTTGCTCAGCAAGCTGCGCCTTCGCGACGGCCAGCACCTCTCGCTCATCCTGAAAGCACCGTTCCGCCGCAGTCGCGAAGGAGAACTGAGCCTTTCGCTCACCGACCAGAACGGCCTGCAGATCTCACACGCCACCATGACTTTCATCGACGGCGGCCGCGCGATCGCCATCGGTTGCCTGCAGGGTGCGACCAACGACGCTGGACGCGACGCGGTACGCGAGCTCACCCGGCAGTGCCACGGCCTGCGGCCGAAGAACCTGCTGCTGTCGATGATTCGCGCGTTGGCCGAAGCATTCGCCGTGGAGCACGTCGTAGGCATCGGCAATGCCGCCCATGTATTCGCCGGCATCCCCGACCGGGTCAAGGCCGAGTACGATGCGTTCTGGATGGAAGCCGGCGGCGTTCCGGGCACGGACGGCTTCTACGAGCTACCGCCACGCGAGCCCGCGCGTTGTGCGTCGACGATCGAAAGCAAGCGTCGCGCCGAGTTCCGCCGCCGCGAAGCCCTGCGCGGCGAAGCCTGCGAACGAGTCGTCGCCGCGTTCGGCTTCGAACGGACGGGCGTGGCGCTCGCCGCCTGACCGGCAAATCTACTCGCTGCAATCAACAACCAGTGCCACGGCCCGCTCGATATCGGTGCGCGTGGTGGGGGCACCGACGGACAAACGCAGCGCACCCACGGTAGCGCCCTGCCCTGCGCAGCTACGGAATGCCTCGATGCTGAAGCGACCCTCGAGCTTGTCGAAACAGCGATCTACTCCCATGGCATCGAATCCGAATGCTTTTTCGGCCGCCCCTGGATTGCAGAAGCAGCCACCCCGAATGGCGACGCCATGCTCGCGCGCCCGCCATTCCACGTGCTCGTGGGGCAGCACGCCACCGTCGCTCCGCAGCACGTTGAAGGCGACGATGCCGCCCCGCTGCTCCATGTCGCGGGGGCCATACAGGCGCACAAGCGGCGCGCCGTTGCGGTGTCGCAGTGTCGCTGCCCGTGCCAGGAAATGCTGCGTATGCGACTGGATATGGGCACGCAGGCCCGGGCGCGGCATGCGATCGAGAAAGGCGAATCCGGACTCAATGGCGGCGAGGTCGAGGAAGTTGGGGGTTCCGTCCTCGAAGCCCTCGTGACCCGTCCTGAGGGCATACCGCCCATGTGCGACGGAAACGAACTCCACGGTGCCACCTGAAAACCAAGGCCTGCGAAGTCGCGCCAGGGCCGATTTTTTCGCAATCAATGCGCCGACACCTGTGGGCAAGCCGAACAGTTTGTAGAACGAACACACGACGAAGTCGGCAGCATGCTCCCTCAGGCTCAGCGCGCCGTATGGACCGGCTGCTGCCGCATCGACCAGGACATCGCATCCGAGCGCCCCGGCCTCTTCGATGAGTGACAGGTCGTGACGTACGCCGGAAAAGTTGGACTGCTGTGGAAAAGCGAACAAGCCCGCGCCCTGTCGCTCGATGCTCGCCCGCACGTGGGCCGATCCGCGATCGAGCCGAAGTTCGGAATCCAGCGGGAGCACGCTGACCGGCGCCCCTGCGCGCCAGGCAAACTCCCGAATGCCGTTGACGGAATTGTGGTTGTCGGCCGAGAGAATGAGTCCACGCCGCAACGAAAATGCGTAGCTCTCGGCGACGAGTTTGATGGCTGCCGTTGCGTTGGCGGTGAAGCAGACATCGTGGATCTCCGGATCGGCGTCGAAGAAGGCCAGCGTCGCGGCACGGGCGGCCGCTTGCGCAGCAGCGCTGTGGCGGGACGCCAGATGCTCCGAATGGGGATTACCGAAAATTCCGTGCACCAGACGGTCACCGTGCTCCCGTGCCTGCGAGGCGCCGTACAGCGCGCCGGCCGCGTAATCGAGATAGGCAATGCCGGCGGTATCGAGACGGGCGAATTCGCTGGCGCGAAGCGCGGTGAAGTCGAATGCATCGGTCGCATCCGCGGGCTCCATCGCGGGCGCTAGCATCCGCGCCTCCGCAAACTGCGCCCAGCCTCCTGCTCTCCCCCAGTGCGGGGAGAACCGCCGAAGTAGTGGCTCAATGCCGCGATCTGTGCGCGCTCCGTGGGCGAGCCGTTCACCGGCAGCCATGGACTGAGCACCTCGTCGCGCCAGTCGGCAAGGCCGCCCGGCAAGAACACCGCCTTGGTGACGCCAAGCGAGCGCAACATGACCCAGGCCTGGCCGGCATGCGCCCCTTCCTGCGAGTAGAGGACGATGGTCTCGTCGGGGGCGAAGCGCGACGTCGCCAACCGGTCTACCGGCACGTTCTCCGCGGTCGGGATGGCGTCGTGACGAAACTCGGCCGGCGAGCGCACATCGATGACGCGAAGTCCCGTCCGGCGATCGCGTATCCATTCCGCAAGCTGGCGTGCGCTGACATGGTCGGAGCCGTCGGCGATCGCCCGGGCGACCGAATCCAGATCGAGGCCTCGCTGCGGCGTGCGAGAAGGGCTGCCCGCGAAGGGTGCCGCCAGGCCCAATGCAAGCGCACCCATGCCTAACCCTCGCACCAGTCTCATCGTATTGCCTCCCGCTTCGCTATCCATGCCAGCGCCGAAACGGCGGCCACCGCGACCAGCGCGACCACGACGCCGTAAGGCAGGCCGGTGAGGCACTGGAGGGTCAGCGGGCCGAGTGGCGTCGAGCGGTAGAAAGTTTCGACCGCAGGGAAGGCCAGGCCCACAATCAGCACGCCAGCGAACAGTCCGAGCATTGTCGCGGCCCCTTCGATGCGACCGCTGGCCAATGCCACACAGGACGTGCCCGGGCACAGGCCGCTCAGCACGAATCCGAGTCCGAAGAGCAGACCGCCGACGAGTTGCGGAAGCAGATAGGTGTCGGGCACGTAGAACGTGCCGGCATCGAACAGACCGAGTCGCCCGCCCCAGAAGACGCCGAGCATCGCGGTCACCATCGCGCTCAGCATCACCTTGAGGACCGTGAAATCCCGCAGGTAGAACTGGCCGGCAAGCTTCGGTGGGTCGCCCAGGCCGGCGCGCTCGAGTGCCCAGCCGAACGCCACGCCGATGCCTCCCGCGATCAGCAGGTCGTTCATGGCCAGAGCCTGCGCATGAGTGGCGCGGCGAGGAAGCCGGCAAGGAACAGTGCCGCCATGAAGATCCAGGCGCCGACACTCAACAGCGCACCGCCGCTCAGCGCGAGGCCGCTGGTGCAGCCTCGCGCCAGCGCAGCCCCGATGCCCATCGACACGCCGCCGATGACGCCGGCAACCAGCCTGCTGCCGGACGGGCGCACGGCGGGGACGAGGATTGGCTGTGTTCGTCCGGCAAGGGCAGCCGAAGCGGCAGCGCCGACTATCACGCCGATGATTTCGACGACAAGCCAAGCCGTCCATGGCGAACCGTCCTGGAGATAGCTGCGGAAGTAGCCGCTGTGCACGGCGGTGTCCGGAGAGACCGTGGCGACGACACCGCTCGCTACGCTCGCAAAGGCGCCAGACGCTCCCAGCCCCTGCCCGGACAGCACGAAGCAGGCAAACAGCACGAGGCCCAGGCAAACACCGGTCGCATGGGGTTCGGCATAGGGACGGAAGGGGCGCATCGTCAGAGCTCGACCGGAAGGTCGCGCGTCGTCCAGTCTTCGAACGAACCGTCGTAGAGCACGGCATCGATCCCCACGGCACGCGCGGCGAACAGCACCGCCGTGGCCTGCTGGCCGATGTGGCAATAGGCGATCACCCGATCGCCCGGCTCGACACCGGCCTTGCGGAACAACGCGAGCAGTTCGGCCGGCTTCTTCAGGGTCAGATCGTCGTTGGTGATGCTGGTGAACGGCAGGTTGCGCGCACCGGGAATATGACCGCGATGCTGGTGGCCATCCGCACCGCTCTCTTCGAGCCCGTCGTAGTACATCGCCGCGCGCGCATCGATGAGCACATAGCCCGTCTGCCTTGCGTGCGCTTGCACGAACGCGGCATCGACGATGGTTGGCTGAAGGTTGAAGGCCGTCAGTGTGCCCGGCTGCGTTGCCGCGGATGCCCGGTCGGTCAGGGGGCGGCCCTCGCGGCGCCACTTCGGCATGCCGCCGTCCAGCAGGTCGGCGTGCGCCGCCAAGCCGGCGGATTGCAGCGTGAAAAGTATCCGCGTCGACACGGAGACGTGATCGTTTCCGAAGTACACCACGACGTGGGAGCTGTCGGAGATGCCGAGGCCCTGCAATCTCTGGCGCAATTCCGGCGCCGAAGGCACCTGCAGCGAAAGCTCGTCCGACGTAACGGCGACATCGTCAAGCCGGACGAAGCGTGCGCCTGGAATATGCGCGGACTTGTACTGCGACTCTTCGCCGACCTGAAGCAGCACGAGCTCCGGGTCGTCAAGGTGACTCTGCAGCCACTCCGTGGATACCCACGGCTCAGCCGGCGACGTGGCCTGCGCGGATCCGGCGAGGATCGCGAACGCCATGGCCGCCTTCGCCAGAATCTTGGTCTGCATGGTTGCTCCCCGTGTTGTGTGTGCGACAGGTATAGGGCACGCCGGCGTACGGGGGGATGGGCATGCGACGGAACCGGTCGGCGATGCGACGAATCGGCCCAGGCGCGGATGGCTCGTGTGCGCGGTCACGGCTGCTTTGCTAACCTGTTTCGCATGGATTTGCCCCACGACGACCTGCGTGCCCGACTGCCGCGAAGCGTGCTGTCCGACCTCGGCAGCTGGACGCTCTACCAGGACTTCCGACCCTTCACCTGGCCCTGGTTGCTGCGCCGGGGAATCATCTTGTGGCCGTTGGCAGTTCTCGCCGGTTGCACGTACGCGACCTGGCATGCGTCGGGCATGGGTACATGGGGTGACTGGCCAGGACTGGCACTCAGGGCATGCATCGCATCGCTGGTCGCCGTTTCGGCCGGCCCCCTGCTCGCCACGTTGATCCGGCATCGCCGTCTGCCGCTCGTATTGGAGCGCGCGCTGGTGCTGCTGGCGATCCTGTTCGGATTCTGGATCGGGGTCGTCGCCCTGACTTGGGCGAGCGCTTATCACGCTCATCTCATGCAGGCCTATTCCGGACAGCGCATGCAGATCAGCTGGTTCGGACAGGCGGTTTCCAATTTCCTCGCCGCCACCGTCAACGCCTCCGTCTTTGTCCAGATACTCGCAGGCGGAGGTTTCGCTGCGATCTATTACCTCGGCGAGCGGCGCCGCGTCGCCCAGTTCGCAGCCAGCCGCCAGATCGAAAACCTGCGCGCCGAACGGAACGCAGCCGACATGCGCCTGGCCATCCTGCAGGCCCAGGTCGAACCACACTTCCTCTTCAACACGCTGGCTTCGGTGCGGTCGCTGATCGCCAGCGAACCCGAGCGCGCGGCGGGAACCATCGACGCGCTTGCGGCGTATCTGCGCGTCGCGTTGCCGCGCATCCGCACCACAGGCATCGAGGAAGCAACACTGGGCCGCCAGATCGATCTCTGCCTGGGCTATCTCGAGATCATGAATGTCCGTACGGCCGGCCGCATCCGGGTTCATGTCGACGCGAGCGATACCGTCCGGGCCCTGCCGTTTCCTCCATTGATCCTGCTGACACTGGTGGAGAACGCGATGACCCATGGCATCGAGCCGAAGCCCGGCCCCGGCATGATCGCGATCGTCGCCGGCATGGTGGATGGATTCCTGAGCGTGAGCGTCGAGGACGATGGCTTGGGACTGCAGCCCGGCACCACGCCAGGCCTGGGCCTCGCGAATGTCAGCGCCCAGCTTCGCGATCGTTTTGGAACACGCGCACGCTTCGACATCGCATCGCGTGCCGGAGGCGGGGTGAGCGCAAGCATCCACATTCCGCTCGCATTCCCATGACCGCCCCCATCACGGCCCTCATCGCCGAAGACGAGGAACCGCAGCGGATGGAGCTGCGCGGCATGCTGGCAATCCTGTGGCCGCAACTGACCATCGTCTCGGAATGCGAGGATGGCATAAGCGCGCTCGATGCCTGGACCTCGAAGAAGCCGGACGTTGCGTTCCTCGACATCCGCATGCCGGGACTCGGCGGCCTCGAGGTGGCACGACAGGCTGCCAGTCCAGCCCAGGTCGTCTTCATCACCGCTCATGACGAATTCGCGGTGAAGGCCTTCGACGCCGGCGCCATCGATTATCTGCTGAAACCGATCCGCACCGATCGCCTCACCGAAACGGTGGCACGTCTGCGCACTCGCCAGCCCGCGGCGCAAGTCGATCTGACGGCGTTGATCGACAGCCTCGCGGGACGGCTGGCGCGAGCGGAACCGATCACCTGGATCACCGCCAGCATCGGCGATACCCTCCGGATGATCCCCATCGAAGACGTCGTTCTTTTCCAGTCCGGGGAAAAGTACACGCGCGTCGTCACCGCCAGCGATTCCGCATTCATCCGGACGCCGCTGAAGGATCTGATGCTGAAGCTCGATCCGGACGTTTTCTGGAGGATTCACCGAAACGCCATCGTTCGCGTGTCGGCGATCCGGCAGGTCAGGCCGGACGGGGATGGTCGTTTCCTGGTCTGGCTCCACGGCTTTGCCGAGCCGCTCCGTGTGAGCGACGCGTACCGCCATCGCTTCCGTGCGATGTGATCCCGCGACTTACTCGTCGCGGTCCGAGCGGCGAAGCTCGTAGAGCTTGGCGTATTTGAGGAACGCATAGAACGCATGCACGCGGGCCGCGACGAACCCGGCCCAGCCGCCACGCCAGTGACCACGCCAGAAGTAATAGCGGGCGAAAGCGATCGTCGGATAAACCACCATCCGCACACGAAGGAACCGCGGTACCCGCGCATGGCGATCACGCACCTGCAGCGACGAGTAACGGTTGGCCTTGTCCACGCGACCTTCGATATCGCGTTCGCCGTAGTGGTCGATAACGGCATCGAGGCGGCGCACTGGCCCGTCGACAACGATGCTCTCGTGTACCTCGTGCCCGCTCATGCGGGCGCGGGTGCGGTCGAACAGGCGGATGTAATGGTTGAGCCGCGCGCGCTCGGGTTGCCAGCGCCAGAACACCCATTCACGACGCAGCAGCACATAGCCGGCGGCGTCCGGCGATTCGAGCACGGCACGAATGCGTTCGGCGGCCGAAGGCGTCAGTGCCTCGTCCGAATCCAGCAACAGCACCCAGCGATGCCGGGCGAGATCGATCGCCGCCTGCTTCTGCGCGCTGTAACCCGCGAAGGGCTGGACTTCCACGCGCGCGCCGAGCCGCATGGCGATATCGCGCGTCGCATCGGTGGACCCCGAGTCGAGCACCACGATGTCGTCCGCGAAGGCGACGGAGCCGAGGCAGGTGCCGATCGTGTCCGCATTGTCGAACGTGGTGACGACGACGGACAGCGGTTCACTTGCCACGGCGAACCTCCATGTCGTCAGGCAGGTCGGCGAAGATCGCGGCCGCCCAGACCGAAAGAAGCCACGCCGCCAGCAAGCCCCACCAAGCCGAATAGAAGGCCATATGGGTGTTCAGCGGAAACAGGATCGCCACCAGGGCGACCGTGGCCGGGAATGCTCGCGACCGGGCGGACGGGCCTGCCCGCCACCACGTGCGGACGGCGAACGCGACGGCGGCAAGCCATGCCAGCAAACCAAGCGTGCCGGTCTCCGTGGCGACTTCAAGAACGACCTGGTGAGCATGGCAGGCGCCTTCGCCCTCCCCGCACGTTTCCGTCGTGAGGAAGTGGTCGCCCGGCAAAGCCGCCGAGGGGTAGGCCACGCGGAAGCCACGCACGCCCACGCCGTTCACCGGGTGTGCCGCGTACAGGCGCAACGCGGTCGTCCATATCTCGAGACGGCCGGTCAGCGCCGTGTCCATCCCGGCGGAGGTGCCGGAAAGTGCCGGGACGGTATGCGCTACACGTTCGCGAAAACGCGGCGACACCTGCCAGGCCAGCGCGGCCGCGACGGCCACGACCACGCCTGCACCGGCGCAGGCCACGGCGAAGCGACGCGGCGAACCGGCTTCGCGCCAAAGGAAGGCGACGGCCACGATCGCGTAGCAAAGCCAGGAGGCGCGGGAGCCGGAGAGCAGCACCGGACCCAACACCAGCAGAAAGGCGAGCACCAGCCCACGGCGCCCCCAGCGCTCGCGCGCGGCCCAGAGAAGGAACGGCGCCAATGCGGAAAGTGCGGGCCCCAGCTTCAGGTTCGTCGCGCCGAAGATGCCCGAAAGCCGCTCCGGGTCCGAAACACCCGCCAGGCCGTAGCCGGTCAGGGCCTGGACCCAGGCATCAGCGACCCATACGGCGACCACGGCGGCCGTGGCGAAGTAGAGCGAACGGACCTTGCCGGGCCTGCGCATGGCGAAGCAGGTATACACGCCCAGCGGCGCGAAACGGAGGATGCCGGCCACCGTGCCCCAGCTCTTGCCGGGTGCAACCGCATCGATGGCGGAGACGAGCGCCGCGCCGGCGTAGGCGGCGAACAGCCAGAGGAACAGCTTCGCCCCCGGGTGATGGCGTAAGGCCCCGGGCTCCCGCAGCAGCAACAGGATGCAGCCCACCAGAGCGAGAAAGACACCGAGTTCCGCGCTACGCCCGAAAGGCAGCAACGCGGGCACCAGCCAGACGGGAAACAATGGCGAGGCGAAGCCCGCCCGGATCGCGGCGCCGAGGCTGCGTCCGCTCACGCCGCGGGCACGCCTTGCACCACCTCGGCATAGAGCGCCAGCGTGGCGGACTGCATGTCGGCCAGCCGATAACTGCGCGGTGGCGGAATGGGCGGCGCGAAGCGGAGGAGTTCCGCGGCGCGCTCGACCAGCTTCTCGCGATCGCCCAGCGGCACGCGACCCGCGGGATAGAGCTCGGCCAGCAGCTCGCCGACACCGCCATGCGCATAGCCCATCACGGGCCGGCACAGCGCCAGCGCCTCCACCACGGTGCGGCCGAAGGATTCCGGGCGCCGGGAGAGCTGAAGGATCAGGGCCGACATGGCATACACATCGCGCACGTCGGAGCGTTGGGGCGAAATCACCACCTTGCCGTCCAGGCCGCGCTGGTGAACGAGCGCGCGCAGTTCAGCGATATAGGACTCCCGGCCCGCCTCGTCCGCCCCGAGCAGGAGAAGGCGGGCGTCGATATCGCGCTGGTCCAGGTCGGCCAGCAGCTCGATGGCGTCCGCGTGGCCTTTCAGCCGCGTGCCGCGTCCCGGCAGGGTGAGCAGGGGTGCCCCGGCCAGTTGTGGGTACTGCTCGAAGAACGCCCGCTGCCAGGTGTCGTCGGGGCGGTAACCATAGGGGAAGGCATCGGTATCGATGCCGCGCGGGATGACCGCGATGCGCGCGGTGTCCACGTCGTCGGGGTAATGCCGCAGCACGTAATCGCGCAGGGTCTGCGAGACCACGATGACCCGCTCGCCGCGCATGAGGATGGCGCTATAGCGCCCCGGGGTATTCAGACCGTGCACGGTGGTGACGAAGTGCGGTCGCGGCTTCACGCCCCGCATGGCCCACCAGCCGATCCACGCCGGAAGGCGCGAGCGGGCGTGCACGATGTCCGGCTGCAGCTCGCGCAGCAGGTTGCGTAGCTTGCCCACCATGGAAAACGTGCCGAGCGATTTCCTGCCGATCGGCAGGGCAATGTGACGGCTGCCCTCGGCCTCCAGTTGCTCGACCATCCGCCCGCCGGCCGACACGACGATCGAGCGATGTCCGGCCTGGACCAGGGCCCGGCCGATTTCGAGGGTCGAACGCTCGGCACCGCCCGAATGCAGGGCGGGAATCAGTTGTACGACGGTCATCGTCCGACGGGCGGAGACGGTGGCCATGAGTCGGTCCGATGGGAGGAAGGTACGGAAGCCATGCAGGAAGCATGCCCCGCGAGGCCGATCAGTTTTTCAGGACGTAGCTGGCGGCGCAATAGGGACACTTCGAGGTGCCGCCCTCGTCCTCGATGGGCAGGTAGACCTTCGGGTGCGAATTCCAAAGGTACATGCCCGGCATCGGGCATGACAGCGGCAGGTCGGCGCGCGTGACTTCATAACGGTTTTCGGCATTCGCCGGGATCAGCGGCGCGGCCGCGGGATTGGGACGCATGAGGAACTCCGGGCGATGCGGTGGAACAGGGAACAGCGATGGTAGCAAAAAAGAAAACCCGCGCCGTCGCCGGCGCGGGTTTTCAAGGCCGGAAGGCCGAACTCCGCTTCTTACTTCTTTTCCGCCGAGGCGTCGTGGGCTTCGGTGGTGATGCGGATCTTGATCTCGTCCGACACGTTCGGCACGTAGGCGCCGACGCCGAAGTCCGAGCGCTTGATCGTGGTGGTGGCGTCGAAGCCCACGGTCTGCGTCTTCATCATCGGGTGCGGGCCGATCTTGTTCAGGGTCACGTCCAGCGTGACCGGCTTGGTCACGCCGTGCACCGTGAGGTCGCCGACGACTTTCAGCTTGCCCTTGCCGGCCGCCGTCACCTTGGTGCTCTTGAAGGTCACGTTGGGGTACTTGGCGGCGTCGAGGAAGTCGGCCGACTTCAGGTGCTCGTCGAGCTTGGGCACGAAGGTATCCAGGCCGGCCATCGGCAGGGTCGCCTCGACGGTCGCCTTGGACGGGTCCTTTTCGTCGTAGACGAGGGTGCCGTCGGCCTGGCGGAAGTTCGCACTGGGGTTCGAGAAACCGAAGTGGTTCCAGCTGAACAGGACGACCGTGTGGGCCGGGTCCAGCTTGTAGGTGACCGGGGCGGCGACAGCGTTGCCGGCGGCGGCAACCAGGCCGGCGAGGATGAGATAGCGAAGAGCGCGCATGGTGTATCTCCTGCAGTGAAAGTGGGAACTGCCAGACGACGGCGGGACCGGGTGGTCACCGCGGGAAGGGATCAGAGAATCCGGGCGACTTCGTCGAATTCGAAACGGGGCGAGCGGGGGAACAGGTTCGTGCCGGCATCGCCATAGCCGATATTTACCAGGAAGTTCGCCTTGATCTGCGTGCCGGCGAAGAATTCCGCGTCCACGCCGGGAAAATCGAAGCCCGTCATCGGACCGCAATCCAGCCCCAGCGAACGGGCGGCCATGATCAGGTAGGCGCCCTGCAACGTACCGTTACGAACACCGTGCTCCTGGATCGCCTGAGCGTTTCCGGCGAACCAGCTACGCGCATCGGCATGCGGGAAGAGCTTCGGCAGGTGCTCGTAGAACTCGAAGTCGGTGGCAACGATGGCGGTGACCGGGGCGGCCATGGTCTTCGCGGAATTGCCCTCGCTGAGGTACGGCTTCAGGCGCTCCTTTGCGTCCTTCGATTTGATGAAGCGAAGGCGCATGGGCGACATGTTGGCCGACGTGGGGCCCATCTTCGCCAGTTCGTAGATGCGATGGATCTGCTCGTCGGTCACTTCCTTCGGAAGCCAGGCGTTGTAGGTACGCGCGGTGAGGAAGAGCTGGTCGATGGCGGCATCGGTCAACGGGACGCTCATAGGTATCCTTGTAGAGTGGGGGTCGCCGGCAGGTCCGGCACCCACACAGTTTAAGCGTCACAATGCCGTTGTGGCCGGTCAGCCAGGGAACGAACTGTGCCGAAATCGACAACAATCGAGCCAATCGGCACGTTGCCGCCGGAGTCCTGCTGGGTACTGACCGACGGTGCCGCCGGCAACCGGCGACAGGCCCTGGCACTGGCCGAGGCCCTCACGCCATCGATCCGCGAGATCGTGGTGGGCCTTCGGGCGCCGTGGTCGTGGTTCGCGCCTCGCGCCCTGCCTGGGGCCCGGCTGGCGTTGGGCGGCGACGACGACAGCCTGCTTCCGCCATGGCCGAAACTGGCGATCGGTTGTGGCCGCGAAGCCGCCTGGGCCACCCGGCAGATCCGCCGTTGGTCCGCCGGCGCGTGCCTGACCGTGCAGATCCTCGATCCCCGAATCGACCCCTCGCACTGGGATCTTGTCGTCGCGCCCAGGCACGACCGGCTGCACGGCGACAATGTGCTCAATCCGCTCGGCTCCCTGAACCCCATCGACGATGCCTGGCTGGCCGACGGACGGGAGGCCTTCGCGCCTTTCGCCGCCTTGCCAGGGCCGCGGCTGGGCGTGCTCATTGGCGGCGCGCGAAGAGGGACGCCGTTCGACGGGTCCGCGAGCGAGGCCTTCCTTGCCGCGGTGCGGGCACGGCATGCGGCGGATGGTGGCTCGGTGCTGGTGGCCGCGTCCCGGCGCACGCCGGGTTCCATACTGCCGCGCATCCGCGAGGCGTTCGCGAACCTGCCGGGCGTGGTCTGGACATGCAGCACGGATGGTCCGAATCCCTACCCCGGCATCCTCGGCTGGGCCGACCGGCTGATCGTCACACCCGATTCGGTGAACATGCTCTCCGAGGCCTGCGCGACGGGGCGGCCGGTGCATACGTTCGTCTCCGCGCCCTTGCCGGGGAAGCTGGCGCTGTTTCATGCGGAGTTGCGCGCGGTCGGGCTGCTGCATGACATCGATGAGGTGACGGCGGAAACGCAGCAGCCGCTCCGCGAGACCGACGCGATCGCCGCGGAAGTACGCCGGCATCTGGGCCTGGCCTGACATTTGTAGGAGCGCGCCTTGCGCGCGACAGCTTTTCGCGAGACGCATCAGGTCCTGTTCCTCACGGCCTCAAAAGCTGTCGCGCGCAAGGCGCGCTCCTACCACCGGTGCTCAGGCATCGACGTAGCGCGCCGCGTCGCCTACCCAGCGGGCGATGAGGCGTTCGCAGCGGTCGGGGTGGTCTTTCATCATGGCCTCGGCCACGCGTTGCACGTCGGGCATGAGGTGCGCGTCGCGCGCGAGATCGGCGATGCGGAACTGCAGCTGGCCCGTCTGCCGCGTGCCGAGGACTTCGCCGGGGCCACGCAGTTCGAGGTCTTTCTCCGCGATGCGGAAACCGTCGTTCGTCTCGCGCATCACCTGCAGCCTCTCCCTGGCCAGCCGCGACAAGGGCGTCTGGTACAACAGGACGCAATTCGACGCGACGGAACCACGGCCGACGCGGCCACGCAACTGATGCAACTGGGCAAGTCCGAGGCGTTCGCTGTTCTCGATCACCATGAGGCTTGCGTTGGGCACATCCACGCCCACCTCGATGACGGTGGTGGCGACCAGCACGGCGAGTTCGCCAGCCTTGAACGCGTCCATGATCGCCTGCTTCTCCTTGGACTTCATGCGCCCGTGGATCAACCCCACGGCCAGGTCGGGCAAGGCCGTGATGAGTTCAGCGTGCGCCACTTCGGCGGCCTGCGCATCGAGCTGCTCGGACTCCTCGATGAGCGTGCACACCCAGTACACCTGGCGTCCCTGCATGCACGCCGCATGGATGCGCTCCATCACGTCGTAGCGGCGCTCGGCCGAAATCGCCACGGTCTGCACCGGCGTCCGCCCGGGTGGGAGTTCGTCGATGGAGGAGACATCCAGGTCGGCATAGGCGCTCATCGCCAGCGTGCGCGGGATCGGCGTGGCGGTGAGCACGAGCTGGTGGGGGATGAGGTCGCCCTCGGCGCCCTTGTCGCGCAGCGCAAGGCGCTGGTGGACGCCGAAGCGGTGCTGCTCGTCCACGATGACCAGGCCGAGGCGCGAAAACGCCACGCCTTCCTGCATGAGCGCATGCGTGCCGACCACGACGTGCGCGCTGCCGTCCGCCGCATGACCCAGCGCGCTCTTGCGCGCCCTGCCCTGCACCTTGCCGGCCAGCCATTCCACCTTCAGGCCGAGCGGCTCGAGCCATGCGCGGAAGTTGCGCAGGTGCTGCTCGGCCAACAGTTCCGTCGGCGCCATGAGCGCCACCTGGTATCCACTTTCCACGGCGGCCACGGCGGCAAGAGCGGCCACCACGGTCTTGCCGCTTCCGACGTCCCCCTGCACGAGGCGAAGCATGGGATGTGGGCGCGTGAGGTCGCGCGCCACTTCGTTCGACACGCGCGCCTGCGCACCCGTGAGCGCGAACGGCAGCCCTTCGAGCAGGCGATCCCGCAACGTGCCGGCACTTTTCAACGCGGGCGCCTTGCGCTTCTTCACCGCCGCGCGCATGCGCCGCAGGGTGAGGTGCTGGGTGAGCAGTTCCTCGAAGGCGAGACGCTTCTGCGCGGGATGGCGTCCTTCGCCAAGCTGGCGCAGGTCGACCTCCGGCGGTGGCCGGTGCACGTAGAGCAGCGCGTCCCGCAACGAGGTGAGTCCGGGCGGAAGATGCACGCCTTCGGGAATCAGTTCGAGCCTGTCGTCAGCGGGCAGGTGCGCCAGCGCGCGGGAAACCACGCCTGCCAACCGGCGCGGCCCCAACCCTTCCGTGGTCGGGTAAACCGGCGTCAGCCGCTCGTCCACGACCACGGGCTCGTCGGCCTCGATCCGCTGGTACTGCGGATGCACCATCTCCAACCCCTGCGCACCCTGGCGTACTTCGCCGAAACAGAGTAGACGCGTACCCCTTGCCAGCTGCTCTACCTGCGCTTTGCGGAAGTGGAAGAAGCGCAGCAGCAACGCGCCGCCGGACGCGTCGCCGACGATCACCTTCAGCTGTGGCCGAAAGCGGAAGCCGCGTTCGACGACGTCGACGAGACCCTCGACCTGCGCGCGATCGCCCGGACGCAGGTCGGCGATGGGCAGGACGCGGGTGCGATCCTCGTAGCGCAGCGGCAGGTGGAACCAGAGGTCCTGCACGGTGCGCAGGCCCAGCCTGCCGAGCGTTTCGGCAAGCGCGGGCCCCACGCCGCCGAGCGTGGTCAGCGGCGCGCGACCCGGATCCGCCGGAGCGGCGATTGGCGCGGGCGTGCGGCTGCTGGCCACGGGAATTGCCGGAACCTCAGGGCAGGACGAGGATGGCGTCGACCTCGACCTGTGCGCCCTTCGGAAGACCGGACACCTCGATGGTGGAGCGTGCCGGGTAAGGCTGCTGGAAGTACTCGGCCATGACGGCATTGACGGCGCCGAAGTTGCCGAGGTCCGTGACGTAGATGCCCACGCGCACGATGTCCGAAAGTTTCCCGCCCGCCGCGTCGGCCACGGCCACGAGGTTGTCGAAAACGCGGCGCGTCTGCGCCGTGATATCGCCCTCGACGAGGTTGCCGGTGGCGGGATCGAGCGGGATCTGACCGGAGAAATACACCGTGTTGCCGGCGCGCACGGCCTGCGAGTACGGGCCGATGGCCGAAGGTGCCTTGTCGGTGGCAATGGTGCTGCGGGTCATGGGCGTTCCTCGATGGGTTATCCGGAGAGTCTATCGAGGTTGGGCGGCGCGTTGTAGGAGCGCGCCCTGCGCGCGACATGTTTTGAGGCCGTGACCTGGAGCTGGCGCGAGTCTGTTGACAGCGGCGAAAACCTGTCGCGCGCAAGGCGCGCTCCTACAACGGGTGGCGGTACACGCCGCTGACGACGCCGGTGCGGCGAACCCGGCGCATCACGTCGGCCAGGTGCTTGCGGTCCTTCACCTCAATGGCGAACAACAGCGTGGCCGCCGTGCTGTCGCGCTCGATGTATTCCACGTTCTCGATGTTCGAGCCGGCATCGGCGATGGCTGCCGCGACGGTGGCGAGCACGCCAGGGCGGTTGAGCACCTCGATGCGCAGTTCGGCACGGTAATCGCCCGTGACGTCGCGATCCCATTCGATGGCCACGATGCGTTCCGGCGTCTTCCGGAACTCGGCCACGTTCGGGCATTCCACGCGGTGGACCACGATGCCCTTGCCCGAGGAAAGGAAACCGACGATCTCGTCCCCCGGCAACGGATGGCAGCAGTTGCCGAAGCTGAGCACGCCACGCTCGGCACCGGTGATGCGGATCTTCTCAGCGGAATGCTCGCCGGCGACCGGCGCATGGTCGTCGCGCGGGCCCAGGAGATTCACCAGTTGCGTGGCCACCTGGTCGGCAAACCGGTTGCCCAGGGCGATCTCGGACAGCAGTTCCTCGAGGCGCTTCAGCTTGGAGTCCTCGAGGAAGCGATCCAGCGTGGCCGCCGGCACCGCGTCGAGGCTGAGGCCGCGCGCGTCGAGTGCGCGATCGAGCATGCGGTGGCCGAAGTCGACGGCATCCTCATGCTGCAGGTGCTTCAGGTACTGGCGGATCGCGGTGCGTGCCTTACCGGTGACCACGGCCTCGAGCCATGCCGGATTCGGCACCGCAGACGGTGCGGTGATGATTTCCACCTGCTGGCCGGACACCAGGCGCGTGCGCAGCGGCACGAGCTTCTTGTCGACGCGCGCCGCGACGGCATGGTCGCCCACGTCGGTATGCACCGCGTATGCGAAATCGAGCGCGGTGGCATTGCGCGGCAGCGAGAAGATCTCGCCGCGCGGCGTGAACAGGTACACCTCATCGGGGAACAGGTCGATCTTGACGTTCTCGAGGAACTCGGACGCCGACGGGGTGTTCGCCTGGCTGTCGGCCAGCGCGGAAAGCCATTCGCGCGCACGCGCCTGCGCACTGTTCGCGGGACCGGAATCGCTCTTGTACGCCCAATGCGCGGCGACGCCGCGCTCCGCCACCGACTCCATTTCCGAAGTACGGATCTGGATCTCGATGGGGGCGCCGAACGGACCGAGCAGCACGGTGTGCAGCGACTGGTAGCCATTGCCCTTGGGAATGGCGATGAAATCCTTGAAGCGGCCGTCGACGGGCTTGTAGAGGCCGTGCACGGCGCCGAGCGCCATGTAGCAGTGCATCGCCGAATCGGTGATGACACGGAAGCCGTAGACATCCATCAGCTGCGCGAACGACTTGTGCTCATTGCGCATCTTCGAATAGATGCTCCACGCCGATTTGATGCGGCTGACCGCGCGGCCAGGAATCTTCTCCGCCGCGAGGCGGCCCTCGAGGGCCATCTCGATCTTCGCCATGGCCTCGCGGCGGTTGCCGAGGGCGGCGCGGATGCGCTCTCCGATGATGCGGTGGCGGTCGGGATAGAGCGCCTTGAAGCCGAGATCCTGCAGCTCGGCCTTGAATTTGTTCATGCCGAGACGCTGGGCGATCGGTGCGTAGATTTCCAGCGTTTCGCGGGCGATGCGCCGGCGCGACGTGGCGTCCTTCGCGCCGAGCGTGCGCATGTTGTGCAGGCGGTCGGAAAGCTTGATGAGGATGACGCGCAGGTCGCGCGCCATCGCCAGCAGCATTTTGCGGAAGCTTTCCGCATCGGCCTCGGCGCGGCTGGAGAAGCGCATCTTGTCCAGCTTGGTGACGCCGTCGACCAGTTCGGCCACGGTTTCACCGAAGGCGCCGGCGAGTTCGTCGCGGCCCAGGCGGGTGTCTTCCAGGGTGTCGTGCAGGATGGCCGCGATGATCGTCTCGGCGTCGAGGCCGAGATCGGCGAGTACGTGAGCGACCGCCACGGGATGCGTGATGTACGGCTCACCGGATTTGCGGGTCTGGCCTTCGTGCGCGGCGGCGCCGACCAGGTAGGCGCGACGGATACGCATGACCTGCTCGTGCGGCAGGTAGGCACCCACGCGCTCTTCCAGTGCCTGCACATAAGGGGGCACGGGACGGTCGTCGACCACGTCGGTCAGTTTTTTCGCAGGGATGACTTCCATGGGAGCACCTCCGGCCTTCAGGCGACGGAGCCTCCCGGGCGCGGCCTCACCGGCCGCGCGTCAACGTGCGCAGGATGCGGATGATTGCGGGGCCGACAGCGACCCGGCGTCATCAGTCATCTCCGCCCTTCGAGAGGTCGTCGTCCACTTCCGTGGCGGCCCACTCGAGGGCTTCACGCTCGGCCCGTTCGCGGGCGGCGCGGTCGATCTCGTCGATCATTTCGTCGTTGACGCGGCGATCGGCGATCTCGCGCAGGGCGAGCACGGTGGGTTTGTCGGTGCTCGGATCGAGCGTGGGTTCGGCGCCCTTGGACAACTGGCGGGCGCGCTTGGTCGCCATGAGCACGAGCTCGAAGCGGTTGTCGACTACCTCGAGGCAGTCTTCGACGGTAATACGGGCCATTTCAAATCCTTGACATCAAAGACACTTCTGGTTGCGCAGTGTACCGGCCCTGCCCGTTGGCTGGCAATCGGGGGAGGGGTATCATGCCCGGTTCTGACCAGGACGGACGGCGAGTGGTGCAAATAATAAAACCGCGCGGTACAATAAAGAACCGCCCCATCCCTAAAGTCGCATCGATGCACCCCAGAACCCTGCCCCGGATGGTCCGTACCGCGTTTGGCGCCCTCGTTGTCGCGTTACTGGCCGCCTGTCACGTCGCCCCGCCGCGTACCGACGACCCGAACGAGAAGTTCAATCGCAAGGTCTACGCCTTCAACGACCAGCTCGACAAGGCGGTGATCCGCCCTGTCGCCGTGGCTTACCGGAAGGTCACCAACCCGCCGGTGCGTACGGCCATCAGCGATTTCTATACGAATATCCGCCTGCCGATCACGGTGGCCAACGACCTGCTCCAGGCCCGGCCCAAGCAGGCGCTGCAGTCCAGCAGCCGCTTCGTGGTCAACCTGACCATCGGCTTCCTGGGCTTCAAGGACCCGGCCAGCCTGCTCGGTCTCCCGCTGGAAGAGAACGACTTCGGCGTGACCCTGGCCCAGTGGGGCGTGCCCGAGGGCGACTTCCTGATGCTGCCCTTCGTCGGCCCGACCACGGTCCGCGATGTCTGGCGCCTGCCGGTCGATAGCTACTTTTTCGACCCTATCAGCTACTACTCGCGCAACCACGACTTCAAGTACGGCCAGCAGTACGTGCCGCAGGTTCTCTACCTCGTCACCCTTCGTTCGCGCGGTATCGACGCGGAAGGCTTCCTCGCCTCGGCCTACGATCCTTACGTGTTCATTCGCGACGCCTATCGCCAGCAGCGGCTCTACAAGAACTACTACGGCAATCCGCCGCCGGAAGCCATCGAGCAGATGCAGGGCCTGAACGACAGCAAGGACTTCGACCCGGACAAACTGCTCGAAGAGCAGCACACCTGGGAACGAAGGAACGGCGAAGAGCCGGAATGACAAAAGGGCCCCTCGAGGGCCCTTTTTTTTGCCTTCCGTAGGAGCGCGCCTTGCGCGCGACATGTTTTGGGGCCATGAGCCACAGGACCTGCCGCTTCCCGCGAAAGACTGTCGCGCGCAGAGCGCGCTCCTACGGGAGGGCGAGGAGGGAATCGACGCCCGAGACGCGGGCCAGGGCCTGCAGGCCCGCGGGCGTGTTGACCACCGAAAGTGACCTGCCTTTGCCGCGGGCATACGCCAGCAGGGCCAGTACCGTGGCCAGGCCAGCGCTGTCGGCCTGACCGACGCCGGCCAGGTCAAGGGCGACCTGGCCGCCCCGGTCCAGCTCGGCGCGGCCGGCGCTCAGGACTTCCGACGCGGTGGCGAACGTGAGGGCGCCGGAAACCGCGAGGGTTTCCGGCGCCGGATGGCTCAACTGGAACGCCCGCTGGCTCACTGCTTCCCGCCGCCTTGCTGCTTCATCTCGTCGATGGCCACCGAGCCCTTCTGCTCGAGGTCAGCCGTGAGCTTGTCGAGGCCTTCCTTCTTGATCTCCGCATCGACCTGGTTGCGGTAGTTAGTGATGTACGAGATACCCTCGATGATCACGTCGTAGGCCTTCCAGTCGCCGCTCTTCGACTTGCGGAATGCGTAGTCGACCGACACCGACTTGCCGTCGTCGAGCATGACCTGGGTGCGAACCACCGTGCGCTTGTTATTCAGGTCGCCATTGAACGGCAACACCTTCACGCGTCCGCGCGTATAGTTGA
The DNA here is from genome assembly GCF_036499525.1 of Luteibacter sp. Lineage (GTDB taxonomy): Bacteria > Pseudomonadota > Gammaproteobacteria > Xanthomonadales > Rhodanobacteraceae > Luteibacter. The sequence continues at coordinate 5,683 of NZ_DASYDO010000078.1, read as the reverse complement.
GCAGGCCTTCCGCGTAGCGGTGGGTAATGGAGTTGTAAAAGGCCTTCGCAAAGCGCTCGCGCTGCTGCGGCGTGGCCTTGCTGGCGTTCTGCCCGAGAACGAGGATGGACGCGTAATCGATGTCGAAGTGCGGAAGGAACACATCGTCGATGACGGCGATGAGTTTTTCCTTGTCGTTCTTAAGTTCCGCCTGGTGACCGTCGATGGCCTTGGCCAGCTCGTCGGAGATCGTGGCGACGATCGCCTGGGGGGCCTGCGAATCGGCCGCGGCTGCCGGTGCCGGCGCGTCCTGCGCGAGAACGGGCACGGATGCCGCCGCGGTCACGGCGAGGGCGATGGCAAGGGAAAGCTGACGCAACATGCAGTGTCTCCTGGGCCGGCTTATTTCTTGCCGGTGTTATCGGATGAGGCGGCGCCCTTGGCGCCACCGGAGGTATTCTCGCTCGGCGAACCGTTCACCAGGAACTTGCCGATCAGGTCTTCCAGCTGGAGCGCGGACTGCGTGAGCACGAAGCTGTCGCCTTCCGCCAGGTATTCCGGCGAGCCGCCGGGCTGGATCGCAACATACTGGCTGCCGATCAAACCGCTAGTGAACACCGCGGCCGAGGAGTCGTCCGGTATCTGGGAGTAGCGCTTGTCGATCGCAAGGGTCACGGTGGCCTCGACGGCGCCTGGCTTGACCACCACCGACTCGACGCTGCCGATCGGCACGCCGGCCATCTTCACCGCGGCGCCCGGCTGCAGGCCGCCGATGTTGGTGAAGCTGCCGGTCACGTGGAACGTGCCACCCAGCCGGTCGGGCGCGCTGCCGCCGCCGAAGAACTTGCCGATCATCTCCTCCAGCTGCTGCGCCGGACGGGTCAGGCCGATCTCCCCGCCTTCCTTCACCGGGGACTTCGACCGGCCGAACTGGATGCCCACGTACTGGTCGCCCAGCAGGCCGCTGGTGTAGATCGTGGCCACCGAATCCTCGGGGATGTCCTTGTGGCTTTCGTCGATGGCGAGGGTGACCTTCGCCTCCTCCTTGCCCGGGACCAGGTCGATGGCCTGCACCGAACCGACGCGCACGCCGGCGACCTTCACCGGAGCGCGGACCTTGAGCTGACCCACGTTGGCGAAGCGCGTATCCACCGTGTAGGTGGCGCCGCGGTTGGTGTTCGCCACCGAGGTGGTCTGGGTGGCGAGGTAGGCCAGGGCGGCGAAGCCGAGCACGATAAACAGGCCGGTGCCGACGGCATAGGAACGTCTCTGGGTCACGGCACGATCCTCGGATGGGCGATGGGGGAATGAGTGGTCATGGCGGGTCTCCGGCGCCTCAGATCAGGAACGAGGTGAGGACGAAGTCCAGCGCCAGGATGGCGATGGACGAGGCCACCACCGTGCGCGTCGTCGCATAGGCGACGCCTTCACTGGTGGGCGGGGTGGTGTAGCCCTGGAACACAGCGATCAGCGAGACCACGATGCCGAAGGCGATGGACTTGAGCAGCACGCCGTCGATGATGTCCTTATGGACATCGACGGTAGCGGTCATGTTCGACCAGAAGGTGCCGTTGTCGATGCCCAGCCAGGTGACGCCGACCAGGTGGCCGCCGAACACACCCATGGCGCAGAACACGACGGCGAGCAGCGGCAGGGCCACCACGCCGGCGAGGAAGCGCGGCGCCACCACGTAAGCGATGGGATCGACGGCCATCATTTCCATGGCGTCGAGCTGATCGGTGGCGCGCATGAGACCGATCTCCGCGGTGACCGACGTACCGGCGCGGCCCGCGAACAGCAGCGCCGTGACGACGGGGCCGAGCTCGCGGTAGATGGCGATGGCCACGACGGTGCCGGTGGCGGAGGTGCCGCCGAAGATCGAGAGCACGTCGTACAGCTGCAGGCCCAGCACCATGCCGACGAACAGGCCGCAGGTCATCACGATGGTGAGGCTCATGGCGCCGACGAACCAGATCTGCCGGATCGTCTCCCGGCCGTGCCGGAAACTGCGCGGAATGGCCGCCAGGATCGTCAGGAGGAACAGCCCGCAGGCGCCGATCTGCGCCAGGCTGCGAACGACGACGTTGTCGTCCCTGCTGGTCATGCCTTGCCTCCGGGGAAACCGAGCGCGGTGGCATAGTCGCCCGCGGGATACTGGAACGGCACCGGGCCGTCGGCCTCGCCACCGAAGAACTGCGCCGTCCACGGCGAACCGTCACTGGCCAGCGTGGCCGGATCGCCCTGCGCCACGACCTTGCCGTTGGCGATCAGGTACACGTGGTCGGCCACCTTCTGCACGGCGGCGAGCTCGTGCGCCACCAGCACGCTGGTGATGCCCAGCGTCTCGTTCAGCGTGCGAATCAACAACAGCACCTGGTTCAACGCGATGGGATCCAGGCCCACGAAGGGCTCGTCGTAGAGGATCAGCGCCGGATCGAAAACGATGGCGCGGGCGAGCGCCACGCGGCGGGCCATGCCGCCGGAAAGCTCCGTGGGCATGAGGCGCGCCGCACCACGCAAGCCCACCGCCTGCAGCTTGTTGAGCACGATGTTGCGGATGAGTTCTTCCGGCAACTTCGTATGCTGGCGCAGCGGGAACGCCACGTTCTCGAACACGTCGAAGTCCGTGAGCAACGCGGAATTCTGGAACAGGTAGCCGATCCGCTCGCGCAGTTCGAACAGCTTTTCGCGAGACAGGGCAGGCACGTTGCGGCCGTCGACCTCGACGCTGCCCGCATCGCCACGCATCTGCCCGGTGATGTGCTTCAGCAGCGTGGTCTTGCCGGTGCCGCTGGGACCCATGATGGCCGTGACCTTGCCACGCGGGATGTCGAGGTCGAGGTTGTCGAAGATGGTCTTGCCGTTGAGGACCGTGGTGAGTCCGCGCACGCGGACGATGGCGTCGTCGGTCATGGGGCGATCAGCTCCTCGATCAGCGATTCGTGGCGGCGTGCCGAGAGCGGCGAGCGCAGGCGCACGGCGCGCACGATCGCCCGGAGATCGCCCAGCGCGTCTTCGAAGCGATCGTTCACGATGATGTAGTCGAACTCGTGCGCGTGGGCGATTTCCTCGCGCGAGTTGAACAGACGGCGCTCGATTACCTCGGGGCTGTCGGAGGCGCGGCCACGCAGGCGTCGTTCCAGTTCGACCCGCGACGGCGGCAGGATGAACACGCTGACGCAGTCGGGCTTCCCGCTGCGCACCTGGCGCGCGCCCTGCCAGTCGATCTCGAGCAGCACGTCGCGGCCCTGGTCGAGGGAGCCCTCGACCACCGTGCGCGAGGTGCCATAGAAATTGCCGTGCACCTCGGCATGCTCCAGGAAGATGCCATCGGCGATTTCACGCTCGAAGTCGGGCCGCTCCACGAAGAAATAGTGCCGGCCGTATTCCTCACCCACCCGGGGTGGGCGCGTGGTATGCGAGATCGACAGCGAGATGTCCGGCTCGCACTCGAGCAGCGCGTTGACCAACGTGGACTTGCCCGCGCCGGAGGGCGCAGCCACCACGAACAGGGTGCCTTCGGTCATCCGCGGGTAACTCGTGGGGGGTACATGGCTCGCTCCCGGTGGCACCGGCGCACCGAACGGGTCGGTATCGGCACGCATCCTGTTGTACAAACGGGGATTGTACCGGGTTTCGGGGTGGGGTTCGCCACAGCCCGTCGGCCCAAGGAGCAGCGGAGGTTGCCTCGGATTCCTGCACTCTGGCGGAGCTAACAATTGATCGACAACCCGTTAGAACGCGCTGCCCAGCGACGTTAGTATGGCCCTTCCATTAGACCTAGCGGCTCGTTGCACGTCATCGGGTCTAGCAAACGCCGCCTTCCAGGCATACCGGCCGTGGCTCGTGATGCCCAAACGCCGATCAACCTCAGCCACCGACCTGCCGTGCTCGGTTACCTGCCTCACAGCATCGATCTCGAACTTATCCGTATACGGCTTCACTGATACGATCCTCAAGCATCTAACCCTCCATGGAGCCATTGCAGTCACCATCAATGTCGTATCCGAGATAGCCGTATATGTGTTTAACAACGACCTGTCCTCTAGCCGCCATCAAATAGATGTGAATACCCTCTGAGCTAAAACAGGAATCGATGGTATATGCCTCGCCCTGGTCACTTCTCACGAGCAACTTTTCATTCTCTGCGGTGACGAGTGGGGCGCGAACAACGATCATCAATCCACCGCTTTGGCGGGCCAACTGATCGGATGTCGTGATGTCATAAATGAATGTCGAGGCATGATCGGACGGGTCGTCCGGGCTACTGAGGAACGCCAAGTTAGTTTCAACCTTAGATCCTTTACCAGTTATCGAAGCGCAGCAGAATACTTTCTTGCTGGCCTTACCTGGCAGCAAGGCGAACAGTCTGTCGCCCGATGCCAGCGTCCCGTCCACTGTATAAATAACCTGCCTTCCTTCTGGAGAAGTCGTTATAACTCCGATCACCGGATGGCTTTGAAGATCACCAATAGCCAGGGTGAATATCCATATGACCAGCGCGCGGCGGATGTTAGAGATAGTCAATTATCAACGCCCGTCATCTGACCAATGGGGCGGATCGGTCCGCAACTTGATGACTCCATAACTATCGCCCAGTTCGGCCAACGCATTCTGATCCGGAATAATCGCGGCTTCTCCGTTCTTCTTTCGAAATGATCTTCCAACATAGTTACTAATACTCATATCTATGGCTCGGCCCTCCGTATGCCGACTCGTTAAGCTTGGGGGATATCTGATAGCGTAAATCCTCACCATGTCTTGAGCCGCGGAGCGTGAGGCAGCCAAGTCGACGTTCCCATTCGAGTCTTCATGGGCCCAATCGATCTTAACGCCCTCTCTCAACGGTACGTCCGAGGGATCGAAGCCGCCAGCCACTTTATGCGCGTAGTGCATGAGGTAGGCACGCTCCGGTGGACGTAATGTGGCGGCAACGGAAACCTTCGCGCCGCCCTCCTCAAGAACCGCAACAAAATCTTTCACGTTCTCACGAAATGGCGAAATGAGGTCATCGAGACTCGTACTTGTAGGAAAGCACGGATGCCAGTGACTTCCACTCTTAACTAGTGCCTCCGGCTTGCCTGTTACATGCGCGGAAATAAAATTATCGATCCACCCAAACGGATGGATATGATGCACCTGCGGATCCTGCGGAAACGTATCGATCTTGCTGGCGACTTCATTCCACCAGCCGCGTTTGTTCTGCCGTTCGCGCTCGCCCTTCCAGTCGTGGTTCATCAGATCGTCAAGTGCCGCCCAGCGTTCCTCATGCGGGCTCCAGTGGCTTTCGAATCGCACGATCATCCGGCTCAGCGCATGGGCCAGTAGCGGTTTGGTCCGCGCCGCGGCGATGTCGCGGCCGTGGATGTGGCCGTTCTTTTCGGCACTCTCGTCGATGGCCCGCTCCAAGGCCACGATGAGGTCGCTGTGCGCTAGCGCGTTGGTCGTCGCGGTAAAGCTCTGTTCGTCGTCGGGACGGACGAGGCCGGTGATCACCGCATGGCGCTGGAAGGCTTCCAGCAGCGAAAAGGTCGCGCCATCGACGAGCTGGAAACCCGGCCACGCCTGCGGGCTCTGCCAGCTGACGCCGGCCATGCCTTGGTCGGCGACCCAGACCTCGAGCGTGCCGCCTTGCGCGCTGATGTCGACCTTCCACCAGCGTACCCCTTCGGGGTCCGTCGTCTTCCGGTCCGCCGGCAGCGCA
>NZ_DASYDO010000077.1:0-3970 GCF_036499525.1 Luteibacter sp. | reverse complement strand
ACGCTTCTTCGACCGGCTGCGACTGGTCTCACTGGCCGACAGCAGCCGGCGTCTCCAGCGTCACTCGTGAACCGCCGTATGCGGAACCGCACGTACGGTGGTGTGGGAGGGGGCCGGAATATTCCGGCTCCCTACCCGATGGCCGGTGAGGGCTCTTTACTTCTTCTTGACCTCGAATGCCTCGTTACCCACGGCCTGGCCGTTCAGCGAGACGATGAGCTTGTACTTGCCTTCCGGCCACTCGTTCGGATTCTGGATCTTGAACGTGGTGACCGCCGGGCCGTCGGTGCTGATCGACTGGCTGATGTCGCTGACGGTGGTGGTCGTCTCGCCGTCCTGGTAGGTCCACTTCGCGTTCAGCGTGGCGCCGGCGGTGGTGCCTTCGGTGGCGACCGAAGCGTAGATGGTCTTGTCGGTCGGAGCGAAAGCGGTTTTTTCCTTCGACACCTTCTTGTCGGCGCCCACGGCGTTGCCGAGCGTGACCGAACCGACCTTCAGCGTGTCCGCAGCGGCGGGGGCAGCCGGGGCGGGAGCGGGCTGCACGGCCGGAGCCGGGCTCTGGGCGGCGGTGGTCGCGGCGGCCGGAGCGGTAGCCGGCGGCGCCGCGGCGGGGGCGGCCGGTGCCGTGGAGGCAGCGGCCGGGGCGGCATTCTGCTGCTCTTCCTTCTTGCCGCAGGCGGTGAGGACCAGCAGGCCGGCGATGGTGGCCGTGCAGAGGGCGGACGAGCGGAAGGAAAGCTTCATGTTCTGGATTCCGGAATGGCTTTGTCGGGTTCTAACGAGGCGTGAGAGAGGCGATCCTCCTCGGCCGCCGCAGCGTACAGGCTACACAACTAAAGGCAAGACCAATGAAGAGCGCATGAATGCGTCGTTCATCATTGGCGTGCTCCGCGCGCGTTTCCAGGGACCGCGGCGGGGTCGGTGCTGCGGAACGGATTGATGTCCAGGCCGCCGCGCCGTGTATAGCGCGCATACACCGAAAGCTCCGCCGGTACGCAGCGGACGCTGAGGTCCATGAAGATCCGCTCCACGCACTGCTCGTGGAATTCCGTATGGTTGCGGAAGGAGACCAGGTAGCGCAGCAGGCCCGCCCGGTCGATGGGCGCGCCGGTATAGGCGATCTGGACGCTGCCCCAGTCCGGTTGCCCGGTCACCGGGCAGTTCGAGCGCAGCAGGTGGGAAACCAGCACTTCGCGCACATGGCCTTCGTGGGTGCCGAGAAATTCGGTCCGGGGCGGACCGTAGCTGTCGAAGTCCAGCTCCTGCGCGTCGAGGACGATGCCTTCCGGCTCGGCCAGCGGCGTGCCGTCCAGTTCGTCCGGCGAGCGGAGACTCACGGTCACCGGGCCGCCCGCGGCGGTGGAGAGGTCGCGGAGCAACGTGTCGCGCACGAGCGCGTCATCCGCCATCCGCTCCTGGGCGAAACCGTTCAGGTACAGCTTGAAGGACTTCGATTCGACGATGTTCGGCGTCGTTGCCGGAAAGCGGAACTCCGCCACGGCTACCACGGGTTTCCCGCGCACGTCCAGCCAGGACAACTCGTAGCCGTTCCAGATATCCACGCCGTGGAAAGGAAGGTCGGTGTCGGAAACACCGATCTCGGCCCGCTTTCCCTGGCGCGGGATGGGAAAGAGCAGCCCGGCGTCGTAGCGATCGGCGTAGACGGTGGACTTGCCCAGTGGCGAATGGTCGGGGGACGGCATGGCGGTTTGCTGCTGCGAACAAACCACCATTATAAGCCCTCGCGCCGACAAGGACTTACGCGTTGACCGAGCCCATCATGTTGGATGCGTAGCGGTCGCCCGCAGCGGCATCAGGCGGGAACACGGCGTCGATCTCGGCCAGCTCGGAAGCGCTCAGTTTCACGTCTACCGCGCCGGCGTTTTCCTCGAGGTACTTCACCCGCTTCGTCCCCGGGATGGGTACGATGTCGTCGCCCTTGGCAAGCACCCAGGAAAGCGCCAGCTGGCCGGCCGTGCAGCCCTTGTCGGCGGCGAACTTCTTCACCCTGTCGACGATGGCGAGGTTTTTCGCGAAGTTCTCGCCGGTGAAGCGCGGGTTGAGACGGCGGTAATCGTCTTCGGCGAAGTCCTCCGGCTTGGTGATCGCGCCGGTGAGGAAGCCGCGACCGAGCGGGCTGTAGGCCACCAGGGCGATGCCGTTCTCGCGGCAGGCTGCCAGTGTGCCGGTGGTTTCCGGATCGCGCGTCCACAGCGAGTATTCGCTCTGCAGCGCGGCGATCGGATGGACCTTCGCCGCCTTGCGGATCGACTCGGCGGACGCCTCGGACAGGCCCAGATGGCGCACCTTGCCTTCTTCCACCAGGCGCGACATGGCGCCGACGGTTTCCTCGATCGGCACCGTGCGGTCCACGCGGTGCTGGTAATAGAGGTCGATATGGTCGGTCTTCAGGCGGCGCAGGCTGCCTTCCACCGACTCGCGCACGTATTCCGGACGACCGCTGATGCCGCGCTTCAGCGGATCGTTGGGGTCGCGGACGATGCCGAACTTGGTCGCCAGGAAGACCTTGTCGCGGCGGCCCTGGAGCGTGCGGCCAAGCAGTTCCTCGTTGGTGTGCGGGCCGTAGGCGTCGGAGGTATCCCAGAAGGTGATGCCGAGATCCAGGGCGCGCTCCAGCGTGGCGATCGACTCTTTCTCGTCGCTCGCGCCGTAGAACTCGCTCATGCCCATGCAGCCCAGGCCGAGGATGGAAACCTCCGGGCCGTGCTTGCCGAGTTTGCGGGTGATCATGCGTGTCTCCTTCGATTCGATGGGGCAGTCGCCGATGCCGCCTCGACAGGCGGCCCGGCGGGGGATGGATTCGTCGCAGCGTACGCTAGAACGACTGGTCGAAGGCTACCTCGCCCTGCACGCCCACCTGGTATGACGACACGCGGCGTTCGAAGAAGTTGGTCAGTTCCTGCACGTCTTGCAGATCCATGAAGTCGAACGGGTTCTTCGCGCCGTACTTCTTCGGCATGTCCAGCTGCACCAGGCGCTGGTCGGCGCAGTACTCGAGGTACTGGCGCATGTCCGCCACCGAAAGCCCCGCCACGCCGCCGGAGAGCACGTCCTGGGCGAACTGCGTCTCGCAGGCGATGGCGTCTTCGAGCATCGCTTCCACCTGGGTGCGCATGTCGTCGTCGAACAGATCGGGTTCCTGCTCGCGCACGGTGCGCACGACGTCGAACGCGAAGGCCATGTGGCCGGACTCGTCGCGGAAGACCCAGTTGGTACCCGACGCGAGGCCGTGGAGCAGGCCGCGCGAGCGCAGGTAGTACACGTAGGCGAACGCGGCGAAGAAGAACAGGCCTTCGATGCATGCGGCGAAGCAAATCAGGTTGAGCAGGAACTGGCGGCGATGCTCACGCGTTTCCAGGCGGTTCAAGCCCTGGATCGAGTCGATCCACTTGAAGCAGAACTCGCCCTTCTGGCGGATCGACGGAATGCTTTCGATGGCGGCGAAAGCCTTGTTGCGCTCCGCCGGCTCCGGGATGTAAGTGTCGAGCAGCGTGAGGTAGAACTGCACGTGCAGCGCTTCCTCGTACAGCTGGCGCGAGAGGTACATCCGCGCCTCGGGCGAGTTCACGTGCTGGTAGAGGTTCAGCACGAGGTTGTTCGACACGATCGTGTCGCCCGTGGCGAAGAACGCCACGAGGCGATGGACGAGATGGCGGTCCGCATCCGACATCTTCGACTTCAGGTCGGCCGTGTCGAGCGAGAAATCCACTTCCTCCACCGTCCAGGTGTTGCGGATGGCGGCGCGGTACATTTCGTAGAACTGCGGATACTTCATCGGCCGCAGCGTCAGTTCGAAACCGGGGTCGAGGATATGGGAATCGCGGGTGATCGGGGAAGCTGACATCGGGTACCTCGGGATATGTGGCGTTGTAGGAGCGCGCCTTGCGCGCGACAGCTTTCTGCGAGGACCAGCAGGGCCTGTTCCTCACGGCCTCAAAAGCTGTCGCGC
>NZ_DASYDO010000076.1:0-52205 GCF_036499525.1 Luteibacter sp. | reverse complement strand
GCCCTGCCGCAGCGAGGCGACCAGCTCCTTGCGCAGTTCACCACGTGGAATCAGATAGATCGCGTTGTAGATGGTTTCGTGAGACACACGCAACGCCTGGTCATCGGGAAAGGCAAACGACAGTATCGCGGCGATCTGCTGAGGCGACCAGCAGGCGCGCAACAGGTCCTGTACAACGTTCCACAACGCGGGATCATCCAGTTTACGAACGACGCGGGGTTTGCGCCGGCAGGTCTTTGTGTGGCGGTGCGCAGCCTGAGCGTGCTCGTCGTTTTCGATCGGCTCACTTCTATCCAGCTTCGCACCGGCGACGTACTCGAAATATTTCTCCCGAGCGCTTTGCAATGCGTCTGCCTCGAGAGAGAGCATGGTTTCTTTGATGATGTTCTTGTCCATCGTTACCTCATTGAGGGAGCTCATCCCTCTCGTTGCAATTCGAGCGGCAGGCCCTTTGGCCCGGTCTAGCTATCGCGCGGGAATCTGTCGCTTCATTCGTTGTCGGGGACTTCTGCGTCCTGATAGGGGATCCGGTTCAATCTCGAATCCCTCAGAATGCTGGTAACGAGCCATACGTAGCTCTGCTCGGCGGTATCGAAACCGAGGATCGAAAAAGACTGCCCGAATGGGCATTCGGGAAAGTCGGGAAATCCGATACGCAGGACATAGCGTTCGGGATCTTCATCGAACTCCCCCTTGTAGACCTTGCGGAGCCCGTAGCGGCTCGGGACATCGCTGTCGTCGACGGGGGTTGTCAGCCGGTTTTTCGAGAGCTGCTCGGACAGATCACGATTGCAGATCTCATCGAAAATGTCGAAGGCGTCGATCAACAGACCTTTGTGGCGAGTTTTTCGATCCGAAATTGCATAAATGTTGGAGGCGTCGCCCGCATCGGGTCCGCTTTCAAGGCGCAGAGCCGCGTCAACCTCGATATCGCTGGGGTTCATCGTCGAATTCAGCGCCAGATCGACGAGATGACCGTCCTTGATGCGGTATTCGCGGTCGTAGCCTTTCTTGACGAAATCTGAGACCGCTTCCACGACGTCCACTACTTCTAAACTCATCTGCGATTCCTCGGCTCGTTTTGGGGGGGCGGGTAGGTCTTCGACTTTCTCCGTGGAAATATCCCGCCGTTATGGATTCCATTCCCGTACGTTGACTTGGGCCGCGGCGGCGACGGCTGCCGCTCCCATCCCATCCATCCACATGCTGCGCAGGTGCTTCGCGGCTCAAGATGAAATCCGAGCGGACCGATCGCCGAAGTCTTCGGCGCGGAGCCAAGGAATGGAAACGATAACAACCTGACATTTCTAAAACGTGGCGGTCGAGAATAACCTCTCCCAGGCCCCCACCAGACGCGTCAGGCCGTCGCAAAACAAAGCAAAGATGAGTGCATGGCCTGGCCGTCTGAGTGCCCCACACGGTGAGTTCGGCTCCCCGCATGATCGACGCGTCTCACATTGTAACAAGCACATAGGAGCTGTGGCATGCCGTTCCGCGTTATTACCAGGACGATACACGCCTACCTGATAGACTACCCGACCGCGCTTCTTTTGATCATTGCGCCGTTCGTGCTGAATCTTGGTGCGGGCAACCCCGTGGCAATACGCGGCTCCAGCGGGGCTCGATTATGCCGTCAATCGTTACAGGCGGGAGGCGGAGCGTCACTATCAGGTCCTGAACGATCACTTGGAGGGCCGAACCTAGATCGTCGGAGATAGCTATACCATCGCTGACATGTCGGCGTGGGGATGGCTCGATCGCGCCTCGCGCGTGCGGAAAGACGCGGACGACCCCTTGGCCCCGTTTCCCAACCTGAAGCGCCTCTTCGAAACCGTCGACGCCCGTCCGGCCGTCGCTCGCGCTAGGGCGGTCGGGACAGGTCACGAGTTCAAGAAGATCAACGATGAGGAAACCAAGCGCGCGCTCTTCCCCTCAAACTATCCACCTGCGGCGTGAGCGGACCGAACGTCTTCGGAGATCGCCATGACAACTCCCGCTGAATATACGCCCCCGCGATTATAGACCTGGAACAAGCCGAGGGGCGGCTCCGAACTCAGTGCTGTCCATCCACCACCCTGCTCATTTCATGTGCCAGCGAGCTTGTCCGCAAATGAAGCGGCCGGTCGCGCGCGCCCTAACCGCCCGATACCGCGGCGATCGCTTCCTTGATTTTGGCAATTGCGTAACTCCCAACCTGCTCGAGCTCGACATGTGGCAAGTTTGGCATCTCGTCAGGTGCAACGCTGCAGGCAACGATCGCCGGACCCGGGCAGGCGAACGCCTCAATCAAAATCGCCTCGAGCAACGCTGGATCGCTCACTGTGAAACCCTGCGCGCCGCAGGCGCGCGCCAGCGCTGCGTAATCCGGATTCGAGAACTCGATTGCTTCGCGAAACGGGAGAATTCCTACGCTTTCCGCCTCGAGCGTGATAAGCCCGAACGCCGCGTTATCGAAGATCACGATTTTCACTGGCAGATGGTGGTGAACGGCCGTAAGGAATTCGCCCGTCAGCATGTTGAAACCGCCATCGCCGATAAGGGCAATGACTTGTCGCGACCGGTCTAGCGCCTGGATTCTGAATGACGTTCCCGTGCGCCGGCAAGAAATTCGAATGACGACCGATTCCGCCGCGTCTATTCGGCGCATAACCGCATCGATCTCGTGATCGTCCGGAGCGATCTCGGCCCGCGGATGCAGCGTCGCCACGCTCGGCACGGCATGCTCGACCTTGCTGGACAGCACATCCTGGGGAAGGGTCAGATGTGCAACCCTGGGACCCGCGTACGCAGACGCAATCGTTTGGTGAATCACGCCAGGCGCCTGCGCCGGCGCGGTGATCGTCTGTGTGTTGAGCGATACGTCCCGGAAAAGCAGATCAGGCTCTGTCGATTGGTGGTAGTCGATGCCTTTCAGGCGTCGCGGCATCTCACCCGACAATGCCAGGACAGGAGCGTGGTCGCGTGCGGCCTCGTAGAGACCTGCGACGAGGTGGGTGCTGCCGGGTCCGGTCGTCCCTGCGCATACCGCGAGACGGCCGGTCAGCTTCGCCTGGCCCGCCGCAGCCAGCGCGGCGCCTTCCTCGTGCCGGACACCGACCCACTCCAGCTTGCTCTGCCGGACGGCATCCCCAATGGGTTCAGCGAGTCGCCTATCAGGCCAAAGATCTGCTTGACGCCGATTTCCTCGAGCACATTGACGAGTGCCTCCGCGACGGTACGCGACATGTGCCGCCTCCTCGTTTGGCCCGCCTCCTCGAACTGACCGCCGGGTACGGGCGATTGCCACGGCGTCACTGCACATTCCATTTGGCCACGCCGTCGCCGACTCGGGGACGATCGGCGCTGTGCCTGCGATCATGGGGGCCTACCGCTCCGGCGGAACACCCTGGTTCGTCGTGATCGCCCCCGATGGCCGCGTCGTGGCTTCCTGGTCGCGGCCGATGGGCTCGCCCACGCGTTCCAGGCGCTCTTCGCCTAATGAGCAGCTGACGCGAAATGCCAGCTCACGCCGGTCCCAGTGTGTATCGACCATCGAATGTTGTTCCTTGGTTTGCGTCCGCGAACCTGATCCCGGTGGCATCGCCGTCAGGACCGCGGATCCATGAAACATCGTAGGTGGCGTAGTACGACGGCGGCCAGAACGACTGGAACCGCCCGTTATCGTCCACTTTCCATTCTCCAGGCGTCGGTGTCCCGTTCTCCGTGTAGACGGTGCGCCCATCGGGAGTGAACACCTGCGTCGCGCCGTCGTCGTAGGTGAACGGTGCTCGCGTCAGTGCGGCGGGGATGTCGGCCGGGTTGATACGGTCGCCGTCCGTGATGGATGGTCTTTCTTTGGTGGACATGTCCTTCACCTCCTTGAAATTAGTCGGGCACTCGCCCGCCAACCTCAGGACGCCAAAGCACAAGTGGCTCGCAGGATTGGCCAGGAAAGATGTTCGACGTTAGCAGAATGGATTGCCGTCGTCCATCTAACGGCGGGCATCGTTTTAATAGCGACAGGTAATTGGAAGTCGAACCGTGCCGCGCCCGATCTTGGCTTCTCGCGCGAGCCTGCTGCCGCCGTTGCTGACGCGATCGCTACCGGAACCTTCGACGTTATCCGCCACTTCAAATTTTTGGCAAAGACCTGAGACGAACAATCGTCTGGTCGTTTGGGACGGCCACGCTCAACGCGTGAAGGTTTGAGATGGTGCGGGCGGTCGGACTCGAACCGACATATCCGTGAAGATGGTGGATTTTGAAGGGAGTCGTGTTTATAAGAAGCGTTGCCGTTGCCGTAGTCGGTGCTTCATCAGATCCTGATTTCCGTGATCCACGCACCTGTGCGGCACCTAGTACAACGACGACGTCACCGTCCTATGTGTACGCCATAGCCCGCTATTTCCCGATTGATTGTCGTGAGGGCTTCCACCGTTCGCGACCTATTGCTTTCTATCTCCTCACCCGCACGTCAAGAGGAGTTGCAACATGAACGCGACGGCCAACCCACACATCGGAAAAACGATCAGACGACAGCAGTTGCGTGAGATAGTGCCGTTAGCTGACAGCACGATCTACGAAATGGAACAGCGGGGGGAATTTCCGCGACGCTTCGCTTTGACCCCACGATGCGTGGTTTGGGATCTGGGCGAGGTTCAGGCGTGGCTTGCGGCCCGTCGCTCAAAACCAATTCTCCGTGCGCCCGGCCCCGACGTGAAACAACGTCGAGCCCGCCCGGTCAAAGAGCAGGATCGGGCGCCAGGATCGGCATCGACGGCGGGATGAGCGTTGCCATCGACCCAGGCGTCCAAAATGTCCGACCACTCTTGCATCATGTGCCTTCGCTGTACCTCATACTCGGCTTTGTTGTAGACGCCGCGCGACGAGCGCCCGTCCCTTCGTCCCAAACTGCATCCTGCAGTTCGCTCTTCCGCACCATCATGAGGAGATAGAGCCGCATTCCCAGACGGATCGTGGGAAGCGTGGCGACGTGCTCGAGCTGCTTCAGCATCACCCGAATTTCAGAGGGCCAAAGCGAGCGGTCCTTCGGCACAAAAGTGGCGATTGACGCCGGCCCCACTTCGTCGGCTGGGTTGGCGACCTTCTCACCATGCAGGATGGCGAAGCCGTAGATCTGCTTCAGGATGTCTCGCACATGGATAGCCGTCGCCGGGGCACCACGTTCAACGATACCGCCGCAATGGGCTCTTAGATCGTCTGGCGTGATCTCAGTCAGGAGACGATTTCGCAGACGGGCAGAAGCTCTCTCTCGAAAATGGAACGCCGCATGGCACGCGTGCTGTCTGCCATCGGCGCGGTGGTGAGCCACTTCTCCCCGAACTCTCCGAAACTCTTGGCCTCTTTCCAGCGGCGCTTATCGCGCTGCTCCTCTATCGCCGGCGATCGCCCTTCGCCAACAGCGCCTAGCGTCGATGCACTTCTCGCGCGCTCGGGCAAGCGAGATGCCGTCTCGTCCGTACCTGCCCAGATAGACGGTCTCCCGGCGGCCGTTGAGCCTGTAGTCCAAGCGAAATGAGATCGCGCCACTGGGCATGACGCGCACATACATGCCGTCCCGGTCGGCGACTTTGTAAATCTTCTCTTTTGGTTTCAATGCCTTGAGGGTGGCGTCCGTCAGCATCACTACTGCCTCCTGAAAAGTACCGTCAGTACAAATTCGAGGCTCAGTGACGGATATTTACCATTTAATTCAATGGTTTAATACGAAAAAGTACCGTCACGAGCCTCATTGCCCCTGACGGTACTTTCAAAAATGCGGCTAAGCAATATGCCCGAGGTCCGTCAGGCGAACCGCCAGCGCCAAACTTTACCCACCGATAGCTGCCGATCGTTATCGGCAGAAATTATTTTTTATTTTCAGTGGCTTACGTCTTACCATGGCGTAAATTCGGCGAGGTTTGGATGGGCCTGAATCACTCCCACTCAATCGTAGCCGGCGGCTTCCCCGAAATATCATAAACAACACGAGAAATACCACGTAACTCATTGATAATACGAGTAGAACACTTATCAAGGAAATCATACGGCAAATGCGCCCAGTGCGCCGTCATGAAGTCGATCGTCTCCACGGCACGCAGCGCAATCACCCACTCATAGGCACGGCCGTCGCCAACGACGCCCACCGACCGCACCGGCAGGAACACAGCAAACGCCTGGCTCACCCGGTCGTAGAGACCGTGGGCACGAAGTTCCTCGATGAAGATCGCATCGGCACGCTGGAGCAGATCGACGTACTCCGGCTTTACCTCGCCAAGCACGCGCACGCCCAGGCCCGGGCCCGGGAACGGATGGCGGTACACCATCTCGCGCGGCAGGCCCAGTTCGACGCCGATACGCCGCACTTCGTCCTTGAACAGTTCGCGCAGCGGTTCGACCAGCTTGAGCTTCATATGCTCCGGCAGGCCGCCCACGTTGTGGTGGCTCTTGATAACGTGCGCCTTGCCCGTCTTGCTGCCGGCCGACTCGATGACGTCCGGATAAATGGTGCCCTGGGCCAGCCACTTCACGCCCTCCAGTTTCGTCGACTCCTCGTCGAACACCTCGACGAACAGCCGGCCGATCACCTTCCGCTTGGCCTCCGGATCTTCCACCTCGGCCAGCGCATCGAAGAACCGCTGCCTCGCATCCACGCGAATGACGTGCACACCCATGTGCTCGGCCATGGTCGCCATGACCTGGTCGCCTTCCTGGTAGCGCAGCAGACCCGTGTCGACGAAGACGCAGGTGAGCTGGTCACCGATGGCCTTCTCGAGCAGCGCCGCCACCACCGACGAATCGACGCCACCGCTGAGTCCCAGCAGCACGCGATCGTTGCCGACCTGGGCGCGCACGCGCTCCACGGCATCGCCGATGATGTGCGCGGCATCCCACAACGTGGCCGAGCCACAGATGTCCACGGCGAAGCGACGCAGCAGTTCCATGCCGCGCTTGGTATGGGTCACTTCCGGATGGAACTGCAGGCCGTAGAAGCGGCGGTTCTCGTCGGCCATGCCGGCCAGCGGCAAGCTCGACGTGGAAGCCGTCACGGTAAAGCCCTCGGGAATCGCGGTTACGCGGTCGCCATGCGACATCCACACGCCGAGCGAATCGCCGTCCTGCACCACGGTTTCGAACAGGGAGCAGCTGCCGAAGGTGATCGTCGCCGGGCCGAACTCGCGATGGTGTCCCGCTTCGACCTTGCCGCCGAGCTGCTCGGCCATGGTCTGCATGCCGTAGCAGATGCCCAGCACGGGCACGCCCAGTTCGAACACCACCTGCGGCGCGCGGGGGGATTCGTCCTCGGTGACCGATTCGGGGCCACCCGAGAGGATGACGCCGCGCGGCGCGAAGCCGCGGATGTCTTCCGGCGCATGATCCCACGCCCATACTTCGCAATAGACGCCGATCTCGCGAATGCGGCGGGCGATCAGCTGCGTGTACTGCGAACCGAAGTCGAGGATGAGGATCTTGTCGCTATGGATGTCTGTCATCGTGGCGGCCTGCGGTTGTGTAGCTGAAAAAGCAGAACGCCCACTTGCGGCGGGCGTCCTGGTCACCTGGAACGCGTGCCCGGAGGCATCAGTCCAGGCGGTAGTTCGGTGCTTCCTTCGTGATCTGGATATCGTGCGGGTGCGCCTCGCGCACACCGGCACCGGTCACCTTCACGAACTGGGCCTTGGCGTGGATCTCTTCAATCGTGGCGGCGCCCATATAGCCCATCGAGGCACGCAGGCCTCCGATCAGCTGGTGGATGATGTTACGCATCGGGCCGCGGTACGGCACACGTCCCTCGATGCCTTCCGGCACGAGCTTGTCGGCGTCCGCCTCGTCCTGGAAGTAGCGATCCTTCGAGCCCAGCTGCATGGCACCGATGGAACCCATGCCGCGGTAGCTCTTGTACGAACGACCCTGGAACAGCTCGACCTCGCCCGGCGCCTCTTCGGTACCGGCGAACATGGAGCCGAGCATCACCGAGGACGCACCGGCGGCGAGCGCCTTGGGGATGTCACCCGAGTAACGGATGCCGCCATCGGCGATGAGCGGAATTTCGCCCTTCAACGCGGTGGCCACCAGGTCGATCGAGGTGATCTGCGGCACGCCGATACCGGTGACGATACGCGTGGTGCAGATGGAGCCCGGACCGACGCCGACCTTCACCGCATCGACACCGGCGTCGAGCAGCGCACGCGCCGCCTCTCCCGTGACGATGTTGCCGGCGATGACCTGCACCTGCGGAAAGCGCTTCTTCACCCAGCCCGCACGGTCGATCACGGACTGCGAATGGCCATGGGCCGTGTCGACCACGATGACGTCCACGCCGGCTTCGACGAGTGCTTCGATGCGCTGCTCGGTGTCGCCGGACACGCCGACCGCGGCGCCGACCACGAGGCGCTCGTGCGAGTCCTTGGCGGCGTTCGGATTGTCGCGGGCCTTCTGGATGTCCTTCACCGTGATGAGGCCACGGAGCTGGAAGCCGTCGTTGACGACCAGGACTTTCTCGATGCGGTTCTTGTGCAGGAGCTGCAGCACTTCGTCGTGCGTCGCACCCTCTCCCACGGTGACCAGGCGGTCTTCGCGGGTCATGATGTTGCGGACGGGATCGTCATGCTTGCGCTCGAAACGCAGGTCGCGGCTGGTGACGATGCCGACGAGCTTCTCGCCGTCGACCACCGGCACGCCGGAGATGTTGTGCGCGCGGGTGAGCTGGAGCACTTCGCCGATGGAAGTATCGGGGCGCACGGTGATGGGGTTGCGGATGACGCCGGCTTCGAACTTCTTCACAAGGCGCACTTCGGCGGCCTGCTGCTCGAACGACATGTTCTTGTGGATGATGCCGATGCCGCCGTTCTGCGCCATCGTGATGGCGAGACGGGCCTCGGTGACGGTGTCCATGGCGGCGGACACGATGGGGATGTTCAGGCGGAGACCGCGCGTGAAGCGCGTCGAGGTGTCCACATCGCGCGGCATGACCGTGGAGTGACCGGGAACCAGAAACACGTCGTCGTAAGTGAGTGCCTCGGCAAGGATGCGCATAGCATTAGTCCCGCGAGTAAATCGCGACATTATAGCTTGCGTGTCGTTACCCGTCGATGGCTTCGGCGGCTTCGAAGGTGTTTTCCATCAGCGTCGCGACGGTCATCGGCCCGACGCCGCCCGGCACGGGCGTGATCCACGAGGCGCGTTCCGCGGCCGGTGCGAACTCCACGTCGCCCACGAGGCGGCCGTCCTCGAGCCGGTTGATACCGACGTCCACGACCACGGCGCCCGGCTTGATCCATTCGCCTTTCACGAGTCCCGGCTTGCCGGCTGCCACGACGAGGATGTCTGCCTGCCTCACGAAGCCTGCGAGATCCTGCGTGAACTTATGGCAGCAAGTTACTGTACTGCCTGCGATCAGGAGCTCGAGAATCAGCGGGCGGCCGACATGGTTGGACACGCCCACGATCACCGCGTGACGACCACGCACCGGTCGATCGGTATGGCCCAGCAACGTCATCACACCCTTGGGCGTGCACGGCCGCAGACCGAAGCGGCGCAGCGCGAGGCGGCCAACGTTCACCGCCTGGAAGCCGTCCACGTCCTTGCCGGGATCGATGCGATCGACGAGCGAGTCCTCGTCGATGTGCCGAGGCAGTGGCGACTGCACCAGGATGCCGTGCACGGCGGGATCCGCGTTGAGCTTGTCGATGAGGGCGAAAAGCTCCTCCTGCGAGGTCGACGCAGGCAGGTCATATCCGAAGGATTCGAAGGCCACCTGCTGGCACGCGCGGCGCTTGTTCTTGACATAGACCGCCGACGCGGGGTCGTCACCCACGAGGACCACGGCCAGTCCTGGCGCACGCCTGCCTTCTGCCACGCGCTTCTTTACGCGACGGGCGATGTGCTCCAGGAGTTCATTGGCGATGCGCTTGCCGTCGAGAATGCGTGCGGTCATGGAATATCGCCGTGCGGAAAGCAGCGCATTATCGCTGATCGGTAGAATGCCTGCATGACCATCGATACCCTTCCCTATCCGGCCGACCTGACCGACGGCGTGGTTTCGTTGCGCGCGCATCGCCGCGGGGATGCCGAAGCACTGGCCGAGGCCGTACGGGAATCCGTCGATACCGTGGGCCGGTGGCAGGACTGGTGCCATGCCGGTTACGCCATCGCCGATGCCGAAACCTGGATGGAGTCCGCCCGGAAGTCCTGGCTACTGGCCGATGGGTTCGAAATGCTGATCGTGGATGCCGCAAGCGACAGGGTCCTTGGCGGCATGGGTGTCAACCAGCGAAACAAAGAACAACGGTTTGCCAACCTCGAACAACGGTTTGCCAACCTCGGGTATTGGGTGAGGCAGTCGAAACAGGGCCGTGGCGTGGCGACCCGGGCCGGGCGCCTGGCGATCGGCTTTGCGTTCGCGGCGGTGAAGGTCGCCCGGCTGGAAATCGTGGTCGCGGAGCACAACCTGCCGAGTCGGCGGACAGCTGAACGGCTTGGAGCCTCTTTTGAAGGAATGCTTCGTAAGCGCTTGGTTGTTAAAGATGAATCGCTGGATGCAGCGATGTATTCGG
This sequence comes from Luteibacter sp., assembly GCF_036499525.1. Classification (GTDB taxonomy): domain Bacteria; phylum Pseudomonadota; class Gammaproteobacteria; order Xanthomonadales; family Rhodanobacteraceae; genus Luteibacter. The sequence goes on along the minus strand of NZ_DASYDO010000076.1, from coordinate 41,670 downwards.
TGGTTCGGGGCGACCCAGGGGTGAGCGCTTCGTAGGAGCGCGCACTGCGCGCGACAGATTTTGAGGCTATACCTCGGAGCTGGCGCGCAGGCTTGCGGACTGGGGCGAAAATCTGTCGCGCGCAGGGCGCGCTCCTACAAACGGCTTAGCCTGTCGCGGCGCACAGGCGCTCGAGGTCCGCATAACCATCGAACCGCGCCTCGGCGCCGCAGCCCGGGCAGTGCGGGTCGCGGTGAAGCGTGAATTCGCGGAAGCGCATTGCCAGGGCGTCATAAGTCAGCAGGCGCCCTACCAGCGGCTGGCCGATGCCGAGCAGCAGCTTCAGTGCTTCGGTCGCCTGCACCATACCGACCAGTCCCGGCAGCACGCCGAGCACACCTGCCTCGCTGCAATTGGGCGCATCGGCCGCCGAAGGCGGCTCCGGGAACAGACAGCGATAGCACGGCGAATCCTCGCGACGCGGATCGAATACGCTCGCCTGGCCAGTGAACCGTTCGATGGCCGCGTAAACCATCGGAATGCCAATCCGGCGCGTCGCCGCGGCCAGCAGGTAACGCGTGGCGAAGTTGTCCGCGCCGTCGATCACGACATCGTGGTCGCGAATCAGCGTCTCGACGTTCCCGGCCCGCAGGCGATCGGTGACCACCTCGACCCGAACGCGCGGATTCAAGGCGGCCAGTGTCATGCGGCTCGATTCCGCCTTGCCAAGCCCGACGCGCGAATCGGCATGGATCACCTGCCGGTGCAGGTTGGACCGCTCGACGCGATCGTCGTCTATCAGGGTGATGTGCCCCAGGCCCGCGGCGGCAAGATAAAGCAGCACCGGCGCGCCCAGACCACCGGCGCCGATAACGACCACCCGCGCGGCACCAAGCTTCGCCTGCCCCGCTTCGCCGACCTGCGGCAGTAAGACCTGCCGTGCGTATCGCTCTGCCGCATCCGAGTCGAGTACACCTGCGGTCACCGGCAATCCGGCAGCCTTCCAGGCGCCCATGCCCCCGGCGACGGACGACACCCGTCGATAGCCCATCCGCTGCAATGCCTCGGCGGCGAGTAGCGAGCGCTGCCCGCTACCGCACAGCACCAGGATCTCGCGCTGCCGGTCTGGCTCGGCCTGTTCGATGCGAAGTTCGAGGAAGCCGCGGGAAAGTCCCAACGCCCCGTCCGGCGTACCGGTGGCGCGCTCGCTGTCCTCGCGGACATCGATCAGCAAGGCGCCACCCCGTTGCCGGGTCGATGCCTCGCTAGCCGCCACCTCGCCCACCCTCGAGCGAATGTCGGCAAGCCAGCGATCGTGGTTGAGGTTCTCGGTCATGCCCGGCTCCTCGACGAAGCGACCTTTATTTCTCGCGGCGCTTCGCGTTACGGATCATGCGCTGGCGGCGACGCTGCTGCCCTTCCGTCAGGACGTTCTTGCGCCCGGCGAAGGGATTCTCGCCGTCGCGGAAATCGATGCGGACCGGCGTGCCCTCCAGGCGGAAGCGCTTCCGGAAGAAACCTTCCAGGTAGCGACGATACGCCGGCGCGATGTGCTTGGTGCGGCTACCGTGGATCACGATGGTGGGCGGGTTCGAGCCGCCCGGATGCGCATAGCGCAGCTTCGGCGCATGACCGCGGACCAAGGGCGGCTGGTAGGCCTCGTAGGCCTTCTCCAGCGTACGCGTGAGTTCGCTGGAGGAAAGCTCTTTCGTCGCTGCGGTATGGGCGCGGATCACGGCCTTCATGAGCTCGCGCAGACCCGACCCGTGCAATGCGGAGATGAACACCGTCTTCGCCCACTCGGCGAACTGCAGGCGGCGCTCGAGCGCCTTCTGCGTCTGCTCGCGCTGGTAGCTGTCCATGCCGTCCCACTTGTTGACGGCGATGACCAGCGCACGGCCTTCCTCGATGGCATGGCCGATAAGCGTGAGGTCCTGGTCGGCCAGGTTTTCCCGCGCATCGATCATCACGACGGTGACCTGGGAGGCAGCAATGGACTGCAACGTTTTGATAACGCTGAACTTCTCTACCGCCTCCTCCACGCGTGAGCGGCGCCGTACACCGGCGGTATCCACAAGCGTGTAACGGCGGCCGTCGCGCTCGAGCGAGACCCGGATCGGATCGCGGGTGGTTCCCGCCACGTCCGACACGATGAGGCGGTCTTCGCCTAGCAGGCGATTGATGAGCGTGGACTTGCCCGCATTCGGCCGGCCGACGATGGCCACGCGGATGCCCTGGTCTTCGAGGGCGGGATCGTCGTCGCGATCGTCGGGAAGGTACGGCAGCGCCTTCGCCACCAAGGTGTCGACGCCGCGGCTGTGCGCAGCCGACGCTGGCAAGGTTTCGGCGATGCCGAACGAGGCGAATTCACCCAGCGCGACGGCTTCGTCCACGCCGTCGGTCTTGTTGACCACGACGAGGATGGGCTTGCCGCTGCGGCGGAGTTCCGTGAGGATCGAGGCATCGAGCGGCAGGACGCCCTCGCGCGCATCGACGACGAATACGAGCAGGTTGGCTTCGGCGATCGCCGCGCGAACCTGCAGGGCGGTAAGTCCTTCCATACCTTCATCGCTGCCTGACAGGCCACCCGTGTCCACGACCACGAAGGGCCGGGGACCGAGGCGACAGACACCGTAGTGCCTGTCGCGGGTGACGCCGGGCATATCGGCGACGAGGGCGTCCCTGCTGCGCGTCAACGCGTTGAAGAGGGTCGACTTACCGACGTTGGGGCGGCCGACCAGGGCGACGACGGGCAACATGGGGGTACATCATTCCTTGGATCAGTTTGCCGGGATGCGGTAGGCGCCGATATGGCCCTCTACATCCTCGACGTAAACAGTGTCACCCACCACGAGGGGCTGGGCACGAATGGCTTTCCTGGACAGACGCTCACGGGCGACGATCTTGCCGTCGCTGCCGTTGAGCCAGTGGATGTGGCCGTCGAGGTCGCCGACCACCACGTAGTTGCCCTGCACCGCCGGACCGGTGATCCAGCGGTATTTCAGGGCGCCCTGCTTCCAGATGTTGGCGCCGCCGGACTTGTCGTAGGCAACGACCTGGGACACGTCATCCACGCCAAACACGGCGTTACCGTGAACGTCGAGCGAGGTGAAGGTGGAGAGCGCGTGGTTCCACAGCGGGCGGCCGCTGGGGCCGTCGATCGCGGTCAGCTGGCCGTGATAGGCCGAGCCGAACAGCGTGCTGCCGTCGAGTACCAGCGCACCGTCCGCGTCGGACAGGCGGTCGATCTCGGTGCGGCCTTCACCCGTGGCGAGGGTCTGTTCCCAGAGCTTCTCGCCGGTGTCGAGGCGAAGGGCCACGAGCTTGCCGGCATCGCTGCCGAAGAAGACCACGCCGTTGGCGACGAGCAGGCGACCGTTGCCACGCAGGCTGAGCAGGGGCACCAGCGCCTGGTCGTACACCCAGCGGCGCTCGCCGGACTTGGTGTCGATGCCGTACACGCGGCCATCATTGCAGCGGACAACCACGAGGTCGCCGACGATCACCGGCGCGGTGATGACCTCGGAAGACATCTCCACGGCCCAGCGGCGTTCGCCGTCCTTCGCGTTGATGCCGTACAGGTGGCCGTCTAGCGTGCCGATGGCGACCAGGTCGCCGGCAGCACCCGGACCCCCGGAGAAGCGCGCATCTTCGCGCTTCGAGTCACCCCAGCCGAACCAGCCGTGCTGGCGCGTGCTCTTGGACCACAGCTTCTTGCCCGAAGAGGCGTCGAACGCAGCGATCTTGCCGTCGGTGCTGGCGGCATAGAGCACGCCGTCGGACACCACTGGGCGCATGCGCACACCGGACTCGGCGGCACCGTCACCGATGCTGGATTTCCATACGCGATCGACCTTGAGCGTGGGCTCGAATTTCTTGTCAAGCGGGGTCGGCGGTTCGACGTTTTCCTTCTTGAAAGAGTGGCAGCCGGCCAGTACGACCAGCGATGAAGTCAACGCGATTGCCCAGAAACGTTTCATGCACCCTGCTTCCCGGCCACGGCCAGATCATCAAGTTTGGTTTGGACCACACCGCGCTGCGGTGCACTGTCGCCCATGGCGGCGATGGCGGCCTGGTAGGCCTTGCGCGCATCGTCGGGACGACCCAGCTTGACCAGCGCATCGCCGCGGAGTTCCTGTACGAGCGCGACGAATGACTTGCCCTGCATGGCGTCGAGGGCGGCAATGGCTTCCTGCGGCTTGCCCTGCGCGTATTTCAGCTGGGCATCGCGTAGCTCGACCAGCGCCTTCAGCGAGGGATCCTTGGCGTGGGCCTTGGCCCAGTCCAGGTCGCCGGAAGCCTTGTCGAACTGCCCGGCCATGACGTTGCGCTGCGCGCGCTCGCCAGCGGCGAACACCGACCACGCAGTGTCCGAATAGTCTTTCAGGAGGGTTTCGGTGCGCATGTCGATCTCGTTGCCGCGACTCTGCGCGACGGCAAGCTGCAACGCCGAATACTCAGAAGCGGCAGCCTGCTCGTGGTTCGCGCGGTGCGACTTCCACTGCTGCCAGCCGAAGATCATCGCGAGGCCCAGACCGATGCCCACGGCAATGGAAACGCCGTTCTTGCGCAGCCACTGCTGGACGCGTTCGCCCTGTTCGTAATCGTCGTATACGTCGAATGCCATGCAATCACCCACTGCGCTCCGCGCAGCAAATCGAGGGAGGGAACGAGCCCGCGCCAGCCATCGGCGATGGCGGCACGGGTCAATAGGCAAGGATACCCGAAAAGCACGGGCGGGCGGCGCCGCGCGGTGCGCCGCAGGGATCAGAAAGCGACCGGCGAGGCCTTCCCGTCGCGAATATCGACGCGGAAACGGGCTACGTTGGCGCGGCGAAACGCATCGAGCTGCACGGACTGGCCATCGATGGTCACCTGCGCACCGGTGGCGTTGCCGATGCGCACGTCGAGTCGGGAATCGCTGCGATATGACTTCTGCGTACCGGCCGGCAGGATGCCGTATTCCAGGCGCGAGCCGTCGGCGGCGGTGACTTCCACCCAGCTGGCAGACGGAAGATTCAGCGTGAGGCTGTGATTGCCCTGCCCGGTGCCGGCATCCGGCGCGGGAGCCACCGAGGCCAGGGGTGCCTTGTTCGCCGTGGCGTGGTCCAGAGGCGGGAACATGGCCATGGAAGCCATGAGAGGCTGCTGGTCCTCGGGGCGCTGTTCGGCGGCGGCCGCCGGTTTGGCGTCAGTTGGCACCACCACACTGGCGGCGGCACTGGACGAAGACGCGGCGGAGGCGTCCTGCTGCGCCACCGGCGTGGCATCGAGCGGCGACAGGCGCGCCATATCGCGGTCGAGCGTCCCACGCACGCCCAGCCACACCATCGGCACCACGATCACCGCCGTCAGCACCACGTAGGTGGCTGCGGTGAGGTAGCGCTCGAACAGGTATCTGGAATGAGAGACCCCGCCGGTGACCACGAGCTCCGGCTGACGCGGCGTGAGGCGGGAAAGCTCGGCTGCGATGGCCTCTTCGTCGACGCCCACGTGGCGGCCGTACTTCGTGAGGTAGCCAGCCAGGTAGACCTGGTAGTCAATGCCGCCGTATTCCCCGGCCTCGAGTTGGCGCAGGAGGCGAGTGGGCAGCCGCAGCGCCTGGCCGCAGGCCTCGACGCTATAGCCACGGGCCTCCCGGGCGGCACGCAGGCGCGCACCGAAACCGGCGGTGGGAGCTGGGTGGTCGATCAGCACCCGGCCCTCGGCGGTGGGAACGTCGAGCTGGGGATCCATGGCGTGTTCCCTGTCTGCGTTCGGCTCGAGCCCCGCGAACATGTCCTGTTCGCGTCCGTCCCGACCGGAAGAATTCGAAGATACTGGGGTCATTGACGTGCGGTGGCTTCGAGTGCGCGCGCGGGATCCGAATCCGGGAACCTTTCGCGCAGGCGCTTGGCGTAGTCCTGGGCACCCTCCCCGTTGCCCAGACGGAGCTCGATATCGTGACCGAGCTTCAACGAATCCGGGCTTGGCGCCCCCAGCGCCTCATAGCGCTGCAGGAAGGCACGCGCCCGGAATGCATCGTTCTTAAGGTACAACACATGCGACATCTGATACAGGGCGTCGGCGTTATTCGGATTGCGGTCTAGCGCCTTCCGGAAATACCCCTCCGCCGCCTCGTAATCCTGCGACTGCATCTGGCAGGTGCCGGCATTGGTCAGCGCGAGATCCGGCGTTTCGTAGAACGGATCCGCAAGCGCATGATCGAAATAAGGTTTTGCCTCTGCCGCACGATGTTCCTTGCACAGGAAGACGGCAAGGTTATTGTTTACCGAGCCCTTTTTCGGGTCGAGTTCCACGGCCTTGCGGTAGTGCAACTCGGCGCTGGCCGGATCGTTGATGCGCTCGTAAAGCACGGCGATGACGGTATGTGCCGGAACGTACTTCGGATCGAATTGAAGCGCTTTTTGCAGTTTTTCCATGGCGCCCTTCAGGTCGCCGCTTTGCATGTAGCGCTGGCCCAGTTCCGTATGGACCTCGGCCCCCTTGGCACGATCGTCGGCAGCCGACGTAGGCCGCAGCCCCGAGCCGTCCCCCACGCAGCCGGTGCACGCTAACGCGAGCCCCACCAGCAACCCCCACCGCTCAAGCCGCATTCACCACTCCCTCTCCGAGTTTCTTGCGGAATTCCGCCTGACGGCGGGTACGGTCCACGACCTGCCCTTTCAGCTGCCCGCACGCGGCGTCGATGTCGTCGCCACGGGTGCGGCGGAGCATCGTGAGCACGCCGGCGTTGAGCAGCTGGGTCTGGAACGCACGGATCTCGTCCTGCCCCGAGCGCTCGAAGCGTGTGCCGGGGAACGGATTGAACGGGATCAGGTTGACCTTGTTCGCCCCTGGCAGGCGGCGCATGAACTTGATGAGCTGGCGCGCGTGCTCCGGCTGGTCGTTCACGCCCTTCATGAGCGTGTACTCAAACGTGATGGACGTGCGCGGCGCGCGCTGGATGTAGCGTTCGCAGGCAGCCATCAGCTCGGCCAGCGGGTAGCGCTTGTTCAGCGGTACCAGTTCGGTGCGCAGTTCGTCGTTGGCCGCATGCAGCGACACGGCGAGTGACACGTCGCTTTCGGCGGAAAGCTTGTCGATCATCGGCACGAGGCCGGCGGTGGACAGCGTGACTCGCTTGCTCGCCAGGCCGAAGCCAAGGTCGTCGCGCATCAAGCTCATGGCCTTGACCACGTTGTCGAAGTTCAGCAGCGGCTCGCCCATGCCCATCATCACCACATTGGTGATGCGGCGCTGCTGGTGCGGCACGTTGCCGAGGTGTTTGGCCGCGACCCAGACCTGGCCGATGATCTCGGCCGTGGACAGGTTGCGGGAGAAGCCCTGGGTGGCCGTGGAGCAGAACTGGCAATTCAGGGCGCAACCGACCTGCGAAGACACGCACAGCGTGCCGCGGGTGGGCTCCGGGATGTACACCGTCTCGATGGCGTTGCCGCCATCCATGCCTAGCAGCCACTTCTGGGTACCGTCGATCGCCGCCTTTTCGAACACGGTTTTCGGCGGACCCACGTAGCAGCTTGCACTCAGCTTTTCACGCAACGCCTTGCCGACATCGGTCATCTTCTCGAAATCGCTTTCGAGACGGTGGTAGATCCACTTCATCACCTGCTCGGCGCGATACGGCTTCTCGCCGAGCTGGGCGAAGAAATCGCGCAACCCCTGGCGGTCGAAGTCGAGCAGGTTGACCTTTTCGGCGGGCGTGTTCACGGCGTTACTCAGTGAGAAACGACTTCCGTCGTGCGGAAGAAGTAGGCGATCTCGACGGCGGCGGTTTCAGCGGCATCGGAACCGTGGACCGCGTTGGCGTCGATCGATTCGGCGAAGTCGGCGCGGATCGTACCCGCCGCGGCTTCCTTCGGATTGGTGGCACCCATGAGGTCGCGGTTCTTGAGGATGGCGCCCTCGCCTTCCAGCACCTGGATCATGACCGGGCCCGAGACCATGAAGTCGACCAGCGACTTGAAGAACGGACGCTCCTTGTGCACGGCGTAGAAACCCTCGGCGTCGGCGCGGCTCAGCTGCGCCATGCGCGCGGCCACGACCTTGAGGCCGGCCTTCTCGAACCGGGCAAGGATTTCACCAACGACGTTCTTCTTGACGGCGTCCGGCTTGATGATCGAAAGGGTGCGCTCCAGCGCCATACGGGTGCTCCGGGAATGGAATGAAAGACAGAAAGATGCCGGCGCCCTTGGGGCGCCTGGTGCGAGTTTACGGCTAAAGCCGTCCTGAATGACTGACTTAGCACATGAAATCTTGACAGATTCTAGCTCAAGCGCAAGCCGTTTGCAGGCGTGTGCGGTCGCACATTGACCCACCGCGCGAAGGAGGCGTACTCTCAAACGTACGTTTGATTCAAACCATTCCGCCTGCGGAGTCCGCCGACATGACGAGCGCCCCCTACGCCTCCCGCGAACACAGTACGAAAGAGCGGATTCTCGGCGCTGCCGAGGCCCTTTTCGCCACCCATGGCTTTGCCGGTGCCTCGCTCCGCCAGGTCACTGCGGCGGCGCGGGTGAACCTCGCCGCCGTGAATTACCACTTCGGCTCGAAGGACAAGCTCATCGAGGAGGTGTTCCGGCGCCGGCTCGACGAACTCAACAGCCGCCGCCTGGCTGCCTTGGGGAAAATCACTGGCCAGGACGAAACCCAGCTCGAAGACATCCTCGACGCTTATATACGGCCGGCGCTGGACCTGTCCCGCACCGACGGCGGCGGTGCCGCCTTCGTACGCGTGCTGGCCCGGGCCTATGCCGAGCACAACGAAACCCTGCGCCGTTTCCTTTCTGACAATTACGGCCACGTGCTGCGCCAGTTCGCGGCCGAATTCGGCCGGCTGCTGCCAAGCCTTGCCAAGGAAGAGATCTACTGGCGCCTGGACATTGTCACCGGCGCCCTGACGTATGCCATGGCCGACTTCGGCATCATCCAGCGCAAGAGCGACGTTGCCGAGCGCGACCACCGCGAGGCCGCCGCCGATCATCTCATCAGCTTCGCCGCCGCCGGCCTGCGCAATCCTTCCGTTTCGACTTCCCCGGCCACCCGCTGACGGGGGACGATCATTGAGCCATCGGAGATCACCATGACCGCAACACCGTTACGCATTCGCAAGGCCGCGGTACTCGGCGCCGGCGTCATGGGCGCGCAGATTGCCGCTCACCTGACGAACGCCAACGTGGAAACCGTGCTGTTCGACCTTCCGGCGAAGGAAGGCCCGAAGAGCGGCATCGCCATCAAGGCGATCGCCAACCTGGCCAAGCTCTCGCCCGCGCCCCTCGCCGAAAAGGCCCTGGCGGCCGCGATCGTGCCGGCGAACTACGAGGATGACCTGGCCCTGCTGGCCGACGTCGACCTGGTGATCGAGGCTATCGCGGAACGGATGGACTGGAAGCTGGATCTTTATACGAAGATCGCCCCGCACGTGTCGAAGACGGCCGTGCTGGCCAGCAACACCTCGGGCCTCTCGATCAATGGCCTGGCCGAGGCGCTGCCAGAGGAGATGCGCCACCGATTCACCGGCGTGCACTTCTTCAATCCACCGCGCTACATGCAGCTCGTGGAACTGATTCCCACGAAGCTCACGGACAAGACCGTGCTTGAAGGCCTCGAAGCCTTCCTCACCACGACCCTGGGCAAGGGCGTGGTGTATGCCAAAGACACGCCTAACTTCATCGGCAACCGTATCGGCGTGTTCTCGATGCTGTCCACGATGCACCACACGGAAAAGTTCGGCCTGGGCTTCGACACTGTCGACGCCCTGACCGGCCCGGCTATCGGCCGGCCGAAGAGCGCCACCTTCCGCACAGCCGACGTCGTGGGCCTGGACACCCTCGCCCACGTCGTGAAGACGATGAGCGACACTCTGCCCGACGATCCCTGGCACACGTATTTCCAGGCGCCGGCATGGCTGAAGGCGCTGATCGACAAGGGTGCGCTCGGCCAGAAGACCGGTGCAGGGGTCTACCGCAAGGCCGGCAAGGACATCGTGGTGCTCGACCTGCAGAAGCAGGATTACCGTGTTTCCGAACAGAAGGCTTCCGACGAGGTGTCGGCCATCCTCGCCATCAAGGATCCCGCCGAGAAGTTCGCGAAACTGCGCGCCTCGGCCGATCCGCAGGCGCAGTTCCTGTGGGCCATGTTCCGCGACCTGTTCCACTATTCCGCTTATCACCTTGCCGACATCGCCGATACCGCGCGCGATGTCGACTTCGCCATCCGCTGGGGTTACGGGTGGAAGTCCGGTCCCTTCGAGATCTGGCAATCCGCCGGCTGGCAGCAGATCGCGGGCTGGATCGCCGAGGACATCGCCGCCGGCAAGACCATGAGCAGCGCCCCGTTGCCGGCCTGGGTCACCGACGGCCGCAAGGGCGTGCACGGCAAGGCCGGTTCGTATTCGGCCGCCGCGGGCGCCGAAAAGCCGCGTTCCGGCCATCCGGTCTACCAGCGCCAGGCCTTCCCGGATCCGATCCTGGGCGAGACCTTCGACCAGGGCAGCACCGTATGGGAAAACGACGGCGTGCGCCTGTGGCACGCTGGCGACGACATCGGCGTGATCTCGTTCAAGACCAAGATGCACACGGTCAACGACCAGGTGCTCGACGGCATCCAGCACGCGATCGGCCTGGCCGAGAAGCAGTTCCGCGGCGTGGTGCTGTGGCAGCCGTCCGAGCCGTTCTCGGCAGGTGCCGACCTCAAGGGCGCACTGGGCCTGCTGCAGGCCGGCAAGCTCGCGCAGTTCGAGGCCATGGTCGCGAACTTCCAGGCCACCAGCATGCGAATCAAGTACTCGCTGGTGCCCGTGGTTGCCGCGGTGCGCGGCCTCGCCCTCGGCGGTGGTTGTGAGTTCCAGATGCACTCGGCGCGCACCGTCGCGGCGCTGGAAAGCTATATCGGCCTGGTCGAGGCCGGCGTCGGCCTGCTTCCGGCCGGCGGTGGCCTCAAGGAACTGGCCGTGCGCGCCGCACAGGCCAATCCGGAAGACCCGTTCGAATCCCTGAAGAAGGTGTTCGAGACCGTGGCGATGGCGAAGGTGTCCACGAGCGCTCTCGAAGCGAAGTCGCTGGGCCTGCTGCGCAAGGACGATATCGTCGTCTTCAACAGCTACGAATTGCTGCACGTGGCGAAGGCCCAGGTGCGCGCCATGGCCGAGTCGGGGTACCGTCCGCCGATGCCTGCCCGTGCCATCCCGGCCGCCGGCGACACGTCTACCGCCACCTTCAAGGCATCGCTCGCGAACCTCGCCGAAGGCTATTTCGCTTCCGCGCATGATATCGAGATCGCCGGCCGCATCGCCGACACGCTCTCGGGCGGGAAGATCGAGCGTGGCTCGCTGGTCGACGAGGCGTGGCTGCTCGCGCTGGAACGCCGCCATTTCGTGGAACTGGCGCAGACAGAGAAGACCCAGGCCCGTATCGCGCACACGATGACGACGGGGAAGCCGCTGCGTAACTGACGCGCCCAGCGCTCTTACGGTAGCCGCCCTCCCTACTTAAAGGAAACACTTCCATGAGCAAGCAAGTGCAAGACGCCTATATCGTCGCCGCCACCCGCACCCCGGTAGGCAAGGCGCCGCGCGGCGTGTTCCGCAACACCCGTCCGGACGACATGCTCGCCCACGTCATCCGTGCCGTGCTTGAACAGGCGCCGGGCATCGATCCGGGCATGATCGCGGACGCCATCATCGGCTGCGCCATGCCGGAAGCCGAGCAAGGCATGAACGTGGCGCGCATCGGCGTGCTGTTGGCCGGCCTGCCCGAGCAGGTGCCGGGTGTCACTATCAACCGTTTCTGCTCGTCCGGCGTGCAGGCCATCGCCATGGCCGCCGATCGCATCCGCCTCGGCGAAGCCGACCTCATGCTCGCCGGCGGTACCGAGTCGATGAGCATGGTGCCAATGATGGGCCACAAGATCGCCATGAACCCGGCGATCTTCGAGAACGACGAAAACCGCGCCATCGCCTTCGGCATGGGCATCACCGCTGAGAAGGTGGCCGAACGCTGGAAGGTGAGCCGCGAGGACCAGGACGCCTTCGCCCTGCAGTCGCACCAGCGCGCCATCGCCGCGATCGCCGCCGGCGAGTTCAAGGACGAGATCACGCCGTTCCAGCTCGACGACCGCTACCCGGACCTCAAGAACCACAGCGTCCGCGAGGACCGCCGCATCATCGAGATCGACGAAGGTCCGCGCCACGACACGTCCCTGGACGTGCTCGGCAAGCTGCGCCCGGTGTTCCGCAACGGCCAGTTCGGCGGCTCGGTCACGGCGGGCAACTCCTCGCAGATGTCCGACGGCGCCGGCGCGCTCCTGATCGCCAGCGAGAAGGCCATCAAGGATTACGGCCTCACCCCGCTCGCCCGCTTCGTCGGCTTCTCCGTGGCCGGCGTGGCACCGGACGTGATGGGTATCGGCCCGAAGGAAGCGATTCCGAAGGCGCTGAAGCAGACCGGCATCACCCGGGACCAGCTGGACTGGATCGAGCTCAACGAGGCCTTCGCGGCCCAGGCCCTGGCGGTCATCCGCGACCTCGGCCTCGACCCGGCCAAGGTGAACCCGCTGGGCGGCGCCATCGCCCTCGGCCACCCGCTGGGCGCGACCGGCGCCATCCGTGCCGCCACGCTGATCCATGGCCTCCGCCGCCGCAAGCAGAAGTACGGCATGGTCACCATGTGCATCGGCACGGGCATGGGCGCCGCCGGCGTATTCGAAGCCCTGTAACGTACGCATCGTTCATGGCCTTGGGGTAACCTGAGGCCATGCACGGCATCCACACCATCGATACCGGCTTCGGCCGTCCCTCCTTCGATGCGGCCTACCTCGTGGTCGAACGAGGTCGCGGAGCCTTCATCGACAGCGGCACCGCGCACTCGTTGCCGCGCTTCCTCGAAGCGATGGAAAAGGCCGGCCTGGAACCGAAGGACATCGACTGGGTGATCCTCACCCACGTCCACCTCGACCATGCCGGTGGAGCTGGCGCCCTGATGAAGCAACTGCCGAACGCCATGCTCGCCGTTCATCCGCGAGGCGCACGGCACATGATCGATCCGTCCATCCTCATCGCGGGGGCCGCGGCCGTCTATGGCGGCGAGGACGTCGTTCGGCGCGACTACGGCGACATCCTTCCCGTCCCGGAAACCCGCGTCATCGAGGCGGACGACGGTTTCGTGGTCGACCTGGCCGGGCGTGCCCTGCTCTGCCTCGACACGCCGGGGCATGCCCGCCACCATATCGCGGTGCACGACGAACGGGCGAATGCGTTCTTCACCGGCGACATCTTCGGACTGTCGTATCGCGAACTGGATTCGCCCGGCGGCGCCTTCATCATACCGACCACCTCGCCGGTACAGTTCGAACCCGATGCCGCCCATGCGTCGGTCGACCGCCTCCTTCGCTACGAGCCGGAGGCGATGTACCTCACCCACTTCGACCGGGTGACGGGGGTGAAACGGCTCGCCAACGACCTGCACGAGACGATCGATGCCATGGTCGCCATCGGGCGGCGGCACGCCTCTTCGCCGGATCGCGAACAGCGCATCGCCTTCGATTTCATCGATCTCTATGTGGACCGCGCCCACCGCCAGGGCGTTGCATTGACGACCGCCGAGATCGTGAAGGTGCTGGAGGTCGACATCCGGCTGAATGCGCAAGGCGTCGTCGTGTGGCTGGACCGGGGCAGCCCCCACTAGCGAGCCCGTCGTAGGAGCGCGCCCTGCGCGCGACATATTTTGAGGCCGTGACTTCCTGCTGGCGCGTGAACCTCGGAACTGAGGCGAAAAGCTGTCGCGCGCAGGGCGCGCTCCTACGTCGATCAGGCCAGCCTTGTGCCGTTCGGCACCGCCCGCTCCGTCGTCGTGATCACCACACCCTCATCGGTAGGGAACCCGGTCAACAGGAACTGTGACCGGAATGGCCCGATCTGTTTCTCCGGAAAATTGATCACGCCGACGATCTGTTTCCCCACCAGCTCCGCGGCGCTGTAGATCGTCGCCACCTGGGCGCTGGTCTTCTTCTCCCCGTGCGGTCCGAAATCCACCCAGATCTTGTACGCGGGCCTGCGCGCCTCCGGAAATGCCTCGGCGCGAACGATCGTTCCCGCCACCAGCATCACCTTCTCGAAATCGGCCCAGCTGATTTCCTCGCTCATTTCATCCTTCCAATCGCGACTTGAACCAGTCGCGCAGTTCGTATTTCCAGTAAGTGCCTTGCGCAGCCAGGTACCCGAAGGGCCGATGCACAGGATCCAATCCGAACCCGGCATAGGCATCGAGCGTCGAATCGCCCGTAGCGATGGCCTCGGCCAGGGCCTCGCCTGCGGCACAGGTCGGGGCCAACCCGTGGCCGCCGAACGCCTGCGCGTACCAGAGGCCGTTGCCGTGCGTACCGACCTGCGGCATCTCGTGGCGCGCGTAACTCATCAGACCCGACCAGGCGTGCTCCACACGCACATCCTTCAAGGGGGGAAACACCCGCGCAAGATCGCGCTTCAGCAAGCGCTGCACGGCACGGGGTGAGCGGTCGCGGATGGAGATGCGGCCGCCCCACAGCAGCCGCGTATCCGCGAGCGGCCGGTAGTAATCGAAGGCGAAGCGGGTGTCATAGACCGCCGCATTCGTGCGCAGGCACTCGCCAAGACGCTCACCCAGCGGTTCGGTCACCATCACGTACGTGGCGATGGGAAGCACGGCCCTGTCGATGCGGCGATCCAGGCCGGCAAGGTATCCCCCGCAGGCGAGCACGACGTTTGCCGTCTCCAGTTCGGCATCGCCCACGCGAAGCACCCAGCGCGGTCCACGCCGCTCGAGCATGCGCACGCGTGACGATTCGTGGATGCTCACTCCTGCACGTTCCGCTGCCCCGGCCAGGCCTCGGGCGTAAGCCAGCGGATCGATATGCAGGGCATTCCGTTCGTAAAGACCGTCGTGGTAGCGGGGGCTGTGCACGAACTGGTGCATGGCGTCCTCCGGGATCCACTGCCAGTGGGCGCCGTACTGTTCCGCCAGCAGGCGCTGCCGGGACCGCAGCACCTCGGCGTCACGGAACCAGTTGGCCCAGACCACCCCGGCGTCCATGGCATCGCAATCGATGGCGAGGCTGGATATCCGTTCGCGGATGAGGTTCACCGCGTCGACCGTCCGCGCGTACAGCGCGCGCGCCCGCTCCGCACCCGCCTGCTCGAGCAGCGTCTTCTCTCCGAGGGAGTAACCGGCGAAGACGAAGCCGCCGTTACGCCCCGAAGCACCGAAGCCGATCCCTTTCGATTCAAGGAGGACGATGTCGCGTACGCCCCGCGCCGCCAGGCCCAATGCCGTGTTCAGGCCCGCGAAGCCACCACCCACGATCACGACCGCGGCTTCGCGACGGCCTTGCGGCGGCGGGCGAAGCGCGGGGGCGGACGTTCGGTCGTGGTACCACGATGGCATGCGGCCGTTTCCTCGAAGCCAAGGACGCCGTTGTACAAGACCGCACGGCGGGGCGAAAGGTCCGTTCGTCGGGGTATGATCCTGTCACGTCCCAACCCTGGCACTTTATGAGCCTGCCGCCACCCATCGACCTCGAGCGCTGGATCGACGACAACCGCGCCCTGCTCAAGCCTCCCGTCGGCAACAAATGCATCGTCGACGGCGACTTCATCGTGATGATCGTCGGGGGGCCCAACGCCCGCACCGACTACCACTACGACGAGGGTCCGGAGTTTTTCTACCAGATCGAAGGCGAGATGCTGCTGAAGGTGCAGGACGAGGGCCAGGCCAGGGACATTCCGATCCGGGCCGGGCAGATGTTCTACCTGCCGCCCCGCGTGCCGCATTCGCCGCAACGGATGCCGGGGTCCATCGGGCTGGTGGTCGAGCGGCGTCGCATGGCTGGCGAGAAGGACGGCCTGATGTGGTTCTGCCAGCAGTGCAACCACAAGCTCTACGAGGAATACTTCCCGCTGGACAGCATCGAGACCGATTTTCCCCCGGTGTTCGAGAAGTTCTACCGGTCGATAGAGGCACGCACGTGCACTCGTTGCGGCGCGGTGCATCCGGCGCCCGCCAGGTACGCCGACTGACGCCACTCGTATGAGCCGCTATCGCGGCAAGAAACTTACGAAGCAATGATGCGGTAAGGCAAGGGGATGCGGTAAGGCCAGACCCCTCGCCGCCTAGTGGCTCCTACGCAACCACTTCGTAGCCATCCTGCGCAACGATCCTTCCAGTGTTGCGTCGGCCGCGATGTCGGTAATGGCACGCCAGTCCAGTTCCAGCGATTCCTCGTTCACGATGAAATCCTCGCTACCCCGGGCGATCACGGCATAGCGGACGTCGTAATGCCAATGCTCCGGCTCCTGCCCGCGCGCCGGGATGATGTGCCGGTCCACATCGAAGATCTCCGGAAGCACCTCGAGCTTACGAAGGCCGGTTTCCTCTTCGGCCTCGCGTAATGCCACGTCAGGCAGGTCCGGCTCGCCGTCGGCATGCCCACCGGGCTGCAACCAGCGGCCGAGCTTGCGATGCAGCATCAAAAGCGCGCGTTCGCCGTCCGCGCTGACCAGCCACGCGGAGGCGGTGAAGTGTCCTTCCAGGGTCTCGCGATGGAAAGGCTGGACTTGGTCGCGAACCCACGCAGCGAAGTGACGTACCTCGCCTTCCTCCGGCCAGCGGGCGGCATAGCGGTCCAAAGCCTCGATCAAACACTGTCTAGCGGCATCCATGGAGAGCAAACCTACAGAAGAGCCCGACATTTTCGCACGCCTTTTTCGGATTGGTCCTATGTCGCTGCCAGTGGATGCTTGCCTACGATGTCAACGGGCGCACGACGCGCTCCGCCCGCAGCCCCCGCTGTGCAATGCAAGGAATCGCGCATGTCGCAGAACCTGAAATCCGCCATCGCCTTCGCGATGGCATGCGCCGCCCCCGCCGCCGCGTCGGCCGCCGCTCTCCCGGGCGAAGCCAACTTTACCGGGCCGCTCGTCACGCCGGCGGTCAACTCCCTGCCGGCCGGCATGATCAACATCGAGCCGTACCTCATCCATACCAATACCCGCGGCAACTACGACAACATCGGCGACCGCCGGCAAAGCAAGCCCACGGTGCGCCAGTGGCAGGTTGCGGTGCCAATGACGTACGCGCTCACCGATACGAACTCGGTGCAAGTGATCCTCAACGCTTCGCGCACGTCCGGCAACGGCCGGCACACCGATGGCCTGCGCATGGGCGACACCACCGTCCGTGTACAGCAGAGGTTGCGCGGGCCGGCTGCCGACGGCACCGGTCTCGTGCTCGCAATGGCGGTGGCGCAGCGCTTACCCACGGGCAGATACCACCAGATCGATACCAATCCCCTGAATGGCACCGGCAACGGCGCCATGCGTACTACGTTCGCCTTCGGCGCCCAGCGTCTCCACTGGCTGGACAGCGGCCACGCCATCCGCTGGCGTGGCCAGGTCGCGTGGAGCCCGTCGCCCGGCCGCATCCGCGTGCGCGACAGCAGCGTCTACGGCACCGAATCCGGCTTCCGCGGGTACGCGCGCCTGGGTCAGGCGTGGAACGCGTCGGTCGCTGCCGAATACGTCCTCAACCCGCGCTGGGTGCTCGTCGGCGAAGCGATCTGGAACCGCGCGAGCGCCATCGACATCTCCGGCGCCATCGGTGGTGCGCCGCGTCAGGCCCGTCGCCTCGCGCCCAGCCATGACGTCGGCCTGGCACCCGCCGTGGAGTACCACTTCTCGCCAAACATGGGCCTCATCGCCGGCGTGCAGTTCACCGTGGCGGGCCGCAACACGGACGATTACGTGGCGCCGCAGGTGGCGCTCAACATGGTCTTCTGAAGCACCGCGATACGAGATGCACAACCGCCGCAAGTCATGGTCGACACTTCCGCCCCTCGCATGCAATGCCTTGGCAGGCCTCGCATTGCAGCTTGTACGGCCAAGCCCCACTGGGCTATGGTGCCGTGCCAGAGCTTCCGGGCAGCGGCGTGTCCACCGTAAGCCACGCGGCGGTCCCAATAATAAAAGGCTACATTCCGGCAGTAGGGGTTATACATGTTGAAACACCTGTTCGCGACGCATCCCATTGAGGCCGCGCCGCACGTCGACGCTGGCGAACACATTGAAACCGGCGCGCATGGAAGCAGTGAACTCAAGCGAGTACTCACGGCCAAGCACCTCGTCCTCCTGGGTGTCGGCGCCGTCATCGGCGCGGGTATCTTCGTCATCACCGGCCAGGCTGCCGCGCTGCATGCCGGCCCCGCGCTGGTCATCAGCTTCCTCATCGCCGGTTTCGCCTGCGCCCTCGCCGGCCTCTGCTACGCCGAGTTCGCGGCAATGCTTCCGGTCTCCGGCAGCGCCTATTCGTATTCTTATGCGACTCTCGGCGAATACGTTGCCTGGTTCGTCGGCTGGAACCTCGTCCTCGAGTATCTCTTCGCCGCGGCAACCGTTGCCGCGGGCTGGTCCGGCTACTTCAACGAGCTCCTCGGCATGCTCGGGCAGATGAGCGGCACCAACCTCGCCCTGCCGCCCTCGCTCGCCTCGGCTCCGTTCCAATTCGTCGAAGGCCACATCCAGGCCACTGGCACGCTGATCAACCTGCCGGCCGTGGTCATCATCGCGGCGCTCTCGGGCCTCTGCTACGTCGGCATCACGCAGTCCGCCTTCGTCAACTCGATCATCGTGGCGATCAAGGTCACCGTGATCCTTCTGTTCCTCGCCTTCGCGATCCAGGTCATCAACCCGTCCAACTGGCATCCGTTCATTCCGAAAGCGGAAGGTCCGGGCGCGTTCGGCTGGGGCGGCATTTTCCGTGCGGCGACCATCGTGTTCTTCTCGTACGTGGGCTTCGACGCGGTGTCCACCGCCGCCGGCGAAGCGAAGAACCCGCAGCGGGACATGCCCATCGGCATCCTCGGTTCGCTGGCCATCTGTACCGTGCTGTACATTGCCGTGGCGCTCGTGCTCACCGGCATCGCTCCGTTCCGCATGCTCAACACGCCGGAGCCGGTCGCGACCGCGCTGGGCCTCTATCCGCACCTTTCCTGGCTGAAGGCGATCGTCGTGCTCGGCGCGATCACCGGCCTGTCCTCCGTCATCCTCGTGATGCTGATGGGCCTGCCGCGCATCTTCTTCTCGATGGCGAAGGATGGCCTGCTGCCACCGACCCTGGCGAAGGTGCACCCGAAGTTCCGCACGCCGCACATCGGCACCATCATCGTCGGTGTCGCCGCGGCCGCCATGGCCGGCCTGTTCCCGGTGAGCGTGCTGGGCGAGCTGGTGTCGATGGGTACCCTGCTCGCGTTCGCCACCGTCTGCGTGGGCGTGCTGATCCTGCGCTACACCCGTCCGGACCTGAAGCGCAGCTTCCGCGTGCCGCTCGTGTGGCCGATCTGCATCACCGGCGCCCTCGCCTGCGTCTACCTGTTCTGGCAGGCGTTCGAGGAACACTGGCGCCTGATGATCGGCTGGATCGCGATCGGCCAGGTCATCTACTTCGGCTATGGCTACGCGCACAGCAAGTTGCGCAAGTCCCTCGGCTGATCGAACCTCGCAGGCGAAAGGCCGGCGGACGTCCGCCGGCCTTTCGTTTTGCGGCTATCCTTTCCCGTACACCACCTCCAGGCTGTCCATGCTCCAGCAGTTACTCGCCAAGAAAGCACCCCAGGCTGAACCCGACGACGCGCATGGCCCCGCCCTGCGACGCACTCTCGGGCCTTGGGGTCTCACGGCGCTGGGCATCGGCGCGGTCATCGGCGGCGGCATCTTCGTCATCACCGGCGTCGCGGCGGCGGAACACGCCGGCCCCGCCATCATCCTGTCCTTCATCCTCGCGGCGATCTGCAGCACCTTCACGGCGCTCTGCTACGCCGAGTTCGCCTCGATGATTCCCGTGTCCGGCAGCGCATATTCTTACGCTTACGCCACGCTTGGCGAAGGCGCGGCCTGGTTCATCGGCTGGAACCTGATCCTCGAATACGGCGTGTCCGCCTCTGCCGTAGCGGTGAGCTGGACAGGCTACTTCGTCAGCCTGCTCGACCACATGGGCATCCACATTCCGCCGGCGCTCACCAACGCGCCCGTGGATTGGGTTGACGGACACATCGTCCTGACCGGCGCGCTGCTCAATCTCCCGGCCGTCGGCATCACGCTGGCGCTCACCTGGGTCTGCTACGTGGGCATCAAGGAGTCCACGGGCATCAACATGGCCATGGTGCTGCTGAAGACGGCGCTCATCATCCTCGTCATCATCGTAGGCGCCAGCCACATCGACATGGCCAACTGGCATCCGTTCATCCCCGCCAATCAAGGCGGCGACAAGTACGGCTGGCACGGCATCCTGCGTGGCGCCTCCATGGTGTTCTTCGCGTACATCGGCTTCGAGGCCACGTCCACGGCGGCGCAGGAAGCGAAGAACCCGCAGCGCGACATGCCCATCGGCACGCTGGCCTCGCTCGCCATCTGCACCGTGCTCTACATCGCGATGGCAGCTGTCCTGACCGGCCTCGTCCCGTTCGCCCAGTTGGGTACTTCCGAGCCCGTCGTCACGGCGATCCGCCAACATCCGGAACTTGGCTGGCTGCGCGGTATCGTCGAGGTCGGTGCGCTGATCGGCTTGTCGTCGGTGGTGCTGGTGATGATCATCGCCCAGCCGCGCATCTTCATGATCATGGGACGCGACGGCCTCATGCCGAAAGTGTTCACCACGATCCATCCGAAGTACCGCACGCCGCACATCAATACCGTGATCACCGGTTTGGGCATTGCGTTCCTCGCCGCCGTGTTCCCGCTCAACGTGCTTGGCGACCTGACTTCGATGGGCACGCTCATCGCCTTCAGTGCCGTGTGCGCGGGCGTCATGATCCTGCGCAAAACGGCGCCGGACCTTCCGCGTACCTTCCGCGTGCCCTGGGCTTCGGTAACGTGTGTACTTGGCATCCTCAGCTGCATCGGACTGCTTTGGTCTATGGGCGTACGCAACTGGGTGCTGATGGGCGTCTGGACGGTGTTGGGCGTGGTCGTGTACCTCATTTACGGGTACCGGAACAGCAAGTTGAGGCGCCGCGCCTGATCCGTCACGGACTTCCCCTCGAAAGTTCGAGCCCAGTCCAGGTGCCGTCTATAACTGATTGATTCTTAATAGAAACAATCCAACAAAATCCCGTCATTTAATTGCCATTGGCCGGTCGCCTGCGGAGGGGAGTATGATCCCCAGTCCGAGGGTAAGTCACTTGGCAGTGGGCCCCGGATTGCCGCCCAGCGCGTCAGGCGGGTCAGCTCCTCAGTCTGGCGCGCTCGGGCTGCATTTTATGGTTCGACTTGAAAGGCCAGCTCTTTGCTGGCCTTTCGTTTGTCCGTCCGTGCTTCGCTCAGATCATCACGGCGTGCGAGACACACCAGCCCTTCGAGGACACGGCTTTGCCGGGGAACAGCGGGCACGGGCCCCAGGCCGCGCCAGCCGTACCCTGGTAGAAATTGCAATTGAAACAAGCATCTTTTGGATCTTTCTTGCCCACGGCTTTACTCGAGTCCTCGGTGTACTTCAGGGCAGAGGCCGTCGGGTCGGAGGGCGAGAGGTGCGGCAAGTCCTGGGCCAGCGCCATGCGCGGCAGCGTGCCGAGGACGGTTGCGGCGGCCACGCCACCGGCAGCGACCTTAAGAAAGCGGCGGCGTCCCTCATCGTTCTGATCGTGTTGCGACATTGCATGACTCCATTGACGGTTAAGTACCTGCCGAAATCGTACCTCCATAAACGAAAGGCGAGTGGTTCGCATTTAACAAAGGGCTGTCATAGGCCCATGCTATAGTCGTAGCCTGTTTGGACGTCCAAATCACTATGCCGAAGACTTCCCCGCCCGTCGCGGCCACCCTGCTGGCCGAACGCTCCGATGCCATTGCCGAAGCCGCCCGCGAACTGGCTGCCTTTGGATGGACGCCCGCCACCAGCAGCAATTTTTCGATGCGGATCGACGACGATTTCGCCGCGATCACGATATCGGGGCGCGACAAGGGCCGTCTTGGCCGTGATGACATCATGTTGATCGACATGCAAGGCAAGGCCGTGGGTTCGGATCACCGGCCATCGGCCGAAACGGGCCTGCATACCCAGGTCTACCGCCGTTTCCCCGAAGCCAACGTGGTGCTCCACACGCATTCGCGCACACAGAGCGTCGCTTCACGGCTGTTCGCGTCGGAAGGCCGCGTGCGCCTGGAGGGTTGGGAACTACAGAAGGCCATCGCCGGTTACACCACGCACGAAAGCGTGCTCGATATTCCCGTCTTCCCCAACACCCAGCAGATGCCCGAACTCGAGGCCCGGGTGGATGCGTGGATCGATGCCGGTAAGCCACTTTACGCCTACCTGATCGACGGCCACGGCATCTACACGTGGGGCCGCGACATGGCCGAAACGCGCCGGCACCTCGAGGCGCTGGAATTCCTGCTGGGCTGCGAACTCGACCTGAGGAGGCTTTCCCCATGAGCCGTCTGCGCATCTACGACGACACCCGTAACGACACCCCCATCGCGGTACACGAGGACCACGCCGCCATTGCCGCTGCCCTGAACGCCGTCGGCGTGCGGTTCGAGCAATGGGAAGCGAACCAGCCGATCACGCTGGGCGCGACCCAGGAAGAAGTGATCGCCGCCTATCGTTCCGACATCGACCGGCTCATGAGCGAGAACGGCTACCAGGCCGTCGACGTCATCAGCCTGAAGCCAGATCACCCGGACCGCGCGGCCTTCCGCCAGAAATTCCTGAACGAGCACACACATAGCGAAGACGAGGTCCGCTTCTTCGTCGCGGGTGCAGGCCAGTTCACCCTGCACATCGATGGCAAGGTCTACGAAGTGCTGTGCGAGAAGGGCGACCTGATCGGCGTGCCCGACGGCACACCGCACTGGTTCGACATGAGCGAATCGCCCTACTTTGTGGCCATCCGCCTGTTCACCAACGTGGAAGGCTGGGTTGCCAGTTTCACGGGCGAGGACATCGCCGAACGCTTCCCGCGGATGAGTCCGCACGGGTCGGCGGCCGCGGTTTCGTAAGCGCGTCCCGTCGTTTATCCTGCGGAGCTAATCCGCCCCGCAGGCTTCCCCGCATGTCCGACATCCGCGCCATCCTCACCGACATCGAGGGCACCACCAGCTCGATCGACTTCGTGAAGGACGTGCTCTTTCCCTACGCCCGCCTCCACTTGCCGGCGTACGTCGAGACGCATGGCGAGGAACCCGAGGTGGGGCATTGGCTGCACGAAGCCGCCAGGGAAGCAGGCCTCGTCGAGGCCGGCCGTACTGAAATCATCGACCTGCTCATCCATTGGATCGACATCGATCGCAAGTCCACGGCGCTCAAGGCCCTGCAGGGCATGATCTGGCGCGAGGGCTACGAATCGAAGGCGTATGTCTCGCACATATACCCGGAAGTCGCCGGTCGCCTCCAGTCGTGGCACGACCAGGGACTGAAGCTCTACGTCTACTCGTCCGGCTCCGTACCGGCGCAGAAGCTGCTGTTCGGCTACAGCGAAAGCGGCGACCTCACCCCGCTTTTCTCTGGATATTTCGACACGCAGACTGGTCACAAGCGCGAGGCGGAATCCTATCGCCGCATTGCCGGGGCGATCGGCCTGCCGCCGGAGCAGATCCTGTTTCTGTCCGATATCCGCGAAGAACTGGATGCCGCCCGCGCCGCGGGCATGCGCACCACCCAGCTCGTTCGCCCGCCCCAGGCCCTGAGTGAGAACGGCCACCCTGCCGTGGCCGACTTCGATGCCATCACAGCTTGATCCCCGGCGCCGCACGGCGATCTACGCCCTCACGGCCTTCGCCGCCGGCGTGCTCGTTACCGTCGGCTTGTTTCATTACGGCCACGCCTCGCTGACGACTGCTCCTCGGGCGGCCACGGCTTCACCCGCGTCTGCACTGTCGACAGCCGCGCTACCGGGTAGCGCCGCAACGGCAGAAGACCAGGGCGCGGTCGACGCGGACATGGCGGATGCCTGGCCCGACGACGCACCGACACCGGAGCAGGTCTTCACGGCGCAGCCAGAAGCGATGCGCCGGGCAGTCGGGGCACTCGCCCCGCGCACGCCGGGCAAGACGAATGTGTACGCCATTGCCTTTGGCGCCGACGGTACCGAAGACGTCTTTCGCAACGAGGCAGAGTACGTCGACGCGTTGATGACGACGCGCTTCGGCAGCCCCGGCCACACGCTCGTCCTGGAAAACAATCCGGCGACGCTTTCGAAGCGGCCCCTGGCAAGCTGGACCAACCTGGAAGCCGCACTCGACGGCGTCGCCAGGGTGATGGACCCGAGCCAGGACGTGCTGTTGCTCTACCTCGCCACCCACGGCGGCAACGATCATTCCCTGCTGGTGGACATGGACCCGATCCCGCTCGACCAGCTGGATCCCGACGGCCTGGCCGACATCCTCGCCAGGCGCCCGTTCCGCTGGAAGGTGGTGGTGGTGAATGCCTGCTATTCGGGCGGGTACATTCCCAAGCTACGCGGCGAAGGTACGCTCGTGTTGACCTCGGCCCGCACGGACCGCACCTCGTTCGGCTGCGGTGTCGACTCGGACATCACCTACTTCGGCCGTGCCTGGCTGGCCGAAGGATTGAATGCCACGCCGGATTTCATAGAGGCATTCGGGAAGGCCCGGGTGGAGATCGATGGGTGGGAGAAGCGCGATTCGCTCGAGCCCTCGGAACCGCAGATCGATATCGGGGCCGGGATCGAGAACAAGCTGGAGGCCTGGCGGAAAGGAGCTTCGATCGGGCCGGCGGTGCCTTTCAAGGCTGCGAACTGACATCGAAGCGATTGCATGAACGCGCAGGCGCGCTCCTACACGGAAACATCCAGCGAAAACCGGTCGGCATCCATCCACGCCGGAAAACGCTCGCGGTGCGCCTTCAGCGGTGCCGGGTCGAGCACCATCGTCACTACCTGCTCCTGCGCGCCCAGCTCTATCAGCGCCTCTCCCACGGGATCGATCACGGCGCTGTCGCCCGCGTAAGGGAGATCGTTGCCATCCACGCCCACGCGATTCACGCCGATCACATATGCCAGATTCTCGATCGCGCGGGCGCGCAGCAGTGTGCGCCAGGGCTGGCGGCGCGGTGCCGGCCAGTTGGCCACGAACAGGGCCAGGTCGTAATCCATGCCGCCGGCCGCCTCTTCCCGGCGGCCATTGCGCAACCACACCGGGAAACGCAGGTCGTAGCAGACTTGCGGCAGGATGCGCCAACCCTTCAGATCCACGATAAGCCGGTCGTTGCCGCCGCCGTATCGCGTGTGCTCGCCAGCCATGCGGAACAGGTGGCGCTTGTCGTACCACGCCATGTTGCCGTCCGGGGAGGCCCATATCAGGCGGTTGTAGACCGTATTGTCCTCGCGGATCACCAGGCTGCCGGTGAGCGTGGCATTCACCTCTCCGGCAAGCGCGCGCATCCAGGCAACGCCGGGGCCGTCCATCGCTTCGGCGTTCGCCAGCGTGTCGTTGGTGAAGCCCGACAGGAAGGTTTCCGGCAACACGATGAGATCGCTCGGCGCGGCGTTGCGCACCAGGCGACCGTAATACTCGCGATTGGCGGGTGCGTCGTGCCAGCGAGTGGCGCCCTGAATGAGGGAAACGGTCAGAGTTTGCACAGGAGCTCCGCGGCGGCTTGCATGGTGGCGTCATTCTTCGCGAAGCACAGGCGGACCAGCCGGGTGTCCGGCGTGCTCTCGTAGAACGGGCTGAGCGGAATGACGGCGACACCGCCTTCGCGTACCAGCCATTCGCTGAAATTGATGTCATCGACGTCGCGGATGGCGCTGTAATCCACCAGCTGGAAATAACCGCCGGGCACATCGAGCAACGTCAGGCGCGACGGCGCGATCAACTCGCGGAAGCGGTCGCGCTTGGCCTGGTAGAAGGCCGGCAGTTCCAGGTAGTGCTCCGGTGTGGATTCCAGGAACTCCGCGAACGCCCACTGCGCAGGACTGAACGTGCAGAAGGTGAGGTACTGGTGCACCTTGCGGAATTCGGCCGTGAGGGCCTTGGGCGCGACGGCATAACCGACCTTCCAGCCGGTGCAGTGGTAGGTTTTGCCGAAGGAAGACACCACGATGCTGCGCGCGGCCAGTTCCTCGTGACGCAGCACGCTCTGGTGTTCGTGGCCATCGAACACGATGTGTTCGTAGACCTCGTCGGAAAGCACCACGATGGACGTGTTGCGCACGATTGCCGCCAGTTCGTCGAGGTCGGCGCGGGATAGCACGGCGCCGGACGGATTATGCGGCGAGTTGACGAGGATCATGCGCGTGCGCGGCGTGATCGCTTCGCGCACCCGCTGCCAGTCGATGGCGAACGCCGGCAAGGTCAACGGCAGGTGCACCGCCGTGGCGCCCTGCAGTTCGATCGCCGGCTCGTAGCTGTCGTAGCACGGGTCGAAAACGATCACCTCGTCGCCTGCCCGCACCACGGCGGCGATGGCCGAGAACAAGGCCTCGGTGGCGCCGGATGTCACGGTGACCTCGGTGTCCGGGCTCACCCGGTGGCCATAGAGGCGCTCGGTCTTGATGGCGATCTGTTCACGCAGCTTCGCGATGCCCACGCCGGGCGCATACTGGTTCCTGCCTTCGGCCATGGCACGCGTGATCGCTTCGCGCAAGGCTTCCGGCGGTTCGAAATCGGGAAAACCCTGGCCCAGGTTCACTGCCTTGTGTTCCAGCGCCAGCTGGCTCATGACGCTGAAGATGGTGGTGCCGACCTTGGGAAGCTTGGTTTCGAGCTGCATCGACCGCCCTTATTCGTTTGGACGGCCAAATGCCGCCGAATGGTCCGATCCTACCATGCGCGAGCGGCGGATCGTCGCGGCCAGGTCGGGATTCGCCGCGACCTTCTCGCAGTCCTTGTGGAACTCGGCCTGGGCCTTGGCGAGGCGTTCGGCCAGGAAGTCCACGAAGCTGCGAACGGCCGGGAGCAGCCCGCGACGGCTGGGATAGACGAAGTGCAGCGTGCCCTGCGCCGTGCTGTACTCGGGCAGCACCCATTCCAGATCGCCGTTCGAGATCAGCGGCCCGCAATAATCTTCGGGCAGCAAGGCTACGCCGCAACATTGAACGGCGGCGGCGATCAGCACGCTGAAGTCGCCGCTCACCAACCGGGGCGTCATTTCCACCGCGGACTTCTTGCCGCTGCGGTCGACGAGTTCCCAGACCTGGGCGCCCTCGTGCTCGAACATCGACAGCGCCGGCAGCTTGGCCAATTCATCCAGCGTTGCTGGCCGGCCATTGGAGTCCAGGAACTTCGGGCTGGCCACCAGCAGGCTGCGCGCATAACCAATGCTGCGCAGGACCAGCGTAGCGTCCGTGTCCAGCTTCTCGCGCACGCGGATGGCGATGTCGTAACCCTCGCCGATGAGGTCCACGCGGCGATTGGTGGCGGTGACGCGCACCTGCACCTTCGGGTGCTCGAGCAAGAAGGCGGGAAGCATGGGTCCGAGCACATTCTGAGCGATCGAGACCGGACAACTCAGCCTGATCACGCCGCGCGGCTCGGTTCGCAACTCGTCCACGGCATCCTGCGCGGCACGCGCCTCCTCCAGCACGGCCCGGCAATGCTGGTAGAAGCGCTCGCCAATCTCGGTGACCACGAAGCGCCGGGTGGTGCGCTGGAGCAGGCGTACGCCAAGGCGATCCTCCAGCTGGGCGATGCGCTTGCTCAGGCGTGACTTTGGGATGCCCAAGGCCCTGCCGGCCGCGGAAAAGCCGCCATGCTCGACCACCGCAGCGAAGAAATACAGATCGTTGAGGTCCTGCAGCGCGCCTTCCATCGGGGGTACCCGTCGTTTCGTCTACGAAACAATCAGTCTACTCCAAGCGGACTAATCAAGGATTGTCTGCGATGTATCGCTGTCAAGAACGTGACGATGGGTGACCGCTTAAGGGCCGCGTGCCGCATGCGTTATGGGGAGCTTTGCTTCCCCGGTTTGTCCTTCGGCATGTTCTGGTGCTCCTGCGGATGTCCCTCCCCCGGAATCTTCGGTTTACCGTGCGAGGGTTTCGGGTTGTCTTCCCGGTAGCCCGGGGTCGGCTGCTTACCGTCGTTCGTCACGAGATCACCTCCGTTGGCTCAGGAGCGCTGCTGGCATGCGGCATGGCCGCATTCGCAGGTACCGCCCACGTTCTGGCTTTCCGCCGCCATGCGGCAGCTCTCACTGCAAAAGTCCTGCGAAATGGAAACCTGGCAATTGCAACCGTCGTGGTCGCAGGGCTTGGTCGCTTCGTTCATGCTATCGCTCCGTGCCGTTACGCAGGAAAGCGTGCGCGGGGCGACGTCTATTTTTCGTTACTGGCTGGCGAAACATTCTGAACATCGAGCATGGCCCAGCCATGTGCGTGGACCAGCAGGCCACTCAGACTACGTACGTCCTGCAGGTTGTGCTCCGCGACACGGACGAGGTTCGTCGACGATCCGCCACGCAGGTAGGTGAGCCACGCGCGTGGCGCCTCCGAACCCGGGAGGTCGTCTTCGCGCACGATACGCAATAAGTTGCGCTCGGCTGTCTGCATGCGGCAGTTCTCCCACACGCTTCGGTAGCGGCGGCGCATGGGATGCAACAGGTCGACGTGGAGCAGGCCCTTCAGCGGATTGTCGAGTCGGGCGAGGCGGTAGCGCGTGGCGAGCAACGGCGCGTCGTAGGATTTGCCGTTGTAGCTGACCAGGACCGTGTCCGTGTCGATCCACCCGGCGAAGGTGCAGAGCATCGCGGACTCCGCCGCCATGGTCGTGATGTAAAGCTGGCGGACGCGAAGCGCACTGTCGTGCCAGTCGGCTGCGCCGATCATGAAGGCGCGCGTGCCGGTGCCACCGGCAAGACCGGTCGTTTCCGTGTCGAAGTGCAGGAGGTGCTCGCGGCGGGCCGTGGCAAGCCGGGCAAAGGTAAGGTCGAGCTCGGCGGGCGGCTCGGACCAGTCAAAGCGGTGTTCCAGGTAGCGAAGGCCTGGGGCGATTTCCTCCCCGGGAACGTCGCGAGTGTGCGGGCGCGGGGATGTAACCGGTTGGGCGATGCGTTCGCGGACGCCGGCCATGCGGCGGAGGGCGGCCAGGTTGGAGGTTGTAGGAGCGAGCCCTGCTCGCGACGCCTTTGAGGCAGTGAGCTCAGGCCCCCATGCTGCAGAAGCGCCCGCGACGTCTCGCGAAAAGATGTCGCGAGCAGGAGAAGCGCCTGCGACGTCTCGCGAAAAGATGTCGCGAGCAGGGCTCGCTCCTACACCGGCCTGGCGGCGAAGCGCCGCCAATTTCGAAGCAAGATCGCTCATGCCACTGCGGCACCCAGCAGGCGAAGCACGCGCGTAGCCAACGCACGCGGCGTTTCCTCCCGGCCTTCGTCGGCAGCAAGCACCGGCCCGACGCATCCCGGGCACCCGGCTTTGCAGGCGCAGCCTTCCACCGTCGCCAACGCATGCCCGAGCAGCTCCGGGGCACGCTGGAACAGCGGCTCGCTCAATCCCACGCCACCGGGGAAATTATCGTAGAGGTACACCGTGGGCAGGAAGCGTTCGAGCGCATCGGGCAGCGCCAGCCCGCCATCGGGCGCACGCAGTTGTCCGCGCCCAGTGGCACCCACCTGCGCCGACCATCCGCCGTCGCCGGAACCCACCGCCTTCTGCAGGTCACGCGGCTCGGCCATGACCGCAACGACGGCCGCGGTATGCAAGGCGTATGCGGCGCCGAGGAACCCGTCCAGCGCGTGCTGGCGCGAGCGGAATGCTTCGTCGAGCACTGTCTGAGGCAACTGCCACCACACGGCCGTGGTGTGCAGCTCCTGGTCGGGCAGGTTCACGGGCCCGTATCCGATGTTCTCGTGTGTGTAGTAGCGGATCTTCTTGTACCCGGACACACGTCGCACGACATGCACCTCGCCATGGCGCGCACTACCCTTGCCGGCATCCGTACCGTCGAAGCACTCCAGTTCCTTGAGCTTGGTGTAGTCGATGGCATCGGTGTAGTAATCGACGCGCGTGCGCGTGCAGTAAGCCTTGCGCCCTTCCCAGTCGAGTTTTTCCACCTGGTAAGGCACCGACTGGATCATGTGGATCGCGCCTTCGTACAGCGTGAGCGCCGCCGCCGAATAGTCCACCTCGGCGATGATCGTCTGCCTTCCCTCGGTGCGATCCACCACCACGAAGTTGCCGTCAGCCACCGAGCGCAGGCTCACGGCGTTGGCCGGATAGCTGTCGGCGATCCATTCCCAGCGATCGCCTTCGCGGTGCAGCACCTCGGACTCCGCGAGCACCTGCAGGTAATCGCCCGCATCGTCGGGTCCGAAACGGTCGCCGGCAAGGAATGGCAGTTCGAACGCCGCGCAGCGGATATGGTCGAGCAGGATCAGCGGCTGGTCGGGCTGGATGCGCGCGTGTTCCGGGCTGGCCTCGGTGAGGAACGCCGGATGCCGCATGAGGTACTGGTCCAGCGGTGCACTGCTCGCCACCAGCACCCCCAGCGAAGGTTGTTGCCGGCGCCCTGCCCGGCCAAAGCGCTGCCACGTGGCTGCGATCGAGCCGGGGTAGCCGTTGAGCACCACGGCATCGAGACTGCCGATGTCCACGCCCAGCTCGAGCGCCGAGGTGGACACGATGCCGTCCACGTTGCCCGCGCGCATCTCGCGCTCCACCTCACGGCGTTCCGTCGGCAGGTAGCCGCCGCGGTAAGCGCGGATTCGCGGAGGCTTGCGCGTGTCATGGTCGAACACATCCTTCAGGTATTTGGTGAGTACTTCGACCATCAGCCGCGACTGGGCGAACACCAGCGTCTTCATCTTCGCCTTGATCGCCACGCGCGCGATCAGGCTGGTCTGCGATCGGGCGGACGCGCGAAGGCCGAGGTCCGGGTTGATCACCGGAGGGTTCCACAGCAGCACGTGCTTGTCTCCGCTGGGCGCACCGCTGCGGCTCACCGTGACGACGTCATCCTCGATCAGCGCCTGCGCGTGTTCGGTGGCGTTGCCTATCGTGGCCGAGCAGAGAACGAATTGCGGGCGCACACCGTAGAACGCACAGATGCGCTTCAGCCGGCGCAGCACGTTGGCGAGGTGGGAGCCGAATACGCCGCGATACGTGTGGATCTCGTCGATCACGACGTAGCGCAGGTTCTCGAAGAACTGCGCCCACTTCGTGTGATGTGGAAGGATGGCCTGGTGCAGCATGTCCGGATTGCTCACCACCACGTCGCCGTGCAGGCGGATGGCTTGCCGGGCGTCCCCCGGCGTATCGCCGTCGAAAGTGAAGGCTTTCACGCCCAGCTCGCCCGCACGATTGATGTCGAGCAACTCGGCCACCTGGTCCTGCGCCAGCGCCTTGGTCGGGAACAGGTAAAGCGCCTTCGCGCCGGCTTCGATGACAGATGACAGGACCGGCATCGTGTAGCACAGCGTCTTACCCGAAGCCGTCGGCGTAGCGACGAGCACGTTCCGGCCCGCGCGGGCCGCCACCCAGGCTTCCTGCTGATGGCTGTAGAGGCGGTCGATGCCTCGCGCGGACAGCGCCCGCGCGAGGCCGGCGGGCATGTCGTCCGGCAAGGGCGCATAGATACCCTCGCGGCCGAACACCGTGAAGGCCGAGCAGACCCGGTCACCGTATTTGTCGGTCAGACGATGCGCCAGCGTCTGGCCGTCGTGACGAGTCGCAAGGACAGCGTCGGCCTCATCGGCGAGGAGGGCTTTCAGATAGGCGGCCATGGCGATCGTCGCGGCAGAGAGACGCCTGTTATCCCTGTCCGCCGTCTCAGATCCTGCGACGGCCGCCTAGGTCACTTCGCTGTCGGCACCGGCGTCGGCATCCGCGGCATCCGCGTTGGCGAGTCGCCAGACGCCCGACTCATCCTCGACCTTGATCTCCACCTCCTGCCCCTGCTGGTTCCGAATGGCAGTGGTGAGGGCCAGCGCGTGCCGGATGGCTTCTTCGCGCGTGTCAAATTGCCCGACGAGGTCGGCATTGCGCCGCAGGCTCCACTTCCCGCGGGACGATGCGTTGAACGGTACGTAGAGGATCGTGCGCAAGGAAAACCGCTCCATCGGGAGGGCCCCCTCGGCCCTCGTGGGGATGAAGCTAGGTGCGGCACCGTCGTGGTCGCGTTATGGCGAAGTCGCCAGCGCGGTCACGTCAACGGGAACAGGCGCGGTGGGCATCGTCCAGCCATTCGGCATGGCGCGACCCTTTTTCCATGGCGGCATCCACCGCTGTCCGTTCATCGGAAAATTCGTCCAGAAGAGTGATCATCACGAAATCCCGCGGGCCGGCGTGGCTCACGGGTTCGACGATATAGGCGGCTTTCCAGACGCCCGGGCGGGTCGTCAGGGTACGTACTTCCACCGAATGCTGGCCTACGGTACGTCGATGCATACAGCCCCCTGTATGGCCTCGTGGCGACGACCGATTCTTGCGCCGTCGCCGTGCGAATAACAAGTGGCTCACGGTTTCGGGGCGTCGGCCGCCGCGATGTCCGAACCGCTGGCTGGAATCGAGAAGTTCTTCGTCTCGCCCTGGCCTACGCCCGCATCAACGTCCACGCGGTCTGCGCTGCAGGCGCCGTGGGGCATCATGCCCAGCTTGCGCGCGCCCGAAGGGACGCGGAGGACGAGCTGCTCGCCGATCTCCATGTCCGCGACGACCTTGTCGTCCACATAGATGGCGCTGGAGCAGCCCGCGCCCCAGAGCCCCTGTGCGCGCACGATGTTCAAGGTGGCATCGCCCGCCTGCGGGTCCTGAAAGTCGAACACGGTGCTGGACGGTACGTCGTGGATGCCCACATGCCGTTCGTTCTGGGTGGCGCAGCCGGCAAGCAGGACGAGGCAGGCGATGGCGAGATGGCGCATGGAAAGACTCCTATGGGACCCGGGCAGCATTCGTTCCGCGATGTCGACGAGGGGTGAAGCCAGGCCATTTGGCCGTGATTCGCCCAAGCCGCTCGCAGGAGGCTAGACTGACTCGCATGATCGCCAAACGCCATCCGCCGCCCATCGCCCTGGTTTTCGACCGTGCCCACCTGGTGGCGGAAACCATCGCGATGGTCCTGGACGACGCGGGTTACATGGCGCACGCCGCCGTTACCTACAGGGAGGCCAAGCGCGTGTTTCACGACTTGCCGGAATTGTCCCTGCTGGTCATCCATGCGGACACGCCTGGCGAGCGCAGGGGCGGCGCGCTGTTGCAGGCCGCGCTGCGCGAGCGGCCCGCCACGGCCATGGTCGTCGTATCCAGCCGCATGCCGGAGGACCTGGAGCCTTTTCCGCTATCGGCGGTGTTCCTGGAGAAGCCCTTCGACAGGGCCCAGCTGCTCGACGCGGTGGCGCGGGCCCGTTCCTCGCGACCGCGCGCGTGACTTATCGCCCCGATCAGAGGCAGGAGATGGCCTCGTCGCGGAAGCGGCCGTCGTAATCCGGGTTGTCCTTGTTGCGCTTCTGGATTTCGTACATCACGACCTGGGCGCCGGCGCCGTTGGCGGTGACGTCCAGGCGCTCGTGCTTGCCGCCGTCGTTCGCCGTGACCCGGCCCTTATCGTCCTTGGCGTCGCCCTTCGCGTCCTTGGACAGGGCCTGCCACTTCGGCTCCACGCACTGCACATAGGCCGTCACGCTCTTGCCCGTCTTGCTGCTGAGCTTGGGCAGGGTATCGGTCATGCCGCTGGTGGCGCAGCCGGCGAGGATGGTGCAGGCGGCGATCGCAAGAACGTGTTTCATGCTGGATTCCACGGTTAGGTTCCGGGAATTCTAACGCGACGAAGCGCTTAAGCGATCAGCTACCCGCGCGGGCAAGCGCGTGAGCTTCGGCCGTGGCGAGCTGGCCATTGCGGCACTGGAGGTAATGGGAGGACGCAAGCCAGCGTTTGTCCGGATAGTAGGAGAACACCATCTGCCCACCCTTCAGCGCGTCGATCAGCTTGCGCGCGATGGCTGTGCGCACGGCCGGGCAACCCCAGCTGCGACCGATGCGTCCCGCCACCTTCGCCACGGCGGCGTTCACGTACGCCGCACCGTGGATCACGATCGCCCGGGCCATCGCCTGGTCGTTCACTCCCGGCTCCAGGCCGTTCATGCGTAATGAATAGCCATTCTTTCCGGTATAGGTATCCGACGTGCGGAAGAGGCCCAGGCTGGATGCGAGGCTGTTCGGCGCATTGGAAAATTGCGTGGATTGTGCGTCGCCGCTGTTCTTCCCGTGGGCAACCAATTCCTGGAAGAGCAGTTTTCGGTTCACGGTGTCGAACACCCACAGGCGCGGTTCCGACGACGGCTTCGAGTAGTCGATCACCGCCAGGCGATCGGCCGGCTGGCCGCTCTGGGTCTGTGCGCATTCGGCAGCTTTCACCGCCAGGCCGATGACATGCGGATCGGCGGAGGGTGCCAGACGGACCAGCGCATCGCCAAGGGAGTCGGCGGCATGGACGGGAAGAGAGAGGAAGAGCAAGGCGCCGAACAGAGGCACCGATGCGAAAAGCGTCCGAAGCGATCGAATCATGCGGCAAGCCGTATAAGCACCAACGGGCATCCTAACGTGCTGGTCATTTATTGACCACAAGGACGTCACATCGGCGCCCTTCAGATAGGTAAAAAACGTGAAGGATCGATAGGCAGAAACTATGGAAAAGTTGTTACGCGCCCTTAGCAGTGTCATCTGGTTGAGTGCCCTGCCCCTTCCGGGGGCTGCACAGGATCTGCCACCGGCAGCCTCGGCGGCGGCACCGCCCCCGATCGTGGCCCCGGCGGCGGCTACGAGCGTGCCCATCCCGCCCTCCGCCGACGATCCACTGGCCCAGGCGATCTTCGCACGGCTGCAGCAGATGACGCCGCTGGGCGGCGGCTCGCTTCCCCGCCAGGAGGCGGCCCTCGGCAAGGCTCTCGCCGATTTCTACGCGCAACGCCAGTACGTCGCCTCGTGGTCGGACGAAACCAATATCCGGCAATTGCTGGCGGGGCTCGCCTCCGTGGAGTCCGATGGACTCCTGCCGGAGGATTACCACCTCTCCGAACTGCGCATGGTGGCCGAGGCGTTGAAAGACCCGGGCCTTTCCCAGGCCGCGCGCGCTGAATTCGACGTCTCGGCCACCAGCGCATACATCACCGCGCTCGT
This sequence comes from Luteibacter sp., assembly GCF_036499525.1. Taxonomy (GTDB): domain Bacteria; phylum Pseudomonadota; class Gammaproteobacteria; order Xanthomonadales; family Rhodanobacteraceae; genus Luteibacter. The sequence continues at coordinate 6,606 of NZ_DASYDO010000076.1, read as the reverse complement.
TCAATTGGCCCGCGGCAAGGTCGACCCTTACCGCCTCGATCCCACCTGGAACGTCGACCCGTCGGAAATCGACCCGCAGCAGGGCATGGCCATGCTGCAGACCTCCATCGAGGAACGGACCGTCGACCAGGCCTTCGCGATGGCGCGACCGCAACATCCGCTTTACACGAAGCTCCGCGATGCGCTGGCCCAGCTTCGCGCCACCGCCGCGGATGGCGGTTGGCCAACCGTCCCGGATGGACCGGCCTTGAAGCCGGGCATGAAAGATCCGCGCGTCGTCGACTTGCGCGCCCGGCTCGTCGCGGGCGGCTATCTCGATCGCACGCTTGCCCAGGGCGACCGCTTCGACAATCCTCTAAGGGACGCCGTCCGGCGGTTCCAGACGGATCAGTACCTGGACACCGACGGCAGCGTCGGCGCCGACACGCTCGCCGCGCTGAACGTGCCCATCGCCACACGGATCGGCCAGGTCCGCGCCAACCTCGAGCGTGCCCGCTGGTTGCTGCATTCGCTCCAAGGCACCTTCGTCGTGGTGGATGTGGCCGGCTACAAGATCAGCTATTACCGCGACGGCCAACCCGTATGGCAGTCGCGGGTGCAGGTGGGCAAGCCCTACCGCAGCACGCCGATCTTCCGCTCACAGATCACCTACGTCACGTTCAATCCCACCTGGACCATTCCGCCGACGATCCTGAAGAACGACGTCCTGCCTAAGATTCGCAAGGACCGGGCTTACCTGGCCGACAACCGCATCCGCGTGCTCGACCGCGGCGGCAACATCGTCCCGGCTTCTGGCGTGAACTGGGCCCATCCGCGCGGCATCACGCTGCGCCAGGATGCCGGACCGGGAAATTCTCTGGGCCAGGTAGTCATCCGCTTTCCGAATGCCTTCGCCGTCTACCTGCACGACACGCCGCACCAGGAACTGTTTGAGAAGGCCCGGCGCGATACGAGTTCCGGCTGCATTCGCGTGGAGCATCCGCTCGAGCTGGTGGAGTTGCTATTCAACGATGACGAGAAGTGGAACCGGCAAGCCATCGACGAGCGCATCGCGACGAAAACGACACAAAATGTCACCCTGCCCACGGCAATCCCGGTACTGCTTGCCTACTGGACTGTCGATATCGGCGAGGATGGAAAGCTCGCCTATAAGCCCGACGTCTACCAGCGCGATGGAGCACTGGTCGCCGCGCTGGACAAGCCGCAGCCGCTACGCGCGCCATGAATCACGACGAGCGCCGACTCGCACGGTCGGCGTTCACGGGCATCGTCATCCATGGGAGGCGGGGCATAACTCCGGGACCTCCAACGGAGTAGCCATGATCACCTCCATCCTCCGCCCCACGCATTCCGCCGCCGCATCGAACCGCCGTGCGCCCACGCTCCCCATGAGCCCACGCTTCGGCAAGACAACCATCCGTCCGCCGTACCGCAACCCCATCCTCAGGTCCGTCAACAAACCCGCCGCGATGCGCAAGGAAGACAAATGCATTACCGAAGTGATGAAGCGGCTCTGCGTCACGCTGAAAAAGGCGTTGACGCCTGCGATCAACGGCAACCTCCGCCAGCGCGAAAAAGACATCACCGATGCCCTGGACCGCATCCGCCTGCACAACCTCGAAGCCGGCAAGGCGAAGCGGCCAACGCCTGAGCCGTACAAACCATTCAGGGGTCGGGCATGACGGGCGCGCCTAAAGAACGCTGAACGCCTTCGCTCGTGCTTCACGGACCGCGAAAGACGCTTTACTCGTTGTGGGCGCTTCGGCGCATTCGCGAAGTGAACGCCCCAGGCACTGAAGGAGACATCGACATGGCACAGAACAGCAGGGATCAAAGCGTCTTCACCCGCATGGCGATGGGCGTAGCCAAGGCTTCCGGAAAGCCGGCCACGTTCGCGATTGCGGTGCTGATCGTCGTCGTATGGGCGGCGAGCGGACCGCTGTTCGGCTTCGGCGACACCTGGCAGCTGGTGATCAATACCGGCACGACCATCGTCACCTTCCTCATGGTGTTCCTGATCCAGAACACGCAGAACCGGGATACCGAGGCCATCCAGATCAAGCTGGACGAACTCATCTACGCCCTCGAGGGGCCCAACGCGGCGCTCCTGGACCTGGAAGAGCTGGACGAGAAGACGCTGGACGAGATCCGCGCGACTTACATAAAACGTGCGCTGGACGCACGCAGGAAGCTGGGTTGCGAAGACTCGCCCGAGCGCGAAGCGGATTCCTCGCACGCCGGCGGTTAGCTGTAGAAGCCCGAGAGCCGTGTGGCCGTATACTTCGCGGATGAACGCCCCCAAGGTAGCGACCGAAACTTCCCTCCATGACCAGGTGTGCGACGAGGGCTTTGCCTTCGTGCACGCCCCCGACATGCGCGCGCTGGTGGAGCACCTCGCTCCGCTATCCGATTGGGACGCCTTCACCGCCAGTTGGGGTGCCCTGGAGCCGGACACCTACCTCGCCGCCACGGGCCGCTTCCGCCGTCGCCGGCACGCCACCTTCGCGGCTTCCCGCTTCGGCCCCGTCGAAGCCCAGCCACACCAGGCTCACTTCCAGACGCTCGCCTACAACACCTTGCAAGGCGACATCGCGCGCTGGTTCGAGCCCATCCTCCCGGAAATCGCTCATGGCGCCACCATGAGGGCCATCCTCGATTTCTGCCGCGACTTCTTCGGCGGCCTCTCGCCGGACGTTCCGCGCTGGCATGTGGAGGTCCACCAGTTCCGGATCGAAGCCACCGCGGGTGCCGCCGGCGAGCCGACACCGGAAGGCAGCCACCGCGACGGCGTCGATTACGTGTTGGTGCTGCTGGTAGACCGCGAGAATATCGCCAGCGGCACCACCACCATCCACGCGCCTGACGGCCGCGCGCTCGGGGAATTCACCCTTGCCCAACCCATGGATGCCGCGCTGATCCACGACCCGCGCGTCTTCCACGGCGTCACCCCTGTCACGCCCCTGGACCCGGACAAGGCCTCGCATCGTGACGTGCTGGTGGTGACCTTCCGCGCTGTCGAGACTGGCTGATTCCCTAACGGGCCACGCGTCCGTCGCGCCACCTGCACCATCGATTCACGCACGTCCCGGCGTACTGCGCGCAACGCAGACAGCGACCACCGGGACCGCCATGAAAGCCTCCGTTTACTGCATCACTCGCACCGTGGAACAGGCCGAGCACATCGTTCTCGAACTCAAGCAGGCCGGTTTCACCAGCGACGACATTTCCGCGTTGCTGCCCGATCGCCGTGGTTCCCGCGATTTCGCGCATGAGCACCACACCAAGGCACCCGAAGGTGCGACGGCCGGCGGTGTCGTCGGGCTGGGGCTTGGCGCCGGCCTGGGGTGGCTCGCCGGCATCGGCGCACTGGCCATCCCGGGCATCGGGCCCTTCATCGCCGCCGGCCCGATCATGGCCGCCCTCAGCGGCGCAGCGGTCGGCACCGCCACCGGCGGGATCATCGGCGCGCTGGTCGGCATGGGCATTCCCGAGTTCGAGGCCAAGCGTTACGACGCCAAGGTCCGCGAGGGCAGCATCCTCATTTCGGTGCATACCGAGAGCGGCAACCAGCGCGACGCGGCCCGAGAGATCTTCCGCCGCAACAACGCCGACGACATCGCGACCGGCTCCGAGGCTGCCGCCCCCTGATATCCACAGGCGCTGTGGAAAGCGACGGGACAACCATGTGGATAAGTCGCGTGCCCCCTTACGTGGCAGGGACTTGCATCGCATTGGTCACAACGTGCTCAAGCTGAGTCTCGGCCTGGAATTCACGTGGTGCGTCCGCTTATCTCAAGTGCTCGGCCGGCCACCGTGTCACAATAGGTGTTCCTCCGGTTCCAAGTATCGTGATGAATCCGTCCGGCAAATATGACTTCAGGCAATTCCAGGAGGAACTTGCCGCCCTCGATCGCCAGGCTGCCGAAAGCACGCCTGCCGCCAAGGCTCCCGTACCTGTACCCGTCCCTGCTCCCGTGCCGGCCGCACCCAAGCGCCGTGGCCGGCCACCCAAGGTCGATCCGCTCGCCGGCGCCAAGGTCGAATTCGAGGCCCTGCGTGTGCGCCACGGTCTGACCGTGGCCGATGTCGTGTCCTGGTTTCCCGCCGAGGAAGGTATCGCCTACCTGCAGGCACTGATCGCTGCGAGCGAACCCAAGCCGAGGCGCCGCCGAAAGACAGATGCCCCCACGGACGAGGCTGGCAGCGAGTAACGGTTGGCGGGCGTACGGATGACGCGTCCGGCCCGGTCTGTTATCTAAGGGGCATGAGCCCTGCCAAAGCACCGAGTATCGCGGCTATCCTCGCCTCGTCCGCGGCCAGGGAATGTCGCAAGGCCATCCGCTCCCTTTCAGACACGAAGGAGCGGCACCGGGGTATCCACGAGGCGCGGAAGGCCATCCGCCGCCTGAAGAGCCTGCTGGTGTTGGCGCAAGAGCCCTTCGCCGAGGCGATGCCAGGTATCGAGGCCACCCTCGGCCGCCTGGCGGCAAGCCTGTCGACGTTGCGCGATGCCTATGTGGCGCTGAACACGGCGCATTCGCTCGCGGGCCCGAGACCATCGCCTGAGTGGCAGCACGCTATCGAGAAGCTGGCGCATCGCAGCGAGGGCCGCCTGGCTACCGAGTTGCATGATGATCCGAACTTCCTCAAACGGCGCAGGCAACTGCGCGAACTGGCCGCGACGCTGGAAGGATTGCCCTGGCGAGCCATTCGCGTGCGCACGATCAACGAGGCATTGGAGCGGTCCGAGCAGCGCGTCGGCAAAGTCCACAAGCGCGTGAACAAATCCGCCACGCCTGCCAACCAGCACGACTGGCGACGCAAGGCACGCCGCCTGCGCATGCAGCTCGAACTTTGGCGAAGGGTCCGGAAGGCCACGGGAAAAGCAGGGCGTCATGCACCAGGCTACAAGGAGAAAACCCGCGACATGTCGAAGCTCTCCGATGTCCTGGGCACGAAGCAGGACCTCCGCGCCTTGCGCGTCACCCTTCGTTCGTTCCGCGAACCGGAAGCCGTCGCTCCTTTGCTCGAGCAGATCCGCCAGGAACTGAAGAAGCATCGCAAGAAATCGTGAAACGGACGCGGATGGAAGTCCAGACGGCCGAAACGCGGTACGCTCGCCGTCCCATCCCCGGAGTTTTCCTCATGATCCGCACGTCCCTGAAGGTCATCGCCGCCTGCTGCATGGTCGCCCTGCCCGCTTACGCCGGCGCAGCCACCACCTCCGATGGCTACACGCCGCTGTTCGACGGCAAGACCCTCACCGGCTGGCACTCGTTCGGGCAGAAGGGAATCGGCAAGGACTGGAGCGTGGTGGATGGCAGCATCGAACTCCACCGCGACCTCAAGGCACCGCGCGAAGACTTTGCGGACCTCGTCACCGACAAGGAATACGAGAACTTCGACCTCAAGCTCGAATGGAAGATGACCCCGTGCGCCGACGCCGGGATCATCTTCAACGTGCAGGAAACCCCGAAGTACCGCGAGACCTGGGAAACCGGCCCCGAGATGCAGATCGCCGACCTGGTCTGCACCAAGCCCGACAGCTACACGCTGTACGAGCGCTCGGGCGATCTCTTCGACCTTATTTCCTCACGCGTCGAGAACGTGAAAGAGCACGGTAACTGGAACGCGATTGAGATCATCATGGATCACGGCCACGTCCAGTTCTTCCAGAACGGCTACAAGACCGTCGATACGACCTTGTGGACGCCCGAGTGGGATGCCCTCGTCGCAAAGACCAAGTTCGCGAAGATGCCGGACTACGCCCGCTTCCACAAAGGTCGCATCGCCCTGCAAGGTGGTGAGGACAAGGGCATCGAGCCGATCCGGATTTCCTTCCGGAATATCCAGATCAAGGAGCTGTAGGAGCAGGCCTGTGGGAGCCGGCTATACCGGCGATCCCGCGGCAGCGGGCAAAGCTGCCGCGAGCACCCATCGCCGCTGAAGCGGCTCCCACAAAACGCCTAGAGCCTCATTTCCAAGGACCGGCCGTAAGGGTAGGAATGGCTACCAACCGATTAACCATCGCTTCAGAAATGCCTTTCAATCCTTCTGCACTGTATCGAGCCAATCTACTTTGGCCCTGGACGAAAACCATCTATACCGCGACGGACCACTTCCCCCGATTCGTCACGCCATTCCCACACACGATGACGCCGTTGAGCATCGAAATTCTCGACTATGACAACTCGCCCCCATTCCGCAGCCATGAAAGTGCCCGCAAGCGTGCCGTCCGCTGCTCGGCATGACTTGGACATCCCAGCCTGACCCCAAGCCTGGTACACAGTTTTCGCAGATGCGTCGCAGATATACGACGTCTCCCGGTCTAGCGCACCGCGATCATCTCCTCGCATACACGCTGCAAGACCAATGGCGCCAGCTACTATCAGTACTCTCGATGGCTTCATTTGTAGGGATCGGCTAAGTAAGGACTGGGAATGGGAAACTGAGCCTCAAATGGATCCCCCTGCGTCAGAATAGTTGTCGCCCCGATAGATCCATGAACGGGGGCGCAGATGAGAGAACGAATTGGCTCGATACGGACAAGCATTCAAAGGCCGGGCGGTAGCGCGCATGCTGCCACCGGAGAGCACGTCACCGGAG
>NZ_DASYDO010000075.1:0-45486 GCF_036499525.1 Luteibacter sp. | reverse complement strand
GCGATGTCCGAACTTGCACTGGGTATAGGCCCTGAAGTGAGCCGCAAGGACGTCCAGCGATGCAGTCGAGAGTATCCATGTGATCGCATACTTTTCCGGTGCATGCAAAACCCGCACCGCGAGCTTTTCGTGAAGACCGTATTCGGTATCGAGGAAGGCCTCTTCCAGGCGTGCGAGCCATGGACCGATACCCATCATGCGTTCGCCGATCGTGCCAAGCCATAAAGAGGTGTAGCTCAACCCGGGAATGACGCCGAGCAGCGACTGGATGTCGCGAATGGCACGGCCATCGACCAGCATGTAGAGCGTCGCACCTGCGGACCGTTCCTGCTGGGCGATCAGCCTCCCGCGCAGTTCGGCCCAGACACGTCTTGTCGCGTCGCCGTCCGTTTGTCTGTCCATGAGTCCGTCCTGTCGTTCGTAAGCGCGTTTCGCAACGCTCTTCGGGCCATCGCGAATCCATTCCCTGCGAAATGGCGGATGACAAGTATGACGACCCTCGTCGCCCGCCTTAACGGCCCGGATAGGTCGCACCAGTTCGATATGCTTAAGCAGTTGATTCGAGAGAAAATTAAGGACCGATTGAGAATCGCAGACACAGATCGAGAGATGACGGCCCTCTCAGAAAATTCGGGCCATCGACGTTTTTCGCGGCGTTGACGACATCCCACCTACCTTCACCGGATGGACGGCGACCTGCTGCTACCCCGCCCCGAAGGCCTCTATTGCCCCGCGGGCGATTTCTTCATCGATCCCATGCAGCCCGTGGCGCGTGCCGTCGTCACGCACGCGCATGGCGACCACGCCCGCGCCGGCAGTGCGCTGTACCACGTCGCCGCGGCAGGCGGCCTGCTGATGCGCGAACGCCTCGGCGCGGACGCGGTTATCCACGAGCACGACTGGAGCGAGCGCTTCACCCTCGGCGACACCTTGCTCTCCTTCCACCCCTCGGGCCATATCCTCGGCGCGGCACATGTCCGCATCGAAGGCCGCGGCAAGGTGGCGGTCGTCTCCGGCGACTACAAGCGCGATCCCGACCCCACGTGCGTGCCGTTCGAGCCCGTGCCCTGCGACGTCTTCGTCACCGAATCCACCTTCGGTCTGCCGATCTACCGTTGGCCGCCGATGCGCAAGGTGGTCGAAGACATCCTTGCCTGGGTGGAGGAATGTCGCGAGCGCGATGTGCCCGCCGTGCTGTTCTGCTACGCCCTGGGCAAGGCGCAGCGCCTCCTTGCCGAACTCGCGACACGCACCGATCGCACCGTGCACCTGCACGGCGCCATGTTGCGCCTCGTCGAGATTTACCGTGGTGTCGGCGTGCGCATGCTGCCGACGGCAGCGGTGAGCGACTCGGCACGAGGCAAGGACTTCGCCGGCGAGCTGATCATGGCACCGCCTTCCGCCGCCGGCTCACCGTGGATGCGCCGCTTCGGCAAGGCATCCACCGGCTTCGCCTCCGGCTGGATGCAGGTGCGCGGCGCGCGACGCCGGCGCGGCTACGATCGCGGCTTCGTGGTGTCCGACCACGCGGACTGGCCGGGCCTCCTGCGCACCGTCGACGACTGCGGGGCGAAGCGCGTGTACGTCACCCACGGCGACGGCGAAGCCCTGATCAGGCACCTCCGCGAGACCGGGCACGATGCGTTCTCGCTTCGTTCGCTGGGCGGCGTCATGCCCGAGTCGCGCAGCAGCGAGGAAGGTGACTGATGCGCCGCTTCGCCGCCTTGTTCGAGGCCCTCGATCGCACCTCGTCCACCTCGGCCAAACGCGACGCGATGGCCGTCTATTTCGCGGAGGCACCCGCCGCGGACGCGGCATGGGCGGTCTACGTGCTCGGCGGGGGCAAGCTGAAGCGCACGGCCACGTCGACGGAACTGCGCCTCGCGCTGGCCGCGGGGACCGGCTATGCGGACTGGTTGATCGACGACAGCTACCAGCACGTGGGCGACCTGGCCGAGACCATCGCGCTGATGCTTCCGGGCGTCGAGGACGGCGGCGAAGATGTTCCGCTGCACGTCTGGATGGAAGCGCGCCTACCCTCGCTTGGCTGCCTCGAGCCGGCGGAACGCATCGAGTTGCTGCGCGAATGGTGGCGGCCCCTACCGCGCGAGCAGGTTTTCCTGGTCAACAAGCTGCTGACCGGCTCCCTGCGGGTCGGCGTGTCGCACCGGCTCGTCGTCCAGGCCCTCGCGCAATGGTCGAACCTTCCCACCGACCTCATCGCGCATCGCCTCAGCGGCACGTGGAAACCCGCAGCCGATGCCTTCGCCGCCCTTGCCGGGCCCGAGCGTGGGGATGAGCACGCGGGCGAGCGCCCTTATCCGTTCTTCCTTGCTTCGCCACTGGAACAGGACGTCGCCTCATTGGGCAGCGTAGGTGACTGGCTGGTCGAATGGAAATGGGACGGCATCCGTGCGCAGCTGATGCGCCGCGCGGGCGGAGTCCTGCTCTGGTCGCGCGGCGAGGAACGCCTGGACGGCCGTTTTCCCGAGATCGAGCTGGCCGCGCAGGAACTGCCGGACGGTTGCGTGCTCGATGGCGAAATTCTCGCGTGGACGCTGGACGAGGATCACCCTTTACCGTTCGCCGCGTTGCAGAAGCGCATCGGCAAGCTCAAGCCGGGCCCGAAGCTGCTGACCGATACGCCCGTGCGCCTGATGACCTACGACCTCCTCGAGATGGCGGGCCAGGATCTGCGCGAACGTCCGCTGGCCGAACGCCGCGCCACGCTCGCCGCGCTGGTCGAGGGGCGTGGTCCCACGCTCATGGTCTCGCCCGCCGTCGATGCGCCCGGCTGGCACGCGCTCGCCACCATCCGCGGCCAATCGCGCGAGCGGCGCACCGAAGGCCTCATGCTGAAGCGCCTGGACTCGCCCTATCGGGTCGGCCGCAAGCGAGGCGACTGGTGGAAGTGGAAGGTCGATCCGTACACCATCGACGCCGTGCTGCTTTACGCGCAGCCGGGCCATGGGCGCCGTTCCGGCCTGTTCACCGACTACACCTTCGGCGTATGGGAAGGCGACGCGCTGGTGCCGGTGGCCAAGGCGTATTCCGGCCTGGACGACAGCGAGATCGGCCAGCTCGATCGCTGGATCCGCGCGCATACCATCGAACGATTCGGCCCGGTTCGTTCGGTGGAACCCACGCATGTATTCGAACTCGCCTTCGAGGCGATCCAGGCTTCCGGCCGCCACAAGGCCGGCGTGGCGGTGCGCTTCCCGCGCATCCTGCGCTGGCGAACCGACCTCGCCATCCGCGATGCCGACAAGCTCGACGACCTCCGCCGCCTGGCGTCGGGCTGAAGCCCGCCTGCTGGCATGGTTCGCCGCGCAGGAGAGGCGCGCCGCTCCGTTCCAGCGCGCGGCGTGGCGAGCCTGGAACGATGGCCGGAACGGCCTCATCCATGCGCCGACCGGTACCGGCAAGACACTGGCCGCGGCGGGCGGCCCGCTCATCGACGCGGTGCTGCGTCCCCAATCCGGATTGCAGCTGCTGTGGATCACTCCGTTGCGGTCGCTCGCTACCGATACCGCTCAGCACCTCGGCGCCGCCGTGGAAGCGATGGACCTGCCGTGGCGCGTGCTCCGCCGCACAGGCGACAGCGGCAGCGCCGAGCGCGCGCGCCTTCGCCGGGGCGCCTGCGAATTGCTCGTGACGACGCCGGAGAGCCTCGCCTTGTTGCTTAGCTATCCCGACACGAAGGAACGTTTCGCGAGGCTGCGGGGCATCGTCGTCGACGAGTGGCACGAATTGGTCGGCAACAAGCGCGGTACGCTGCTGCAGCTGGGACTCGCGCGCCTGCGCCACTGGCTGTCGGACCTACGCACCTGGGGCCTCTCGGCCACCTTGGGCAACCTCGACGAGGCCCTGCACGCGCTAGCGAACGTGCAGCGCAGGCAATCCTCGATTCCCGCCGTCGTTTCGCGACATCGCGCGCGTTGCCGGCCTCGTCTTCAACGGCTATCCCGCGCAGGGGAAAACATTGCGCCAACTGCAGGCATCGAGCGGATTGCTGTTCGACGTGCTGCGCCGGCACGATCCGGCGCATCCTCTCCTCTGGCAGGCGGAACGCGAAGTACTCGACCAGCAACTCGACTATTCGCGACTGCGCGCCTGCCTGCTGCGCGTATCGCGCTCCCGAGTGCTCTGGCGCGAGACGAAGCGCCTCAGTCCGCTCGCATTTCCGCTATGGGTCGAGCGGCTGCGCGGAGGCATCGCGGGCGACGACTGGAAAACCCGCGTCGAACGCATGCTCGCCACGCTGGAAGCGGGAGCCGACGCATGATGACCCGCGATATCGAGGTGGCCGGCGAGCGGCTGACCTTGCATGCGCAGCGTGCCATCCACTGGCCATCACGCCGCACGCTGCTCGTGTCCGATGTCCACTTCGGCAAGGGTGCCGTGTTCCGTCGCGCCGGCATCGCGGTGCCCAGCGGCGACACCGAAGACGACTTGGCCCGCCTCGACGCGCTCATCGCCGAGTTCGAACCGGCGCGTCTCGTCGTCCTTGGCGACCTGGTCCACGGCGCCGCCACAGAGCGCAGCGCGTGGGTGGAACGGGTACGCATGTGGCGGCGGGCCGGCGACTCGTGGCCGTAGCCCCGGCAGGCCTGCTGCCGCTTCGCTGACAACGATCAGGCCAGCGCCGTGGCCAGGGCGCGTACCGTCTCCACGTCCGTACGTGTTTCCCCCGCGCCCATGCCGAGGGCATCGCCCGGAACGCGGCGCATGGCCGATGGCAGTCGCCGTTTTGCCGAGGCATGGAATTCGCGGGCGCGCGTCGCTTCGCGCAGGTCCACCACGTTGCCCGGCTCGATCCCCGCGCCGGGCATCACGACGATCCGGCCACCGGCCTGGGACACCAGCCGCGCGATGGACGCCGCACCGGCGACCGCGCTGGGCATGCCGCCGGAGGTAAGCACACGCTCGAAGCCGAGTTCGATCAAGGTCTCGAGCGCTTCCTGCCGGTCCGGCACGAGGTCGAAGGCACGATGGAAGGTCACGCCCATGCCTTCGGCGGCGCGCAGGAACATCGCGCAGGCTTCCCGGTCCACCTCGGCTTCGGCCGTCAGCGCGCCGACGACGATGCCGTCGCAGCCCAGGTCCCGGCAGTGCGCGATGTCGTCCAGCATCGCCTCGATCTCGGCGTTCTCGTAGAGGAAGTCGCCCGCCCGGGGACGAATGAGCGCATAGAGCGGAATCGAAAGACCTTCCCGCGCCAGCGCGATCGTGCCGTGCGAGGGCGTGATACCGCCCTCTTCCAGGCTGGCGCAAAGTTCGACGCGTCCCGCACCGCCTTCCTGCGCCGCGAATGCCGACACCACCGAGTTGGCCGCAACCTCGAGCAAGGCCACGTCAGTACGTGCTCTTGCCGGGGATCAGCGTGTCCTGCTTGTGCGCATCGCAGATCGCGTACGAGAAGCCCTTCTGGATGGCCCAGGCGCCGACGTTGCCCTTCTTGTCCATCGCGAGGAAACCCACCTGGAGGTCCTTCGCGTTCGGCTTGCGGCGCAGGATGCGCTCCACCGCCTCGCGACAGGCATCTTCCGGCGAGCGGCCCTGGCGCATCAGTTCAACGACCAGGAAGCTGCCCACGTTGCGGATCACTTCCTCGCCCACGCCCGTCGACGTGGCGCCGCCGACGTCGTTGTCGACATAGAGACCCGCACCGATGATCGGGCTGTCGCCCACGCGGCCGTGCAGCTTCCACGCCATGCCGCTGGTGGTGCAGGCACCGGACAGGTTGCCCTTCGCATCGATCGCCAGCATGCCGATGGTGTCGTGGTTGCTGGCGTCGCCCGGCGTACCGCCCGGACCGGCGTTGTAACTCCTGACCTCGCTGTTGGCCACCGGCTTGTACTTCGCCGTCTTCAGCCACTCGTGCCAGGCCTTCTCCGATTCCGGGGTCAGCAGTTCCTCGCGCGGGAAGCCCTGCTCCATCGCGAACTGCAAGGCGCCGTCGCCGGCCAGCAGCACATGGGGCGTACGCTCCATGACGCGGCGCGCGACGGAGATCGGATGCGCGATATGCTCCATCGCCGCCACGGCGCCGCAGTTGCCGTGCTCGTCCATGATGCTGGCGTCCAGCGTGACTTTGCCGTCGCGATCGGGATAGCCCGCGCGGCCCACGCTGTGGTTGCGCAGGTCGGCTTCCGGCACCCGAGCGCCCTGCTCCACGGCATCCAGCGCGCGGCCTCCGGAGGAAAGCACCTTCCAAGCCGCCTGGTTCGCGGCCACGCCGAAGTCCCAGGTGGAACAGACACGCGGAATCATGCCGCCCGAGGCGCTAGCGGTGGGCGCCGCCTTGGCGATGCCCTTGGCGGTCAGTGCCACACCCGAGGCGATCGTCGCCCCCTGGAGAAAACGTCTGCGGTCCATGGGTCCCCTCATTCGACGACGCGCCTTCCGCGCCTTCCCCGATGGTCGCACGCTCCCCGCCAGCCTTGCCACCTTCGAGGTCGCGCCTCAGGCAAGCCTCGGACTCGGCTCGCAGGAAATCGCGGGCAGCCAGCAGGCGCGACGTCGCCGAACGCGAGAACGAGGCACCGAGGATCGCCATCATCGCGAGGACCGCCAGGACCACGAGCAGGATGGCGCCGCGTTCAGTGTGCACGTCCGGTCTTCCGGACCGTACATGAATAACGGCCGCCACCTCGGACCCACAAAATCACCTCAAGTATCTCCGTGTCTTGTCCCGCGAACTCTTCGCGTCGCATATCGTGGCCTTCAACCGAAACAACATCTGCGACAAAGGTGGCGGCAACCACGCCTTCCAGATACCTGTCGCAATCGCGGCCAGGCGCACAACGCCACAGACTATCGTCGACGAACCATCGCACGCCGTCCGCAATGACCGCGTTCGGCGCGTAATGAGCGTTGCTTCCCGCGCAGTTGCCCGGACCCAGACACCCTTTCCACTCGCCCGATGCACGAAGGTCGCGCGCGATCGCCGCCAAAGCCAACCACACCGGATCGCCGGACCGCACCGCGGTGTGCTGCCACGCTACTGCCAGGCCCACCATCGAAAGCGTCGTCACCGAAATCGCCGCCACCATGCCCGCGATGGCAAGACCGACGAGCAACTCGATCAAGGTCATGCCACGCGAGTTCAAGGGTGGAAGGTCCAGTCGACGATCGCCCGGTCCAGCCACCCGATCGAGATGATGCAGACAGGCCCCGCCTGGCAGGCTACCTGAGCCGAGGCCGCTGGGCCGACATGCCGCACAACCGCGTCATGGAACAAGCGCAAATCGTCGCCTGCGCGTTCGCGTGCGTCACATCCATTCGAGCAACGCATCATGTTCTGGTCATCGTCATAATGACCCGCTGTGACGCCTGCTGCATTCGCACGCATCCGCGCCTCCAGGCTCACCACGATCGTCGTAGCGGCCATGAGCCGGGATGCCCTGGCGTGGGTGGCCATCGACTGCATCGTCCAGGTGCTGTGACAGGCCGAGCCAATGGTGAAGACCGCCAGGGCAGTGAGGGATTCGATGAGGGAGGTGCCGGCATCGTGTCGCATCGGTGCAGCGTTGCGCCGGGGACGGATCTCCGCCATAGCACACGACCGCGATACGCTGAGCGGCTGCGTTACGAAAGCGCGTGGTCGGCGCCTGCGGAAAAAAGGGGTCGGCTCCCACCGAGCAAAAGCCGTAGTCGTGCAGTGGTGTCGCGAAAGATGTCGCGCGCAGGGCGCGCTCCTACAAATGCATGGCCACTGTGCGGTGCCAGTTGGAGTGATTAATAGAGGAAGAACATGGATGACGCCGGAAAAAGCCGGACAAACGGCGTCAAATGGGCATTTGCCGGCCTTCTAACGAGGCGAGGCCCTCAGCTCGGCGGCGGCGCTTGGATTGAACACAATGCGCACGCCGCGTCGCAGACGTCACCTGATTTGCAAAATCAGCAGGCTACGGACATATGGAACGGTGCCTCAACCGTTCCCGCCGCCTCGCACAGCCCTTGGAGCCAAGCGTTCAAGGCACAAAGCTGGTCGTTGTCGAGTTGCTCAAGCACCTCAAAGCCAGCGGCATGTACAAACGCCTGGACCTCGTCGCTGAACGCGTAGTGCTTGAGCTTGAGCCGAATCTGGGCAAGCAAGTGCTTGCGCCTGATCGGGTACGGCTGGCGTGATTTTCCTGCCGCCACCGCCTCCTTGTTGTCTTGGGCCTGCTGCAAGGCCTCATCCAGGCTCGATTTCAAAGCTGCTAAATCGGCTCCAGACGCTTTCTGATGGTGCGTCGCTCTCGTCAATAGGGTCCTAACCCGTTCCACCCACTGCTTTTCCATCGTTCCCCCTGTGACTGAGCCCGCGAGCGGCGGGCCGCGCGAACGCAATGATCTGTGCGCTCGGCAGACCGTTGACCAAGGCGTCATAGATGAGGGAAACGAGCTCCGCGTAGTCTGCTGGCCCGAGCTTGCCGCCATCCAGGGCTTCCTCTGCCAGCTGGATGGACATCTTAAGTTCGTCGGATCGCAGTGCTTGAGATTGGCTTTCTGAAGCCATTTCAACTGCGTCCAGCCGGGGTTCGCCAACTCCCATCAGTAACCAGTGGATGCTCCAGCCGTCGCTAAAAAGAGCGTGGACAACGCGTAGGTCTGGTTCGCGGTGATTTTGCTCGAAGGTCTGATAGGTGCGCAGGGGTATTCCAAGCTTCTCTGCGAAGCCCTTCTGCGACATGCCCGCACGAATGTGTGCAAGTCGCGCGCCAATGGAATCGAAGCTTTCCTGTCGCACTTCTGGCTCCAGAAGCGCGACGCAGAGCCAATGAGCCGCCCTCCACGTCGCACTTTTTGTAACTCAATGATTTAAGGGACAAAGCCCGAACAACGCACGTTCGAGCGTTAAACAACCAAGTGCGACGCACGATTGAGCTTGACGTACGCACGAATGTGTCTAATATCTACGCCACAGACACCACCCACTGGCGCAGACCTACATGACTACAAACGCGGCCCTAAAAAAACCAGTCCCGAAAGAGGACTGGCACACCGCAGACATCATCGCTGCCGTCCATAAGACCGGCTGGTCATTGCAACAACTTGCCTTCGAAAACGGCTATCAGGCGCGTACTGCCCTGACCGGCGCGCTCCGCCGCCGTTACCCCCGCGCCGAAAGAATCATCGCTGACGTTCTCGGCAAGAAGCCTGGTGAGATCTGGCCCAGCCGCTATCGCGCCGATCAGGTCACTCCCAATAGCCAAGCCGGCGCCGCACCTCGTCGCCCGGGTAATCAGTCGCTGCAGGAGAAGGCTACCACCGGGCCGCAGGCCGGTCACTCGCAATCCAGGAATGGATAACTGACATGAGTCCGATCTATCCGATCGTCCCGGCCCCCCGCCACGCTCTGGTCGGGGGCTGATCATGGCCCGCCGCGACGCTCTCACCCACGACATGTTCGCCATGCCCGTGCCTGCGACCAGTGCACCGGGCAGCATGGATTTTCGCCCCGCCATCTCTGACCTGGTCAAAACGATGCTCGACGGTCATGACCGTACGGCCGTCGCGTGCCGCTGTTCGGAGCTGACGGGCAAGGACGTATCGAAGTACATGCTCGACAGCTATACGGCGCCCTCGAAGGCCGATTTCAATGCGCCGGCTTATCTCATGCCCGCGCTGGAGGTGGCCACCGAGAGCTACGTGTATAGCAACTGGCTTGCCGCCGTTCGGGGCGGCCGATTCTTCATTGGGCGCGAGGCACTCGCGGCCGAGCTTGGCCGGGTCAAGGGCGAGCAGGACAAGCTGCGCCAGATCGAAAAGCTCCTCCATAACCAGCTCAGGAGGGGCGTGTAAATGGCCGACGGTGCCCGCGCGTCCACAGGGGATGGCATCGACCTTCAGCGTATCGCGTTCGCACTGCGTGTCACTAAGCGGTCTGCAGAACGCCGTGCTTTGAGCGAATGCTGGCCGTTTTCCGAACAAACCGTCCGTGGCGGTCGCCGCCGCTTATACCAGCTCGATGTGCTTCCCGACGACGTTCAGCGCGCCGTCCGCCATGCCAATGCAATCACCGCCGCGCAGGCGGCGTCAACAAGTGCTCACTTCCGTGCGGGCGAAAGTCTGGGGCGCCGTCACACCCTGGCGACCGCCGTCGACCAGGCATCCCGTCATCGCGCCATGGAAGCAGGTCTTGCCGCCGCCGCTGGCAAGACCGGCAATGGCGCCGACCGCATGAACGCAAGGCTGGACCTACTGGTGCAGTTGGATAGCTTTGCCGCCAACCACGGCATGGGTATCACCGCCGCCATCGAAACCTTCTGCGGGGCATACGCGTCCGGCGAAGTTGGCTCCGATATGGCCCGCCGCGTCATTGGGCCCGAGGTTTCGGGCGCCTCATTGCGGCGCTGGAGAAAGACCCTGCAGACAAAAGGTGCTGCAGCGCTGGCGGGCGCATACGGCAATCGCGAAGGCTCGGGCCTGATCGATGGAAATTCGCAGCTCTACGAGTTCGCGGTGGGCATGATTTCGACCACGCCCCACCTGGGCGGCAAGCATCTGCATCGCGCCATCGAGGCCCGCTTTGCGCACCTGGGCGACTCGCTCCCGACGCTTCGCAGCGTGCAGCGCTGGCTCACCCACTGGAAGGCGGAAAACCACCAGGTATTTACCGCGCTCTCCAACCCGGATGAGTGGAAGAACAAGTACATGCTCGCCATGGGCAACGCCAGCGAGGACGTGTCCCGCCTTAATGAGCGTTGGGAGTTCGATAGCACCCCTGGCGATATCGAACTGATTGACGGTCGCCACAACCTGGTCGGCATCATCGACGTGTGGTCACGTCGCGCAACCTTGCGTGTCACCAAGACCAGTAGCGCGGACGCGGTCTGCCAGACGCTACGCGGCGCCCTTATGCAGTGGGGCGTGCCTGAGCGGGCGAAGCTGGACAACGGCCAGGACTATGTCAGCAACCGCATGCAGCGTGTGTTTGCCAGTCTCGGCGTCGACGTAAAGCTCAGCGCACCGTTCTCGCCTTGGGAAAAGCCCCACATCGAGCGGTTTTTTCACACCTTCTCGCACGATCTGCTGGAAATGCTTCCGGGCTTCAGTGGGCACAACGTGGCCGAAGCGCAGGCGCTGCGCGCTGGCAAGAGCTTCGCGGAACGCCTGTTCAAGAAGAACAGCACCGTGCAATTGCGCATGACGTCGGCCGAGTTACAGGCCTTTTGTGACAAATGGTTGGCCGACGTCTATACGCAGGAAGCAAGGGGCGGACTGGCGGGGATGAGCGTCTTCGAGCGCGTAGCTAGCTCGACGACCGAGGTCCGCCGCATCCGCGACGTACGCGCCCTCGATGTGCTGATGGCCGAGGCACCGGGCGGTACGGGCGCACGCACGGTCGCCAAGAAGGGCCTCCGTATTGAGGGCATGTATTACGGCGCGCCCGAGCTGGGTGCATTGGTGGGCGAAAAGGTACAGGTGCTCTACGACGAAGCCGACCAGGGCCGGGTTGTGGTCTATCACGACGAAGCCTTTGTCTGCATCGCCGAGTGCCCGGAGCTGCTGGGTATCTCGCGCCGCGAAGTGGCCATCGAGGCCAAGGCACGCCAGGCCAAGCTGATCAGCGAAAAGCGCAACGAGTTGCGCGCAATTGGCCGCAAGGCGAAAACCCGCGAAATAGCCATGGAGATCCTGGACGCCAAGGCCGCACATGCATCGATGTTGACCATGCTGCCGCAACACGGCGTGACTCACATCACGCCCGCGCTGGACGCTGCCACGCACGCGGCCGCCGCGCTCGACGCTGCCGACATGCCAGCCGACCTGCGCCCGCTGACCAAGGCCAATTTTGAAACGGTCCGGGACCTGCTACGCGATGACCAGTCGCAAAACGAAACGGAAGAAAGCCGATTCGCGCGCGGCATCCGCTTGCTGGCAGCTCCGTCACTGGATGAGTTGAGCAGCAAGTGGCTCGCCACCTATCGCAAAACCCCGGAATTCACCGGGCGCTGGATGGTGTTTGAGGAATGGGGCGGAACGCCCTTTGGCCTCGGCACCGAGTTCGACTATTTGAGCCCAATGCTCAGTAACCAATGGGAGAAACTGTAATGCGAAGCAAAATCGTACCTGTTAGCAACGTGACCCGCCTCAGCGCAGCCGCCGATGCGCTACTCAACCGCCAGCCTGGCATGCCCGGCATGGGCCTCATCTACGGCGATACCGGGGCGGGCAAGACCACCGCCACCACGTGGCTGATCACGCGCAACAACGGCGTTTACGTCCGTGCGTTGTCCACCACAACGCCGAGCAGCTTGCTCCGCACCATTGCCCGCGAACTGGACCTCGACCCGCGCCCCAGCAACGTGGAAACCGTTGAGCTGATCGTTCAGCGCCTGGCGGAAACCGGCCGACCGGTGTTTGTCGATGAGGCGGATTACCTGGTCACGCAGCAGCGACTGGTGGAGACGCTCCGCGATATCCACGACCTCGCGACCGTGCCAGTTGTGCTGATCGGTATGTCGGGCATCGAGCGCAAGCTGCGCAGCCGTCCGCAGCTTGCGGGCCGCGTATCCCAGTGGGTGCAGTTCAAGCCGGCCACGCGCGAGGACATTACGCTGATGGCAGCTCAGCTGTGCGACATCGAGATTGACGTGGAGCTGTTACAGCGGCTCTACGACGCGACGCAAGGCAGCATGCGCCTCGCAGTGGTGGGCATGTCGCACATTGAGCAGGTCGGCAAGGCCAAGGGCCTCAAGACCATGACACTCTCTGACTGGCCGCGAGGCCGCAACTTCAGTTTCAGCGACTCGGCGGCGGCATGACGCCGAAGCAACGCAATTGGACGTTACGCAAGCAGAAATCCGCCAAGGGCGGCTCGCGCGTACGTATGTGGTCGGCGATGCGGATCTTGCGCCAATTCGACACCCACGAGCTAGTTGCTGTCTGCGAGCTAAAGAGCACATCGGTCGCCCTGAGCTACCTCCATTTTCTGCGACACGCCGGGTACGTGAAGACGACGTACCGCAGTAAAGGGGGGAATAAGCCCGCGAGGCACACCTTGGTGCGGGACACAGGGCACCGGCCACCAGCCATCGTCAAATACAACACCGTCGTGTGGGACCCAAACACCGACATCGAATACGTAGTTCGAGAGAACAGGAAGACCAAGCCATGAGCGACTGGATCACCGTACTCCGCGAGGCCTGCAAGGCCAGCACCCAAGCCGCCGTCGCGCGCCAGATAAGTTACTCGCCCACCGTCGTTAACCAGGTGCTAAAGGGGAACTACGGCGGGGACCTGAGTGCCGTGCAGAAGGCTGTCGAAGGCGCGCTCATGGGCCTCATGGTCGAGTGTCCAGTCATCGGTGAGCTGCCGCGCAATCGTTGCCTGGAGTATCAGCGCCGTGGTTTCGCCGCCACCAACCCTATGCGCGTGCAGCTCGCCAACGCGTGCCCTGATTGTTCCCACCGCCGTGGCGGCTGAGCCGCCTTCACCGAGGAGTTTCCATGAAAGTCATCGAACTGTTTCGTTCCCTGCGGGCCACGCCGCCCGTCGCCGAATCCGCCGTCGAGAACCTGCGCCGCCAGCTGCGCGGCAAGTGCGATAGCACGGTGTTGGCACAGGCGGAAGCACGCCTGCGTCGCCGCATCTTCCAGGGCATAGAGCCCGCCCGCGCCACGGCAGCGGTCGTTGCATGGGTCACGCAAGCCGACCACGCCAGCTATGCCGGAAGTTGACGACAACGACCTGCCGCCGTGGCTCATCGAGCGCCACCGGAACACCACCCATCACATTCTCCGCACCGCTTTCGGTCCGGCTTACCCACAAGGATCAAACGTGACCATACCTCTCATTGATCGAATCCGCGTTGTGCTTCGCGACGCTGAGGCGCCCATGACTGTCGACCAGATCCAGGGCTATCTCCCATCGGGCACCAACGTTGATGTCGTCCACACGCTGTGCGGCGAACGAAAGCGCGCGGGTGAATTCCTTGCCGAGACGGTCGAAGGCAAACTGGCGTATCGCTTGGCACCGCCACCACCGAAGCTCGAACAGGTGGTTGCCGATGCCACCGCTACGCTCGAAACCGCCGAACCCGTCGCCGATGTCGCTGCCTCCGTTAAGCCGGTGCGTCCGAATGCTGTGGCGGGGAAGGCCGCCACCGCTGCGGCAAACGGGGCACCTACGCCTGACCCGCAGCCTTCGCCTGAAATGCAGCTCTTGGGTTTCATTCGTGGCACTTCAGCGCTGCTCGATGAAACCCTCGAAAGGGCCATCGGTATGGCCCTTAATCCCGCTGTGGTGGCTCATTTCGCGCGTGCAAGTAAGGCCATGCACAGCGGTGTGCTCATGTTGCTCGGCGCCCCGGAATGAGCAAAGGACAAGCCGTCATCACCATCACCAGTGACGGGGACGCTGTGAAGTTTGTGTGCGACTACTCCCCGCCTATGTCGCCTGATAGACCGGCAATCAAGGCACAAACCCTGGCAGCGCTCGCCATCCTCACCATCCATAGAGAACTGAAGGAAGTCCAAGACCATGTCATCGACCTCGGCTAATGCCCCGACGGGCTACCGCACAAATGCCCAGGGCCATCTGATCCCTGAGAGCAAGATCAAGCCCATCGACCAGGCCCGCGACGCGCTCGTGGGCGAGATCGTTGCCAAGGCGTTGGAAGAACAAGAGCGCCTCCGGGCATTCAAGTCCCAGGCCTATGCCGACATCGCGGCGTTCGTATCGCTGAGTGCTGAGCAGTACAACGTCTCCCTGGGCGGCGAGAAAGGTAACGTCCAGCTGCTCAGCTTCGATGGCCGCTATAAGGTCATCCGGGCGATGCAGGAAACCATCGCTTTCGATGAGCGCCTGCAGGCGGCGAAGGAACTGATCGATATCTGCGTGGCCGACTGGACGAACGGCGCCCGCGCGGAAATCGTGGTCATCGTGCAAGACGCCTTCCGCGTCGATGCGGCCGGCAAGATCCGAACCGGCAGCATCCTGGCGCTGCGTCGTTACGACATCAAGGATGTGCGCTGGCTGCAGGCCATGGACGCCATTAGCGATGCCGTACAGGTTGTCGGGTCGAAGAGCTATATCCGCGTCTACGAACGCGACAGCAATGGCAAGTACCAGCCCATCAGCCTCGATCTCGCGGGGATCTGATCGTGGGCAGGCCTGCGCATATGAATTTCAACGTCAACCCGAGAGGTGAAGCGATGAACAAAGAGACAAAGCTGATGCTGCAGCTCAACACCAGCGGCGCCTGGAGGAATATGGTCCAGTTCGAGGTAGACCGCCGCGACGAGGTGCTGCGGGCCACGCATATCTTCGCGGGCGTCCTGGGCAAAGGCGCTAAGTGGAGCATTCTGCACGCCGATGGAAAGCGCGAGTGGCTGCCGGATCTGATGGGTCCGTGGAAGCCGATTGGCGTCATGTCCCCGCGACCGATTACCGACGTCATGGTGTGCTGCATCGACGGCGACGGCGATCGCCAGGTGTTCATGGCCTACCGGCGCAACAGCCCGGGCCAGCCGCCGACATGGACACTCTCCGGGACCGACGACGTCCGCGTACCCGGGCGGGTCTACGCGTGGACGTCGGTTGTCGAGAACGCGCCAGAGCCTACCGCTATGTCGACGGTGGCCGCATGAACCGCGACCGCGCACTACGCAAGGTGCTGGCGTGCCTGCGGCTTGCCGGGTCATCTAACCCGCACGAATCGGCAGCAGCCTTGCGCCAAGCGAGGGCCTTGATGGCGGAACACGGCCTCTCCGAAACGGATGCTCTGGCAGCAGACATTAAGCACGCTGAGTCCCCGACCATGGCGCGAGGCGCCATGGTGCCGAGGTCAGTGATGTGGCTGGCATCGGTCGTCGCGGACGGGTTTGGCTGCGATGTGGTCGTGATGGTTTCGCAGTTCACGCGGAAGACGTCGATCCGTTTCTATGGTGCCGGTACCGCCGGTGAGATATCGGCCTACGCCTTCACCGTGCTGCGTCGCCAGATGGATGCCGACCGGATGAAGCACACAGCACGCATTCGCAAGCGCGTTAACAAGGTCGCGCGGGGCGAAGAATTTGCGTTGGGCTGGGTGCAATCCGTACGTCGTCTATTCCCTGCAGCAGAGATTACCGAGGACAAGAAGTCGCTTCTGAAGCAAGCGATCGCCTTGAACCATCCAGAAACCGAGTTGAGCGCAGGCCGTGACTTGAGCCGGAAAGGTGTTAGCACAGTAAGCGATCGTCAGGCTGGGTTTCTCGCCGGAGAGAATGCAGAGCTTCGGTCGGGTATTCGCGGGGCACAGCCAGCTGGGCTGGAGCATCACGCATGAAGCCGAAGAAAGGCCCCCTCTGCGTAATCACCATCGGCTTTCAGACCTTCCTCATGCCCGTTACTGCTGGGATGAAGCTGGTGCAGCTTTTGGGCCAGGCTATCGAATGCGAGGAATTTTACGCAGGGACCTACGAGCGCCGTTACACGGCCGGGAAGCAGGTCGACGTGCATCTGGCGACAGTGCGTGATGACCAGGTTCGCCTTCCCGACCCCGAGCCCAAGCAGCGAAAGGTGCTGCGACTGGAGGGTCCGCAGTGACAACCATGTCTATCGATAAAGGAAGCGCGATGCGCCGCGGTCAGCTGGCCACGATCCACGTCGCCCGTCAGCAACTCCAGATGGATGAGGATACCTACCGTGACCTGGTAGCCCGCGTCTCATCTGCACACGGCCATGCCGTCCGAAGCGCAGCCGATCTCAATGGCAGGCAGCGAACTGCCCTGATCGAGGAAATGCGCCGCCTGGGCGCCACCAAACCCATGAGCAAGGGTAAGCCCGGCAAATATCCCGGCAAGCCGAATAATTTTAGTGGCATGCCCGAGATGATCACCAAGATTGAGGCTTTGCTGGCGGACATGGCGTTGCCGTGGTCGTATGCCGATGCCATTGCGAAACAGCAGACGGGCATAGCCAAAATTACGTGGGTACGCCAGGACGCGCAGCTGCGCGCAATCATTGCTGCCCTTTCTGTGGAACAGGAAAAGCGGGTCCTAAGTGGGGCCGTCGACCAGGAGCTGAAGCGGCTGGGCTGGGCGCCAGAACGTGTGGTGGAAATGTTGCGCCCGTTGCGCCCGCACTGGCGGCGGCACCGCGAGTCGCTACGTCTGGTGCTTGACTACTTGGCGCAGCAGGCGGTGGCCCGTGGTTGACCGGGATGGGATGGACAAGGCCACGCTACAGGGAAGGCGCCTATCGAGCGCCGTGAACCGCGAGATCCGCGATATCGCTCATTCGGAACAGGAGATGCTGCTGCTCAGTGCCTTGGTCATCAGTGGCGCCTTGGGCGTCGTGACAGCCAGGCTCGGCAAGGACGCCGCCAACAAGCTTTGGGAAGACATGCGGGGCGTGATTGATATCAGCCACGCACAGATCGAGGCCAACGAGCAGGGTGTGCGGCACTGATATGGGCATCAACGTGACATGTCCCGCCTGCAGTACGGCCTTTCCCATCGAGGCAGGGCTGGTTGAGGGGGACGCAAAGCGCCTGGCACTCGTGGTCGCTGAGATGGAGCCGATTGTGGCCCGAGCGGCGCTTGCCTACCTGCGGCTGTTCAAGCCGGCCAAGACCACGCTGCGCCTGACAAAGGCCGCTGCGGTCCTGGCCGAGCTGGAGGAACTGGTGAATGCTGCCCAGGTGTGCGCCGATGAACGCAGCGGCATGCGACGCGCTGCCACTCCGGCGATGTGGGCCGCAGGCATGGAACAGATGCTCAACAATCGCGCCGACCTCAATCTGCCCTTGGGCAACCACAACTACCTGCGGAAGGTCGTCTACGCGCTGGCCGATCAGCCAGCCGCCCACGCTGAACGCAAGGGCGAGGTGGAACGTCGTGCCGGCCATCACCGCGTGGGCACCGGCACGGGCATCAGCCCGCCGCAGCCACCCGAAGATCCGCTCAAGCGGGATCTGGCGTGGCTGGAGAAGCAGTACGAATACGGTGCCATCAGCAAGGAAGAACGAGACGAGCGCCAGTCCGCTGCACGGGCCAAATACGCGAGGACCCCATGAAGGACGAAAAGACCAGCATTGATACCGCCGACATGTTCGGTGACGACGGCCAGCTCGATGCCGACAAGGTCATCGACAGCCTCAAGCAGCTCAAAGCCCACCACTGGGAGGGCAATGTGGGGAAGCTTTTAAAGGCGGTGAAATGGGTCCTCAATAAGCATTTGGGACCGGAGCGCGCTGCTGACCTGTCTCCCGAGGTCGTCATGAGCGCAATCGATGAGCTGGGTGGTCACATCGTTTACTGGCCCAAGGGCGAGGTGCTCAAACGCGCACTGCGCGATATCGAGATCGCCACGGAGCACTTCGACCAGGGGTGCCCGATTGAGCAGCTGGTCAACAAGTACAAGCTGACACCGCAGCGGATTTATACGATCCTTGCCGCACAGAGGGAGATCCGCCGCCGTAGTGGCCCGGATCTCTTTGGCTTCGGAGAGAGGGGTTAACGGATGAAGATCGTTACTTTGATGGGCGTATTGATGGTGGCTGTGGTGGCTGGTGGTTGTGACACATCCGCCGACGACGCGCCGCTGGCAAGGGCCGGCGTAATCGCCTCTATCGCGTCGCTGGATGCCGATCAGGCGGCAAAAGAGGCAGAGGATGCGCTGCAAGCTTCGTGCCCTTCACTCGGGAAACTAGCAGGCGCCGGGGAAATCAACAGCGTCTCCCATCAAGTCGGCGAGCCGAACATGGATACCCAGCGAACCGTCGGCTGGAAGACCGCAACCACGGTCACCGTCGTCCTCCAGAACCGTGCCTTGAACAGCGTTCCGGCAGACTGGCACGCAGCTGGCCAGCATTGTTATTTCGAAGTAGGCGCTGATGGAGTCGCCGTGGCCAAAAGCGCATGTATGCGAATCTGTGATATCGAGCCTAACGGGTCGACCGGTGTAAAGCGCTTTTAATCGCTTAGGACCTTAGACGGTACCTGCAAAGCCCCGCCATGTGCGGGGCTTTTGCTAACAAGGGCTTGAATATCAGCTCACACGCGCGATAGACGAATCTGACGGCACACGGGGTCATGTGACCTACGGGGAGCCGCTATGTCGTTTACGTCGCACATCCGCGATGCCGTTACCGCATGGGTAGCAGCTCGCCTTAGATCGTTTGGCCTGACCGGGATCACTCGCGTCTGGCGTTGGTGGGTCGCAGCCCTGGTGCTGCTGGCCATCGTCACCTTTATCTCGCCCCAGGCGGCGGGAGTGCTGACGCTGAAATTCGGGCAGCAGATGCTCGCCGCCATCGTCGGCTACCACTTGGCAAAGATCACCCTGATTCATGCAGTACCCGAGCGGCTGCGCGAAGTGCCGGTCATCTCCGCCGCCCTGACCATCGGTCGGGCGCTGATCATGGCGGGTGCAATGCTCGCCGTAGGGCTGGGCCTGTGATGTGGGCCTATAGCCTCCTGGCGATAGCCCTGCTGCTCGCTCGCTGGCAGGGGCGCCTCGTTGCCCAGGGCAGCCTTATCCGCGCATTTCTGGTTTGGCTTGTTGCCATCGCCATTGGCTTGGGGGCATTGAATGCAGCCCACGCCACAAGCATCCCGTCACCAGCCGCCGAAGCGTGGCAGCGCACAGTGCAGCGGGAGGCCCATGCCGTATGGGGCATCAATGCGCCCGTATCCGCCTTCGGCGCCCAGATCGAGCAGGAGAGCGCCTGGCGCTCGAATGCTCGAAGCCCCTATGCAGCTGGCCTTGCCCAGTTCACAACGGACACCGCAACAGACATGGCGCGGTGGTATCCGGAATTGGGGCCGTCCGATCCGTACGACCCGCGCTGGGCCATTCGCGCACTGGTGCGATACGACTACCGTTTGTACTCAGGCATCACGGGTGCGCGCGGCGACTGTGACCACTGGGCGATGACTCTCTCGGCGTACAACGGCGGAGCCGGTTGGCTGAATCGCGACCGCGCCCTCTGCTCGCATGTGTCTGGGTGTGACCCCTCGCGCTGGTGGGGTCACGTTGATCGACAAACCCAGCGCGCTTCCTGGGCGCGGGCCGAGAACCGCGCCTATCCATCGCGCATCCTGCTCACCCTGCAGTCCCCTTATGCCGCTGCTGGCTGGGCCGGACAGGCGGTGTGCCCGTGACGATCGCTGCCCAACTGAGCGGAATCTCTCTGACGGCCGCCACCAAGCGCGTGCTCGGTTACTCGCTGATTCTGGCACTCGTATTTGTCAGCGGTTGGTTCGGTGGTGGCAGGTCGACCAACGAGGCGGCCCAGTCGAAGTACATCGATTCCGCCATCGACAGCGCGTTGTGGCAGAGCCAGGCACAGATGGATGAAGCCGCCCTGGCCGATGTGAAGCAACGCCTGGACAAGCAGCAGGCGGACCTTGCGACGGCGAAGAAGACCGCCTCGGACGCCGTAGCCCAGCGTGCCGCTGTTCAAAAACAACTCGACATCGAGCGCGATACGCGCAAGCAAGCCCTGGAGAAAGCCGCGAATGAAAACCCCGACTGTGCTGCGCTGGCTGGTGTGCTTTGCCCTGCTGTCGCTCGTCGGCTGTTCGGGGAGCCGGAAACCCCGCCCCGTACCGACCAAGACAACGGTCCTGTCGGTCGCCGCAGTGACGTATGCACCGATGCCGGCCGAGCTGACGGATGCGATTGAAGCTCCCGCACCGCCGCCACAACGGTGCCGCGCTGCGGATGGCGCTCCCGGCTGGTGTCTTCTCGATGCCGTCAGCTGGAGCGAAGACTGGCGCGGAACCCTCAACCGGTGCAACGCGGATCGAGCTACGACCGCCCGGATTGGCGCCGCCGTGCAGAAGGCAGTCTCGCCGTGAGATCAGAGAAAGGATGGAAAGGAAGACGATGAAAAGCTCATGGGGGCAATGGGGCTCGGCCCAGGATCACCAGAGATACATGGTGAAAGTGCGACCAGCTTCGCGCAGACGTTGCTATTGCGGCTGTGATCAGCGGGCAACCCACGTTGGCATGGCCAACGGCGTCGCTTTGACCAAGGCTTGCGAGCTGGGTATTCGTCGCTGGATGAAAACGGGGAACGTCGTTGCGACGCGTAACAGAGTCACGAAGGATGGCGCACATGGATGAGTTCGAAATTGCCTCAGCGCAGGAGGATGCGGACCGCAACGCCCTGATCACCATTCAGTTGCAACGCGGCCGACTGGCGCGTGCCGCTGCCAGGCATGCAGCAGACGGGCGTCGTGTATGCGTCCATTGCGATGAGCCGATTGCTGAGAAGCGCCTCGCTGCCGTACCGCATGCAACGGCATGTCGAGAGTGCGAAACCGTGGCCGAGCAGCATGCCGCCCATTACGTGAGGAGAAATGCGTGGGCAGTGTGATCCAGCTCAATACGCGCGAAGTGCTGATCCTCATCAGTGCCTTTGCCGGCGTCGTCTTTACATTCGGCAAGTTGCTGCTGGGTCAGTTCGAACGGCGTATGCAGGAACGCTTTGACGCCATGGAAAAGCTGCGCGAGGCTGAGAAGAAAGCCCAGCGCGATCAGTTCGAGACGCTCGAAAGCAATCTGGAAGAGACGACCGGCCGGGTAACCAACATCGCGCAGCGAGTTGAGCAGCTGCGCGATGAGCTTCCTCGGCAGTACGTAACACGCGAGGACTGGATTCGGTTTGCGACCACGCAGGATTCCAAGCTCGATCGACTGATGGAGCTGGTCTACAGCATGAAAATCAACGGGGGGAATAAATCGTGAGTGAAATCGACCTGGGCAAGATTCAGCGGGAGTCCGCCCGTTGGCGCATCCTGCGCATCCTCGATGCTGGCCGTCCGTTGCCGGTGAGCGAGCATACGGTGCTGCTTGCGCTCAACGACGCGAAACTGTCGCTGACGATGCAGGAGTTGCGTCGGGAGCTTGACTACCTGGACGACCGCAAGCTGCTGCGGATCCTCGACGTCCATACCTCGCACTGGTCCGCCGAGCTGACGCATTACGGCGTTGACCTGGTCGAGTACACCGTGGACTGCCTGCCGGGCATCGCCCGCCCGTCGAAATTCTGATGGCACCGCGTAGCAAGGTCACCCAGCTGCCGGCCGCTGTGAAGCAGTGGCTGGACGATCGCCTGGTCGAGGGAAATTTCAGCGGTTACGAATCCCTTTCGACCGAGCTGGCCAAGCGTGGCTATACCATCGGCAAGAGCGCGCTGCACAGCTATGGCCAGGAATTCGAAGACCGCCTGGCAGCGGTCAAGATGAGCACTGAGCAGGCGCGCGCGGTGGTAGCCAGTTCGCCGGACGACGACGGCGCCGTCAACGATGCGTTGATGCGCCTAGTGCAGGATCGCCTGTTCACGATGCTGGTCTCGGCCAACAGCGACAAGTTGGATCTGCCCAAGTTTGCCCGAGCGATCGCCGACCTTGGCCGGACCACGATCAGCCAGAAGAAGTACGCCGCCGAAGTTCGCGTCCAGCGTGAAAGCGCGGCCGCCGAAGTTGACAAGATCGCCCGCAAAGGTGGGCTCACGGCTGAAACTGCCGACGAGATCCGCCACAAGATCCTCGGTATCGGCCAATGAGTAACCTAGCCAGCGTCAGCAGCGCCGTGCTGATGCCGTACCAGCAGCAGTGGATCGCCGACGACTCGCCGTTCAAGGTTGCTGAGAAGTCTCGCCGTACCGGCCTCACCTGGGCGGAGGCAGCTGACGACGTGTTGATCGCCGCATCCGCCAAGGCAGCGGGCGGCCAGAACGTCTACTACATCGCCTACAACCAGGACATGACCATCGAGTACATCGAGGCATGTGCCATGTTCGCACGCGCGTTCAACTACGCGGCGGGCGAGATGGAGGAAGGCATCTGGGAGGGCGAGAGCGAGGAAGACAAGAGCATCAAGACCTTCACGATTCGGTTTCCCGACAGCGGCCACCGCATCGTTGCACTGACTTCCCGTCCGTCGAATCTTCGCGGACGTCAGGGCGTGGTGGTGATCGATGAGGCCGCGTTCCATGACCAGCTCGATGAGCTGCTCAAGGCTGCCATGGCGCTGCTGATCTGGGGCGGAAAGGTCCGCGTGATCAGCACACATAACGGTCAGACGAACGCCTTCAACGAGCTGATCACGGATATCCATGCTGGCAAGCGCTCCGGCTCGATTCACCGCATCGACTTCGCCACGGCCATCGCCAACGGACTTTACCGCAGGGTCTGCTCCCGGATGGGCGTCGAGTGGACGCAGGCTGGCCAGGACGAATGGGTCGCGGGCGTCTACAAGTTCTATGGCGACGGCGCTGCCGAGGAACTGGACTGCGTTCCGTCCAACGGCACCGACGCTTACCTGTCTGGCGCACTGATCGAGGCAAGGTCAATCGATGTCCCCGTACTGCGGTGGTCGCAGCCGGTCGCGTTTGCCGCCCTGGACGATCACACCCGGTGGAATGCGTGCCAAGCGTGGCTGGAGGGCGAGGTGCTGCCGCTCCTGGAAGCCCTCGATCCGACGCTCGAACACGCCTTCGGCCAGGACTTTGGTCGTGACCATGACTTGACCGTCATCGCCCCCATTCAGACCCTGCAGCGACTCCGCCGAAGGGTGCCCTTCATGCTGGAGCTGCGCGGCATCCCGTTCCGCCAGCAGGAGCAGATCCTGTTCTTTGTCATCGATCGCTTGCCGCGATTCACCAAGGGCGTGCTCGATGCGCGCGGCAACGGGCAGTCGCTGGCCGAGTTCGCGTGGCAGAAGTATGGCGAGGAACACATCGAGCGGCTGATGCTGAGTGAGAGCTGGTACCGCGAGCAGATGCCCGCCTTCAAGACTGCCTTCGAAGACGGTGCGTTCGATATTCCCAAGGACATCGACATCCGCAACGACCTGCGAGCGCTGAAGCTTATTAAGGGCGTCGGCCGTCTTCCCGACGGCTACAAGGGCAAAGGCCAGGACAACCAGCCGCGACACGCCGATGCCGCCATTGCTCTTGCGATCGCGCACTACGCCAGTCGCCAGGATGTTGTGGTCTATGCGATCCACCGCGTCAAACCCACTGCCGATCTGCCGCGCGCTATCAAGCGCAGCGGTGGATGGCGCACCGAGAAAGGTCTTTAAACCATGGCGCAGTCCACCATCCTCGACCAGTACGGTCGACCCATCGAATACGACCAGCTCACGGAAGAACTGTCCGCGCCCTCGCTCACGGGCATCCGTTCGACGTGGTACCCGTCAACGGCCGGCAGCCTTTCGCCGGGACGCCTCGCCGCGATGTTGGAAGCCGCCAACCAGGGCGACGCCGATGAGTACCTCACGCTTGCCCTGGAGATGGAAGAGCGTGACCTGCATTACGCTAGCGTGCTGGGTACGCGAAAGCTCGCTGCGTCGGGCCTCGATGTGACGGTCGAATCG
Organism: Luteibacter sp.; assembly: GCF_036499525.1. Taxonomy (GTDB): domain Bacteria; phylum Pseudomonadota; class Gammaproteobacteria; order Xanthomonadales; family Rhodanobacteraceae; genus Luteibacter. The sequence goes on along the minus strand of NZ_DASYDO010000075.1, from coordinate 21,177 downwards.
CTCACCGATGATGCCGCCGACGTGCGCATGGCTGACGCGCTTCGCGAACTGGTCGCGGCTCCGGAGTTCGACGAGCTGCGGGCGGACCTCGTCAACGCCCTGGGCGCCGGCTACGCGGTCAGCGAGATCATGTGGGACAAGAGTGGCAAGACGTGGATGCCGTGCGACTACAAGGAGCGCGATCCCCGTCATTTCCGTTTCGACCGTGACACGGGCCGTGAGCTTCGGCTGATCGACCCGCAGGACATGGTCAATGGCATCGCCCTAGCGCCCTACAAGTTCGTGGTGCACTACCCGCGCATCCGGCCGGGCCTTCCCATTCGTGGCGGCCTCGCGCGACTCGCTGCCGTGGCTTACATGTGCAAGTCCTGGGCGTGGAAGGATTGGATGTCGTTCGCGGACATCTATGGCCTTCCCATGCGCGTCGGCAAGTACGGTCCCGGAGCGAGCGCGGACGATATCGCCAAGCTGATGTCGGCCGTAGCCAACCTCGGCAGTGACGCGGCGGCAGTGATGCCCTCCGGCATGTCCATCGACTTCCAGACGGCAGCGCAGACGGCGGGTGCCGGCGACTTCTTCCGTGGTTTGGCGGAATGGTGGGACAAGCAGGTGAGCAAGGGCGTCATCGGTCAGACCATGACCGCCGATGACGGGGCGAGCATGGCGCAGGCGCAGGTGCACCAGCTCGTACGCGAGGATCTGCTCACGGCTGATGCCAAGGCGCTGCAGAACACGCTTCAACGCCAACTGGTGCGCGGCTTCATCGACCTGAACTTCGGGCCCGGTCGCTATCCGCGTCTGACCGTTAACGTCCCCAAGCCCGAGGATGTCGCCGCACTGGTCAAGGCGCTGGGCATCCTTGTGCCGCTGGGACTTCAGGTCGAGCAGAGCGTGGTACGAGACAAGTTGGGGCTTGCCGATCCAGCACCCGGTGCCGTCTTGTTGCAATCGGCAACGCCAAAGTCCGTCGCCGCCAATCGCGCACTCAACGCTGAGGTGCAGCCGACGCCAGCAGATGCCGCCGTGTCCGTCGACCGCGTCGATGCGATCGCGCTTCAGCTCGATACGCAGCAAGGTGCGATCACAGATCAGTGGCTGGACCAGATCCGCGCCGTTGTTGACCAGGCCGCGACCTTGGACGACGTCCGCGATGGTTTGTTCGCTCAGTTCGCTGAGCTGAGTCTGGATGGGTTCGCTCAAGGCATGCAGGACGCGCTGGATGCTGCACAGGCATCGGGCCGCTACGACCTGATGCAGGAGGCGGCCAGTGGCTGATACCAAGCCGCGGCTTCGCCTGGTCGATGGACGCTGGCAGGAGATTGGCTCGCCTGCCAGCGTCAGCGCTCCCACGGCCACCAGCCTGCCTTTCAAAGAGCAGGCTGCTTTCTGGCGGCGCAAGGTCAACGTACCCACCGATACCTGGCGCGATGTTCAGCGGGAGGACCATGCACAGGCTTTCATGGTCGCTGGTGCGGCACGCGTGGATCTGCTCGATGACCTGCGCAAGGCGGTGGATAAGGCCGTGCTGGGCGGCGGCTCCATCGAAAGCTTCCGTAAGGACTTCGACGCTGTCGTTGCGCGCACCGGCTGGGAGTACAACGGAGGTCGCAACTGGCGTACCCGGATCATCTACACGACCAACGTGCGCAGCAGCTATATGGCCGGGCGCTGGCAGCAGATCCAGGCGATCAAGCATCGCCGGCCGTATATGGAATATGTGCACAACGATTCGGTGCGCCACCCGCGCCCTCAACACCTGGCGTGGAACGGCACCATCCTGCTTGTCGATGATCCTTGGTGGAACACGCACTACTGCCCGAACGGCTACGGCTGTCAGTGCACCACCCGGACGCTCGCTCAGCGCGATATGGATGCCCTGGGCAAGACGGGTCCCGACGAGGCACCGACGAGCGTGGACGACACGACGGGCATCGATCCCGGGTTTGACTACAACGTGGGCCAGGCGGCTGCATCGATGCCAGCGGCTGATCGCATGGGGCAAAAGATCATGACCATGCCTAAGCCGTTTCGCGATGCCGCCCTGAGCGATGCGCAACGTCGCCAGGCCGACATGTTCGCGGACTGGCCAGCGGCCGTTCGCCGTGCGCAAAGCGCAGATGCCGACATGCCATCCGTCCAGCAGCCGGTGGGTTTCGTTCGACCGCGTGTGGCCCAACGGCTCGACCAGGGCACCTTGCCCGGACGGGCGGACAAGCCGTTAACCAGCGCCTTGCTGACGGCGGATGACGACGCGTTGGCCACCGCGCTGGCCAGCACCGAGGGCAATGCCCTGTCTGCGCTGCAGCGGCTTGCCCAGGATCTTCCGCAGGTGTTGGCTGATGGAACGGTGCCCGTGTTGTGGGACGCGCACGCGCAGCAGCTCCTGTACGCCCATGCCATCGCTGACGGACGCTTTGCAGTCGCATCGTTTGCCCTGGACGCCACGGGGCCGCGCGGCCGTGGACAGGGCGGCGCTGTATCCGGGCGCCTGCAGACTCTGGCATTGCTCGATGCCGCTCATCTGGCGACCGAGCGGTACCAGCTCCTGGACGGCGCCCTGTAATGAGCGGCGTCAGCTACAGCATCGAGGTCAACGTCAAGGAGGTTGCTGCGCGCCTGGCGCATCTCGCCAAGCGCCTGGACCACGTGCAGGATGCCTTGGCCGAGATCGGCGAAGTACTCGTACCGAGTACCCAGCAGCGGTTCGGCCAGGCCATTTCGCCTACGGGTGCACCGTGGGCCCCGTTGTCGCCGCGCACGCTGGCCCACAAGAAGGGACCCGGCATCCTGCGTGAGAGCCTTGCTCTGCAAAGCTCCATTCACTACCAGGTGGAGGGTGACGAGCTGCACGTCGGTACTGATCTTGTCTACGGTGCGATCCAGCAGCTCGGTGGCAAGGTGCACCACGCCGCCCGCAAGGGCACGGTGAACTTCCGCCAGGACAAGCAGAGCGGCGAGGTGGGCCATCGCTTCGTCAAGGCCAAGCACGCCAACTTCGTCCAGGACGTCACGATAGGTGCGCATGAAACCGAGATTCCGGCACGCCCGTACCTCGGGCTGAGCGCCAAGGATGAGCAGGACATCCTCGATGTGCTGTGGGATTACATCCTGGAGGATTTCGGTGCCAGCGATTCGGGCGGAGGAGCCATCGCCTAAAACGCCCGTGGTCGCCCTGCGAGGGGGTGGGTGACGGCAGAGATACCGGAAGGGGGTGGCGCCGGGCTCTAAAATGCGTTTTAAATGCCATGGAGGGGATGCCTGCCCGGTCTCGGCATCCCACCTGCCGGCTGCCAGGTCGTTTTCTGGCAAAAAGCCCTTCCGAGGGGCATGCCGGTTTTATAACAAGCCCTTGAATAACGGGGCTGCGCGCGCGGGGCTGAACATGGCCCCATGCCACGCAAAACTCACCTCGCTCTTAATGTCGAACTCGCCGCCGTCGATGGCGCCGCTCCCGAGTGGGTGGAGCTGATTCCGGCCGGACCCAACGTCACCGGCCTTGACGGCCGCAGCTGGGTCTTCGACCAGCTCGCTGCCGACCAGGTGCTTGCCACCTTTGGCGAGCGTGGCCTCGACGTCGTCATCGACTGGAACCATGCGACCCAGCTCCAGGCACCCACGGGCGGCGACGCGCCGGCCGCCGCATGGATCAAACAGTTGGAGTCCCGCGACGGAGCGCTCTGGGGTCAGGTGGATTGGACCCCGCGCGGTGGTCAGCAGGTCCTCAACCGCGAGTACAAGTACCTCAGCCCCGTCTTCGACTACGACCCGACCACCAAGCGCATCGCGCGGCTGGTCAGTGCGGCAATTCTCAACACTCCCAACCTGCGCCTGACGGCGCTCAACAGCGAGGAAACACCTGTGGCCCTATCCGCAGCGATTGCGGGTGCGCTCGGCCTCACCGCCGACGCAACCGATGAGGCGGCTATTGCCGCCATCACCCAGCTGAAGACCGCGCAAGCGGCCAACAGCGAGAACCCCAGCCTGGAACGCTTCGTGCCTCGGTCGGACTACGACACGTTGCAGGCCCGTGCTGTCAACGCCGAACAGGCGCTGGCTACCCGGGATGCCGCCGAACACACCGCCGCCGTGGATACCGCGATCAGCGGTGCCCTGGCGGCCGGCAAGATCACGCCCGCCACCGAGGCCTACCACCGTGCCAGCTGTTCGGACTCGGCCGGCCTGGCTCGCTTCAAGGATTACGTCAACGTTGCGGCGGTCATTGCGCCCGACCAGAAGGATCTGGACAAGCCCGGCGGCGCCACCGAAACCGCCCTCAACGCCGAAGAGCTGGCCGTGTGCCAGGCCACCGGCCTTGATCCCGCCGCCTTCCTGGCTACCAAAGCCACCAAGTAAGGACAGATACCCATGACCCAGCTCACCCAGGGCCGCCTGACGCCGCGTCGCAACGGCGACCAGGTCGGACACGTTGTCGCCGCCGCCACGCTCCTTTTCACCGGTGGCCTGGTGGCACTCAATGCCACGGGCTTCGCCGTGCCCGCGACCAAGGCCGGCCGGAACGTCGTCGGTGTCAACGAATGTGACGTCGACAACTCCAAAGGCGCCGACGGCGATTTGCAGGCCAGCCTTCGCCGCGACTGCTTTGCGTTCGACAACTCGGCCACCAGTGCGTGCACACGTCTGGATATCGGCGCCGTCGCCTATGTCGAAGACGACAGCACCGTGGCTCGTACGGGCACTGCCATCGCCGGCGTCGTCGTCGATATCACTGACGAAGGCGTGTGGGTCGATGTCGGCCGCTATCCCATCACCGTCGAAGCGGCTTAAGGAGCCTCGCACCCATGATCGTTAACGCAGGCAACCTCAAGACCCTGTTTATCGCCTTTAAAGCCGCCTTTGCAGGCGGCCTGGGCACGGCACCGAGTCAGTACACCCAGATCGCCACCGTCGTGCCCAGCACGACCGGCGCCGAGGAATACGGCTGGCTGGGTAAGTTCCCCAAGATGCGCGAGTGGATCGGTGATCGCGTGGTCAACGGCATCCAGAGCCATGGATACACAGTCAAGAACAAGCCGTTCGAACTCACCGTGGGCGTTCCCCGCGCTTCCATCGAAGATGACCAGTACGGCGTCTACAGCCCGATGATGACCGAGATGGGCCAGAGCGCGGGCGAGTTCCCCGACGAGCTGGTGTTCAGCTTGCTGGCAGCTGGCCGCACCGATAAGTGCTACGACGGCAAGCCGTTCTTTGCCACCAACCATCCGGTGCTCAATGCGGCAGGCAAGCCGGTCAACCAGAGCAACGTCGATGACGTCGCCGACGGCGGTCCCGCCTGGTACGTGCTGGATACGCGCCGCGCACTGAAGCCGCTGATCTTCCAGGACCGCAAGAAGCCCAATTTCGTCGCCCAGGTGGCGGAGACGGATGAAAACGTCTTCAGCCGCGCTGAATACGTCTATGGCGTCGACGCACGCGGCAATGCCGGTTACGGCTTCTGGCAGCAGGCCTACTCGTCCAACAAGCCGTTGAATGCAGCGAACCTCGAAGCGGCCATTACGGCGATGACCGGTCGTGTCGGCGACAACGACCGCAAGCTGGGCATCAATCCCAGCGTCCTGGTCGTGCCGTCCACCATGGAGTTTGCGGCCGCCGCCCTCCTGAAGAGCCTGCTGGTCAACGGCGGCGAGTCCAACCCCCTTGCGGGCCGCCTGACGATCCTCGTCAGTCCCTGGCTGTAACGCCCCCCGACGCTTGCTTGCGTAAGCACGCGTAGCCACACCGCCCAGGAGAGCCTGGGCGGTGCATTGAAGGAACCCATGAACATCACCGCCGCTCAGCTTGTGACACGTTTTGGCGCCGAAGAGATCGCCGCCATCGCCGTGCCCAAATGGCTGGACCCGCTGACCCCCGACCAGATGTCGATGGCTGCGAATGGCGATGACCTCTCCCAGTGGGACGATGCCGCGAAGCTATCGGCCCAGAGCGCGCTGAGCCGTATCGACACCGTCAGCGGCCGCGCCACCACCGAGCTTGCCTATTACCTGCGCTTCCGTGCGCCGACGGCCGACGCGCCGATCTGGCTGCAGGACGACGCGCTGGAACTGGCGCGCTATCACCTGTACGACGCTGCTGGCAATGCCGACAGCACCGTGCGGCTGCGCTATCAGGACGTGATCAAGCGACTCAAGGCGCTGATGGACGAAGACGCCGCCAATGACGTATCCGAGGGTGACACGGGCGGCGCGCCCACCGTGATCAGCAACCCCCGCGTTTTCTCCCGCCACACCCTGCGGAGGTTTTGATGCTTGACCTTATCGAAGCCGCCGTACTGGGTCGGCTCCAGACATTGAAAGAAACGTCGTCGCGCATCGAGTTGGCGGGCTATGCCGGCGAGCTTTCCGACGGCGACTTGCTGGCCAAGGTCGCCGCTGCCGGGATGGCGGTGCTTGTGCTGGTCCCAAGCGGCAAGTTCACCAGGCGAAGCAACCGCCGCTTCAACTTCGATGGCGTGGTCCGCCTGGTCATCTTTGTGCGACAGGCGCGGGGCCAGGCAGAAACCCGCATGGGCACTGCAGGCCAGATGGGTAGCTACGCGCTCTGGGATAGCTGCATGCGCCTGCTCACCGACTTTCACCCGAGCAACGAGGCGGCGGGCCTGTCCGCCGATGGCCTCGTACCCACGACATACAACAACCTGGTCAACGGCAAGACCGAGCGCGATTACCTGAGCGTGCTGGGCCAGAGCTTCGCCATCAAGGCGGACTGGACCGTGCCCGAGGATGCCGCCGAGCCCCTCCTGGGCATCGACCTCAACTACTACCTCAAGCCCGGCGACGACTTCATCGACGCCTCGGATCACGTCCCCCTGGAGAACACGTAATGCCGCGAGTCATCGCTAATGAGGGCCTGAAGGTGCCCCTCGAAAAGCAGCGCGCGTTTATCGGCAGCGAGCCGGTCGACGTGCCTGATTCCATTTACTACCGCCGACGGCTTGAGACACGAGAGCTAGTGCTCGCCCCGGGTAAGGCGACCAGCAAGCCCGTTGCTCTCACGCCTGCCAGTGAGCCTGATACCACCGCCAACTCGAAGTCTGGGAGCGCCGCCAAATGACCATCACCCTGAACACCATTCCCGCAAGCACCCGTAAACCGGGTACGTACATCGAGTTCAACACATCGTTGGCGGTCAACACGCTGCCGGCCAACGCACAGTCGCTTCTCCTGGTCGTGCCCCTGCTCGCCGCCGGCACGATGGCTCCCTTGGTGGCCACCGTGGTGTACGACGCACAGAGCGCGCTGGCACTGACGGGAAGCACCGTTGCCCAGGCGATGGTGGCCGCCGCCATCAAGGCCAACCGTTACCTGCAGCTGTCCCTCGTAGGGATCTCGGTTGACGACGACGCCGAACCCGATATCACGGCGGCACTCGATGCCACGGCGACAGGTGATTACACCCAGGTGGTATCCGCATGGCAGAGCAGCGCCGCCCTTACGGCGATGCGCACACATATCGAAGAGGTGACCAACTCGATCAACCAGAAGCCTCTTCTGGGCGTCGCCGCCGTGGTGGGCACGTTGACCTCGGCTACCACGCTAGCCACCGCTCTCAACAGTGGACCGGTCACGCTTGCGCTGCTGCCCGGGACCACCTACACGCCAGCCGAGCTGGCTGCCGCGTACGCCGCCGTGATCGCCAGTGAGAGTGACCCGGCACGTCCGCTGAACACCCTTGCGCTGAGCGGCGTCCCGGTGCCGGCCATTGCCGATCGATTGTCACGGAACGAACAGGAAACGGCCCTGCTCAACGGGGTAACGCCGCTTGAGGTCGGTCCGGGTGAAGTCGTGCAGATCGTCCGTGCCATCAGCACCTATACCAAGTCCGCTACCGGCACGGCTGATGTGTCGCTGCTGGATATCACCACCATGCGGACCCTGTACTACGTGCGCCAGGCCTGCCGCGATCGCGTCGCCCTGCGCTTTCCGCGCGCAAAGAACACGGCCCGGATTGCTGCATCCGTCCGTGGCGAACTGCTCGACGTACTGAAAAAGTGCGAGACGCTCGAAATCGTGGAGAACGTCGACGCCAACGCCGACGGGCTTATCGTCGAAAAGAGCGCGACCGATGCCAGCTGGCTCGTCGCGTCGATCCCTGCCGACGTGGTCAATGGCCTGCATGTCTTCGCAGGCGTGATCAACCTCATCCTCTAAACGGAGAAATTCATGGCAGATACCTATGTTGGGCTGATCGTGCTTGAGATCGACGGCACCGAGTACGAAGTGGTCAGCCTCAGCACGACCGAGAACACGAACCGTAAGGTCGTGAAGACGATGAACTCCAGCGGTCGTCCGCTGGGCACGTCCAAGGGTGTCGCGGATTATGCGCTCACCGTGAACGTGGCTATCCCGAAGACCGGCGAGCCGAACTGGAGCACGCTGATCGACGGCAAGGTCACCGCGTATCCCCAGGACGGCGGCGGCGTTCGCGAGACCTGGACGGGTGTGCACCTGGTCACGAAGGGCAGCACGTACAACCTGGACAACGAAGCCACCCGCGAGCTGCAGCTGGCCGCCCTCAACTACTACACCGAGTGATGCGGCCGCCCCTGGTCCGCCTCCCGGTACTCGCGATCGTGCTGGCCAGCGTTCTGCTGGCCAGCTGCGATCTCCCGGAAGCGCAGCAGCAACTGGTTTGCACCCGTGGTGGCACGATGCTTTACCAGAGCCCGCTATCCACCTTCATCGCCCCTCGCGACGGCACTGCCAGCTGGCAGATCGAAAACACGATCTATACGCCCGAGCGCAATAGCACCTGTTACATCGTGGACGTGCACTAACTTTTCGGCGATACGGCGTGCCGCGCACGACACAAAGTCCGTAGGTAATCAGACCCTGTATCTCACTGAGCCGGTATGAGCGTGACGGCCAAGACAAAAAGCAACTCAGGGACCCGGCCAGACGAGCTGGCTATTGCCATCCCAAACAATCATTGAAGGTCCGTTTATGTCCACGTCAAACACCAAGAGTTGGGAAGGCCTGACCATTTCGCGCGAGCTGAAGATCGGCGTGCTGTTCGCCGGCACCAGGCACAAGAAGTTCACGCTGCGCGTACCGATGGCGGGCGATCTGATCAACGCCCAGAAGGCATACCCCAGTGGCCCGATCCGTCTCCAGGCGTTGGAATGCTATCGCCAGCAGCTTCTCCAACTCGGGGATATCCCTGCTGAAAACCTGACCATCGAGCTGCTGAGTAATGAGCTGAGCGAGATCGACCTGGGCCTGTTGGAGGTGGCCGATGAAGCGTTGGGAAAAGCGCTGAGCGAGCCGCCCGAAGAAGCGAACTCCGAAACTGGTGGCTGATCGAACACGTTTTGGTTAAGCAGGGCTATCGCATTGACGAAGTACGACAGATGACCAAGCCCGAGATAGAGGTCCGCCTGGACTTCATCAGCCGTCGCGGCAAGCCCGCCACCAAGACCTACAAGAGTCTGAGGAACAAAGAAGCCCGATGAGCGACATGCGCGTCAATCTCACCGTACGGGCGCGCAGCGAGGGAAGCGGTCCGGTCGATGCTCAAACGGCCGCCGTCGACAAGCTGGGCAAGACTTCCACCGCCACGGGCAACAAGGCCAAGCAGGCTCTGCGCTGGCAAAACGGTCAGTGGCAGGAGGTCAAGCAGTCCACCTCCGAAGCGGGCGCCGAGGTCAAGAAATTCGGTGGCACGATGGACCGCGTGGGCACGCAGGGGCAGCGGGCCACCGAAGCCATCAAGCGCGGTTTGCAGGACGACGCGCGCGAGTTACGCCGGTCCACGTCCGAGGCGGAGCGTGCGGGCCGTGGCATGGACCGACTGCGCATGCTTGCGCTGCGGTCAACCAGCGCACTGCGCACCATGGCCAGCGCGGCACGCCGCGAGTTCGATGCCTTGCATAAGGTGTTAGGTGGCGTCGGTGGTCGACTGGCCACACTGGGTATCGGGGCAGGCGCGGTGCAGACGCTGCGCTCGAGCGCGCGGCTGGACCGCACCAACATCCAGCTGCGTCAGACCGCCGACATGAGCGCTGCGGATGTAGATGATTGGCGGCGCACGCGCTGGGCGATGGCTCGCGCCAACGGTAACGATCCGGATGCCATTGATCGTGGCATGGGTCAGCTGGTGGCGGCGGGTCTGAACTATAAGCAGGCCAAGCCTGCGTCCAACGCCGCTGATATTGCGTCTACGATTAGTGGCGCCGATCAAGGGCAGTTGGCGGACTATCAGGTCACGGCTGCCGCCATCTTCAATGAGGACCTGGCGAAGAGCGGCGTAAGTAATCGCTTGCTCGCCCAGGGCTTGGTCGGCGGTCGCCTTGGTCGCGCCGAGCTGCCAGATCTGCCGAATATCTTTCCCCGTGTCGGCGGCGCCGCCCAGCAGGCGGGCTTGAACTACCCGCAGACGATCGGCTACATCGAAGCGCTATCGAACATCGAATCGCAACCCGAGCGTCTGGCGACGTTGGCTGAGTCGGGGCTGCGCATGTTCACCAATGGCAAGTACCGGGCGCAGGTCACCAAGACGACGGGGGTGAACTTCTTCGATAAGAAGGGCGCTACGCGCGATCCCTTCACCGTCATGGAAGATCTGCGCAAGCGGTATCAGAAACTTACGACGGATAGTCGACGTTCCGACTTCTTGCAGGCTGTGATCGGTGAGGCCGACCTCGATACGCAGCGCAACTTCCGCGCCTTCCTGCAGCCAGGGCGCATCGAGCAGGCGCGCGACTACGGTAAACAGATTAGCACCGTGACGGACTTCGACCCGGCCCAGCTCGATGAGAACCGTAAGAGCGCCACGGCTACTGCCGGGCGCGTGAAAGCCACGGTAGGAGAGGCCCTGGACAAGGCCGCCATACCCGTGAACCAGGCGCTGGCCAGCGCCGCGCAGTACCTGCTCGATGACAAAGGTCTAAGCGGTGGCCAACTCCTGGGCGGCGCAGCGGCCCTGGGTGTGGGCGGCTTCTACGGCAGTCGCCTGGCCAAGTGGGGCGGCAACAAAGCCTTGGGCAAATTGACCGGCCTACTAGGTGGCAGTGCCGACACGGTGAAAAACATCGTTGTTGGTCGCGCGCTGCAGGAAAGTGCTGGCGTGACACCGGTGTTTGTCACCAACTGGAGCGGCGCGCCTTCGGGTATGGGTAGTGCGGCATCCAGCGCCGCAGAAATCGCGGCTGAGGCGGCGACCGGTGGTCGTGCCGCAGGCGCCGCCACGGGCGTCGCACGGGTTGCTGCCGGCGCTCGGGGCTTCGCTATGATGGACCTGCTGCCGGCCTTCGCCCTGGGCAGCGGTGTCGCGGCCGTGAACGATGCCCTGAAGCCTATCGCCGACGCCCAGGACGCGGCCTTGGTGGCCGACCAGCGGGAGCGTGATAAGAAGCGCCTGGGCATCAACGATGCCCAGCTCGACCGGCGCAATCAGATCGAAACGAGCGAGATGCCCTATGGGCGCTGGGTCGACAGTGCCAACGCCGCTCCTGGCAAAACGAGCGTGGAAGACTATGAGGCCTGGGTGTCGCGCCAGATCCCTGCGGAGCAGGCGGACGCCGCCCAGACCGCACAAGCGGCAGGGTTGATCGGCGATGTGGCGCGTTCGCCGGCCGCGCGCTGGCTCTCGCCGCGCCTGTCTGATTCCGTCGGCACCTGGGCAGAAGCGACCGCCTCACGGCTGGACCCGGCCGCTACTGGCGATGCCAACGCGTCGACCGGGGGCCAGATGCAGGAGGCTGCTCGTCTATTCAACGACGCGGCGCGCCTGCTCGAACCACTCTTGGGCAAGCCACTCCAGATCCAAGTCACATCGGACACAGACGAACTACACGCCAAAGTCGTTGATCGACAGGTGCGTGACGCGAGGCGCGGATGAGCTGGAAAGACAACCTCCTGCCGGCAAGCTTCCGCTCGGTCGCTATCGACGTGATCGCTACGGAGCTGGACGTCAGTCGCTCCCTTGCCCAGCATGGCGTGCCTTATCGTGACGGCGAATCCATCGAGGATCTCGGCCGCGATGCGCGCCGCTTTGAGGTCCAGGTGGTGTGTTGGGGCGATAACTACGAGACGACGCTGCAGCAACTGATCGTTGCGCTGGATTCGGCAGATGATGCCGCCTTTGTGCACCCGGTGTACGGCAGCGTCACTGTGCATGTAGAGCGTTACCGGATTCGGGACGGCGCGGAGACGCCGGACTGGGCTGAGGTAGCGCTCACGCTGATCGAGTCGGGCGATGACCCGCAGTTCTTCCAGCGGACGTTCGTGACCACTGCCGATGCCGTGGCGAGTACGCAGCAGCTCAGCGGCCTTGCCGCTGCGATTGCCTCCGGCAAGGCGGTCCTGGGTCAGGTTCGTTCGTATGCCTCGGCGGTGCGCGGTGTACTCGCGCAGGTGGTCGGAATCGTGTCGAACGTCCGTAACGCGACGGATGGCGGATGGACCGGGCTGATGGAGAACGTGATCGGCCAGCCAGGAATCACCCTGCAGTACGCGCAGCTGCGCAGTCAGATCCTCGGCACGCTCAGTGGCCTTGCCGTGTTAGCCGACGGTGTCGCACCGACGTTCGACCCCGTCGTGGGCGAAGGATCGAATCGCGTGCTCCCCGAGGCCCGTGATGACATTGAATTTGCTATGCCCACCGATGCAACATCCTTGCTGGCGGGCAATGCGCTGCCGCAGACCGTGCCCGGGCAGGACAACCTTCCAGCCATGGCGGTCCGCGCGTGGCAGGTCGCCCTCGTGTGCTCCCGCCAGGGCGTTATGCCAACGCTGTACGCCGGCACCTCGGATACCAATGCCGGCGCGAACGGCGGCGCGGCCGGTGGCACTGCCATCGAGTTGCCAGATGGTCTCCCTGTGGACGCCGTCAACGCCGTGGGCCTCACCTTGGTCGCCTACCTGATTACAGAGCAAGCCATGGTTCTCGCTGACGCGGTCTGCAGCGTGTTTGACGAAGAGCTTGATAGTCCCAGCCTGACGCCCAGTGACGTCGATGCCTTGACCGCCCAGGCGCGCTCGCTTCTGCAATCGGCGATCATCATGCACCGTGAGTTGTTCGGCGTGGAGGCAGCGCTGGCGGTCATCGAGCCGCTCCGCCAACTTGCCCAGGTTGTCCAGGTGTCGGCCAATGCGGTAATCAATATCAAGCCTCCGATGGTGCAGCGTGTAGCGCCCTCGACGCAGTGCCTACGCCGTCTGGCTTTCCTTTGGTACGGCGACAACACACGAGCGAACGAGCTGCTTCGACTTAACCCGCAGCTCGTGACGCCCTACAGCGTCGCCGCAGGTCAGGTACTGAACGCATATGCCAACTAGTCCGAACATTCGGTTGTCGGTGGGCGGCGTCGTCAACGACACCTGGACGGGCTGGTCGGTCGATAGCGACCTGCTGACGCCCGCCGATGCGTTCGAGCTCGAGCTTTTCACGCGTAGCGGCATAACTTTGCCGGCGACAGTCGTCGAGGGGGCGCCGTGCACCCTGGATCTGGACGGCGATGCCGTATTGACCGGCACGCTGGATGAGGTTGAACACCAGGTAGGCCGGCGTGGCCACGCCGTGCGCATCACCGGCCGCGACAAAGCCGGAACCTTGGTGGATTGCTCAAGCCCGTTTGTCGCGATGCGCGAAGCCACCTTGCAGCAGATCATCGACCAGGTCGTGAAGCCCATGGGCATCAGCAAGGTCCGGCTGGACAGCGACATCGCCAAGCTACGCAAACAGGTGCAGGTCAGCCCAGGGCAGACAGCATGGGAAGCGCTCCTGCTTACAGCCGAGGCCAACGGCCTCTGGCCGTGGGTCGATCCCGATGGCACGCTGGTCGTCGGCGGTCCTGATTACGCCGCAGCCACAGTGGGCGACCTGGTCATGCGCCAGGGCGACAGTGACGACAACAACATTGAGGATATGAGCGTGCGGCGATCAATCGCTGACCGTTACAGTCAGATCACGGTGTTGGGCCAGCATGGCGCGTATCAGGGCAGCGGTTGGGGCGAGGATCGCACCACGCTCGCGGCTAAGGTCAGCGACAGCGCACTGACCGCTCGCGGCATCTTCCGGCCCCGCGTGGTCATCGACAGCGGCTGTGATACCAGCGACCTCGCCAGGGACCGGGTCGACAAGCTGCTCTCGGATAGCAAGCTCGATGCATTTGAGGCACGAGTAAAGGTTAAGGGTTGGCGCGCCAGTGGTGGGGCGGTCTGGACGCCTGGCCAGCGCGTCAACCTGATCAGCGAACCGCACGGTATCAACGGCACCTATTTCCTCATGGCACGCACGCTACGCTTGACGCGTAGAGAGGGAGCGACCACCGAACTGCGCTTTCGCGAAGATAAAACGTGGATAGTTAACGCCCACCAGAACAAGCAAAAGAAGCAGAAGAAACCCACGGAGTACTTCGGCCTGTGAAGCGCCTAACCCAAGTCATGCGGCAAACCGCGGAGCGAGCCGGTCAACGTGTGCGCATGGCGTTTCGGGGCAAGCTCAGTCGCCTGGACGCCACCGCCGTGTTACCGACTGCCCAGGTCGAAGGCTTGGCTGGTGAAGCCGTCGCGGCTGAACTCATGCAGCACTACGGACTGTCTAGCGCGCCCCTCGCCGGCTCCGAGGTGATCCTGCTTCCCGTTGGCGGCGACAGTGGGCATAGCGTGATCATCGCCAGCATCGACGGCCGTTACCGCATCCAGCTGCAGCCAGGCGAAGTCGCGATCTACACCGACGAGGGAGACCACGTGCACATGCAGCGCGGTCGGATCATCGAAGTCGTTACAGAAACCCTGCTTGTGAAAGCCGGCACCAAGGTCCGGTTCGAGACGCCGCTCGTGGAGATGAGCCAGGATCTGAACGTCGAGAATGACGCGCACGCCGATGGCGACGTCAGTGATGGCATCCGTGCCATGGCCGATGATCGCCAGATCTACGATGGTCACACTCACCCGGTCAGCGGCAGTTCGACTGCGCCACCGAATCAGAAAGAGTGATGGCGTTACTAACAAGCGCTTGAATATGTGCCCCGCGCGTGCGCGACGCAACATGCCGCCATGGATACGGGCATTGATCCCAGA
Organism: Luteibacter sp.; assembly: GCF_036499525.1. Classification (GTDB taxonomy): domain Bacteria; phylum Pseudomonadota; class Gammaproteobacteria; order Xanthomonadales; family Rhodanobacteraceae; genus Luteibacter. Next base: position 6,139 of record NZ_DASYDO010000075.1, on the reverse strand, counting down.
ACAGGCGACCTAAGCGGACAGCGCATCACGACGCTGGCCAACGCCGTGTATCTGCGTCTCGTTATCCCCCTCGGGAGCTGGTGGGCAGTCCCCACCATTGGCAGCCGCCTGCACGAGCTGCAGCGTGAGAAGGATGTCCCGCGCGTCCGCATCCTGGCGCGGGAATACGCGTTGGACGCTCTACAGGGCCTTCTGTCGGATGGACGAGCCAGCGCGATCGACGTCTCGGTGTCTTCGCCGTCCACCGGATGGTTGCAGCTCGATGTCGACGTGACCGAAGCGGGCGGCGAGCAACAGACCTTCAATCACTGGGTACGCGTGATCTAAATGACCTTTCCCACGCAAAGCCTTGAGACCATTCGCGACCGAATCCTGCGTGACATCAGTAGCCAGGATGACGAAGCCGACGTCAGCACCGATAGCGACAACTACGTGCGCGCGGCGGCCGACGCAGCCGCCATCGAGGGGCTCTATCAGTACCAGGCATGGCTATACAGGCAGATTTTCCCTGATACCGCCGATCTCGCCGAGCTGATCAAGTATGCCGCTGAGCGTGGTCTGAGCCGGAAGCCAGCCCGCGCGGCGACAGGCGAGTTGAGCGTCACCGGCATCTACGGAACGACGCTGCCAGCGGGTAGCAGCGTCCGTCATGTCAACGGCACCATGCTTGTAACCGTCTTGGACACGCCGGTGGGTGCCGATGGCACGGCCATCGTGCCCATTGCGGCGGCCGTGGCCGGAGCAGCAGCCAATGGGATCATTGGCAACGCCACGATCACGAGCCCGCCCCTGGGCATCGACGCAGCAGCGGTGGTAAGCACAGCGCTGGCCAGCGGCTCGGACATCGAATCGCAAGCCAGCCTGCTTGATCGCTACCTGACTCTCCTCAGGCGCCCCCCTGCGGGCGGCAACCACTACGATTACAAGCGCTGGGCGGAATCCATACCGGGCGTCGCGTCGGCATACGTGTATCCGCTGCGCCGAGGACTGGGGACGGTCGACATCGTCATCGTGGGGCCCGATGGCCTGCCCAGTGATGAGCTGATCGCCCAGGTTCAGACCTACATTGATGACCAGCGGCCGGTCACGGCTTGGAACTGCCTGGTGTTCGCGCCGACCATCATCAACGTGGACCACGATGCCAAGGTGGAACTCACGGCGGGCTACCAGCTCGCGGATGCGCTCACTGACGCGAAGACCCAGCTCGCGGCACTGTTTGCCAACCTGGCTCCCGGCGACACGTACTACCGCTCGCGCGGTGAGGCGGCGTTGTCAGGTATCTCCGGGGTGATCGATCGTCAGCTGATCAGCCCGGCCGCCAATGTGGAGGCGACGGTCGACGCCAGCCAAGTCCAATGGCTGCGCCTGGGCGCCGTCACGCTGGAGCTAATGTGAGCGTCTTTGCCGAACTGCTGCGTTCGCTGCTACCGCCTGTCGCCTACGATCCCAACGGACAACGACTGTCCGCCTGGATTGATGCCGAGGCGGCCGCGCTTCAGGCGGCGCGCGACGGCGGCGACACGCTACTGGCCCGCATGCATCCCGCCTCGGCGGATTCCGACGTCGTCAGCTGGGAACGTCTGTATGCCCTCACGCCTGCGCCTAGCGAAAGCCTGGCTAAGCGCATCCAGGTGGTGCTGGCCAAGATGGGCGAGCTTGGCGGCATATCCCGCGCCTACTTTGTGCGCCTGGCGGCAAGCCAAGGCTACGGCATCACGATCAGTGAGCCGCGGGCCTTCCGGTGCGGCATCAGCCGTTGTGGGGAACGGCTCTACGGCGAAGACGTGGTGTTCGTCTGGGACGTCACCATCAACACACGGCCGATAGGCGGCGACGACGCCGCCTTAAAGGCGCTTTTTAACGACCTCAAGCCCGCGCACACGCAGTGCGATTTCGTGGAGTAACGCATGCGCCGCATCAATACATCTGACGGGCTTTACCATAATGCCGACGTCCTGGCCGGCGTCCAGGGCACCGTGGTTGACGCCGATGCTCTTAACGCGATCCAGGAGGAAATCATTGCCGTCATCACAGATGCCGGCATGGAGCTGGACGCGTCGTCGAACACCCAGTTGCGCGATGCGATTGCAGCCATCACGGGCGCCGGTGTCGAGTGGGGCGCGATCAAGAACAAGCCGGCAACCTTTCCTTCAACCATCCTCTTGGTTGCCGGGCTATCGGATGCCCTTGGCCTGCTTGCTCCCAAGGCTTCGCCAGCTCTTACGGGCATACCGACGGCCCCGACAGCTGCGGCCGGAACAAACAATGGGCAGATCGCGAGCACAGCCTTCGTTTCCGCTGTAGTCAAAACCCTTCAGACCGCGTTGGACGGAAAGTCAAACGTCGGGCATGGGCATGCCATCGCGGACGTGGCGGGCCTACAGTCATCGCTGGATGGAAAGGTTTCGAAGGCCGGCGACACGATGACGGGATGGCTCGACGTCGCCCCACCGGAAGGCACGTCGGCAACCATTCGGCTCAACGCCGCACCATCTAGCAACAACGCCCTCATTTATCAAAAGGGCGGACAAAACCGCTGGTCGTTCACTGGTTCGGTCAACACTGAAACAGGCGCCGGCAACGCCGGAAGTGATTTCGTGATTCAGGCGTTCAATGACGTCGGAACGTACCTTCGCGACTGTGTCGCAATTAGTCGATCCACCGGGACTTTCTATGCTTATGGCGACGTCAGCGTAGATCGCACCATCTACTCTCAGGGTGACGCGATCGTGCTGGGCACGAGCGGTGCCAACCCGTCAGGCAGTCTCATTTACCTGCGGCCTGCCGGCACCAACAGCACCTCCGGTCAGGTGGTTGTGCGTGGCAGCAACGGCAACCTCGAACTCTCGCAAGGTGGCTCGCTTTCGCTCGTTCAAGTCGATAACGCCTCCCCGCCTAACGCACCGGTGCGCGTTGGCTTGAACGGCCAGAATGCGAACGGCATCGGCGGCTCGTTCGCCAATTGGAACGCGAGCCGCATGCCGGCCCTCCAGATCGACGCGGGCAACGACGGTTCCGCGTACATGATCGCACGCGTTACGCACTGGGGCAGCAAACACATCGCCGGCATCGACGCCTACGCCGCCGGCGGCAATGCGCAGCTGGTTTTCCATTGCGGCACCGCCAACACGCACACGTTCGACCAGGCCGGCAACATGACCGCCAGCGGGCGGATTACGGCCATTGGCGGCTTCAACGTCTCCGACCGCCGCGAAAAGACGAACATCAAGCGCCGTGCGGTATCCGCCGGCATCGCCGCTCGCGTGCGCAAGGTCTATTCCTCGTGGAACTGGAAGCACGACGGCCAGGCCGACACCGGCGTGATCGCCCAGCTGCTCCTGAGGTTCGCGCCGCAGCACATCCGCGAATTCTCACGCCCGCACAAGCGGCTGATGGGCAAGCAGGTGACGCGTCTCTCCGTCGATAAGCCGGGCCTCGCCCTCGAATGCGCGCTCGACGCCGATCGACGCGTGGACGAAGTGGTCAAGCAGAACGCGGCCCTGTTGCGCCGCATCGAGAAACTGGAGCGCAAGCGCACATGAAGCCTCGCATCGAAGACATCGCCTCGGGCATTACCTGCGAGGTGATCGCCTTGCATACCACCATGCTCTACGACCCGAAGGCGGGCGATGCTCGCATCGTATTCGCCGGCACCCCGTGCCTGTACAGCGGCGACGAGTACCTCGGCCCGGGCGGTGACGCGTATCCGCTGAGCGTGACGCTCTCGGGCATTGCCTCGCAGTGCTTTGGCGAAGGCACGGACCCGGTGACCGGCGCGGACCTCTCGACCATCTCGTGCGCCGGCGCGGTGGCGATCATCAAGGCGGCGTTCGCGAAGCTGTACGACGCGGAACAGTCCCTGCCGCCGCCGATGCCGCCCGAGGCGTAGTCCGTGACGGATTACTACTACGCCGGCGTGCGCTTCGAGTCCCTGTTCGCCCCGGACACCGTGGGCGACGGCCCGGCGCCCGGGGGCCTCCTCCAGGGCGGCGTGCCCATTCGCTTCGCCAACATCAAGTACGGCAGCAAGCGCGCGGACATCAACTTCCAGAACGGTGGCCTGGACGTCACCAACTACTGGGCATCCAACGGCTCCGCCTCCTACTCGCTACCGATTGACGGCGGCTCGTATTCCGCCAACAACCAGCAGCGCGGCGGCGCCTACATTCGCCTGCAGATGTTCGCCAACGGCACGTACCAGGTCCTGCGGATGCAGAACGCGCCGACGAGCTGGTCGGTGGCCGCCTCCGGCACGTGGCTTCCCGCCGGCGACGCCGCAGGAAACTACGCCGTCGTGTTCGAAGCCGTCGAGCAAGGCCATAGCTACGTCGGGTCGGCCAGCAGTGGTGTCGAGAACCAGGCGCCCGGGCAGACCGGCCTGGGCGGCAACCCGTATTGCTCGGGGTACTGCTCCGCGAGCCTCACCGGCACGCGGGCGGATTCGCACGGCTACCTCCGTCTCTACCTGTACCGCGCGGGTGTCCTGCGCAGCACGACCACCATCAGTTACTGGTGCAACGTCAACGGCAACTAAGCCACCCAATTACACAGGGAATTACCAGGGCTTACATTGGGAAAGCCTTCAACAAAGACACCGATAGTCGGGGGCCAGGCTGCGTCAACAGCCTGACCCTCACCACGATGAGGCGTGGATCAGATGAGCCCCCTTCCGCACGTGCGGCAAGGGGAAGGTAACCCCTCCTGATCTCACAACCGGAGACTCGATGTCCCTCCCCATCATTCCTTGGCTCGGCGGAAAACGCCGGTTAGCCGATAGGATTTTTGCGTTCTTTCCCAATCACACATGCTATGTGGAGCCGTTTGCTGGCGGTGCTGCGCTATTTTTCCTCAAGCCACCAGCTGAGGTCGAAGTACTGAACGACATCAACGGCGACCTGGTCAACCTGTACCGCGTCGTGCAGCACCACCTCGAAGAGTTTGTCCGCCAGTTCAAGTGGGCGCTTTCCAGCCGACGCGTCTTCGAATGGCTCAAGGTCACGCGGCCGGAAACCCTGACAGATATCCAGCGAGCGGCACGGTTCTATTACCTCCAGCAATCGGCATTCGGAGGAAAGGTGCAGGGCCAGACCTATGGCACTGCCACCACCGTCCCGCCCGGCCTGAACCTGCTGAGGCTGGAAGAGACCCTATCTGCCGCCCACCTGCGGCTGGCCAGCGCCTACGTCGAACACTTGCCGTGGCAGGCCGTGGTATCCAAGTACGACCGACCGCACACGCTGTTCTTCATCGACCCGCCTTATTGGGAGACCGAGGGCTATGGTGTCGAGTTCGGATGGGAGCAGTACGAGGCGTTGGAGCGGTGCCTGGGGAGTATCCAGGGGAAGGCTATCATGACCCTCAACGACCACCCGGCCATTCGGCAGCTCTTCAGTCGCTTCCACATGGAGCGAGCCGATCACCGCTATACCGTCGGTGGTGGCAAGGGCAAGGAGGTCGGGGAGGTGCTGATATTCAGTTGGGACCTTGCAGTGGAGCCTGCAGGCCTTTTCTGACGGGGGGGAGTGACGCGGCGGGCGGTGGAAGGTTCCAGGGCCTTCTTCCCCACCCTGGGCGGGCTCGCGGCGGCCGGGACCACTTTAGGGCGGAGTACCCATAGCCGTGGCCTGAACGCTGCGGCGGCGGGCCAGGAGTTAGGGCCCTTTTAAGACCCTTTTCAGGCGGATTTGGGAGTTCTCAAACCATGTGGCGCGCCCGCTCAGACCAATCGCCGCGCTACAGCCACGTCCGGTGACGCGCGACGGCTCCCCCTGCCTCACCGCCAAACGCGCAACACGATGGCGAAGCCGAGCCTGGAGCCCTAGGAATGCTCGAAGAACAAAAAAAACCCCGCGCGGGTGCGCGGGGTTTCCTTTCGAACCAACGAAGCGGAAGCGGTCAGGCGGCGATTTCGACGCCCGACGCCTGGGCACCCTTCGGGCCCGTGGTCACTTCGAACTTCACACGCTGGCCTTCCTGGAGACTACGGAACCCCTTGGAATTGATCGCAGAAAAGTGGACGAACACGTCCTCCCCACCGTCCTCGGGCGCGATGAAACCGAAACCCTTGGCGTCGTTGAACCACTTGACCGTACCGAAACGCATTGCGGAAACCTCTGGACATGGACTGGAAGCACCCGGA
>NZ_DASYDO010000074.1:0-35398 GCF_036499525.1 Luteibacter sp. | reverse complement strand
GGTCCAGATGGCCTTGTCGCTTGCACGGTCGATCACCACGCGCGGTGTGCCCAGGTGGTCGGGCTGGATGTCGCGAAGGGTGTTGCCGTCGAGGGCGGCTATCGGCAGGTTGTCGAGCCAGATCACCTGCCGGATGGGTTGCCCGGCACCGTCGTAGTCACCGAGCCAATGGCCGGCTTCGTCATGCAGGGATACCGTCGTCTGTCCAGCGATGTATTTGGCGACCTGCTGGCCGAAGGTGTTGTAGGCATAGTTCATTTCGGCCACGCCGTTGACCTTGGCCTGGCTCATGCGGCCGGTGGCGTCGTAAGCAAATTCGCGGTGTCCCATGCGGGTGGTGTTGCCTACGGCGTCGTACTCACGAGCGACCTTGTCGGCGCTGAGCAGGTGATGGCTATCGGGAGCATATACGTAGCGCCGATCGACCGATGGAAAAACGGACCACCACCTCAGGCGATTGCCGATGCTGTCATATTCGTATCGCTCACTGAATGCAAATGAGCCGTCAGGATGCAGCGGCCCACCCGTGGTCACGCGCGAGGCGGTATCGATCCATATCTGGGGCGGGCCATTTTCGTCGCTTGGATTGATAGCGCTCAGCGTACCGAACCCATAATAGGTCAGGAGCGCGTCGAGCCCATCGCTTCGTCCGTCATAGAGATGAGTCACATGACCCATTGGGTTGTAGCGACGTTCGACCTTTCGCGCACCGGCCGTCCAGCCCGTGACTTGGCCCATCGCGTTGTGCTCCACCCTGGCGATGACGGGCTGCGCGGCAGTTAGTGATGCCTGTATGTCGATACCGGAGATGTTTCCAGCTGCATCGCGCGCGTAATGTACCTGTCGGCCGTCAGGGTAGGTTGTCGCCACGAGGCGCCCTGCCAGGCTATACGCATAACGCAACTCAAGCGAGATGCCGCGGGTGACCTGAATCTTGCGGACGACGCGGCCGGCAAAGTCGTAGCAGAAGGTGGTGCTGCCGCTGGGCTCGTTCACTGAGCCCAGGCGACCCACGGCAAAGTTCTCATCCACACCGCACAGCGGTGAGGCGATGTCGTAGGTATAGGTCGTCGTCTGGTCGTCCCTATACGTTATCGATTTCAGTCGCCCTGCCGTGTCGTAGCTGCGTTGCACGGTGCGCCCATCTGCCGGTGTTTCGTGGATGGGCTGACCGTTGGCATCGGTCTCGAACCGGGTGTCACCGGTGTCCGGATTCCGCTGCCAGAGCAGATCGCCCAGGCCGTTGCGGAGGTATCCCGTGGCGAGGCCTTTGGGGTCCACGACCGTCTTGATGCGGTCGGCGCCGTCGTAGGTCAGCTTCGTTTTTATGTCGAGGCTTGCTTCCTTATATCCCTGGTCGATCCGCTTGATGCGCCCGCGAGCGTCGCGCTTGTAAACCTCCCTATAGCCAGGAAAGAGAACGAGATCGTCTTCCACGCGGATCAGCCGGCCATTGTCGTCGTACTCGTAATTTCGCTTACCCACGCCGGGGTAGGCTATGTAAGCGAGCTCGCCATGGTAGTCGTACGAATAGCGGCGAGTCGTGTCCTCGGTACCGTCGGGACGTACATAGGATTCCTTGACCTTGTTTCCTGCGCCGTTCGAAGTCACCTCCCGGCGATTACCCAGGGCATCGATCTGTTCGATCAGTCGCCGCGCTGCGTCATAGCCATGGGTCAGCGTCGCTCCATCAGGGTCCGTAAGAGTGTCCAGGTCACCGTTGGCCGTGTAGGTCAGGCGTGTGATGCTGTCCCCAGGCGACGGTGTGCCATCGCGACGGGTGCGTTGGATGACTTCCAACGGACGACCCATGGCATCGTAGCGACGGTCGGTGCGCATGCCGTTGGCGTCGGTGCTGGACAAGACACGGCCGGCGGCATCGTGGGAGAGCACGGTACTCACGTGACCGAGCGCGTTGGTCACGGTGTGCAGGTCGCCTTTTCGCCAGGCGCAGGCATCGCTGCTGCCGCAACCGGGGGCGTCGCCTTCGTGGTAGACGTACCGCGTCATATCGGCAGGGCCGGCCAGCGGGCCATCGACAGTAGCGATACGTCCAGCGTCGTCGTACGTGTAACGGGTGATGCGTTCTTCCGGCCAGGGTCCGCCCATGGGGTTGGCAGCATCCGCCAGCCCACCCTCGTGCTGTTCGGTACGGTTGCCTTTGCTGTCGTATGCAAAGGTGGTCCACTGTGCGCCGTTGTCGATGCGAACGGGTTTGTCGAACATGGTGTGCCAAGCGGTCTTCACGGTGCGTGCGACGGCTGTGCCGTCTGCCTCGGTGCGCTCTATCTCCAGGTGACGCACTCGATCGTAGCGATAGGTGGTTGGGATGTCTTGGTAATCGGTCTGGCGCGCAACGAGGCCACCGCCCAGATATTCAAAGGTACGTGCTGAGGCGTTACTGTGCCCCTCCTTGCGCTCACCCAGCCGGATTCGGCCCTGGTCGTACACCCGCGACAACTTCACGGGGTAAATGACGTCCTTGGTCGCGACCTCGACCCCGTTATTGACCTGGCTGACTTCGGTCCATTCCAGACCGTCGCCATGCGAGGATCGCCTGGCGCGGTTGTTCGCGTCATAGCTGAAGGTCGCGAAGCGCTTGCCATCTTTGCCGACGATACCGGTTAGCTTGTGGTTAGGCGTGCCACCCATGGCCGGTTCATCGTAGCGGTATTCGACCTTGTGACCATCGGGGTAGCCGACCTTCACCAGGTCCGCATCGAGTCCTTCAAGCAGGTCGCCGCTGTAGCTGTAGTTGAGTCGCCCATCGGGCGTATCCACGGTTTCGACGCGGCCGAGGCGGTCGTAGCCCAGGTGCAGTTCGCGACCCTGGCGATCGGTGACGCGCGCGAGCACAGTGGCCTTGAGCCCGATGCCGACAGTGATCTCGTCGTAGTGCAGGGTCAGCGTATTGCCATTGGCATCCGTGCGCGTGCGCAGGCGGCCCCGGTCGTCATAGTGCTCCTCGGTGAGGTCGGACCAGCGATATAGCCAACCACCGTCCGGATGTTCGCGCAGGGAACCGCGCTCTCCTTCGACGGGGACAAAGCCGTTGCCTTGCTTGACGAAGCGCGTTTCGCGACCGTCCTCGCGGACCAGATGCAAGGCGGTGGTATAGATCCGGCCGTTGGCGTCGTAGTACGGCCGGCGGACGAAGGCGCGGTCATAGGAATGCCGCCAGCGGGCGCCGACCCGTGCGCCGGCGGGGTAGCGTGCGCGCGCCTTCGTGGAGACATAGCCCAGCGGGAACGCGCCGCTGTGATAGGTGCGGCCGAACGTCAGCCCGGAGGAGGCGGGGCCGGCATAGTCGGTGACCACTTCGATTTTGCTCATGGTCAGCGGGTTGATCGGATTGCCGACCAACGGGCTGTTGCCGATGGGGCACTGATTGGCCCCGCTTTCCTCGGGTACGCCCAGGAGATCAGGTTTGGGGAGTGCATCGGGTGAGTGGCACGCGACTGCGCGGTGGCCTGAGGCCGCGTCACGGTTGTCCAGCTCGCCACCGCTATCCGTCACCATTACCGCATCGACCGGGCAGGAGCGGACGAGGCCGATGCCGCCGTCGATCACCCATGCGCTGACCATACCGGACTTGTCCGTCAGTTCGAGGGTGATGTCCAACTTCGAATACGCGCTGTGCTTGCCGGATGCACCGGGAATCTCGCGCTCGGCGTGCACCCGGAGGACGCAGCCGGGGTAGGTCGATTGGTTGGCACACCAGCGTTGGGCGGCTTGTGCGACATCGGCGGCGAGTGTCCCGGCGTCGTGGTGTTCATTGCCGTCGGCGGAGGGGACGAGGTGTCCGTCGCGGTAGGCGGGGAAGGGCTCCGGGGCGGGTACGTCCTGAGCGTGTGCCGTGCCGGCCATCAGTGCGAAGGCAATGGCGACGGCGAGCGTGGCGCGGTGCGCACGCTGCGAGTGATGGAACGTCATGGCTTCTTCCCCGGCGAGCTAAAGAGAACACGCAAGGTAGAGGTCGACGACGACGGAAACTACGGGAAAATTCTGAAAAACTCGTCCGATTTTCGGCGTTGGCCGTAGCGGCGAAAATTCTCACGCAGATTCGCGGGCGGAGCCGCGTATCAGGCAAGCGCGCATGCGCCTAGGTTTCACCGGACCCGCGGCATTCCCGCGATCCCGAAGGAACCCTGATGCGATTCACTCCCTTTGTCGCCATGGCCACACTCGCCGCATCGAACTACGTCGCCGCCGAGTCGGCACGCTATATCGTGCACTTCGCCGACCAAGGAGCTGCGCACACCGCTCGCAGCGCGTCGCGAACCGCAGTCACCGCGCGGCATGCGGCCGACACCCCGCGCCATCTGCGCTCGCTGGCGGCAGGAGGCGAAGTCTTCGAGCTGACGAACGACGATGCATCGCGCCTCGCCACGTTGCCCGGCGTAACGTCAGTCGAGGAGGATGTCCTGCTCACACCGAACACCATCGTCGATTCGCTATGGAAGCGTCAGTGGTACATGCACGATCCGAAGGTCGGCGTCGACGCGGAGGTCGCATGGAAGTACACGCGCGGGGCCGGTGCCGTGGTCGCCGTGCTCGATACCGGCATCACGCCGCATCCCGAATTCGACGGACAGCTGCTGCCCGGCTACGACTTCATCAGCGATGCGGGCGCGGCCCGGGATGGCGACGGACGGGATGCCGATCCGACGGACATGGGCAACTGGTCCGACCCCGGGGAGTGCCTGTCGTCGCTGGGGAAGGCGTCCACGTGGCACGGTACGCACATGGCGGGACTTATCGTGGCCCGTGCAGGCAACCGTGCCGGCATCATTGGCCTCGCGCCGGAGGCAAAGCTGATCCCTGTGCGCGTTCTCGGCCGCTGCGGTGGACGTACTTCCGATGTCGCCGACGCCATCGTCTGGGCCAGTGGCGGCGACGTGCCGGGCGTGCCGTCGCTCGGGAAAAGGGTTGACGTGATCAATCTCAGCATGGGCACCACCGGCGCCTGCCATCCCGCGTTGAAGCGCGCCATCGAGCAGGCGCGTTCGCGCGGCACCGTCGTCGTCACGTCGGCGGGCAACGACCAGAAGAACGTCAACACGAACACGCCGGCGAATTGCCCCGGCGTGGTGGCCGTCGCCGCGCTGGGAAGGAGCGGCGCCATGGCTTCCTACTCCAACTTTGGCCGGGGCGTGACCCTGTCGGCGCCCGGAGGCAACCTCGGCGAGCGGGGCGCGGACGATATCCTCTCCACCTGGGACATCGGCAAGCGGGGGCGGGAGCGTTCGGTATTCGGTTATCGGGGCGGTACGTCGGTGGCCTCGCCTCAGGTCGCCGCGCTGGTGGCGCTCATGCGTTCCGCGGATCCCGACATTGGGGTGGACGAGGTCACTGCCCAGCTTGTGGACAATGCGCGTCCACTGCCCGGCCCATGCCCGAAAGGCTGCGGCGCGGGACTGATGGATGCCGGGGCGACGGTGGACGCCGTGGTCGAGGACCGCGGCCGCCGCCGTCCCTGATGGCGAGGATCAGACCGCTTCGAAGCGATTCGCGTCGCGGTTCTTGCGTACCGTGGCCGGATCCCAGACGCGGCCGTTCATCGCGATGTACACGCCGTCGGCGAGGGTCTGCACCGCGCCGACGGCGCAGCCGATGTTGAAAACGGCATCGGAACCCTGGAAACGCGCGGGGTTGAGCGCGCCGGTAAGCACGATGACCTTGCCGGGGATGCCGGCGAGCACGCGGGCCGTTTCCACCATCGTGTCCGTGCCGTGGGTGACCAGCACGTGCCGGTGCGGCTGTGCCTCGATCGTGCTGCGGATCAGCACGCGATCCTCGTCGGTCACATGCAGGCTGTCCTTGCGCAGGATGGGAATCACGTCGAAACGGAACGCGACGCCCAGCTGGTGGAGGATCTCACCGATCTGCGGGGCGCCGATCTGGTAGTCCGACTTGTCGTCGAAGTACACCTTGTCGATCGTGCCGCCGGTGGTCACGATAGTCAGTTGCTGCATGGTCAGGCCTGGAAAGCGGGTGGAGCGGGCCGCCATTCTACATCGCTCTGCCGGATGTCCGGTTCGAGGCCAGCAGGATGTCGTCGTCGTTCTCCGGCAGTGCGAGGCGGTCCAGGCCCCGCGCCAGGAAGCGCCGGCTGGCGGCGGCGGGCCGGGGGTCGCCGTTTGCCGCGCCCCAGCGCGCCGAGCGCAGGAGTAAGGCCGCGGCCATCGTCCGGGCCAGGGTGAAGGCGAGGCCCCGTGCCGAGGCTTCCAGCGACGCCCGATCGGCCGCGATGTCACCGAGCAGGGATTCCGCCGCGTCGAGCGCGGCGACGAGCATCGCCCGCTCCGGTGCGCCATCGTCGGGGACGAGACCATCAACGGCCTGGCGAAGCGGCGCGAGGCCACCCGACAGCGCGCGCAGCATGTCCAGCGACAGGACGTTCGTCGTGCCTTCCCATATCGCGTAGACCTGCGCGTCGCGAAGCAGTTGCGGCAAGCCGGTGTCCTCGATGTAGCCCGCACCGCCGAAGCATTCCAGCGCCTCGGAAACGACGCGGATGGAAACCTTGGCGGTCCACAGTTTCGCCAGCGGCGTCAGCAGGCGGAGCAGGGGGGCCTCATGCGCTTCGCCCTCGGCATGTTCGACACGCCCGAGCAGTTCGGCGACGAAGAAGGTGAGCGAGAACGCGCCTTCGTATTCGGACTGCATGTCCGCGAGCGTGCGCGCATGCAGCGGCTGGTCGATCAGGCGGACGCCGAACACGCTGCGCCGCGCGGCGTAGTCGCGCGCCAGCGCGATGGCGCGGGCCATGCTGGCCACGGCGCAGACAGCGTTCCATGTGCGAGTGACGTTGAGCATCGGCGCAATCTGACGCACACCGTGATCGAGCGGCCCGACGGGTGTGGCGGGTAGTCCGTCGAGGTGGATTTCGGCGGTGGGCAGCTCATGGGTACCCAGTTTTTTCTTAAGGCGGTCGATGGCGATGCCGCGCCATGCGCCGTGCTCGTCCTTCGTTTCGACGTAAAAAAGCGCCAGCGCGGCGGTGCCGCTGCCCGCGCCCTCGGGACGTGCGAGCGCGAGGGCCGCTTCGCCCACCACGGCGGAACTGAACCACTTGCGCCCGTACAGGCGCCATTGACCCTCGGCGTCCTGGCGCGCGACGGTTTCGGTGCGTCCGACATCGGAGCCGCCCGGGGTTTCCGTCATCCACTGTCCGGATAACCAGAACGTGGTCGGATCGCGGCTGAGGAATCGTGGCAGCGCGCGTTCGATGAGCGTCTTGTTGCCGGAGGCATGCAGCGCGGTGGCGGCGCCGTCGGTCATCGCAAGCGGGCAGCAATAGAACTCGCTGGCAACGTGGTAGAGGTAGACGCGGGCGAATTCCTCCACGCGCGCCCATGGCGTGCCCGCGTGGCCGGCGGCCAGCACGGCATGTTTCGTGGTGATCCCGGGGCCTTCTTCCCAGGCTGGCGTCAAGGCGATCCGGTCGACGCGCGAGCCCCACGCATCCCATTGGGTCAGCACCGGCTCGCTGCGAGGCGTGCGGCCGCGGCGTTCCCAGGCCATGACGGCGTAGTCCGCCAGCGCCTCGAGGTCCGGACACATCGCTGCCAGCCTTTCGGAGGGCAGCGTGCGTGCCAGCCATGCGTTCAGCACGCGATCCTCGCGGAAGGGATGCGCCAGCCGGGGCGCGTCCTGCACAAAACTCATCGTGGCATCCTCGCCGTGGGAGTCGGTGATCCTAGCCTGCACCGACCCCGGCGCTCCGTCGATACGCTGCGCAACATGTTCAACGCCGCCGGCGTACGCCTGCGCCGAGGCTGCCGATCAGCAGCAGGGTCAAAGCGATCTCAACGAAGGCCAGCCAGCGGTCGCCGGTGGAACTCCATGCTTCCGACACGCCATGGCAGAAATAGAACAGGGCGAGGATGCCGACCCAGAGCAGGGCACGGTTCACATTCGGCAACGACAGCAGCGGCAGGAGCAGGGGCGGCACAGTGAGTGCCAGCGCCACCCACGTCGGGATCGAGATGGGCGGGTACATCGCGTACCAGAGCACCTGCACGAGGAGCAGGCCCGCCCAGGCCGCCAGGCCGGTCCGTTGCATGCGGGTCACGCGGGGGTGCCCAGACGGCGGGCGACGTCGGCAAGGCGCTTTCCCAGTGCCCGCGCCAGTTCGCGCTCGTGATCGGTGATGCCGTTGTCGCCGCGCGAACCCGCCACGTGGCTTGCGCCGTACGGCGTGCCGCCGCTGAGCGTGCTGGAGAGCGCCGGCTCCGTATAGGGAATGCCCACGATCAGCATGCCGTGGTGAAGCAGAGGCAGGGCCATCGACAACAAAGTGGCTTCCTGTCCGCCGTGCATCGTGCTGGTGGACGTGAACAGCGCGGCGGGCTTGCCTGCCAGCGCGCCCGACGCCCATTCCGCACCGGTGGTGTCGAGGAAGTATTTGAGGGGTGCGGCCATGTTGCCGAAGCGGGTGGGACTGCCCATGGCCAGCGCCACGCATTCGGTCAGGTCGGCGCGCGTGACGTACGGGGCGCCTTCCTCGGGCTCGGGAGGCATGGCGGTTTCGGTCACCGGCGCCACCGGGGGTACCTGGCGCAGCCTTGCGCGCATGCCGGGCACTTCCTCCACGCCGCGGGCGACGAAGCGGGCAAGCTGGGCCGTGTGGCCACTGCGGCTGTAGTAGAGTACGAGGACGTCGTGGGACATGGATGGGCGCCTTTGCGAAGGGCCTAGTCTCGCAGAACTGCCACGCGTTCCCAATCGTTTGGGACTTCGATGAGGATGGACATGCCGCTGCGCATCGACCGCGACCGCGCGCTGAGCTTCACGCGCTTCACCTGGCTGCGCTTCGTCGACGACAAGTGCTTCGAGACGGCCGGTGCCCTCTCGTACACCACCCTCGTTTCGCTGGTGCCGCTCACGGTGGCGGTCTTCGCGATTCTTTCCGCGTTCCCCGTGTTCGCCGAATGGCGCGGTTCGCTGGCGAATTACGCATTCCAGAACTTCGTGCCGGCCACCGGCCTGAAGATCCAGGAATACATGCTGGCCTTCGCTGACAAGGCCAGCCAGCTCACCGGCATTTCCATCATCGTGATGCTGTTCAGCGCCGTCTCGATGATGGTCAGCATCGAGGATCGCCTCAACCGCATCTGGCGCGTGCGCAAGCCGCGTGGCTGGACCTCGCGCCTGCTGCTGTACTGGGCCGCGCTGACACTCGGGCCCATCCTCGTCGTGGGCGGGCTGGCGCTGTCCTCGTACATTGCCGCGCTGCCGTTGCTGCACCAGGCCGCCGACCAGATCGCCACGCGAAGCAGCCTGATCACCCTGCTGCCGTTCGCTATCACCTTCGTCACCCTGGTACTCATGTACACCATGGTGCCGAACCGTCGCGTATCGTGGCGGCATGCGGCCATCGGGGCACTGCTCGGCGCCATATTGTTCGAGTTCGCGCGATGGGGATTCGCCGAGTTCATCCGCAATTCGCCGAACTACGAAGAGATCTACGGTGCGCTAGCCGCGATTCCCATCTTCCTGCTGTGGATCTACCTGTCCTGGATCATCGTGATCCTCGGCGCGTCGATCGCCGCGTCCATTTCGGCGTTCGAATACACCGTGCCGCACGAAGCCTTGCCCGAAGGCGCGGAGTTCATCGGCCTGCTCGTGGCGCTCCAGCATTTCGTCGAAGCCCAGCGCACGGGCGATAGCGTGGATCCGGCCACCATCCGCCTGCGCGAGCCGTACCTGCCTTCCAGCGTCATCGCATGTTATTTCGACGACCTGCAGCGGGCCGACATGATCCAGCGCTGCGAATCCGGTGGCTGGATGCTCAGTCGCAGCCTCGACGCCACCGAACTGCTGCGGGTGTACCGTTGTACGCAGTACCGCCTTCCGTTGCGCCCGCGCGAGCAGGTGCGACGGCTCGAGATCGACCTCCCGCCAGAGTTGCTCGGCTTACTGGATAATCTGGCCGAGGCGCTCGACGCCACCCTCGGCGCGCGCCTCGACAAGCTGTTCCCACCCCCGCCAGTCCCCGTCCCCACCGAGGATAGTCCCGCATGATCGCCCGTCTGCTCGCCGTCGCCGCCCTGGCGCTTTCCGCGCCGGTGGTTGCCGCCACGGCCGCCAATCCCGAACTCAAGGTCACCACGCTCGACGGCAAGCCGTTCGACCTCGCCGCCCAGCGCGGAAAGTGGGTGATCGTCAATTACTGGGCCACGTGGTGCGTACCCTGCATCAAGGAAATGCCGGATATTTCCGCCTTCGTGAAGAGCCGCAAGGACGTCACGGCCATCGGTCTCGCCTTCGAGGACACCGAGAAGAAGGACATCGAGGCCTTTGTCGGAAAGCACCCGGTGGTGTATCCGATCGCGCAGGTGGACGTCACCGCGCCGCCGAAGGATTTCGATGCGCCAACGGGGCTGCCCACCACTTACCTGATCGCGCCCGATGGCCACGTGGCCCATCGTTTCGTCGGTCCGGTGGACGCCGCGAAACTCAGTGCGGCCATGGCGAAGGCGCCGTGACATGAAAGCCGCGCGGTTCATCGTGAGGGGCAAGGTGCAAGGCGTTTTCTTCCGCGCCGCCACCCGCGAGCAGGCCATCGCCCTGAATCTCACGGGACACGCGCGGAACTTGCCCGATGGCAGTGTCGAAGTGGTGGTACGAGGCGATGCCGCCGCCATCGACAGGCTGGAAACCTGGCTGCACGACGGGCCGCCATCTGCGGAAGTGAACGAGCTCTACCGCGAAGACATCGGCGCGCACGACGCGCCGGCCGATTTCCGGGTCCTGTAGGAGCGCGCCTCGCGCGCGACAGCTTTTCGCACCTGTCCGCAATCTGGCGCGCCAGCTCCAAGGCCCGGCCTCAAAAGATGTCGTACCCGACGCGGGCATAAACGCGCAAGGCGCGCTCCTACGGGCTCAGTCGGTAGGCCCGGTGGCGTTCGCCGGTCGCGCCCGCAACGTTGCCGGAATCTTCCCGCCATCCGACAGGGTAAAGGTCACGGTCACCTTGTCGCCCGGATTCACCGCGTGCTTTGGCTGCATCAGCATCACGTGATAGCCGCCGGGCGCGAAAGCGAGCTTGCCCTTCGCCGGCAGGGCCACGCTGTCGACCATTTCCATGCGGCCCATGCCGCCGTCGGTGCTGCTGCGGTGGATCATCGCGCTGGCGTAGTCGGGACTCTCCGCGCCCACGATGGACAAAGCGTGGTCGGATCCGTTTTCGAAGTTGAGGTACCCGCCCGCCGGCAATCCGCCCGGGAGCACGCGAATCCAGCCGTTCGTCACGGCGACGTTCGCGGCATCCGTCGCATGCGTGGCGCTGGACGCGAGGAGGAGGGCCAGGGCAAGGGAGCGGACCATCATGGGCGTGCCTCCAGCGAGGTAAGCAGGTGCAGGTCGTGGACGATATCGTCCTGCGACGCGGAAGGCGTGGCGAGCAGGCGCGCCTTGCCTTCGGCATCGAAGAAGTAGATCGCCGAACTGTGGCTGACTTCGTAGTTGCCGTCGCCGCGATCCGGCTCGCGGGTGAAGGCGGAACGGTAGCGCTTCGCCAGTGCCTCGACAGCTGCATCGGACCCGACCAGGCCCACCGCCCGTTTGTCGAACGCGTTGACGTAGGCGTGCATGACGGCGGGCGTGTCGCGCTGGGGATCGACGCTGACGAACAGGATGCGCACCTTGTCGGCGGGTGGCCCCAGGCGATCCAGCACCACGTGCAACTGGGTGAGGGTGAGCGGGCAGACGTCCGGGCAATGCGTATAGCCGAAGTACATGAGCGCGACCTTGCCCTTGTAGTCCGCGCCGGTCACTGTCTTGCCGTTGTCGTCGGTGAGCTTGAAGTCCAGGTCCGGCAGGTGTCCGGAGACGTCGTTGAGCCGCCACTCGGGTTGCGGTTCGCGCTGGCACGCGGCGAGCGACGCCATGGCGAGGAAGGCAAACAGGCCCATGAGGACCCGGCGGCGGGTGGATGGCTTCATGCGACGCTCCGCGAGATATCCTGCGCAGGATACGCCACCCGTGCCGGCGCACAGGCACGTACGAAGAGGAATCTCCACGCATGCGACAACCTGTCAGCAAGGGCGCCGCCGTTCTCGTCGGCCTGGCCGGCGCCACGGCCGTGGCATTCGGGGCATTCGGCGCGCATGCCTTGCGCGGCACGCTCGACGCATCGGCGCTGGGTACCTGGCACACCGGCGTCGAGTACCACTTCTGGCATGCGCTGGCGCTGTTCGTGGCCGTCGTGGGGTTGCCGGAAGGGCGGTCGCGCAAGCTCGCCGTTGGCCTGTTTGCGGCCGGCATCGTGTTGTTCTCCGGAAGCCTCTACGCGCTGGCGCTCGGTGCGCCGCGCATCGTCGGTGCCATCACGCCCCTTGGCGGCGTGGCGTTCATCGCGGGCTGGCTGGCGGTGGTGTCCGCGCTCCGCGCGAAGACAACAATGTAGGAGCGCGCCCTGCGCGTTTATGCCCGCGTCGGGTACGACATGTGTTGAGGCCGAGCCTTGAAGCTGGCGCGCCAACGTGCGGACTGGCTCGAAAAGCTGTCGTACCCGACGCGGGCATAAACGCGCAGGGCGCGCTCCTACGGAATTTCCCCGGGATCCTCGATCGGATCGGCCTTGCGCACCTTCAGCTGCTCGCGCGCCGCGACGATCGTGCTGGCCTGCTGGCGCTGCAGCATCGCCTGGGCGATTTCCTGCGCATAGTTGTCGTTGACCTTCAGGCGGCTGCTCTCGAAATGGCGGACTCAGGGCGCCCCGCGCCCGCCCGGAGGCGGTCCCGAGGTATCGCTCGGTCCCGGCATGTCCATCAGGTTGGAACCGGGAATGGCCCGGTCGATGCGGATCTTGCTCAGCGCGTTCATGGCGGAGAAGAACCGCCATGGCTCGCCGCTACCCGTCCCCAGGGCGATGTGCGACGAATCGAAGCGGCGCTGCGCCGAATCGAAACTTATCCAGCGGTTATTGATCCAGGCCTGCGCCCAGGCATGCGGCACGAAGACTCGCGTGGCGCCTCCCATGCGCTCGGCGTAGACGATGCCGGTCACCACGCGCGCTGGAATGCCCAGCGCTCGCGCCATCGCCGTCAGCAGCACGGCGTGCTCGGTGCAGTCGCCACGGCGCGTCGCCACGGTCTCCAGCGCCGAGGCATAACCGACGTCCAGTCCCTTGGCATCGATGTAATCGGAAAGGAAGGAGCGCAACCTGCGCATGCGTTGCAGGTCGGTCTGCGCATTACCCACGGCGCGTTTCGCCAGGGCGATGATTTCCGGACTTTCCGACTGTACCCAGGCATTCGGCTCGGTGTCCTCCGGAAGCGGGCCCGGCTCGTCACCGTGGCGCATGCCGAAGCCGACGTCCACGATGTAGACACCGTCGCCGAGCGCCCGCACCGCCTGTTCGTCGGTCTCGATGAAGGGGTTGGGGCCAGCGCCGCGAACGGTCATTGTGTAGCGCACGGGTGCTATGCGCAGCGCGGCCACCATGGGCCGTGGCGACGAGATCATGGCGGCCCGAAGCAGGTCGATGTCCTGGTTGGGCGCCTGCGCGCATGCCGCACTGCAGGAAGCCATTTCCAATTTGAAACCGAGCAGGGGAGCGAGGGTGCGGCGAATGAAGCCGTCGTCGTCCACCCAGATGTCGACGAAATGGTCGGTGCCCGGGTTGACAATCGACTCGCGCAGGTGGTGCAGGGTTTCGCGCTGATCGTCCGGCATGACCACGACTTCGTCGCCGATCACTTCCACGTCGACGTTCGCGACCTGCTGCCTCGCCGAATCGAAGTTGCGCAGGCCGTACATGGTGCCGGCCTTGAAGCCCTCGGCCACCATCGTCAGCCGCTGTCCTTCGGCCAGGGTCGCACCGGTCGGCCAGATCAGCAGGTTAATCTTCGACTGCCCTCCCACGGTGTTCGCGACCTGAAACAGGCCGTCGTCGCGCACCTCGCCTGTGGCCAGGTTTTCCTGCGACGACATGCGGGTGCTGGCGTAGAACGCGAGCGGGGCGCCGGCCTGGGATTCGGTGGAGCGCAGTTCGGTTCGCAACGCGAGCGGCGTGCGGGAGCGGGTCATTCGGAAATCCAGCACCTGCCAGGTAACGACCTTGCCGCTCTGAAGCTGGCGGTCGATCTGCAGGCTGCCCACCTTCCGGCCGTCGAGGAGTACGGTCATCCAGCGCTCGTCCGCCATGGCCGCGGCGGGAATTGCGCACAGTACGGCGAGGACGGCAAGAAAGCGTCTCATGAGCGTACTTCCGGATTGTCGGGGACAGCTCCATCACACCACTTTGGCGGCGTGAGTCAAGTCCCCCTTTGGTCACGGGCGGCGCTCAGTGCTTGCCGCCGGCGGGTGGGCTGGGCGGAGTCGTACCCCGGGGGCGTTCCGGCGGCGGCGTGCGCGTCATGGGCGGTGGCGGCATGTAGGGCAATCCCCCCACAGGCGCGGCCTTGTCGATTTGGATCCTGCCCAGTGACGCCAAGGCAGAGAAGAATCGCCATGGATCGCCGCTACCGACGCCGAGAGCGATATGCGTGGCGTCGAATCGGCGCTGCGCCGAGTCGAAACTTACCCAGCGGTCATCGATCCACGACTGCACCCAGGTGTGTGGTACGAAGACATGCGAGGCGCCGGCAAAGCGGTCCACGTAGACCAGGCCGGTGACGATACGCGTCGGTATGTTCAGCGATCGCCCGAAAGCGGCGAGGAGCACGGCGTGCTCCGTGCAATCGCCTTGGCGCGTCTTCAGCGTTTCGAGCGCCGACGCGTAGCCCACGTCGAGTCCCGTCTGTTCGATGTAGTCGCTGAGGAAACTGCGCAACCGGCGCATGCGTTGCAGGTCGGTGTTTGCATCGCCGACGGTCTTCTGCGCAAGAGCGAGCACTTCGGGCGCGTTGGATTGTACCCAGGGATTCGCGGCAACGTCCTCCGGCGTCGGGCCGCTTTCGGCATGCGCCTGTGCATCGCCGATCGTCACGTCGTATACCCCGTCGCGAACGGCTTTTACCTCCTGCTCGTCGGTGGTGGCCAGAGGGTTTGTCGCATCGCCTTTGACCTTGATTGTGTAGTGCAACGCAAGCACGCGCAGGTTCGTCATGGCGCGCGGTGCGAGAACCATCGACGAGCGCAACACGTCGAGATCCTGGTCGGCCGCGTTTGCGCATGCCTCGTCGCATGCGACCATCTCCATGTGCAGACCGAACATCGGCGAAAGGCCTTTGCGCAGGTTGCCCTTGTCGTCCACCCACAAGTCCAGGCTGCGCATACTGTCGGAACCGGCAAGACCTTGCCGAAGGTGGTGGAGTGTTTCGTCGCCGCCAGGAAGATCGACCACCTCGTCACCAACCACATCGACGTCCAGTGTCGCGACCTGCAGCTTCGTGGCGTTGAAGTTCCGCATTTGAAAACGAGTTCCCGGCGCGAAGCCATGGGCGACGATCGCCAGTCGCTGCCCCTCGCTGAGCGTGGCATCCTTCGGCCATGCGAGCAGGGTCACGGAGGACTGCCCCCCCACCATCGTGGATACCTGGAACTTGCCGTCGTCGCGGCGGTGCGCATCGATGCGCGTTTCCTGTGCGGAAGACAGGCTGCGTGCATGGAACGCGCGCGGCTCGCCCTCGCGTCCTTCCGTCGCTACCAGTTCGCTGTGAACAATCAGCGGGGCCTTACCGCGGGTCACCCGAAGGTCGATGGTCTGCGATGTGAGCACATCGTCGCCCTGGACATCGCGCGCGATAAGCATCTTGCCGATCTTCCGGCCGTCGAGGGTCACGGACATCCAGGTCTTCGTCGCAGTCGGGGTTGCGTGCGCGGCACCGAAGGAGGAGAGGAGAAAAATGACTGCCGCCCTGCGTCTCATGGACAATTCCCTGTGGTGATACCTCCTTTCATATGACCTACGTTGCCCGACCGTCAACTCCTCAAATACTTGCGGGCGCCCCATATTACGGCGGCGCTGGCGAAGGCCAAGCGTGCGGCCAGCCGGATACGCGTGGAGCTGTGAGACGGCCTACAACGCCTGTTCACGCCCGAATGCTAAGCTGCAAGGCTCCTATGGACGATCCAGGCCCATGAGCGGACGCAGAGACAACAACGATCGCGAATCGCGTGGTCGTACCGAACCCACCCTGGGCCGGCTCGACGACCTCGACAAGCCGGTGCCGCCAGTCGACGACGGCCTGCCACACATCGTGGTCGATGGCCCGCGCCGTCGCAGCGCTCCGCCCTCGCCATCGCCAAGAGGCTCGCGGAAGCGCGGATGGCTCATTCCCGCTCTGGTGCTGGTACTTATCGGGGCGGTGACGGGCCTGTGGCTGCAGCAGGATCGCCTGCGCGGCATGGTGCCCGCTACCGAGCTCAACGACACCCTCGCCCAGGCGAGCCACGCCCTGGACGAAGGCCATCTCGACGGCACCAACGGTGACAGCGCGCGCGAACTCTTCGAAAAAGCGCGCGATCAGCAGCCGGACAGCGACCAGGCCCGCGACGGGCTGCGTCGGGTCGGCCTGGCTGAGGTGGCGAAGGCGGATGCCGCGCTCACCGCAGGAAGGCTGGACGAAGCCGAAGCCGCGCTCAACGTCGCCCGTGAGCTGCTTGGTGGCGGCAGCGACGTGGAACGCCTTTCCCAGCGTCTTTCCCAGGCGCGCAATCCGGAAAACCGTACCGAAGCCCTGATCGACCAGGCCCGGCAGGCGTTCGCCGCCGGCCGGCTCGATGGCGACGATGGTGCCGGCGCGCTGTATCGCCGGGTGCTCGATGCCGACAAGTCCAACGCTGTCGCGGCGCGCGGCCTCGACAAGGTCGGGGATGCACTCGCGGCACAGGCGCGCCAGGCCATCGCCGATAACGACAAGGCGAAGGCGAACGCCATCGTCGACCGCATCGCCATTCTCGTGCCCCGTTACGGCGATCTTCCGTCGCTGCGAGCCGCATTGGCGGAGACGAAGAAGCAGGACGGACAGGCCGTCGCCGGCCTCGTGCAGCAGGGCAACGAGGCCCTCCGTGCCGGCCGTTTCACAGGCGATGGCGACGACAATGCCTTGGCCCGCTTCCAGGCCGCGCTTGTGTCCGATCCCGACAACGCCGACGCGAAGGCAGGTCTCGGCCGGGTGGCTCAGGCGCTGATCGTGCAGGCGAACGCGGCGATCGACAGCGAAGACGATGCCCAGGCCACGCGCCTGCTCGACCGCGCGGCCAAGCTCGCGCCCAAGTCGGCCGAACTGGCTGCCGCGCGTGCACGCATCGGCGGAGGCGAGGCGAAGGTCGCCGCTTCCGACAGTGGCGTGCGCGCCGTGACCGGCGACGATGCGACACCCGAAGCGTCGCTGGCGGTCAGCCCGGAGCAGAAGGCCAAGGTGGCCGGGCTGGTCCGTCGTGCGCAGACAGCGGCTGCACGGGGCGACATCATGGATCCGCCCGGCGACAGCGCTTACGATCTTTACCGCAACGCCCTGGCCATCGATGGCAACGATCCGGCGGCTCGCGCCGGTTTGCAGGGTCTGCCCACCCAGGTGGAAAAGCAGATGCAGCAGGCGGTGTCCAGCGGCAACGTGCAGCGAGCGGAAAACCTTTACTCCACGCTGTCCGACCTCGCGCCCGGCGATACCACCCAGGGTGAGCTGCGTCACCGGCTCGGCAGTGCCTGGATCGATAACGCGCTGCAGCGTGCCGGGCAGGGCGATCGCCAGGGGGCCTTCCAGGCACTGGACCATGCGCGGCGCTACGCCCCGGACGATCCGCGTTTGCAAAGCGCTTATGAGCGCGTCGCGACGGGACGTTGAGTGGCGGTATGACGGTACTGGTCATCGGGGCATCCGGCCAGATCGGCCGGTTCCTGTTGCCCCGGCTGACCGCCGGGGGAATCGACTACCTGCCCATCAGCAGGAACGCCGTGCCCGGAGACCCACACTGGCTGCTGGGCGGGCTGCCCGATGCGATGCCCGATCTTCCGCCCCTGCGCGCGGTGGTCAGCCTCGGCCCGCTCGACCACCTGGCACCCTGGCTGTCGGCCACGCGGCTGGCGGGTACGCCGCATATCATCGCCACGTCGTCCATGAGCGCGGAGACGAAGCGCGATTCAGATGTTCCCGCCGAGCGTGAGCTCTCGCGCCGCCTGCGTGATGCGGAAACCACGCTGATCGCCACCTGCGCCTCGCGCGGCATGCCATGGACACTGTTCCGCCCGACGCTGATCTACGGCGCGGGGATGGACAAGAGCCTGACTCCCATCGTGCATGCGGCGCTGCGGCGACGGATCTTTCCCATTCCGGCGGGTCGCGGACAGCGGCAGCCGGTGCATGCCGACGACATCGCGGCGGGTATCGTCGCCGCGCTGGTCTCGCCCTTCGCCCGCGGAAAGATGTTCCCGATCGGCGGCGGCGAGCGGATGAGCGTGGCGGACATGTTCCGGCGCGCGCGTCGCAGTGCGGGCGGAGCAACCTTGCCGGCACCGATTCCGCGTTTCGCACTCCAGCTTGCGGCGCGTGCCTTACCCGCGTTGCGTGGGCCCGTCGATCGCCTCGATAGCGACCTGATCGCCGACAATCGGGAGCTGGAGCGGATTCTTGGCGTGTATCCACGCCCGTTCCACCCCGCTCCGGAAACCTGGCGCCCGTCCCACTGACGACCAAAGCCATCGATTCGCCAGCATCCGTTCAGATGGGCGCCGGGAGAGTGCCCCTATCATCCCCCCACGTCTTTCTCTCCAGGACTTCCCCGCGTTGGCTTTCCTGAATCGTCTCGGCTCCTTCCTCCGCGCCAGCTGGCCGTGGCTCCGCATTCCCTTCTGGCTGCTGATGGGTCTGGTCTTCGGCTTCCTGCTGCCTTACACGCTGATCCTCAACGCGAGGCTGCAGGACCGCTTCAACGACCTGGTGTTCGCCGTACCCACGCGCGTCTACGCGCGTCCGCTGCCGCTGGCCCAGGGCATACCGATGACGCCGGCCTCGCTGGAGCTGGAACTCACCTTCGCGGGCTACACCACCGAAGGCGGCGGCAAGATCCAGGGCAGCTATTCGAAGAACGGCTCGCGCTTCCTCATCGCCTCGCACGGTTATGCCGGTCCCGACGGTGGCGAGCTGCCGCATCGCATCCTCGTATCGCTGTCCAGCGGGCAGGTCGCTTCCGTGGTCGACGATACGAACGGCAAGCCGATCAAGTCGATCCACCTCGATCCGGCGCGTATCGCCACGCTCTACGGCGCGCAGCAGGAAGAGCGCCGCATCGTGCGCCTCGAGAACGTGCCGCCGCTGCTCGTGCAGGGCCTGCAGGCCGTCGAGGATCGCGACTTCAAGAGCCATATCGGCCTCGATTTCTCCGCGATCCTGCGTGCGTCCTTCGCCAACCTGCGTGCGGGACACACCGTGCAGGGCGGTTCCACGCTCACCCAGCAGCTGGTGCGCAACCTGTTCCTCGATCGTAGCCAGAACATGCTGCGCAAGGTGAACGAGGCGATTCTTTCGCTGCTCATGGAAGCGCATTACTCGAAGGGACGCATTCTCGAGGCATACGTGAACGAGGTGTTCCTCGGCCAGCAAGGAAACCAGGCCGTGCACGGCTTCGCCGCCGGCGGTGAGTTTTTCTTCGGCCGGCGCCTCGAAGACCTTAAACCGCAGGAGATCGCGCTGCTCATCGGCCTGGTGAAGGGGCCGAGCTACTACGATCCTCGCCGCTATCCGGATCGCGCTCTGGCGCGCCGCAATCTCGTTCTGCAGCAGTTCCGAGACACCGGGCTGCTCGACGATGCGCAGATGAAGGCGGCGCAGGCCACGTCGCTGGGCATCGCGACGAACGCGCAGCTGCCGCACAACCGCTTCCCTGCGTTCATGCAGCTCGTCCGCTCGCAGATCACCGCCGATTTCGACGAAGCGGCCTTGCGCGACGGCAGCCTGTCGATCTTCACCACGCTCGATCCCGCCGCGCAGCTGTACACCGAGCAGGCGATCCTCACCACGACCAAGGCGCTGGGCAAGCGGGGCGCCGCGGCGCAGGCGGCAGCCGTGGTCACCGATACCACCAATGGCAGCGTGCTCGCCGTGGTCGGTTCGCGTGACCCGGGTGACCAGGGTTTCAACCGCGCGTTGGACGCACGCCGGCCGATCGGTTCGCTCGTGAAGCCACTGGTCTACCTCGTGGCGCTGGCACAGCCTTCGCGCTGGTCGCTGGCGTCGATCGTCGACGATGCGCCGATCAACATGCGCCAGCCCGACGGCAAGCCGTGGACACCGCAGAACGACGATCGCCAGGTCCATGGGCAGGTGCCGATGCTCGACGCGCTGGTCCATTCGTGGAATCTCGCCACGGTAAACCTGGGCCTGCAGGTGGGCGTGCCGCGGATCAAGGGTTTCCTGGAATCCTTCGGGCTCGAGAACGTCAATCCCAGCCCGTCGTTGTTGCTCGGTGCGGTGGACCTGTCGCCTCTACAGGTCGCGCAGCTCTACGAATACGTTGCCGCCGATGGCCACGCGCTTCCGCTGGTCGCCGTGCGTGGCGTCATGGACGCCAAGGGCCAGGCGATCAAGCGTTACGAGGTGAAGGGCGGCGAGGGCGAATACCAGACCGCCACGCGGCTCACCACCTGGGCCATGCAGCAGGTGGTCACCAGCGGCACTGCCGCGGCCATCGGCAATTCGGGGCTGTCGTGGCTGCACGCCGCGGGCAAGACGGGTACCAGCGATAGCCAGCGTGACAGCTGGTTCGCCGGCTTCACGGCCGACCGCCTCGCCATCGTCTGGATGGGCCGGGACGACAACAAGCCCACGGGCCTCTACGGTGCCACCGGCAGCATGCGCGTATGGCAGGAACTATTCCGCAAGCTGCCGACCCGTCCGCTGCCGACCACGCTCGGCGACGGCCTGGAAATGGCCTATGTGAACCCGCAGACCGGGAAACGAACCGACCCGTCGTGCGAAGGCGCACGGCAGTTCCCGTTCGTCTCCGGTTACGTGCCGGAAGCGGAGGAGGGCTGTTTCTGGCAGCGATTCAAGGGTATGTTCGGCGGCGACGCCGAGCCTTCCGTGCCCGGAGCGTCCCCGGTACCCAGTAATCCTACGGATTGACCCATGCATCGCCTTCGTTTCTGTGCCATCGCCGCCGTCACGCTCGTCGCCGCCTGCAGCCAGCCCGCTCCGCCGCAGGCCACCCGCCCCAGCAAGCCCACTTACGACATCGTCGCCCAGGTCAGGGCCGCGGGCGAACGCGAGAAATCCGCGATCGAGGTCGCGCCGTTGCGTGATCCGGGCGTACAGGGCCTGGAGCATGCCGCCCAGGCGGACGAGCGAGCGGGCAATTACGACGCCGCCGATGCCAAGCTGGCGCAGGCGCTGAAAATGGCCCCTGAGGCGCCAGAACTCATCCAGGACCGCGCCGAGATCGCTATCCGCCGTCAGGATTACCCGATGGCGGAGAAGCTGGCGAAGCAATCGTTCGACATGGGCCCGAAGTCGGGCAGCCTGTGCGCCCGCAACTGGCAGACCGTCGTCGAAATGCGCCTGCAAGCGGGCGACAGCAACGGCGCCACCACCGCCCGCGGCGAACTGTCGAAGTGCCACATCGCAGGCCCGAACCGGTTCTGACCTCAACCACGGAACCGGTTCTTACCCCAGCCACGGGACCGGTTCTTACCCCAGCCACGGGACCGGTTCTGACCCCAGCCACGTAGGAGCGCGCCCTGCGCGCGACAGTTTCTCGCCTCTGTCCTGGAGCTGGCGCGCCAGCTCCCAGGCATGGCCTCAAAAGATGTCGCGCGCAAGGCGCGCTCCTACAGAGCGCGGCCTTCAGGTGTTTCGGAGTATTCGACCGTGCTCATGCACGGTATCCACCAGCACCTTCACGTTCTCCGGATCCACTTCCGGCGTGATGCCGTGCCCCAGGTTGAATACGTGTCCGGGATGATTGCCGAAGGCATCCAGCACCGCACGCGCCTCACGCGCCACCACGTCGGGCGACGCGCGCAGCACCGCCGGGTCGAGGTTGCCCTGCAACGCCACGCGATCGCCCACGCGACGGCGGGCTTCGCCGATGTCCAGCGTCCAGTCCACCCCAAGGCCCGCGCAGCCAGTGTCGGCCAGCGCTTCCAGCTGGCCGCCCGCGCCCTTCGAGAACAGGATCACCGGCAGGTCGCGGCTGGCCGGATCGGCCTTCAGCGCCTCGACCACCTGCGCCATGTAGCGCAGGGAGAACTCGCGGAACGGGCCCGGTCCGAGCAGGCCACCCCAGGTATCGAACACCATCAGCGCCTGCGCGCCGGCATGGGCCTGGGCAATGAGGTAGGCGGCGACCGAACGGGCCACGGTATCG
The DNA here is from genome assembly GCF_036499525.1 of Luteibacter sp. Lineage (GTDB taxonomy): Bacteria > Pseudomonadota > Gammaproteobacteria > Xanthomonadales > Rhodanobacteraceae > Luteibacter. The sequence goes on along the minus strand of NZ_DASYDO010000074.1, from coordinate 13,138 downwards.
AGCAGGCGATGGGCGAGCGCAGGCTGGTCCCAGGCCAGGGCCTTCACCCGCGCGAAGTCGCGCGAGCCCTCGCCTTCCACCATGTAGCAGGCGAGCGTCCACGGGCTGCCGGAGAAGCCGATCAGCGGGACGCGACCGTCCAGTTCGCGGCGGATCAGACGAACCGCGTCCATCACGTAGCGCAGTTCGCTATCCATGTCCGGCACGGCCAGCGCCTCGATGGCGGCGGCATCGCGCAGCGGGCGCGCGAAGCGCGGGCCTTCGCCCTGTTCGAACGACAGGCCGAGGCCCATCGCATCGGGAATGGTGAGGATGTCCGAGAACAGGATGGCCGCATCCAGTTCGAACCGTTCCAGCGGCTGCAACGTCACTTCGCACGCGTATTCGGGATTCGTCGCCAGCCCCATGAAGCTGCCCGCGCGGGTCCGCGTGGCGCGGTATTCCGGCAGGTAACGGCCAGCCTGGCGCATCACCCAGATGGGCGTGGTGTCGGTGGGCTCGCGGCGCAGCGCGCGGAGGAAACGATCGTTGCGAAGCTCAGCGGCCATGCGCCGACTCCTGTCCCTGGCTGAACATGACCTTGAAGCCTTTTTTGATCTGCGCGTCGCGCGCCTTGGTGAATGCAGCCAGCGCGGCGTCGCGATCGACGTACACCTCGCGCTTGAGCATGGCCTTGCCACCCTGCACGCCGCTCTCGCGGTACAGCGTCCAGCCGCCGAGCAGGTCTTGCTCGAGCGTGATCTGGACGTAACGGGGCGACTCAGCCCCCGCTTCGGGCAGGGTTTGCAGGTAGATCCGCATCAGCGATCCGTGACAGGCGCAGGGCCGATCATTGTAGGACACCGAGGACGTCGTCGTCGGGGATGTTGGAGACAATCTCGGCCTTGCCGATGCCGCGCCACAGGATGAGGCGCTGAATACCGGCGCTGTTCTTCTTGTCCAGCCGCATCAGCTCGAGCAGCCGGCTGGCCGGATGCTGGCCTGAGGTTTCCGTGGGAAGACCCAGGCGGCCCAGCAGGGCGATGAGGCGGGCCGTGTCGTCGGCTGCGGACATGCCAAGCCGTTCCGAAAGCCGCGCGGCCAGGACCATGCCGACCGACACGGCTTCGCCATGCAGCAGTTCGCTGTAGTTGCCGGCGGTTTCGATGGCGTGGCCGAAGGTGTGGCCAAGGTTGAGCAGGGCGCGCTCGCCTTGTTCGGTTTCGTCGCGCGAGACCACGCCTGCCTTGTAGCGGCACTTGCGCGCAATCGCCTCGATCAGCGGGGCCTGCTCGCGGGCGGCGAGCGCGTCGGCGTTTGTTTCCAGCCACGCGAAGAATTCGGGGTCGCCGATGGCGGCGCCCTTCACGATCTCCGCCATGCCGGCGCGGTACTCGCGCTGCGGCAGCGTATGCAGCAGGTCGATATCGGCCAGCACTCCGCGCGGCTGGTGGAAGGCGCCGACCAGGTTCTTGCCCACCGGCAGGTTCACGCCTGTCTTGCCGCCCACCGACGAATCGACCATCGACAGCAGGGTGGTCGGCATCTGGATGAAGTCGATGCCGCGCATCCAGCACGCGGCGGCGAAGCCGGCGAGGTCGCCGACCACGCCACCGCCGAGCGCGATGACGCAGGCATCGCGGGTAGCGCCGAGTTTGCCCAGCGCTTCCAGTACGCGGCCCACGTTCGCAAAAGTCTTGTGCGTCTCGCCGTCGTCCAGCAGGAAGGTCGACCAGCGCAGGCCGTCGAGGCCTTTCGCCAGCCTGTCGAGGTGGAGAGGCGCGACGGTCGTGTTGCTCACGACGAGCACGTGCCTGCCGCGGATGAGTGCACGCCAGCGGGCGGCGTCGCCGAGCAGGCCGGGGCCGATCCAGATCGGGTAGCTTCGACCTGCGAGGTCGACATGCAGGGATTCCATCAGGCGCGTTTCCAGTGGCGGTCGAGGAGGGCGATGGCGCGGGGTATGGCATCGTCGACGCCTTCATGGCGTCCGCGGAAGATCAGGTCCGCGATGTCCTCGTACAGGTGGTTGCGGTGTTCGGCCAGCGATGCGAGCCGCCCACGGCGGTCCCCGCCGGCGAGCATCGGGCGCACGGTGTCGTGCTGCAGGCGGTCGAGCTGTTCGTCCACGTCCACGCTGAGCATGAGCACGGTGCCGCGCGACATCAACGCCTCGCGGTTGGCCGGATCGAGCACGGCACCGGCGCCCGTGGCGAGCACGATGCCCTCGCGCAGACTAAACTCGCCCAGATGCGTGCGTTCGCGTGCGCGGAAACCCGCCTCGCCTTCGTTCGCGAAGAGTTCGGCGATCGTCGTGCCGCAACGCGACTCGATCTCCGCGTCGAGGTCGATGAAGGGCAGGCCGTAATGCGCCGCGAGGCGCTGTCCGATCGAGGTCTTGCCGGCGCCCGTGGGGCCGACGAGGAACAGGTTGGGCGAAGGATTCATCGCGCTCATGATAAGCCTTTCCCGTAGATACGAGACGGTACTGGTCGCCGGCGCCGGCGACGTGGGCACACGGCTGGCGCGACGCCTGGTGGCGGAAGGGCGGCGCGTGTTCGCCCTGCGCCGCGGGGAAACGGCCGGCGGCGACGGCATCGCATGGCTGCGCGGCGACCTTACGCGCCCCGAGACGCTTGCAGGCTTGCCCAGGGCGGATGCCGTGGTGTTCGCCCCCGCTCCCGACGCCCGCGACGAGGCCGCGTATCGCGCGGTTTTCGTCGATGGGCTGCGCCATCTGCTGGAGGCGCTGCCGTCGACACCGGAGCGGACATTGTTCGTTTCATCCTCCGCCGTCTACGGCGAGCACGGCGGCGATTGGGTGGACGAGGCGACGCCGGCCGATCCACCGGGATTCAATGGGCGCGTGCTCCTGGCGGCGGAGCGTTGGCTCGCCTCGCGCGACGTGGGTGGCGTTTCCCTGCGGCTTGCCGGACTCTACGGCCCCGGCCGGACGCAGCTGTTCGAGCGATTGCGCGAAGGGAAGGCCGCGGTGCCGCGAGGCCGGCAGGTTTTTGCCAACCGCATCCACGTCGACGACGCGGCGGCGGCGCTGGCTTTCCTGCTGGACCTCGAAGCACCGGATGCCGTGTACGTCGGCGTCGACGATACGCCGCTGCCGATCGACGAACTCTACGATCACCTCGCCGGCCTGCTCGGTGCACCGTTACCGGCCGAAGGCCCGGGTCCCGCCGGCGTGGGCAACAAGCGCCTCTCCAACGCACGCCTGCGCGCGGCAGGCTTCCGCTGCGCCTGGCCCGACGCGCGCGACGGCTACGCCGCCCTGCTCTGACCCAGCGACCCGCCCGTAGGAGCGCGCCCTGCGCGCGACATCTTTTGAGGCCATGAGCAACAGGTTCGGGCCTCTTCGCGAAAAGCTGTCGCGCGCAGGGCGCGCTCCTACAATGACGGTGCGATCAGCCAATGACGGTGCGATCAGCGAGCGATGCTCATCCAGACGCAGAACGAAATCCGCCTTGTCGTCGAGTGTCGCCAACGCCCGCCGGCTGATCCGCTCGTAATGCTGCAGGAAACGCGACAAGGCAGCGCCGTTCATCGCTCCGGGCTCTCCCCGTTCGAGCAACGGCCTCTCGGCATCAGCACGCCATGTCGCCACGATCTTCCACGACGGCGCGCGCAGCAGCACCAGCGCGTCGATGCGTCTCCACACGGGCAGGTACTCGCCAAGGCGTGCATCGACCCAGCGCCGCCAGCGTCCATCGGGGTCCTCGTCGCGTTCCAGCGCGTTGACCGGCTGGTCCAGCGCGGCCGCATCTGCCGCCGGTTCTACCCCCAGGAACCATCCGTCCAGTACGACGAGCTTCGGCGGTTCGGCGATCGCGGGCCACGAGGACGGTTCGTAACGATCGTCCCGTCCCTTGTCGAAACGCGGGATCGGCACGGGCTTCCCGGGCGACGCCTTGGGAAGCGCATCCAGCGTGGAAGCGAGCAGGGGAAGATCGTGCGTACCGGGTACGCCACGGGTGCGCAGGAGAGGATGCACCGCCACGGCGAGCGCTTCGCGTTCCGCGCGAGTCAGGTAGGCATCGTCCAGGGATAGCGACACGGCGCCCCACCCTCGTTCCCGCGACGCGTCGATGAGCCGGGCGGCGAGCGTGCTCTTGCCGCTGCCCTGCAACCCGGAGATACCGAGAACGAACGGCTGTTCCGCTTGCGCCACGGCCGCTCCGAAATGACCCAGGACGGCAGCGGCCAGCGTGCTAGCATCGGTGGATTCCATGGCCGACAGCATAGTCCCATCGTCATGCTCATCCCTCCGATCCTCGATACTTTCCGTGGCCTGCTCGCCGAGGCGAAGGCCAGCGGCGACCTCGAACCCACCGCCATGAACCTGTCCACGGTCGACGGCAGCGGCCGGGTGCATTCGCGCATTGTGTTGCTGAAAGCTGTTGACGAGAAAGGCCTGCGCTTCTTCACCAACTACGAAAGCGCCAAGGCGGAAGAAATCGCGCAGCACGCCCAGGTGGCGTTGTGCTTCCACTGGAAGCATATCCGCGAAGGTATCCAGGTGCGTTTCGAAGGCCGCGCCATGAAGACGGCCGCCGACGAATCGGACGCCTATTTCGCCAGCCGCGCCCGTGGTAGCCAGATCGGTGCATGGGCATCGAAGCAGAGCCAGGAACTGCCGAACCGGCAGACCTTCGAAGACCGCGTGGCGCATTACGAGAAAGAGTTCGCCGGCCGCGACGTGCCGCGTCCACCGCATTGGGGTGGATACCTCGTGGAGCCCGACCGCGTGGAGTTCTGGTACGGCGCCACGTTCCGCCTGCACGAACGCATCATGCACGCGGCGGACGGTACAAGCTGGACGAGCCGCCTGCTTTACCCCTGACCGGAGTCGACCATGAGCCGAGCCCAGCCCGTCCAGCACGTCGCGCAGACCACGTTCACCGTGCACACGCGGGGGCGCTCGCTCAGCGAAATCACCGGGCGTATCGCGGAGGTCGTGATGGCGAGTGGTGTCAGCACCGGCATCGCGCATGTCTTCGTGCAACACACCAGCGCTTCGCTGCTCGTCGGGGAGAACGCCGATCCCCTCGTCGTGGCCGACCTCGAACGCTTCTTCGCGCGACTGGTGCCTGATGGCGATCCGCTGTTTCACCATCGCGACGAGGGCCCCGACGACATGCCGGCGCACGTGCGTTCGGTGCTGACCGGTGTGTCGCTCTCGTTGCCCGTCCACGGCGGCAAACCCTTGCTCGGTACCTGGCAGGGCGTGTTCCTCTACGAGCACCGCCACGAAGCGCACCAGCGCAAGATCACCGTTACCGTTTCAGGTCATTAATGTCCGACGCTTATCCACAACGCATCGTCTGCCTCACTGAAGAGCCGACCGAAGTCCTGTACGCCATCGGCGAGGAGCATCGCATCGTCGGGATTTCCGGCTTCACCGTGCGCCCTCCGCGGGCGCGCAAGGAAAAGCCGAAGGTGTCCGCGTTCACCAGTGCGAAGATCGGCCAGATCCTCGACCTGAAACCGGATCTCGCCATCGGCTTCTCCGACCTCCAGGCCGATATCGCGCAGGAACTCATCCGCGCGGGCGTGGAAGTGTGGATCAGCAACCACCGCAGCGTAGATGGCATCGTGGCCTATATCCGCCGCCTGGGCGCCATGGTCGGCGCGACCACGAAGGCCGAGGAGCTGGCCCGGCGCGCGGAGGCTAACCTGGCACGCATCGCCGCGCAGGCGGCCGCCTTGCCGCGCCGCCCGCGGGTCTATTTCGAGGAATGGGACGATCCGCTCATCACCGGCATCCGCTGGGTGGGCGAACTGGTGCGCATCGCCGGCGGCGATGACGTGTTTCCCGAATTGCTCGAGGAGCCGCTGGCGAAGCAGCGCATCCTGCCCGATCCGCTGGAAGTGGTGCGCCGCGCGCCGGACATCGTCTTCGGCTCCTGGTGCGGCAAGCGTTTCCGGCCCGACCACGTGGCCGCGCGTCCCGGCTGGGCCGACGTGCCCGCCGTACGCGATGGCGAACTGCACGAGATCAAGTCGCCGATCATCCTGCAACCCGGGCCGGCCGCCCTGTTCGACGGCATCGAGGCGATGCACGCGGTGATCGCGCGATGGGCCGTAGGAGCGCGCCCTGCGCGCGACATGTTTTGAGGCCGTGAGTAACAGGCCCTGTTGCTCCTCGCGAAAAGCTGTCGCGCGCACGGCGCGCTCCTACGGCATCGGGATCCAGCGGCCATGCTTGCGGATCTCCAGCGGCCTGAAGCGCCGCTTGTAATCCATCTTGGGATGCCCGGCGATCCAGAAGCCAAGGTACACGTAAGGAACACCGCGCCGCCGCGCCAGTTCCACCTGTTGCAGGATGCCGAACGTGCCAAGGCCTCGTGCGTCCTCGTCAGGATCGAAGAACGTGTAGACGGCCGAAAGTCCGGCCAGCGCGATATCGGTCACGGCGACGCCAAGCAGCTGCCGGCCTTTGCGAAACTCCAGGAACAACGTCGGACTCCACGGCGCCGCGAGGAAGCGCTGGAAATCCTCGGCGTCTGCTGCATCCATGCCGCCGCCGCTGTGCCGCGCATGCAGGTAGCGCTGGTACAGCGCGTGCCGCTCCTGGGTGAATCCCGGCATCTGCTCGATCACCGTCAGATCGGCGTTGCGCTTCACGCAGCGGCGCTGGCCACGGTCCATGGAGAAGTTGTCCACGTCGATGCGGCAAGGCACGCAGGCCTGGCATGCGGTGCACTGCGGGAGATAAAGGTGGCCGCCCGCCCGGCGGAAACCCTTGGCCAGCGCGGGTCCGTACAGTCTGTCCAGATGCGGCGCGCCCGGGTCGACCACGAGGTTCTGCGCCGTCCGCTCAGCGAAATAGCCGCAGGTATGCGGCAAGGTCTGGAACAGGCGGACACGGTCGGTCATGACCCGATGTTATAGCGCCATGGCGCCGGTGGCGTCACCGCGACGTCGACAGAGCCAGGTCGGTGGGAGCCGACGCTGTCGGCGATAGACGTGGCGTGTTAACGAGGCGAAGGGGCCGCAGGGCCCTCGATCAGCTCGCGCAGCCCTCGCGCCGACTCAAGGTGCAGGCGCGACCAGGGTCGCGAACGCCCCCTCACCGTCTCCCGCCACGTCTCGAAGCTCTGTCGTGGCGACAGCCTTGCGCCGGGAATGGTTTCCAGTTTCGCCAGCGAGGGATTGCCGCCCCAGCGAACCTGCCGCACCTGTTCCATGCGCGTCCATATCACGGCGTCCGACGAACTGCCCAGTGGCATGAAAATGATGCCTGCGGCCAGTTCCGCGAAGGCTGGATCCGCCAACTCCTGCTGCCATGTGCCGATCTCGTCGGTATGCAGAACGTCGTCCGCGCCGGCTCCGTGGGCGCCGGCGATGTGGCGGATGCGCAGAAGCGCGGCTTCCGCCGGCACCTGGCCATGCCGCACGATGCGCCCGCCGGCGAAGATCGCGATGCCGTCCGCGTCCACCACTTCGAGCAACTCCGGCGCCAGGCGGGCGAGCAGTTCCGGATCGATGCGCTCACTCTCGTTGAAGGCGGTGATCAGCTTTTCGCGCACGGTGAGCAGGGTGCTCTCGATTTCCACTTCCGCCAGTTCCTCGATCTCGGCCACACGCATGGCAAAGGACCGGGCCACCTGGTCGGCTGTCTCGCGCATCCGGTGGTCGGCGAAGAAGGGGCTGTAGTGATGGCAGGAAATGAGGCCCCAGAGCCTGCCGTCGACGATGATCGAAGCCACCAGCGTCGCCGTCACGCCCATGTTGCCGAGGTATTCGAGGTGTACCGGCGAGACGCTGCGCAGGGACACGTCGCTGAGGTCCGTGGCGACGGCGGTGACCGGATCGTAGGCCGGCAGGATGCGGGCAGGCATGTATTTGCAGTCGCTGATCTGGCGCACGCGGTTGCGCAGGTAGAGCGCGCGGGCCTGGGCGGGAATATCGGTGGCCGGATAATGCAGGCCGAGGTACGCCTCCAGTCCGTCGCGGCGCGCTTCGGCGACGATTTCGCCGTGCCAGTCGCGGTCGAAGCGATAGACCATGACGCGGTCGTAGCCCAACAGGCTGCGGATGATGCGCGCGACGCGCGCGCCGGCGCGTTCCACGTTGGGATCGCCCTCCAGCTTGTGTGCCAGGTCGCGAGCGACGCGGGCCGGATCGTCCTCGAAGTAGGTTTCGCGCGGTTCGATTTCGACCAGCCAACGCGTGTCGTACGCGTGTACGGCCGCATGCCAGGCACTGGTCTTGCGCGCATGCGGGAAGTCCACCGGCACCCAGGCGCTGTGCGCGGGGCGTGCGTCGCCGAATAGTTCGCCGGGCAGATCGATCACCTCGTGCAGCGGTGCATCGAGCGCGGTCTCCATGTCGATGCCGGTGATGTCGCCGATATTTTCGCTGGCTTGCAGGATGGCCCGCGTGGCCGCATCCACGACGAGCAGCGCCCCGTGTGGCTGGATGGAACCGGGTATGTGGATGGGCTCGCGATCGCAGGCGGTGAGGTCGGGAAGCTCAGACATGCGCGGCATCGTCCTGTAGCGTCTGTTGAAAACGCGCGAACATTCGTAGCGCGCCATCGATGGCGGCCTGCAATGCAGCCGGTTCGGCCAGCACGCGGTCGAGCACCGACTGGAAGCGAGGCCACGGTTCGTCGGCGTTTTCGCCTATGGCGTAGAAGTGATGGGGAAGGGCGGGGAACCGTTCGCGCAGGTGCTTCACGATGATCCGGCCGCCAAGCGCCGAGCCTTCGATTACATAAAGCTCGCCCCAGGCTTGTAGGAGCGCGCCCTGCGCGCGACATGTCTTGAGGCCGTGAGCAACAGGGCCTGCTGCTTTTCGCGAAAGGCTGTCGCGCGCAGGGCGCGCTCCTACGGGAGCCCGGTCGCGTTCGGGAGCCAGGTCGCGTTCGGGAGCCGAATCGCGTTCGGGAGTCAGGTCGCGTTTCAGGGCGGTCGCGCGGGAGAGGTAGCGCCAGTGGTGGGTCGGGCCGATCTCAGTCAGCCAATCCCAGCGCTCGCTCTCCCAACCTTCCAATAATCCCCACTGCGCCTCGAGCAGGCTCCGATAGCCGCCTTCGTCCAGCTCCCCCGCTAACAGCCGTTGCATGACAGGCGAAGCCTCCGCCGCCTCATGCGCGGCGCGCGTGGACTCGCGAAGGACGATGTGGGCCGGTGGGGGGACTGCGCGAGCGCCGTCCACTCAAAGCACCTGGGTGGCCTTGAGCACAACGACGAGCATCACCCCGGCGACGATGGCCAGCACCATCAGGCGCGCGCGGGAAGCGGTGCGCTGGGGCCGCGGGCGGCTGTCGGGCTGGCGGTGCAGCTGGAGTTCCTCCTGGAAGCGGACCACCGGCTCGATGCCGATCTCCTTGAGCAGGGCGCGTGCCTTCGGGAAGTCGTCGGCACCGTTCACCCACACCTGTGGCCAGGTGTTTCGATCGTCGTTGCGCTGCGAATAGCTGAAGCGCTGGTATGTCGGGCGGTTCCAGGTGGAGCGGTTGGTCACCGTCGTTTCGATGCCATGCTCGGTGAGGAGGGCGACGACACGGTCGACGTTGTCCTGGCGGGGCGATGTATAGATCTGGCGCATGCCCCGATTCTACGGGAATTGACCGCCCAAGGCCCCCGTCGTGCGCAACACGCCCTTCACGGCGTCGAGGTTGCCGTCGTTCGGCAGCGGCGCCAGGCCGAGCAGGTGGGCCAGCAGGGGGTAGACATCCACGTTGGGGAAGGGTGCGATCGTCACGCCCCGCGCGATATCCGGCCCGCGAGCCACGAACAGGGCGCGCATGCGGGGATCGAGGTTGTCATAGCCGTGCTCGCCGCGCGACATCGGGTCCGGGCGCTTTGCCAGCACCTCGTGGCTGGTGATCGACCAGCCCGTTTCGGCCAGGCACAGGTAAGCCGGTACGCGCGGGTTCTTGCCGTAATCCAGCCGGGCAGGCAGGTCTTCCTTCCGGTAGCAGCGCATGTGTGCGTGCGGGGCCAGAAGGCGTGCGACCGCGCGGGAAGCATCCACGCCTTGCTTCGCGTTGAAAGTGGCCATCACGCCGTAGGACACCGCGTCGAGCAGGGACAGATCGGTTTCCTCGTCGGCGAACACGATGTTGCCGCGCGGCACGTCGGCCATGCCATGGTCTGAGACGATGACGAGATTCGTGGTGTCGTAGAGACCGCGCCGGCGCAGTTGCCCGACGAGGTAGCCGAGCGCCTCGTCGACTTTGCGCAAGGCGTCGTCCACTTCCATGGAATCCGGGCCGAACTCGTGCCCCGCATGGTCGACGTCGTCGAAGTAAAGCGTATCGAACACGGGCCTGGGGCCGGCCTCGTCGATCCAGGAAAGCAATGTGTCCACGCGCTGCCGCGGCGTCAGGGAGTCGTCGAACGGTATCCAGTGGTCTGGCCGTACCCCGTGGATCTTCGCTTCCGTGCCCGGCCAGAACATGGTCGCCGTGTGCAGGCCATGCTTCTGCGCGGTGACCCAGATCGGCTCGGCCTCTGCCCACCAGCGGCCGTCGGTCGTGGCGTCACGATTGCCCAGGCTGAACTTGCCCAGTGCGCTGTCCCTCATCGTGTTGTTGACGATGCCGTTGCGGTCCGGCACCAGGCCGGTCACCAGCGTGTAGTGGTTGGGAAAGGTCAGCGAGGGGAACGACGGCAGCATGTACGGCGTCGTTGCACCGTCGTGCGCGAGAGCCACGAGGGTCGGCGTGAGACCGCGATCGATATAATCGGCGCGAAAGGCGTCGATCGACACCAGCAGGACGGCGTGCGGAGCGGGCGCATGCGCGACGGGGCGCGTGGCGCATCCGGCAAGCGGCAGCAGAAGCAGTGTGAGCAGGGCGCTCCAGCGGGAAAACGTGGCGTTCATGGGCGAAGACGTAGTCTCTCGAGCAGACAATCCCTCCATGATGGACGAGTCCCATGACCAATTCATCACGCAAAATCCTGCTGTTCCTGCTGGCAACGGCGCTTCCCGCGCTGGCGCTGGCGCAAACCCAGCCCGCGAAGCCAGCCCCGCCGCCGCGCCCGAAGCCGATCGTCATCACCACGCCCAGCGCCAACCAGCAGTGGCAGCGCCAGGTCGACCGGCAACAGTTACAGGACCGGCAGAACCAGAACGCGCTGCGTGAACAGCTGCGCCAGGGCAGCCTGGACCGCCAGCGCGCGAACACCACCGATCCGGCCCTGCGCAGCCAGCTCGATGCGGCCGACCGCAGCGAGCAGCAGCTGTACCGGGCCCGCCAGGACGCCGCGGCCCGGCGCTACCAGACCCTGCCGCCGCCGCAGACCACACGGAACGCCCCGGCCCGCGCCGGCACGGCCGGGCACTGAGCCATTGCTGCGACGCGTCTGGCGACGCGTCGCACGGCGGGACCATAATCGGCGATTCCCTGGATCGACGGAGTCTCCCCCCCGATGACCGCAGTCACGCGCATCGACACTACCCGCACCGTCCGCGCACCGCGCGGCAGCGAACTGACCTGCCGCAGCTGGCTCACGGAAGCGCCGTTCCGCATGCTGCAGAACAACCTCGATCCGGAAGTGGCCGAGAACCCGGCAGAGCTGGTGGTGTACGGCGGCATCGGTCGCGCGGCGCGCAACTGGGAATGCTTCGACGCGATCCTGCGCAGCCTGCGCGAGCTGCGCGACGACCAGACGCTGCTGGTGCAGTCGGGCAAGCCGGTGGGCGTGTTCCCGTCGCACCCGGACGCACCGCGCGTGCTCATCGCCAATTCGAACCTCGTTCCCGCGTGGGCGAACTGGGAGCATTTCAATGAGCTCGATCGCAAGGGCCTGATGATGTACGGCCAGATGACGGCCGGCTCGTGGATCTACATCGGGTCGCAAGGCATCGTGCAGGGCACGTACGAGACCTTCGTGGAAATGGGCCGCCAGCATTACGGCGGCAGCCTGGCCGGCCGCTGGGTCCTCACCGCGGGCCTCGGCGGCATGGGCGGCGCCCAGCCGCTGGCCGCGAGCCTGGCAGGCGCCTCATCGCTTACGATCGAATGCCAGCAGAGCCGCATCGATTTCCGCGTGAAAACGCGTTACGTGGACGAGCAGGCGAGCGACCTCGACGACGCATTGGCCCGCCTGGACCGCTATGCGAAGGAAGGCCGCGCGGTCTCCGTAGCCCTCCTGGGTAACGCGGCCGACGTGCTGCCCGAACTCGTCCGCCGCGGGGTGCGCCCGGACGCGGTCACCGACCAGACCAGCGCCCACGACCCGGTCAATGGTTACCTGCCCTCGGGCTGGACGGTGGACGAGTGGTTCGAGCGCCGGAAAAGCGATCCGGCAGGCACCGCGCGCGCGGCCAAGGCCTCCATGCGCCGCCACGTGGAAGCCATGCTGGCGTTCCATGCCATGGGCGTGCCGACTTTCGACTACGGCAACAACATCCGCCAGATGGCGAAGGACGAGGGCCTGACCGAGGCCTTCGCCTTCCCCGGGTTCGTGCCGGCCTTCGTCCGCCCGCTATTCTGCCGCGGCGTGGGACCGTTCCGCTGGGTGGCGCTCTCGGGCGACCCGGAAGACATCTACAAGACCGACGCCAAGGTGAAGGAGCTGATCCCCGACGATCCGCACCTGCACCGCTGGCTGGACATGGCCCGCGAGCGGATCAGCTTCCAGGGCCTGCCGGCGCGCATCTGCTGGGTGGGCCTGGGGCAGCGCCACCGCCTCGGCCTGGCCTTCAACGAGATGGTCCGCAACGGCGAACTGAAGGCGCCGGTGGTGATCGGCCGCGACCACCTCGATTCCGGTTCGGTCGCCAGCCCGAACCGCGAGACCGAGGCCATGCGCGACGGCAGCGACGCCGTGAGCGACTGGCCGCTACTCAACGCCATGCTCAATGTGGCCGGCGGCGCCACCTGGGTCAGCCTGCACCACGGCGGCGGTGTCGGCATGGGTTACAGCCAGCACAGCGGCGTGGTGGTCGTCTGCGACGGTAGCGAGGCAGCGGACAAGCGCATCGCGCGCGTGCTCTGGAATGACCCGGGCACCGGCGTGATGCGCCATGCGGACGCCGGCTACCCCGAGGCGATCGCCTGCGCGAAGGAACAAGGCCTCGACCTGCCGATGCTCTAAGTTTCTTGTAGGAGCGCGCCCTGCGCGCGACAGGTTTTCGCGACCACCTTCAAGAGCTTGTAGGTCCTGGCGAAAACCTGTCGCGCGCAGGG
>NZ_DASYDO010000073.1:0-46209 GCF_036499525.1 Luteibacter sp. | reverse complement strand
CCGGAGTGGACGTTCCGCTGGTGTTCGGGTTGTCATGCCCATGGCATTGCCCGGTAGCTACGAACGGAAGTGATAACCGCTGAAAGCATCTAAGCGGGAAGCACGCCCCAAGATGAGATCTCCCGAGAGCTTGACTCTCCTAAAGGCACCATCAAGACTAGGTGGTTGATAGGCACGGTGTGGAAGTGCAGCAATGCATTGAGCTTACGTGTACTAATGAGCCGTGAGGCTTGACCATATAACCCCAAGACGCTTCACCGTCTTAACATCTCTCTACTCGCTTCCGATTCCGGACGCTTGTCACTCGTTTACACCCTCTGTGGAGCCGGCGCACCTGCGCTGCTCCCACCCCTTCCCTGGCGGCTATAGCGGCGTGGTCCCACCTGATCCCTTCCCGAACTCAGAAGTGAAACGCGCATGCGCCGATGGTAGTGTGGCTCAAGCCATGCAAGAGTAGGTCACCGCCAGGGGCTTTATCCTAAAACCCGGTCTCTTTAGAGGCCGGGTTTTTTCTTTGCTGTCGTGCCCAACGGGCACGCTCAGCAACAGGTCACCGCCAGGGGCTTTATCCTAAAACCCGGTCTCATTAGAGGCCGGGTTTTTTCTTTTGCGCGCCGCGCGACCCGCTGTAGGAGCGCGCCCTGCGCGCGACAGCTTCTCGCACCATTCCCCAGGCGCACGCGCCAGCTCCACGGCCTCGCCCCAACATCTGTCGCGCGCAAGGCGCGCTCCTACAACGTTCGAGCTCTACAACTCGGCAACGTTTGGGCCGCGCTATCATCTCGCTCGGCAGGACCGTCCTTCCACCGGGAAAAGAACAATGATCGAGCAGGTCGATGTCCTCGTGGTTGGTGGCGGCGTCAATGGGGTCGGCATCGCGCGCGACGCGGCCGGACGAGGCCTCAGCGTCTGGCTCTGCGAGCGCGACGATCTCGCTTCCCATACCTCCAGTTCGAGCACGAAGCTTATCCATGGCGGGCTGCGCTACCTGGAGCAGTTCGAGTTCGCCCTGGTCGGCAAGGCGCTCGCGGAGCGCGAGGTGCTGCTACGCGCCGCACCGCACATCATCTGGCCACTGCGCTTCGTCCTTCCGCACCAGCCGCATCTGCGGCCGGAGTGGATGATCCGTATCGGGCTGCTCCTTTACGACCACCTTGGCCGGGGCCGCCGTACGCTTCCCGGCTCGCGGCGCATCCGCTTCGCCAAGCACGTCACCGGTCAGCCGCTGCGCGACGAATTCCACACGGGCTTTGTGTACTCGGACGCCTGGGTGCAGGATGCACGCCTGGTGGTGCTCAATGCGATGGACGCCGCCCGGCGTGGCGTGCGCATCCAGACCCATACACGCTGCCTCAGCGCCAGGCGCGATGGGGGCAGCTGGACCGCCGAGCTCGAGTCCGCCGATGGCCGCAGGCACTTCGTGAAGGCCCGCGCTCTCGTGAACGCCGCGGGGCCATGGGCGGCGCGATTCCTGGACGAGGTGGCGCATGTGAAGCACGATCGCTCGCTGCGCCTGGTCAAGGGCAGCCACATCGTGGTGCCCGGAATATTCGATCACCGCTACGCGTACATCTTCCAGCAACCCGACCGGCGCATCGTCTTCGCCATCCCGTACGAGCGCGATTTCACGCTGCTCGGCACGACAGATGTCGAGTACATCGACGATCCATCGCATCCGGTCATCACACCGGAGGAAGTCGGTTATCTGTGCGACGCGGCGAACCGCTATTTCAAGAAACAACTGGGTCCAGACGACGTCGTCTGGAGCTATAGCGGCGTGCGCCCGCTCCTGGAGGACGATTCCGGCGCAGCGTCCGAGGTCACGCGCGATTACCTCCTGGACGTGGACCGCAACGGGCCACCGCTGCTGAGCGTCTTCGGTGGCAAGCTCACGACGTTCCGCAAGCTGTCGGAAGAGGCCATGGACATCCTCGCGCCATTGCTCGGCAACGACCATCCCGCCTGGACCGCGGATGCAAGGCCGCTTCCGGGCGGCGGTGAGCGCGATATCGAAGCGCTGCTCGAGGATGTTCTTTCCACGCGCCCCTGGCTGCCGGAGGCGCTGGCGTGGCGCCTGGTGTACAGCTACGGCACACGGGCGCGTGATCTGCTGGGCGAAGCAGGCAGCCTGTACGACCTGGGCGAGCACTTCGGCGCCGATCTCTACCAAGTGGAAGTGGATTACCTGGTCCGTCACGAATGGGCCACAGCGGCCGAGGACATCCTGTGGCGCCGGAGCAAGCTGGGCCTGCGTATCGCACCACCGGATGTGCAGCGCCTTACGGGCTACCTTTCATCAGCGACACGGAAGCTGTAGGAGCGCGCCCTGCGCGTTTATGCCCGCGTCGGGTACGACAGTTCTTCGCCCCAATCCCCACCCTGCGCGCCAACTCCACCTCACAGCCTCAAAACATGTCGTACCCGACGCGGGCATAAACGCGCAGGGCGCGCTCCTACAACGGGAATGAGGATCCAGCGTGAACACAAAAACGTCGTACATCCTCGCCATCGACCAGGGCACGACTAGTTCGCGCGCGATGCTCTTCGACCACGATGGCGGCATCGCCGGCATGGCGCAGCGCGAATTCCCGCAGATATTCCCGCAGCCGGGATGGGTGGAGCACAACCCGCGCGACATCATGACCAGCGTGCTGTCGACAATGACCGAGGTCATCAGCAACGCGCAGGTCGATCCGTCGCGCATCGCGGGCATCGGCATCACCAACCAGCGCGAGACCACGGTGGTGTGGGAGAGGAGTACGGGCCAGCCGATCCATAACGCCATCGTCTGGCAGTCGCGGCAGAGCGCCGATATCTGCGACAGGCTCAAGGCTGAAGGCCACGAGGAATCCGTCCGCGAGAAAACCGGGCTCCTGATCGACCCTTATTTCGCCGGCACCAAGGTGCGCTGGATCCTCGACCGCGTGGAGGGTGCCCAGGCAAGGGCGGAGGCCGGCGAACTGCTCTTCGGCACCATCGACACCTGGCTGATCTGGAATCTGACCGGCGGCAAGGTGCATGTCACCGATGCCACCAATGCCTCGCGTACGCTGATGTACGACATCCATGCCCGCGAGTGGGATGACGAACTGCTGCGGATGCTCGCCGTGCCTCGCGCGATGCTGCCCGACGTGAAATCGTCCAGCGAGGTCTACGGCGATACACAAGCCAGGCACTTTTTCGGCAAGGAAGTACCGATTGCCGGCATCGCCGGCGACCAGCAGGCCGCGCTATTCGGTCAGGCCTGCTTCGAGGAAGGCCTGGCGAAAAATACGTACGGAACGGGATGCTTCATGCTCATGAACACCGGTGGGAAGGCCGTGCGTTCGACGAACGGATTGCTGACCACCATCGCGTGGGACGTGGGCGGAAAGGTGGAGTACGCCCTTGAGGGCAGCATCTTCGTGGCAGGCTCGGTGGTGCAATGGTTGCGCGATGGATTGCGGATGTTCGGCAAGGCGTCCGATTCGCAGGCGTATGCGGAGCGCGCGAAGGACAACGGCGGCGTCTACGTCGTACCTGCGTTCGTCGGGTTGGGTGCGCCGTACTGGAAAAGCGACGTGCGCGGCGCCGTGTTCGGTCTGTCGCGTGGCACGACGAAAGAGCAGTTCATCCGCGCCGCGCTGGAGTCGATGGCCTATCAGACGCGCGACGTCCTCGAGGCCATGCAGGCCGACGCGGGCATCAAACTTAAGGAACTGCGTGCTGACGGAGGCGCCATCGCGAACGATTTCATGGCGCAGTTCCAGGCGGACATTCTCGACGTGACCTTGCTGCGGCCGAAGGTGCAGGAGACGACGGCGCAAGGTGCGGCATATCTCGCCGGCCTCGCTGTCGGGTTCTGGAAGGACAAGAACGACATCGCCATGCGTTGGGCGGTCGATCGCGAGTTCAAGCCGGCGATGACGAAAGAACGCCGGGACGATCTGTACGAAGGCTGGAAGCAGGCAGTGAACGCGGCGATGGGGTTCAAACCCCGCAACTGATGTAGGAGCGCGCCCTGCGCGCGACAGCCTTTCGCGTTATGGCTACAGGTCCTGTAACACCTCGCGAAAGGCTGTCGCGCGCGGGGCGCGCTCCTACAACGGTCAGGCCAGCGCGTATCCGAACTGGTCCTGGAACTCGTTCGCGAACTGCTCGTACGTGAAGTACTGATTCTGCGTGCCGGGATGCTCGACCTTCAGCGCGCCCATCAGCGAGGCCATGCGGCCGATGGTCGGCCAGTCGTAGCCCTTCATGATGCCGAAGATGAGGCCGGCACGATACGCGTCGCCGCAGCCGGTGGGATCCACCACCTGGCGTTCGCGCGCCGGCGGGATCTCCACCGTCTGGCCATCCACATGAATCAGCGAGCCGCGCGGCCCCTGCGTCACGATGTACGCGGTGACCTTCGATGCGATCTCGGAAGCGCTCCAGCCGGTGCGCTGCTGCAGCAGCTGCGACTCGTAGTCGTTGACGATGACGT
This sequence comes from Luteibacter sp., assembly GCF_036499525.1. Classification (GTDB taxonomy): domain Bacteria; phylum Pseudomonadota; class Gammaproteobacteria; order Xanthomonadales; family Rhodanobacteraceae; genus Luteibacter. Next base: position 41,744 of record NZ_DASYDO010000073.1, on the reverse strand, counting down.
ACGTGGACTTCGTGATCATCGAGCGGAATTCGTCGCCGTTGAACAACGGCATGGCCTGGCCCGGATCGAAGATGAAGGGCACGCCGCGCGCGGAGAATTCGTCCACGTGCTGGAGCATCGCTTCGCGGCCGTCCGGCGCGACGATGCCGAAGGTGCAATGCGCGATGTCGCGCACGTGGTTTTCCTGCGCGCTGGACATCGCGCCAGGATGGAAGGCCGTGATCTGGTTGTTATCCAGGTCGGTGGTGATGAAGCACTGGGGGGTGAACTGGTCGTCGAACTGGCGCACGCCGTCGAGGCGGATGCCGAACTTCTCCAGGTGCGCGCGGTACGGCGCGAAGTCCTGGCCCACCGTGGCCACCGGCATGGGCTCGCCGCCGAGGAGCTTCAGGTTGTAGGCGATGTTGCCCGCGCAACCGCCGAACTCGCGGCGCATCGCCGGCACCAGGAACGACACGTTCAGGATATGCACCTGATCAGGAATGATGTGGTTCTTGAACTGGTCCTGGAACACCATGATGGTGTCATAGGCTAACGATCCGCAGATAACGGCAGTCATGCGATGGGGTGACCCTGGAAGTGGATTGGCGCGACCGGGAGGCCGCAGCGAGAAACGCCGCCCGCACGGGGTCCGGCAAACCTGCAAATCGTACCTAAAAACGAGCCAGGAGGCGACCTCCCGAACCTGCCGTGCATTGCCTTGGGCAGGTAAGTTCCGCTCGCATCATCCGGACTTACAAGGCTTTCTTAACGACTGTGCCCTTGCGTGGGGGAGGGCGCCAATCTAGACTCGCACGCTTACTTTTTCCCGCTATGGGCGCCCGCCGCATCATGTTTAAGAAGTTCCGCGGACTCTTTTCGAACGACATTTCCATCGACCTCGGCACGGCGAACACGCTCATTTATGTGCGCGGGCAGGGTATCGTCCTCAACGAGCCGTCGGTGGTGGCGATCCGCCAGGACCGTGGTCCGGGCGGTCCCCGCGCCGTGGCGGCCGTCGGTGGCGACGCCAAGCGCATGCTGGGGCGCACCCCGGGCAACATCGCCACGGTGCGCCCGATGAAGGATGGCGTCATCGCCGACTTCACCATGACCGAGGCGATGCTGCAGCACTTCATCAAGCAGGTGCACCGGTCGCGCATGCTGCGCCCGAGCCCGCGGGTGCTGGTCTGCGTGCCCTGCGGTTCCACCCAGGTGGAGCGCAGGGCCATCAAGGAATCGGCCGAAGGCGCCGGTGCCCGCGACGTCTTCCTCATCGAGGAGCCCATGGCCGCCGCGATCGGCGCCGGCATCCCGGTGCACGAGGCGCGCGGCTCCATGGTGCTGGATATCGGCGGCGGCACCTCCGAGGTGGCCGTCATCTCGCTCAACGGCATCGTCTACTCGCAGTCCGTGCGCGTCGGCGGCGACCGCTTCGACGAGGCCATCATCAACTACGTGCGCCGCAACCACGGCACCCTGATCGGCGAGTCCACCGCCGAGCGGATCAAGCTCGAGATCGGCTGCGCCTTCCCGCAGAGCGAAGTCCGCGAGATCGAGATTTCCGGCCGAAACCTCGCCGAGGGCGTGCCGCGCATGTTCCTGATCAACTCCAACGAGGTGCTGGAAGCGCTGCACGAGCCGCTGTCGGGCATCGTGGCGGCGGTGAAGGCGGCGCTGGAACAGACCCCGCCGGAGCTTTGCTCCGACGTGGCCGAGCGCGGCATCGTGCTCACGGGTGGCGGCGCGTTGCTGCGCGATCTGGATCGCCTGATCTCCGAGGAAACCGGCCTGCACGTGCAGGTGGCCGACGACCCGCTCACCTGCGTGGCGCGCGGTGGCGGCAAGGCCCTGGAGATGATCGACCAGCACGGCAGCGATTTCTTCGCGTTCGAATGATGATGGCGCGCACGGGCGGGATGTCCGAGCGCACGGGGACGGCCTGACACATGGCCCTCAATCGCGACGACAAGTCGCCCCTGTTCGCGGCTGGCGTGGCGGGGACGCTGCGTCTCATCGTCTACCTCGCGTTTGCCTGCGTGCTCATGGTGCTCGACCATCGCGGCGGCTGGTTGCCGAGCGTGCGCTATGGCTTGTCTCTCGTGGTCGAGCCGGTCTATCGCATCGCCGGCTTGCCGTCGCAGGGTTTCCAGGCGGTGACGGTCGCTTTCGCCGACCGCCAGCGCCTCACCGAGCAGAACCAGCGCCTTCGTGAGGACCTGCTACTGGCTAACGCCAAGCTCAACCGCATGGCGTCCGTGGCCGAGCAGAACCAGCGCCTGAAGGAGCTGCTCGACACCCAGCACAGCCTCTCGCTCAATGTGCAGCTCGCGCGCCTGATCGGGGTGGACCTCGGCGGCTTCCGTCACCGCATCGTGCTCAACGTGGGTGCGCGCGACAAGGTACAGACCGGCCAGGTGGTGATCGATGCCCGCGGCGTGATGGGCCAGATCGTCGAGGTACTTCCCACCACGTCCGTGGCCATGCTGATCACCGACCCGAACCATGCCATTCCCGTGACCATCGAACGTACCGGCCTGCGCACCATCGCCTACGGTTCGCGCGCGGGCGATATGCTTTCGCTGCCGAACATCCCGGTCTCGGCGGACGTGCAGGCCGGCGACAAGCTCGTCACCTCAGGCCTTGGCGGGCGCTTCCCGGTGGGTTTTCCCGTGGGCGAGATCCGCGACGTGGCGCAGACGCCCTCGGGCACCTTCCTGTCAGCCCAGGCCACGCCGGCCGCGGACCTCGACCGCAGCGAGGACGTGCTCCTGCTGCACGACCTGGCGGAAGGCGCCGGTCCCCCGGCACCCGCTCCGGAGGCCGGTCCGCCCGCCAGCCTGGCCCCCGATCCGAATGCACCGGTCGCGTCGCCCGCCGCTTCGGCACCGTCCGGGGGTGCGCCATGAACCGGGTTCGCGTCCGCCAGCTGTGGTTCGCCTCCACGCTGCTGATCTCGCTGTTCCTCATGCTGATTCCATTGCCGGGTCCGCTCACGCCGTTGAAGCCGTACTGGCCCGCACTGGTGCTGCTCTACTGGTGCCTGCAGTCCGGTGACCGGGTCACCCTCGGCCTGGCCTTCAGCCTGGGCGTGGCGGCAGACCTGTTCGACGGCATGTTGCTCGGCGAACAGGCCCTGCGCCTGACCGCGATGGTGTTCATCGCGCTGCGCTTCCGCTCTCGCCTGCGCTTCTTCCCCATGTGGCAGCAGTCGCTCGCGGTGCTGGGCCTTCTCGTGAACGATCGCGTCCTGCTGATGCTGGTGCGCTTGTTCAGCGGCGATCCGCTGCCGCCGCCGGAATACTGGATCTCGCCGCTGGTCGGCGCGGCCTTGTGGCCGTTCGTGTTCCTCATCCTCGACGATCTGCGCGCGCGCCTGCGCATCCACGAGGCATGAGCCGGCGGCGCGCCTCGATCAAGGAGGTCCGCGGCGAACTGGCGCTGTTCCGCCGCCGCGCCGTGGCCGGCTTCGCGCTGATCCTGCTCGGCCTGGCCGCCGTGTGCGTGCGTTACGTGTACCTGCAGGTGCTGCACCACGACGAGTTCGTGGTGCGCTCCGACCAGAACCGCGTGAAGCCGCGCGCCATTCCGCCCGCGCGCGGACTCATCTACGACCGCAACGGCGTGCTGCTGGCCGACAACGTGCCGGCCTTCCGGCTCGAAGTCACGCCCGAGCAGGTCGCCGACATGGACGACATGCTGAAGCGGCTCGGCGCGATCGTGCCGCTAAGTGACGAGGACGTCGCCGCCTTCAAAAAGCAGGTGAAGCAAGGCCGGCGTTTCGAAGGCGTGCCGCTCAAGCTCAAGCTCACCGAGGACGAAATCGGCCGCTTCGCCGTGAACCGCTGGCAGTTCCCCGGCGTGGACGTGGTGCCGTACCTCACCCGGCGCTACCCCATGGGTTCGCAGCTCGCCCATGTCATCGGCTACGTGAGCCGCATCGACGCGGACGACCTCGAAGGCATGGATGAGGAAGAAGAGGCCAGCTACAAGGGCACCACGCACATCGGCCGCATTGGCATCGAGCGGTATTACGAGAAGCTGCTGCACGGCCAGCCGGGCTACGAGCTGGTCGAGGTGAACGCCGACGGGCGCACCCAGGCCGTGCTAGACACCACGCCGCCCACGCCGGGCAAGAACATCTACCTCAGCATCGACGTGCGCTTGCAGAAGGCCGCGGAAGAAGCGATGCACGGCCGTGCCGGCGCCGCGATCGCCATCGACCCGCGGAGCGGCCAGGTGCTGGCCTTCGCCAGCGAGCCGAGCTTCGATCCGAACCTCTTTGTCAACGGCATCAGCTCCGCCGACTACAAGGAGCTGACCACGGCGCCCGATAAGCCTCTGTACAACCGCGCTTTGCGCGGTGTGTATCCGCCCGGCTCCACGATAAAACCCTTCCTCGCCCTCGGCGGCCTGACGATGGGTATCCGCAGGCCCAGCGACACGGTGCTTTCCACCGGCGAGTTCTGCATTCCGGGGCAGTCGCGCTGCTACCGCGACGACGTGCGCGGTGGCAATGGCGTGGTGAACATGGTGCAGGCCATCGAACACTCCACCAACACCTACTTCTACAAGCTCGCGCTGGACATGGGCATCGACCGCCTGTCCGCGTGGATGGGCAAGCTGGGCTTCGGCAAGAAGACAGGCATCGACCTGGTCGGCGAAGTGGAGGGCGTGCTGCCCTCCCGCGAATGGAAGGCCACGCGCAGCAAGGCGGGCTGGTACCCGGGCGAAACCATCATCTCGGGCATCGGCCAGGGCTATTGGGCGGTCACGCCGATCCAGCTCGCGCATGCCGTGGCTACCTTCGCCGGGCGCGGCGTGCCCTATGCGCCGCACCTGCTGCTTGCCACGCAGGATGGCGTTGACAGCGCTCGCGTGCCGCAGTCTTTCCCGCCCACCGGTCCGTCCGTGATCCGCAAGGCGGCCGACTGGGATGCGGTGAACGAGGGCATGGAAGCGGTGATCAACTCGGGCAAGGGCACCGGCAAGAAGCTGGGCATCGGCTTCCCCTTCATCATCGCTGGCAAGAGCGGCACGGCCGAGCGCTTCTCGCGCAAGACCGATGCGTACGACACCAACAAGAACAAGGCCTACCTGGCCAGCCGCCACCGCGCGCTGTTCATCGCGTACACGCCGGCCGACGATCCGAAGATCGCCGTGACGGTGGTGCTCGAGGCGGGCGCCTGGGGCGCGGAGGATTCGGGCCCCATCGCCCGCAAGGTCCTCGACCAGTGGGTGGTGGACGAAGGCGGACAGCGTCCGGTCGATCCGACGCCCGGCCAGATCGTCACGGCCGACACCGTTCCCGAGGCGGAGGCCGCGGAAGCATCGTCCGTGGACACGCCACCCGCCGCCGCGGGAAGCACCGCGCCGCCCTACGACAACGGCGAGGACCAGTAACGTGCTCGAGCAACTATCCGTTCGCCTGAAGCGCTTCGGCATGCGCATGCTCACCCGGCCGCGGCTTGACCTGCCGTTGCTGCTGGCGCTCTTCCTGCTCGCCTGCGCCGGCCTGGCCACGCTCTACAGCGCCGGTGGCGGCAATTACTCGCTGGTGGGCGGGCAGGCCGCGCGTTTCGTGCTCGGCGCCGTGCTGCTGCTGATCATTTCGCGCATCCCGCCGCCCGTGCTGCGCTCGTGGACGCCCTGGCTCTACATGGGCAGTACGGCGCTGCTCGTGGTCGTGGCCGTGCTGGGCGAGGGCAGGGGGGCCTACCGCTGGCTCGATCTGGGGGTGATGCGCTTCCAGCCGTCCGAACTGCTCAAGCTCACCATGCCGATGATGGTGGCCTGGTACCTGCACCCGCGCCAGCTTCCGCCCGGCTGGAAGGACATCGCCGTGGTGGGCCTGCTCATCGCGGTGCCGGCGGGCCTCATCGCCGAACAGCCCGACCTCGGCACGGCGTTGCTGGTGGCCGGTGCCGGCGCCTTCGCATTGTTCCTCTCGGGCATGGCCTGGTGGCGCATCGGACTCCTGGTGAGCGGCGCCGCGGCGACGGTACCGGTGGCCTGGCAGTTCCTCCACGAGTACCAGCGCAACCGCGTGCGCACGATGCTCGACCCCGAATCCGACCCGCTGGGCAACGGCTGGCACATCATCCAGTCGAAGATCGCCGTGGGTTCCGGCGGTGTTTTCGGCAAGGGCTGGCAGCATGGCACGCAGTCGCGCCTGGATTTCCTGCCCGAGCACACCACCGACTTCATCTTCGCGGTGTTCTCGGAGGAGTTCGGGCTGATCGGCGTCATCGCCATCATGCTGCTTTACGCCTTCATCATCGGCCGCTGCCTGTGGATCGCGATGAACGCGCGCGACACCTATTCGCGCCTGCTCGCGGGCGCCATCGGCATGAGCTTCTTCGTCTACGTGGCGGTGAACGGCGGCATGGTGGCCGGCATCCTGCCGGTGGTCGGCGTGCCGATGCCGCTGGTGAGCTACGGCGGCACGTCCGCGGTCTCGCTGCTCACGGGCTTCGGCGTGCTGATGTCGATCCACGCAAATCGCAAACTGCACGAGTAGGAGCGCGCCCTGCGCGCGACAGGTTTTCGCCGGACCTGGGAGCTGGCGCGCCAGCCAGGGGACTGGCGCGAAAAGATGTCGCGCGCAGGGCGCGCTCCTACAGCCTGAACGCGTGCCCAGGCTTGTCCCGGATACGCCAGATACGCGTGTTACGCTTCGGCGCATGGATGAAGTTCTCGCCGCGCGCCGCGCACGTCCCGCACGCCTCTTCCCGCGCCTCGCCGGCGCGATGATCGCCTTCCCCCTACTGTTCGCCACCACCGCCTACGCCGGTACCCACCCGGGGCAGGAGAAGCTGGTGGGCGAAGTGGCGAAAGACACCGGAAAAAGCAGGGCGTCGCTGAATGTGCTGCTCGACGGAGCGAGGAAGCAACAGGCGATCCTAGACGCCATCAGCCGGCCGGCCGAAGGCAAGCCGTGGCGTGATTACCGTCCGATCTTCCTCACCGAACAGCGCATCTCGGCAGGTGCCGACTTCTATCGCGAGCACCGTGCGCTGCTCGACGACATCGGGCGCAAATACGGCGTGCCGCCCGAATACATCGTGGCCATCGTGGGCGTCGAAACCTTCTACGGCCGCAATACCGGCAAATGGAAGGTGCTGGATGCGCTGGCAACACTGGCCTTCTACTACCCGAAGCGCGCGCCGTTCTTCCGCGAACAGCTGAAAGTCCTGCTGGAGCTGCCGCAGAACCATCTCGGCGGCCCTCTCGACACCCTCACGGGCTCCTATGCCGGCGCGCAGGGCTGGGGTCAGTTCATGCCCTCGTCCATCCGTGACTGGGGCGTCGACTACGACGGCGACGGCCGCATCGACATGAAGGGCTCGATGGGCGACATCTTCGCCAGCGTGGCGAATTACTTCGCGCAGCACGGTTGGGAAGCCGGCGGTCCCATCGCCGCACGGGCCCAGCCCGATGCCCGCGCCGCGGCACCCGGTGTACCGAAGGACTGGCGCCCCGCCGCACCCGTGGAATCCTTCATGGCTGAAGGCTTCGCGCCGCTGCGGCATCTGAATCCCGGTCGCGATGCGCAACTCGTACGCCTGGACGGCCCGTCCGGCAACGAATACTGGTTCACCTTCCAGAACTTCTACGTGATCACCACCTATAACCGCAGTCCGATGTACGCGATGGCGGTGGACCAGTTGGCGCAGGAAATCCGTGCGCGCGTGGCGGCACCGCGATGAAGCAGCACGCCGTGGGGGCGGTGCTGTTGACATGTAGGAGCGCGCCCTGCGCGCGACAGCTATTCGCGGAGAGCAACAGGCCCTGTGGCTCAAGGCCCCAACGGCGTCGCGTGCAGGGCGCGCTCCTACGGTGGCTCGCCGTCATCCTGGTTGCAGTGCTCCTCACCGCCTGCGGCGGCTCGAAGAATTCCCGCCCCTCATCCCGCGGCAGCGGTTCCCCGTCCTCCTCGTCGCGCGGCTACGACGACATCCGCAAGGGCCAGTCCAGTCGCTACCGCAGCCGGAGCGACAGCGTTCCCACCGATGCGCCGGATGTGAGCAAGCTTCCCGAGCCGGTGCCTAAGGCAGAGCCGCGCTCGCTGTATGGGAACAAATCGCCGTATTCCGTGCTGGGGCAGACCTACAACGTGCTGCCGAGCCCGCATGGTTACGTGGAGCGCGGCATCGCGTCGTTCTACGGGAACAAATTCCACGGCTACAAGACCTCGAGCCTCGAGGCGTACGACATGTACCAGTTCTCGGCGGCGCACAAGACCTTGCCGCTGCCGAGCTACGCGCGCGTCACCAACTTGGAGAACGGCAAGAGCGTCATCGTCCGCATCAACGATCGCGGCCCGTTCCACGAGAACCGCATCATCGACCTCTCTTTTGCCGCCGCCGTGAGGATTGGTGTGTGGCCCAAAGGCACGGGCCTGGTGGAAGTGCGCGCGATCGACCCGAACGATCCGGGCAGCGATCGCGGCGCGCCCTATGTGAACACCGCGCCGAAGCCCGCGCCGGTCACCGCACCGCCGGTAGAAGCCTCTCCACCCGTAGCCGCTATAGCGGCGAGAAGCCAAGGGAGCGGTGAAGCGCCGAGGCAGGGTCCCGTCGCCGCGATAGCGGCTCCTACATTGGCGCGGCCGCCCTCGCCACGGACGGTGGCGACGCCGGCAGCGGCGGTGGGCGCCATGGGCGCGGCCGTCGTCCCAAGCACGGGTGATGCCGAAGAAAACGACGATGGCAGCGTCGCCGGCATGACGGATATTTCCCCCGCGCAAGCCCTGCCGCCCGCAACCTCGGTCGCTCCGAAGACCCCGGCTCCCACAGGCAACATCACTCCCCCGGTGCCCGGAAAACCAAGCATTTACCTCCAGGTCGGCGCCTTCTCGGATGCCGCGAATGCCCAACACGTGGCCGACCAATTGAACCGGGCCGGCCTCGGGCCTGTCAGTGTCGTGGAGTTCCAGGCGGGTGGACGGAACCTGCGCCGCGTGCGTGTCGGGCCGCTTTCCGATGTGGACACCGCCGATCGCCTCACCGACCGGATCGCCGGCATGGGCCTGCCCAGGCCGCAGGTCGCGGTAGACTGACCCTCTTTTTTCCTGTTTTGACTGGACCGCTGAAACGATGAAGCTCTTGCCCCGTTCCCTGTTCGCTTTCGCCGCCGCCGCGCTCGTCGCCGGCGTGACCGTGGCGCAGCAGACGCCGCCCCGCCCGTCCGTGCCGCGCCCCGTGGTGCCCGAGGCGCCGGTGCCGCCGCCGCCGGAAGTGGAGGGCAAGAGTTGGGTGCTGATGGACTACAACACCGGGCAGATCATCGCGTCGAAAGACCCGGACATGCAGGTGGAGCCGGCGTCGATCACCAAGGTGATGACCGACTACGTCGTGTCCGCCGAAGTCGGCAACGGCAAGATCCACATGACCGACCCGGTCACGATCAGCGAGAACGCATGGCGTGGCGGCGGCGCGGGCACCGACGGTTCCACCAGCTTCCTGAAGCTCAACAGCCAGGTGCCGCTGAAAGACCTGCTGTACGGCATGATCATCCAGTCCGGTAACGACGCCGCCATCGCGCTGGCCGAGCACACGGCGGGTTCCGAGCCGGCGTTCGCGAACCTGATGAACGCGTACGCGAAGCAGCTGGGCATGACCCACTCGAATTTCCAGAACGCGTCGGGTTACCCCATTTCCAACCACTTCACGACGGCCCGTGACATCGCGATCCTCTCGCGCGCGCTGATCCACGACTTTCCCGAGGACTATGCGATCTCGGCGGTGAAGGAGTTCGAGTGGAACGGCATCAAGCAGCACAACCGCAACCTGCTGCTGTGGCGCGACAACACCGTGGACGGCATCAAGACCGGTCACACGGCCGCTGCCGGCTACTGCCTCGCCGCCTCGGCGAAGCAGGGCGATGCACGCATGATCGCCATCGTGATGGGCGCCAACAGCGAGAAGGGCCGCGCCGATGCCGCGCTGGCGCTGCTCAACTACGGGTTCCGTTTCTACGAATCGCACAAACTGTACGAGGCCAACAAGCCGCTGGCCACGCCGAAACTGTGGAAGGGCGCTGAGAACACCATCGCGCTGGGCCTCACCGAAGACGCCCTGGTTTCGGTCAAGCGCGGCGATTACGACAAGCTGAAGGCCAACCTCGACATTCCGGCCACCCTGATCGCGCCGTTCAGGAAGGGCCAGCAGGTAGGCACATTGCGCGTCACGCTCGACGGCCAGCCCGTGCTCACCAAGCCGCTGGTGGCTCTCGCCGATGCGCCCGAAGGCGGCTTCTTCTCGCGCCTCTGGGACACGATCATGCTGTGGTTCCACAGCGACGACAGCGCCAAGAAATAAGAGGAAGCGATCATGCGCGAGATCGATTTCAGCGATGCACAGAAAGAAGGGAAGGGCTTCCAGTTCCCGGGCGAGTTCGAGATTACCGCGATCGGCAACGCCAACGCGGGCCTCGACAAGCACGTGCTGGCACTCCTGCACGGCATCGGCCTGGAGGTGCTGCACGAAACGCTCTCGACCAAGCTCACGCTGGCCGGCAATTACCAGTCGGTGACGGTGAGCTTCGTGGCACCGAGCCGTGAGAAGTACCTCGAGGCGCACAGCACCCTGCGGGCGGACGAGAACATCCGCTTCACGATGTAAGCCCGGCGCCCCGTAGGAGCGCGCCCTGCGCGCGACATGTTTTGGGACCGTGAGCAGCAGGACCTGTTGCTCTTCGCGAAAAACTGTCGCGCGCAGGGCGCGCTCCTACCGCCCTGCCGGGCGTATCCTTGTGCAAGAAGGGCCTCGCCCACACGTTCCCCAAATCCCCTCCAACCCCATCCCCCCATGACCCTCCCCCTCAACGTCCGCCGGCTGGGGCGCGTCCCCTACGAATCCACCTGGAAGGCCATGAGCGCCTTCACCGACAACCGCACCGACGACACCGTCGACGAGCTGTGGCTGCTGGAGCACGACCCGGTGTTCACGCTGGGGCAGGCGGGACTGGCGGAGCACGTGCTGTTCGCGGGCGATATCCCCGTGGTGCGGGTGGATCGCGGTGGTCAGGTGACCTACCACGGCCCAGGCCAGATCGTGGCCTACCCCCTGATCGACCTGCGCCGCACGGGCGTGGGCGTGCGCGAGCTGGTCAACCGGATCGAACAGGCCATCATCGACACCCTGGGCGAGTGGAATATCGGGGCCGAGCGCCTCGAGGGTGCCCCTGGCGTGTACGTGGCGGGGGCCAAGGTGGCCGCCCTGGGCCTGCGCATCCGCCGCGGCTGCAGCTTCCATGGCCTGGCTTTCAACGTGGACATGGACCTCGAGCCTTACCACCGCATCAATCCCTGCGGCTACAAGGGTTTGGAGGTCACCCAGGTGTTAGACTTGGGAGGTCCGTCGCGGTTGGTGGACGTGGAAGATGTCCTGGTACAGGAATTCTGCAAGCAGTTCGGCTTCCACGCCGTGCCCGTCGATCCCACCCTTCCCGAACTCCCCGCGCGCCTTGCGGTCTGAGGCTGTAGCCCCTATGAGCCAGACTTCCGCTTCCCCCTCCCGCAGCATCCCCATCGCCGTCGTCGACAAGCCCGGCGAGAAGATGCTGGGCAACGACAAGATCGGGCTTAACCGCGCCGACTTCGACAGCACGCAGCCGGTGTTGCGCAAGCCCGGCTGGATCCGCGTGCGCCTGCCCCAGGGCAATGCCGTGCAGCAGCTGAAGGCGCGCCTGCGCGAAAACTCGCTGGTCACGGTGTGCGAGGAAGCCTCCTGCCCGAATATCCACGAGTGCTTCTCCAAGGGCACCGCCACCTTCATGATCCTCGGCGAGGTCTGCACCCGCCGCTGCTCGTTCTGCGACGTGGCCCACGGCCGCCCGCTGCCGCCCGATCCGATGGAGCCGGCGCGCCTGGCCGAGACCATCCGCGACATGCGCCTGCGCTACGTGGTGATCACCTCGGTGGACCGCGACGACCTGCGCGACGGCGGCGCCGAGCACTTCGCCTCGTGCATCCGCGCGGTGCGCCACGCCAGCCCGGACATCCGCATCGAGATCCTCACCCCGGATTTCCGCGGCAAGGGCCGCATGGAGCGCGCGCTGGAAGTCCTGAAGGATTTCCCGCCGGACGTCTTCAACCACAACCTGGAAACGGTCCCGCACCTGTACCGCGAAGTCCGTCCGGGCGCCGATTACCAGTGGTCGCTGGACCTGCTGAAGAACTTCAAGGCGCAGCACCCGTCCGTGCCCACCAAGTCCGGCATCATGCTGGGCCTGGGCGAGACGATGGAGCAGGTGCTGGAAACCATGCGGGATCTACGCGCTCATAACGTCGACATGATCACCATCGGCCAGTACCTGCAGCCGACGGCGCACCATCACCCCGTGGTCCGCTACTGGACGCCGGACGAATTCGAGGCGCTGCGTGTCGCTGGCGAGGCCATGGGTTTCTCCCATGTCGCTTCCGGCCCGTTGGTGCGATCCTCCTACCATGCCGACCTGATGGCTCATGCCGCCGGCGTCGTCGAATAAGCGCCCCAACGCACACCGAGGCTTCGACTACATGATTCTTCGCCCCGCGATCGCCCTCCTGCTGGCCTTGTCGGCCGCGGGCGTCCAGGCACAGGCCGCCGCTCCACAGCAGCAGCCCGCAACGACCGCGCCGGCGACGAAGTCCGCCCCGCAGCCCAAGGACGCCTCCGAAGCCGCCACGTCGCCGCAGCCGCAGCGGAAGGAATCCAGCCTGCCGTTGAAGCCCACCCAGGCAGAGACGCAGGCGTCGCAGCTATCCGCGCGCTTCCTCACCCGCTTTCACTACCAGGCCCAGCCGCTCGACGACGCCATGTCGGCCAAGATCTACAAGGCCTACATGGATTCGCTCGACAGCGAGAAGGTCTTCTTCACCCAGGAAGACCTGGCCAAGTTCGAGCCGCTGAAGACGCAGTTGGACGACGCCATCTGGAACCAGGACCTTTCCGGTCCGTTCTCGGTGTTCAACCTGTACATCACGCGCGCCGTCGACCGCATGAACTACGCGCGCAGCCTGCTGAAGAAGGGCTTCGACTTCAGCGGCAACGACAGCTTCAACTTCGACCGCAAGAAGGCCGCCGCGCCGAAGAACCAGGCCGAACTCGACGACGTGTGGCGCAAGCGCACGATGAACGACTGGCTGCGCCTGAAGCTGGCCGGCAAAAGCGACGACGACATTCGCAAGACGCTCGACAAGCGCTACGCCACGTACATCACGCGCGTGCGCCAGCTTGACGACGAGGACGCCACGCAGGCCTTCATGACCGCGTACGCGAACTCCACCGATCCGCATACCGACTACCTCGGCCCCCGCGCCGCGGATGCCTTCGACATCGCGATGCGGCTGTCGCTGGAGGGCATCGGCGCGGTGCTGCAAGCGCGCGACGACTACACCACCATCCGCGAACTCGTTCCCGGCGGCCCGGCGAACAAGTCCGGCAAGATGAAGCCGGGCGACCGCATCGTGGCCATCGGCCAGGGCGAAACCGGCTCCATGGTCGACGTGGTCGGCTGGCGCCAGGACGACGTGGTGAAGCTCATCCGCGGCAAGAAGGACACCACCGTCCGCCTCGAGATCCTCCCGGCCGACGCCGGCGTGGACGGCAAGCATGAAATCGTGACCCTCGTCCGCAAGAAGGTCACGATGGAGGAGCAGGCCGCCAAGTCGAAGGTCATCGACGTGAAGGACGGCGACGTCACGCGCAAGATCGGCGTGATCGAATTACCCACCTTCTACCAGGACTTTGGCGCGCGCCGTAACGGCGACGCCAACTTCAAGAGCGCCACCCGCGACGTCTCCAAGCTGCTCACCGAGCTGAAGGCGCAGAAGGTGGAGGGCGTGATCATGGACCTGCGCAACAACGGCGGCGGTTCGCTCAACGAAGCCACCGAACTCACCGGCCTGTTCATTGACACCGGCCCGGTGGTGCAGGTGCGCGACGCACGCGGCCAGGTCGACGCCCAGGGCGACGACGCGCCGGGCATGGCGTGGGATGGCCCGATGGCCGTGCTGGTCAACCGCGGTTCGGCCTCCGCGTCGGAGATTTTCGCGGCGGCCATCCAGGATTACGGCCGCGGCCTTATCATCGGCGAGCCCACCTTCGGCAAGGGCACCGTGCAGAACCTGGTGGACCTCGACCGCTTTGGCAAAGCCACCACCGGCGAGGACGCGAAGTACGGCGAACTCAAGATGACCATCGCCGAGTTCATCCGCATCAACGGCGACAGCACGCAGATGCGCGGCGTCACGCCCGACGTGCAGTTCCCGCAGAACGGCGACGCGAAGGAATTCGGCGAGTCCACCTACGATAACGCGCTGCCGTGGCGGCATATCGATCCGGCCGATTACAAGCCGGTCGCCGACCTGAAGCCGATCATCGGGCCGCTCAACGAGAAGCACCAGGCACGCGTGGCGACTTCGCCGGCGTGGAAGCTGATGCTCGACGAGTTGGCGCAATACCAGAAGCTGCGCGACAAGACCGACATCTCGCTCAACTTCGCCGCCCGCCAGACGGAGCGCAAGCAGTTCGATGCCATGCAGACCGACTTCCGCAACCGCCGCAAGGCGATCTTCGGCGGCGACGGCAGCCCGGCCGAACTGGGCGACACGGGCAACTCGGCCGACGACGGCCTGAATCCAAACGAGCGCAGCATCAAGTCCGAGATCAAGCAGGAAGCCGACGCCAAGAAGGCGAAGGACACGCCGCTGGACGAGGCGGCCCACATCGTTGGCGACGAAGTGGCGATGATCAAGACGGACACCAAGCTGGCGGCACAGGTACTGCCCTACGGCGGCCGCAAGATCGACGCGCCGCAAACGGCACAGGTGCCGGCAAAACCGGCAACCGACAGCACCCCGTAACGAAAAGGCGCCGCAAGGCGCCTTTTTCGTGGGACCTGTAGGAGCGCGCCTTGCGCGCGACAGGTTTTCGCTAAGAGAAACAGGCCCTGCTGCTCACGGCCTCAAAATCTGTCGCGCGCAAGGCGCGCTCCTACAGGTGGCGACCGATCACATATTCACGGCATACCTGCTAGCCTCGATGCGGATTTTTCCGCACAAGGGCAGGGACCATGATCGATCTCCTCGACCGCCTCGGCATCGACCACGCCATGCGTGTGTTGATCACCACGTACGCCATCCGGATCGGCCTCGCCGTCCTCCTGCTGGTGATCGGCTTCTGGATCGCCGCGCGTCTCGCCAACTTCGGCCGTCGCGCCCTCGTGCGCGCCCGCGTCGACGTCACCCTCGCGCTGTTCCTGCGCAACCTCATCTACGGTGTGATGCTGGCGCTGCTCTTCATCCAGGTGCTCGGCACGATGGGCGTGCCCACGGCGTCGTTCATCGCCGCGATCGGTGCCGCTGGCCTGGCCATCGGCCTGGCGCTCAACAGTTCGCTGTCCAACCTTGCCTGGGGCGTGCTGCTGATCCTGTTCCGCCCCTTCCGCGTGGGCGACTTCGTCACCGTGGGCGGCGTCGACGGCACGGTGGAAAGCGTGAACCTCATGCATACCTACCTCATCACGCCCGACAACCGGCAGGCCGTCGTGCCGAACGCCAAGGTGGGCGGCGACGCCATCATCAACTACAACGTGCGCGGCACACGGCGCTTCGAGCTCAAGGTAGGCATCGGCTACGGCGATGACATCGGCAAGGCGATGCAGTTGGTGCAGGATCTTTTCGCCGCCGAACCGCGGATCCTCAAGGACCCGGCGCCGGGTGTGTGGACGGAGGGCCTGGGCGATTCCAGCGTGAACCTCGTCATCCGCGGCTGGGCTACCACGACCGACATGTGGGAAGCACAGACCGCACTGCTCCGCCGCATCAAGGAGCGTTTCGACGAAGAGGGCATCACCCTCCCGTATCCGCAGAGCGAGATCCGGCTGGTGGGCCCGGCATCCGCCGACACACCCGTAGGAGCGCGCCCTGCGCGCGACCGCTCCTAAGCCCATCCCCCGGAGCTGGCGCGCAAACCCAAAGACCGGGGCGACAATCTGTCGTACCCGACGCGGGCATAAACGCGCAGGGCGCGCTCCTACAAGACGTGGAGCGGCCCAGAACCCCGGTGCAAACCAGAAATTCCGCCCCAACGTCCGTTTTAATCGTGGAAAACGAGTCCGGCCGCACTCCCGAGGGATTACAATCGACCGGTTGCGCCGCAGCATGGGCGCCCCCATTCCCCCGCCAGCGGGTTCGTCCGCCCGCAAGCGCCTGTTTCTAGGAGGTTCCATGGCCGACGTCAAAGAAGCCCGCATTCCCGATATCGGTGGCAAACCGGTGCCGATCATCGAAATCATGGTCAAGGTCGGCGATCGCGTCGAGAAGGACCAGAGCCTCGTGACGCTCGAATCCGACAAGGCCACGATGGAAGTGCCGGCGCCCTTTGCCGGCGTCATCAAGGAACTGAAGGTCAAGGTCGGCGACGAAGTCGACGAAGGCGCGTTGATCGCGCTGGTGGAAGCCGAGGGCGACGCTTCAGCCGCCGCGGCTCCGAAGAGCGAAGCGCCCAAGCCCGTGGCCCCGCAGGCTCCGGCTTCCGCGCAGGCTCCGGCTTCCGCGCTGGCTCCGGCGCCTGCCGCCGCGAAGGCCCCGTCAGCCTCGAAGTCGTCCGGTCCGGTCGAAGTGAAGGTTCCCGACATCGGCGGCAAGCCGGTGCCGATCATCGAGATCATGGTCAAGGCCGGCGATCGCGTCGAGAAAGACCAGAGCCTCATGACGCTCGAGTCCGACAAGGCCACCATGGATATCCCCGCGCCGTCCGCGGGCACGATCAAGGAACTGAAGGTCAAGGTCGGCGACGAGGTCAACGACGGCCACGTCATCGCCATCCTCGAAGGCGAGGGCGGTGAAGCCGCTTCCGCCGGCGCCCAGCCGGCACCGTCCACTGACAAGCCCGGCGTGGCCGATGCCCCGGCGCCCGCACCGCAGCGCGAAGCCGCCCCGGCGCCCGCTGCTGCCGACGCCCCGGTAGGCGGCGCACCGCGCACGCCGCCGGTGTCGTTCGACGCCAGCGCGGTCATGCCGGACAACGCACCGTACGCCAGCCCGGCCGTGCGCGCCTTCGCGCGCGAGCTCGGCGTGGACGTGGCCCAGGTGAAGGGCAGCGGTCGTGGTGGCCGCATCCAGCGGGACGACGTCACCCACTACGTGAAGCAGGTGATGACCTCCGGCGCCGCGCCGTCCGCGGGCGGTACTGTCGCCGCTGGTGGCGGTCTCAACCTGCTGCCGTGGCCGAAGGTGGACTTCAGCAAGTTCGGTGAAGTGGAAGAAAAGCCGCTGACCCGCATCCAGAAGATTTCCGGCGCCAACCTCGCCCGCAACTGGGCGATGATCCCGCACGTCACGCAGTACGAAGACGCGGACATCACCGAGCTGGAAGCCTTCCGCAAGAAGCTCGGCGAGGAGAACAAGGATCTCAAGATCACCCCGCTGGTGTTCCAGATCAAGGCGGTGGTCGCGGCACTGAAGAAGTTTCCCACCTTCAACGCCTCGCTCGACGCGTCGGGCGAGAAGCTCACGCTCAAGAAATACTTCCACATCGGCATCGCCGTGGACACGCCGGACGGCCTGGTCGTCCCGGTCATCCGCGACGCCGACAAGAAGGGCCTGCTCGAGCTCGCCGCCGAACTGGGCGAGATCTCGAAGAAGGCGCGCGACAAGAAGCTCACCGCCAACGACATGTCGGGCGGCTGCTTCTCGATTTCCTCGCTCGGCGGCATTGGTGGCACCGCGTTCACGCCGATCATCAATGCACCGGAAGTGGCGATCCTCGGCGTGTCGAAGGCGCAGATGAAGCCTGTCTGGAACGGCAAGGAATTCGCGCCGCGCCTGATGCTGCCGCTGTCGCTGTCGTACGACCACCGCGTGATCGACGGCGCGCTGGCCGCGCGCTTCGCCGTCTATCTCGGCAACCAGCTCGGCGACATCCGTCGCCTGCTGCTCTGACCGGAGGCCCACGCGCATGGCTAACACGATCGAACTGAAGGTCCCCGATCTCGGCGGCTCGCACGATGTACCCGTCATCGAGATCCTGGTGAAGGTCGGCGACACCGTCGCCAAGGACCAGAGCCTCATCACGCTGGAATCCGACAAGGCCACGATGGATGTGCCCGCCTCGCAGGCAGGCAAGATCGTCGAGCTCAAGCTCAAGGTCGGCGACGAGGTCAACGACGGCAGCGTCATCGCCCTCATCGATGCCGAGGGTGGCGTGGAAGCGCCGGTCGCCGAGAAGGTCGTGGGCCAGTCGGTGACGAAGGACGCCCCGCCACCGGCACCGCCGTCACCCGCCCCGGCGCCGCCGAAGCACGCGCCCGCCACGCCCGCCGCGCCCGCTCGGACGGCTGCCGGCGAAACCGGCCGCAAGGCCGACATCGAATGCGAACTGGTGGTCATTGGCTCCGGTCCCGGCGGTTACACCGCCGCCTTCCGCGGTGCCGACATCGGCCTCGATACCGTGCTGGTCGAACGTTTCGAAACGCTCGGCGGTGTGTGCCTCAACGTAGGCTGCATTCCGTCGAAGGCGCTGCTGCACGCGGCCGCCGTGATCGACGAAGCGGCCCACATGGAATCGCACGGCATCACCTTCGGCAAGCCCACCATCGACCTCGACAAGCTGCGCTCGTTCAAGGACAAGGTGGTCGGCAAACTCACCGGCGGCCTCGCCCAGATGGCGAAGGCGCGCAAGGTGCGCACCGTCACGGGCGTCGGCAGCTTCGTCTCACCGAACGAGTTGGAAGTCCAGACGGCCGAGGGCACGAAGCTCATCCGCTTCCGCAACGCCATCATCGCCGCGGGTTCCGAGGCGGTGAAGCTGCCGGCGTTCCCCTGGGACGACGACCGCATCATCACCTCCACCGGTGCGCTTGAACTGCCCGACATTCCGAAGAAGCTGCTCGTCATCGGCTGCGGCATCATCGGCCTCGAGATGGCCACGGTATATGCCGGCCTGGGCTCCGAGGTCACGATGGTCGAACTCGCCGACCAGCTCATCCCGGGTGTCGACGCCGATCTGATCAAGCCGCTGCAGGCGCGCATCGCCAAGCGCTACAAGGGCATCCACCTCAAGACGAAGGTGGTGGAAGCCAAGGCCACGAAGAAGGGCATCGAAGTCACCTTCGAAGGCGAAAGCATTCCGGAGACCAGGCTGTTCGACCGCGTGCTCGTTTCCGTCGGGCGCATTCCGAACGGCGGCAAGGTCGGTGCCGACAAGGCGGGCGTGGAAGTCACCGATCGCGGCTTCATCCCCGTCGATCGCCAGATGCGTACCAACGTGAAGCACATCTTCGCCATCGGCGACCTCGTGGGCCAGCCGATGCTGGCGCACAAGGCCACGCACGAGGCCAAGGTGGCGGCCGAAGCCGCGGCAGGCGAGAAGAGCTTCTTCGACGCCCGCGTGATCCCGTCGGTAGCCTATACCGATCCGGAAATCGCCTGGGTCGGCGTGACCGAGCGCGAGGCGAAGGAAAAGGGCCTGAAGATCGGCGTGGGCAAGTTCCCCTGGGCGGCCTCCGGCCGCGCCATCGGCATCGACCGCACCGAAGGCTTCACCAAGCTTCTGTTCGATGAGGAAACCCACCGCATCGTCGGCGCCGGCATCGTCGGCCCGCATGCGGGCGACCTCATCTCCGAGCTCGCGCTGGCCATCGAAATGGGCGCCGAAGCCGGCGACATCGGCCGCACCGTCCACCCGCACCCCACGCTCGGCGAATCCGTCGGCATGGCCGCCGAGGTGTACGAAGGCACGATCACGGATCTGTACATTCCGAAGAAAAAATGAGCACCCGCGCAAGGCGCGCTCCTCCCGTAGGAGCGCGCCCTGCGCGCGACATGTTTTGAGGCCGAGCCTCGGAGCTGGCGTGTGAACTTTTCGGACGGAAGCGAAAAGATGTCGTACCCGACGCGGGCATAAACGCGCAAGGCGCGCTCCTACAGCCAAACCGCGTTCCAGTAGGGGTAGCTCCCCACCCGGTCGACGACCCCTGCTCGCACGGGATTCGCCACGACATACCGCGCCATCGCTAGCAGGTCTTCGTCGCGCCTGAGGGCTCGATCATGAAATGCCCGCTGCCAAAGCGGAGACACTCGCCCATCGTCGCGAAACGCTTTGGTCACAAGCGATTTCATTTTTCCGACGACTTTGGAAAGGTCGCCATCTTCGAGGCGAATCAGCCCGTGCCAATGATCGGGCATCAACACCCAGGCAAGGCAGGTCGCATGTCGCCAGGTCTTGGGTGAATCAATGACGCGAGAAGCCAGCCGGGCCGCACGATAATCGCGAAACAGCGGTGCGCGATTCCAGGCAACGGTCGTCACGAGATAGATCCGCCCCGGTTCGGAAACCCGACCGATGCGAAGGGCCGACTGGCCAGGAAGAATGGTCATCCGGGCAGGGTGCCAACGCCGGACAAGATTTCGCAGCAGGCCCGTTCCCCGCGACCTGTAGGAGCGCGCCCTGCGCGCGACCTCTTCGCCCCAGTCCAAAAAGATTCCCGCGCCAGCTCCAAGGCTCGGCCTGAAAAGATGTCGCGCGCAGGGCGCGCTCCTACGATGGTGGGGCGAGGCGCGGCGGGATGGCACTGTCATGACCAAGGCCATCTCGCCCTTGGGCCCGGGTTATGGCATGGTCGGCGGATGCCCGCACCTCAGCCAGCCCACTACCTCCGTCGCCTTGGCATCTGGGATGCCGCGATGATTGTCATTGGCGGTGTCATCGGCGCGGGTATTTTCCGCACGCCGTCCACCGTCGCGCAGCTCACCAGTTCCGGCACTGAAGTCATCGTGCTGTGGACGCTGGGTGGCATGCTCACCCTCGCCGGGGTGCTCTGTTACGCCGAACTCGGTGCCAGACGACCCCAGGCCGGCGGTACCTACGTGTACCTGCGCGAGGCCTTCGGCCAGTTGCCTGCCTTCCTGTTCGGCTGGACCATGGCGCTGATCAACTACCCGGGCAGTGTCGCCGCGGTAGCCACGACATTCGCCGACTACGCCTGCCGTGCCGTCGGCCTGCCGCACGAATGGGTGAAGCCCCTGGCGGTCGGAGCGATCGCCTTTATCGTCGCGGTGAACCTGTTCGGTATTCGCGCCGGTGCCTGGGTGCAGAACACCTTCACCGTGCTGAAGCTCGGTGCCGTCGCCCTGCTCATCGTGGTCGGGTTGTTCCTGGCGCGGGGCCACCTCGGCCTCGCCTTTGCCGCCGATCCGACCCATGACGTTCCGGTGAGCACCATCGTCGGGGCGCTCCTTCCCGCGCTGTTCGCGTACGGCGGGTTCCATTATCTCAACGACCTCGCCGGGGAAGTCCGCGAACCCCAGCGCACGTTACCCCGCGCGCTCGGTATCGGCATGATCAGCGTGGTCGTCTGCTACGTACTGGTGAACATCGCTTACATGGCTGGTCTGGGCCATGCTGGTCTGGCGGCCAGCACGGCGCCCGCCGCCGACCTGATGCGCCGTGTCTTCGGCGAGTCCGGCGCCACGATCATCGCCGTGGGTATCGCCTGTTCCACCTTCGGTTATTGCAGCATCGCCATTGCCGGCGGTGCGCGCGTGTTGCAGGTGATGAGCGCGGACGGGATGTTCTTCAAGCCGATCGCGCGCATCGAGCCTCGCACCGGTGCGCCGCAGTTCGCCCTGGTTGCGCTGGGTGCCTGGGCGATCGTGCTGATTCTGTCGGGCAGCTTCAATGCGCTGCTCAATTACACGACCGTGGGCGAGTGGCTGTCGCATGCGTTCGGCATCGCGACGATCTTCTGGTATCGCAAGAAATTGAAGTCGGAGCCGTCGCCGTACCTGGTCCCCGGATATCCGTGGCTGCCGTTGGTGTTTACGACGACGGTGCTTTGCGTGATCGCGGCGACGGCTATTGCCGCGCCGGGGGATGCGGGGATGAGCCTGTTGATCATTGCGATCGGCGTGCCGGTGTACTACCTCTGGCGCCGCCGTCTGGCAACGGCACCGTAGGAGCGCGCCCTGCGCGTTTATGCCCGCGTCGGGTACGACAGCTTTTCGCGCCAGCCCAAAGATTCACGCGCCAGCTCCCAGGTTCGGCCTCAAAACATGTCGCGCGCAGGGCGCGCTCGTACAAGGTGGCGATAGGCGGGCAAGGTGGCGATAGGCGGGGATCGTTGCAGCGGAGGCAGGGCGTGTTCACGTCCGTCGTGGCAGATTTTAGCGATGCGTTTGATTGCTGCCCTTCTTATCGTCAGTGTCGTGGCGGTTGCCAATGCGGCGACCGTGGATCCTGTTCATCCGGGGGATGGCCTGCGTATCGCCGCTAGCGATGCTTCGTTCGATCCCACCGTACGCAAGGCCGCGGACGGCGAGGAGCTGGTGGCGGTGACGTTCAAGCCGGCGGCGCGGCCTTCGCTTTTGCTGGCGCCGAAGCAGGGCGCCTGGGCCTGGCCGGCCAGTGGCACCATGCGGCTGCGGGTGCAGAACGGGATGCCTTGGGCGGTGACGCTTCTCGTCGACGTGGCGTCCGGCGGGAAGCACCTCACGGCGACGATAGGGCTGCCGCCGGGGCCGCCGATGACTTTGTCGCTGCCATTGCGCGCCACTTCTCCCCGGGCGTTCGGCATGCAGGTGGGTCCGCCGATGCCGTTTCGCGATGGCGGGGCCGAGCGCCTCGTTGCCGCCACGGTGGACGGCGCCATCGATGCGGATAAAGTCAGCTCGGTAACACTGTCAATGCCGCAACCCGGCGCACCGCAGACGATCCTGATCGGCAAGCTCGACGATGTGCCGGACGACGATCTGCATCGTGCCTACACGGGCATCGTCGACCGTTACGGTCAGTACACCCGCGCCACGTGGCCGGAGAAGATCGCCGACGACGCGGCGCTCAAAGAAAAAACCAACACCACACCCGCCAAATCCGAACCCGAAAACCTGGACCGCTACGGCGGCCGCACCGATCTCCCGGCGATGCAGGCCACCGGCTGGTTCCGCACGCAGAAGCAGAACGGGCGCTGGTGGCTGGTAACCCCGGAAGGGCACGCGTTCTTCTCGCTGGGCGTGAACGCCGTGAACCTCACCGACGGGCGCACCTACGTGCAGGGTCGCGAATACATGTTCGCGGACCCGGTAGCCGCGAACGGCAAATTCGGTGGCACCGCCGACAGCCGCAGCGACCGGGGCTCGCAGCGCGACAACGCCATGAACCACGGCCGCTGGTGGAACGTCTACGCGAACAACGTGGCGCGCACACTCGGCGACGACTACGCGACGGCATGGCGCGACCGCGCGATTGACCGCCTCAAATCATGGCATTTCAACACACTAGGCAACTGGAGCAACCCCGCCTTCTTTGTGGGAGCTGCTCCAGCGGTGATGAGTGCTCGCGGCGAGCTTGCCCACTGCCGCGGGATCGCCGGCATAGCCGGTTCCCACAGCGTCAGGCGAAGCCAGGGAGTCACGCCTTGTGCCGCCGAACACCGTATCGCTTATACCGCCCCGATCCTGATCACCGGCAACTTCAACTCGGTAAGCACCGGCTTCGACTACTGGGGCCGCATGCCCGACCCCTTCGACCCGCGTTTCGTCGAAGCCACGAAAGCCGCGGTGGCGAAAGCGACGAAAGGCGTAAAAGACGACCCCTGGCTGCTCGGCTACTTCGCCGACAACGAACTCGCATGGGCGGGCAGGGGACCGCAAGGCCGGTGGGCGCTGGCAACGGGAACCATGCAGCAGGGTCCCGGAAGCCCGGCGAAACAAGCCTTTCTTACCTACCTGAAGAAAACCCACGGCGACGCCGCCACCTTCGCCAAAGCGTGGGGCGTAGAAGCGATCACCTGGGACCAGATAGCAGCACAAGGTTTCAAAGCTCCCGACCCCAATGAAGCCCATCCCGCCATCGCCACGGACTACATCGCCTTCCTCAGGCAATATGCCGGCCAGTACTTCCACACGGTGGCCGACACGCTGCATAAAGCCGATCCCCACCACCTCTTCCTTGGCGGCCGTCTAGCCGTCCGAACGCCGGAAGTCGAAGAAGCCAGCGCCAGGTATGCCGACATCACCAGCATCAACACGTATACCGACCTGCCCGAACACGGCTTCGACATCGCCGCTTTCAGGAAGCTCGACAAACCCGTGCTGGTCACGGAGTTCCACTTCGGCTCGGCGGACAGGGGGCCTTTCGGCAGTGGCGTCGCCGCGGTAGCCAGTGAGGAGGAGCGCGGCAAGGCCTACGCGAAATTCGTCGACGCCGCGGCGGCGTCGGGCGTTATCGTCGGCACGCACTGGTTCCAGTATGTGGACCAGCCGGTGACGGGGCGGATCCTCGACGGCGAAAACGCGCACATCGGGCTTGTGGGTATCACCGACATCCCGTTCGAAACGTTTACCCGGGCGGTGACCGACACCAACGCCCGCACAGGTGGTGGATCAGGCAGCGGGCATTAAGCCGCGGTGACCACCACGGGTGATGTCACAGCCCAATACGAATGAATCTCATTATGGGGATGCGCTGGCCCAAGTCCAACGGATGCTATGCATGGCGCCGATAGGGTGGCCCTATCGCCGGATGACGGTCCCGACCACCATCGCCACGACCATCACCAGCGCCACGGCCATGCAGGCGCTGGTCGGCTTCACCCGGCGGGCGTCCACGCGCGGCACCATCCACCAGACCAGCCACGCGCCCAGCAGCATGTCGACCACCAGCGAGGCGCGCATCCAGGGCAGGACGAAGATCGATTCGCCCGGCGCCCGCCCATGCTGGACGGCGATGACAAGGCCGCCGGCAAGCACCGCGACCAGGGTCCAGATCAGGCTGGCCAGGTAAGCGCGGTTGAACACCACCGGCGTCTTCTCCAGCCAGCGCAAGGCCAGCCATACGATCAGTGCGGGAACGACGGCGACGGCGCTGGAATAGATCACCCACCAGATGGCGGCGGAAAACAGGGTCAGGAGCGACTGGGTCACGGGGTGTCCGTCAGTACGACGCGCCGAAGCGGCCGAGGGCTTTGCTCATCAGCCACGCGGGGCCGATCAGCAGGTATTGGATGTCGGTGAAGAAGGAGGGGCGGCGGCCTTCGATCTTGTGGCCGATGAACTGGCCGATCCACGCCACCACGAACACGCCGATCGCCAGCCGCAGCAGGCCGGTAGAGCCGATGTTGCCGTAGATCAGGTCGGTGACGAGGGCCAGCGCGACGAAGGCGCCGGCCATCGCCAGGCCGATCGCCCGCGACAGGCGGTAGTAGTAGAAGCAGAAGGCCAGGAACATCGCCAGCACGGCCCACAGGCCCTGCTTGCCCAGCCACTGCGGCACGGGAATCAACCAGACGAAGGCGATCACGGTCCAGGTGATCGCCGGCACGCAGATCCAGTGGATCAACTGGTTGGTCGGGTTCTGGTGATCGCGGCTGTAGTTGCCGAACCAGGTGGCTGCGTCGCGCATGGCTGTCCCCTCCGTGCTGCCTTGACACCTAAGCTTAGTCCAGGCGGATGCCTGCCAGCTTGTCGAGCGCCTCGGCGTACTTCGCCGCGGTGCCGGCGATGACCTGCTCCGGCACCTTCGGTGCGGGAGGCGCCTTGTTCCAGCCGATGTCCTGGAGGTAATCGCGCACGAACTGCTTGTCGTAGCTGGGCGGGCTGATACCCACGGCGTATTCGTCCGCCGGCCAGAAGCGCGAGGAATCCGGGGTGAGCATCTCGTCCATGATGTGCAGCACGCCGTGTTCGTCGGTGCCGAACTCGAACTTCGTGTCGGCGACGATGATGCCGCGCCCGGCGGCGTAGGCCGCGGCGAAGGCGTAGATCTTCAGCGTGGCCTCGCGCACGGCGTTGGCCAGGTCTTCGCCCACCGCGGCGACGACGGTATCGAAGCTCACGTTTTCGTCGTGGTCGCCCACGGCGGCCTTGGTCGATGGGGTGAAGATGGGCTCGGGCAGCTTATCGGCCTGGCGCAGGCCGGGCGGCAGCGTGATGCCGCAGAGCGCGCCGGTGGCCTGGTAATCCTTCCAGCCGGAACCAATGAGGTAACCGCGGGCGATGGCTTCCACCGGCACCGGCTTCAGGTGCTTGGTGATCACGGCGCGCTTCGCGTACAGCGCGGCATCCACGCCGGGCGGCAGCACGGAGGCCACGTCCTCGCCGGTGAGATGGTTGGGCATGATGTGCGCCGTCTTGCCGAACCAGAAGTTGGAGATCTGCGTCAGCATTTCGCCCTTGCCCGGGATCGGATCGGGCAGCACCACGTCGAACGCCGAGAGCCGGTCGGTCGCCACCATCAGCAGGCGATTGCCGGGCAGGGCATAGACGTCGCGAACCTTGCCGCGATGGACGAGCTCCAGGCCGGGCAGGTCGGATTGCGAGAGGATGGTGGGCACGGCTGTGGCTCCGGTGAGGACGGGCAAGCTTCCCATTGTACAAGCGGCGTCCACGCCCGTCCGCGTCCACCCCCGTAGGAGCGCGCCCTGCGCGCGACAGCTTTTAAAGCCGTGAGCAGCACGACTAAAGCCGTGAGCAGCACGACCTGTGGCGTTTCGCGAGAAGCTGTCGCGCGCAGGGCGCGCTCTTACGGTTGGTCTCCGGGCATCGGGGGAGGGGACCGTGCCGGCGGGCCTGCTAGAATCTCGCGTTGACGACCCCATAGCCTCGCCATGCGAATCCTCACGACCGCGGCACTAGCCCTGGCCCTCTCCGCCCCTGTCCTTGCCGACCCGCCTGCGAAGCCGGCGCGCCTTGGCCTGTGCGCGGCGTGCCACGGCGAGGACGGCGTGGCGAAGATTCGCGGCGCGCCGAACCTGGCCGGGCAGAAGCTCGATTACCTGCGCGAGGCCTTGCGCCAATACCGCGACGGTCGCCGCGACATCCCCGTGATGCGCGCCGCGACCGGCCCCCTCACCGATGCGGAGCTCGACCGGCTCGCCGAGTGGTACTCCGCCCTTCCGCCTCCCAAGGCCGCTCAATGAATTTCACCGGCACACTCATCGGCGCCGTGCTCGGCATGTGGATCACCCACAATGTCCTCGGCGCCATCGTCGGCGGCGCGCTCGGTTTCATGTTCGACGCCAGCCGCCAGCAACAGCGCCGCCGCACACCCGCCCAGGGCGGCTATATCGCCCCGCTGTTCGCCCTGATCGGCGCCGTCGCGAAGGCGGACGGCCGTGTGTCCGAGGCGGAAATCGCCATCGCCGAGCGCCTGATGGTGCGCATGGGACTGGGCCAGGAAGACCGCCGCACCGCGATCGAGGCGTTCAACGAGGGCAAGCAGCCCGAGTTCAACGCCACGGCCGTCATCGACGAGCTGCGGCACTGGGTCGGCCATCGCCGCGACCACGCTTTCCCCGTGATCGACGTGGTGATCGAGACGGTGCTGGCCGAAGGCAATCCCTCGCCCGAAAAGATGGCCCTGCTGCGCCAGCTCGCCTTCGCCCTGCGCGTGAGCGACATGGAGCTGATGGCGCTGATGGCGATGAAGGGCTACGCCTGGAACGCCGGCGCCGGTGGGCGTACGCACGGCGGCCGCGCCCATGGCGGTGGCTACGTGCCCCCGCAGCGGAGCACGCAGGGGCCGGATCCGTACGCCATCCTCGGCATCCAGCGCGACGCCGACGACCGCGCCATCAAACGTGCCTACCGCAAGCTCATCTCCGAACACCACCCCGACCGCCTGGGCGACCTGCCCGACGATATGCGCCGCCGTGCCGAAAGCCGAGCCAGCGAGATCAACGCGGCGTACGAGCGGATCAAGGCGGAGCGCGGGTTCAAGTAGGAGCGCGCCTTGCGCGCGACATGTTTCAGGGCCGTGAGCAACTGGCCCTGCGGCTGTTCGCGAAGAGCTGTCGCGCGCAGGGCGCGCTCCTACAAAAACGTGATGCGTTCAAAAACGTGATGCGCTGACGGTATAACCTGAAGCATTCCACCGCCCCTCACCGGTACCTCCCATGGCCAAGCAATCCCCCGTCATCGCTCCGTCCATCCTCTCCGCCGACTTCGCCCGGCTGGGCGAGGACACGCGCAAGGTTCTCGATGCGGGTGCGCAGTGGGTGCACTTCGACGTGATGGATAACCACTACGTGCCCAACCTCACCATCGGGCCGATGGTGCTGAAGGCGCTGCGCAGCTACGGCATCGCCGAGCACATCGACGTGCACCTGATGGTGAAGCCGGTGGATCGCATCGTGCCGGACTTCGCCAAGGCCGGCGCGCGCAGCATCAGCTTCCACCCGGAGGCCAGCGAGCACGTGGACCGCACCATCCAGCTCATCAAGGACGAAGGCTGCGAAGCCGGGCTGGTGTTCAATCCGGCCACGCCGCTGTCCTGGCTGGACTACGTGATGGACAAGATCGACATGGTGCTGATCATGTCGGTGAACCCCGGCTTTGGTGGCCAGAAGTTCATCCCGTCGGCCCTGGACAAGATCCGCCACGTGCGCGAACGCATCGATGCCAGTGGCCGCGCCATCCGCCTGGAAGTGGACGGCGGTGTCACCCCCGACAACATCGGCCGGATAGCCGCCGCGGGCGCGGACACCTTCGTGGCCGGCTCGGCCATCTTCAACGCGCCCGACTACACCGACGTGATCCGGCGGATGCACGCCGCCATCGACGGCAAGTAGGCCATCCGGCCGGTCCGTGAGTCCTGGGAATTTCACGGGCCGATAGCAAATCGGGTGGTACGGTAAAACCGCTCCCGGGAGCCTCATGACCGGTCGGGCACGAAGCGTCGTTCCGGACCGTGACGGCGCTTAGGGGAGGACTCCAGAGCACGGTCCTGATGCCACGCGTACCGGGGGGTACCGTCAGCAAACAGTCGGAGTCGATCATGAAATCCCTGACATCGTTTGTTCTGTCCCTTGCGGCACTCGCCGTCATGCCCCTCGCCATCGCTGGGGAAAGGCCCCAACCGTTGCCCGACCAACAGGACGCCGTATCGCGTTCGTTGATGCCTTGCCCCGGAGGCCTGGAGCGTTTCCTGCCAGGCGATTACTACTTCTGTTCCGCCGCCCGTAACTACTGGAGCGGTCATGATGGCCTGGCGCGCGAAAGCCTGCTGAGCGCCGCCAGCTGGGGCAGCAAGCCGGCGCAGTACGCGCTCGGCGTCATGTATTTCAATGGCGACCACGCGCAGAAGAACCGTCCGCTGGGCCTCGCCTGGCTGGCCCTCGCCTCCGAACGGCACGACCCGGCCTACGAACCAGCCTTCGTGTCCGCCTACCAGCAGGTATCCCCTGAGGAACGCGCCCAGGCCAACGCCTACTGGAAGGACATGAAGGGTACGTACGCGGATGCCGTGGCGGCTCCCCGAGCGGAACGCCGCTTCGATCGTGAATACCAGCAGATCGCCTGGGCCGTGAACTTCGGCGGCAGCGTCTTCATCGACGGCGTGACCCTGCCGTACGGCTACGCCGGCGTACCCGGCGGTGCCCCGCTGCAAAGCGGTTTCTCACTCGGCCGCATGCTGCAGACCCAGAAGGCCATGTACTTCTACGGCTACAACAGCCACGTGTTCGTGGGTGACGCGGAACTCGTGCCGATCAGCCAGGTGAGCACGGCCAGGAGCGAGTAACCCCCGCGTTAAAAAAGCTCCCCCGTCCATCGGGATGGGGGAGTGAAGGAGGCTCCCGGCAAGGAGCTCAGGGGAAAAGGGTTATACGGGTTGCCAGTTCGGGTCCGGTTCCGCCGGCCCGGTGACCGGTGCGCTTCCGTGCGCGCCGGCCGCGCCAAGGCCTTCCATGGCCGGTTCCACGAAGTCGTCGAAGAGATCCATAGCGTCCTCCCGTCAGTGCATGCCAAAGAGCAGGCCCAGCAGCAGCGCGCCCAGGGCGAGGGCGACGCGCAGGGGCTCGAAGTCGCGATCGAGTTCGGTGTTGTCGGCGTCGGGTCTGGTTTTCATGGATTCTCCTCCGGCGCCGGGTGACGCGCCGTCATGCACAGTGGAAAGCCACGGGCGGCGGGCGGAACGTCCTGGTCGAGGCAATCCGCGGATCGTTTATGGCAAAAGACGGGCAAAGACTTCGTGCACGGCGCCGGCTGCCGGATTAGGGCTTGCGGGCGGCGTTCAGGGAGGCGAAACGCGGGCAAATCGGGTGCAGGCCTTGCGGCGCGGCCGGGCACATAGCACGCTGCGCACGCCGATCCCCTTTCACGGAATGCTTATGGCCCGCAGCATCGCCATCGTCGAAGACGAACCCCTCATCCGCGCCAACTACGTGGAGGCGCTGAATCGCTTCGGCTATGAAGCCCGGGGCTACGGTTCGCGGCGGGATGCCTCCACCGCCTTCGCCATGCGCCTGCCGGAACTGGTGATCATCGACATCGGCCTCGGCGACGAGCCCGAGGGCGGCTTCGACCTCTGCCGCGAACTGCGTGCGAAGTCGGCGACCTTGCCAATCATCTTCCTCACCGCGCGCGATTCGGATTTCGACGTGATCTCCGGACTGCGCCTGGGCGCTGACGATTACCTCTCGAAGGACACCAGCCTGCATCAACTCGCGGCGCGCATCGCGGCGCTGTTCCGCCGCATCGAATCGCTGAAGACGCCCACTGCAAGCGAGACGGTGATCGAGCATGGTCCGCTGAAGCTGGAGTCGGAGCGCATGCGGATACTGTGGAACGGGATCGAGATTCCGCTCACCGTCACCG
Organism: Luteibacter sp.; assembly: GCF_036499525.1. Lineage (GTDB taxonomy): Bacteria > Pseudomonadota > Gammaproteobacteria > Xanthomonadales > Rhodanobacteraceae > Luteibacter. Next base: position 11,185 of record NZ_DASYDO010000073.1, on the reverse strand, counting down.
AGTTCTGGATGGTGCACACGCTGGTGCGTTTCCCCGGCCACGTGAAGAACCGCGACCAGCTGATGCGCGAAGCGGAGCTGGTGGTGGACGACGCGACGATCACTTCGCACATCAAGCGCATCCGCAAGAAGTTCGTGGCGCTGGCGCCGGAGTTCGATGCGATCGAGACGGTGCATGGGGTGGGCTACCGCTGGACGCCGTGACCGCGCCTACTGTAGGAGCGCGCCTGCGCGCGACATCTTTTGTGGCCGTCCCCCGGAGCTGGCGCGCGAGATTCGTGACTGGCGCGAAAAGCTGTCGCGCGCAGGGCGCGCTCCTACAACAGCCGCCTGATCGATGACCCTCCGCCAAAAACTCCTCCTGGTCGCCCTTTGCACGCTGGCACTCCCCGTCGCCGGCTGGCTTTACGTGCGCCAGATGGAAACCTTGCTGCGCGAAGGCCAGGCGCAGGCGCTGGTGGCGTCCGCGCGGGCGATGGCGCGCAGCCTCGTGGTGGTGGACGCGCCGCTGCCGCCGGCGGGTCCGGCGTGGTACCTGCAGCGCACCCCCGTGCCGATCACCATCGACGGCTACGGCGACGACTGGGCGTCGCTCAGCCCGTGGGCGCAATCCTTCGGCAGCAACGCGAAAGTGATGCTCGCCGAAGACGATCGCTGGGTGTATTTCAGCGCCGAGGTACGCGCCCCGCAGCGTCGCCGCGCCGATGCGGGCGACCGGCTCGTGCTCAGCGCCGACCATCTCATCGTCTCCATCGCCAGCGGCGAGGATGCGCAGCGTTATGTGCTAGCCAGCGCCGCACCGGGACCGACCACGGCGATCGCGCTCGACGCCGAGGCCGGCGTGCTGCCCGATCGCATCAACGCGCAGTGGCAGGAAGACGGTAGCGGCTTCCGCGTGGAGTTCCGCCTGCCGCGTGGCCTGCGGCTGGACCGCTTCGGCCTTGGCGTGCATGTCGCCGCCGATGGCGACAACGAGCCGCTCAGCGCCGAAAGCCGGCCGTTGATCGACTTCTCATCGCCATTGTCACAGGAACTGGCCCGCCTCGCGCCCGATGGCGTGCGCGTACGCATGCTGTCCGGCGACGCGTGGCTCGTGGCGCAGAGCGGGAAGCTGGACCTGCCCGATCTTCCGGCGTCGGAGCGCCCCGGCTGGTTCGCTTCGCTGGTTTATCGCTCGCTGCTCGCGACGCGTTTCGATGCCGAAAGCGCCTGGGCGGAAGATGCGCCGCGCATCGACCTGCCCGAGGTGCGCGGAGCGCTGCGTGGAAAGCCTGCCACGGCATGGCGCGCGGGCGAGGCACGCGGAAGCGTCGTGCTTGCCGTGGCGGTGCCGGTGATGATGCGCGGCAAGCTGCACGGCGCGGTGTTGCTGGAGCAGCCCAGTCGCGCGGTACCTCTGCTGGCCAACCGCGCGTTGTTCGGCCTGTTGCTCACCAGCTTCGCCGTGCTGCTCGTCGCGGGTGGCGTCCTGCTGCTGTTCGCCACGCGGCTCACCATCCGCCTGCGCCGCCTGCGCAATGCCGCCGAGCGTGCGCAGGCCAACGATGGAAGGCTCGAGGGGCCCTTTCCGCTCACCGAAGCCAGTGACGAACTGGGCGACCTGGCGCGAAGTTTCGCACGACTGTTCGAGGTGGTCGGCGGTTACACCGATTACCTGCGCACCCTGGCGTCGAAGCTCTCGCACGAACTCAACACGCCGCTGGCGATCGTGAAATCGTCACTGGACAACCTGGATCATGCGGGGCTGCCCGCCGAAGCGGAGCCATACCTCGCCAGGGCCCGCGATGGCGTCGCACGTCTCGGCGCCCTCGTCCGCGCCATGAGCGAGGCCAGCCGCATGGAGCGCGCCATCGCCGCCGCCGAGGCCGAGGATGTGGACCTCGCCGACATCGTGCGCGGTTGTGCCGAGGGCTACCGCGTGCTGGCCGGCGACCGTCGCCTCGAGGCCGAACTGCCGTCCACACCCGTGTTCATGCACGTGTCGCCGGAGCTCATCGCGCAGGCGCTGGACAAGCTGTTCGACAACGCGCTGTCATTCACATCGCCGGACGGCTGGATGCGCATCGTCCTGCGGCCGACGGCCGAAGGGGCCGATATCGAATTGGCCAACCAGGGGCCGCCACTACCGGCGGCCATGCAGGGCCGCCTGTTCGACTCGCTGGTAAGCCTCCGCGACAAGGCCACCCCCGGCGACGCACCCCACCTGGGCCTGGGTCTTTACGTGGTCCGCCTGGTCGCCGAGCGCCACCAGGGCAGCGCCAGCGCCCGGAACCTCGAGGACGGGGTGGCCTTCACCCTGCACCTGAAAGGCCTGCCGCGCCAACGCCTGGCCTGACCCGCCGACCACGGGCCTGCCCCGCTCACCACGGACCTGACCCATCTACCACGGGCCTGCCCCGCCACCGCCGTAGGAGCGCGCCCTGCGCGCGACAGTTTTTCGCGATCGCCTGCAGGGGCTGTGGACCGGCGCGAAGAGCTGTCGCGCGCAGGGCGCGCTCCTACGAGGGCGACGCGGCGCGTGCGGCGCATCGGGCGCCTTGTCCGCCAAATCTTGCGGGGCAACATCCCCTACAATCGACGATCACCTCAACGTCCCCTCGCCCGATGATCTCCCGCGAACAATTCGATGCTTACGCCGCGCAGGGCCACACACGCATCCCGCTGGTGCGCGAGGTCTTTTCCGACCTCGACACGCCGCTGTCGGTGTACCTGAAGCTGGCCGATGGTCCGTACACCTTCCTGTTCGAATCGGTCGAGGGCGGCGCCACCTGGGGACGGCATTCCATCATCGGCCTGCCGGCCCGCCGCGTGTACCGGCTGCGCGGTCACGAGCTGGAAGTGGAGGAGAGCGGCGAGGTCATCGAGCGCCGTCACCTCGACGATCCGCTGGGCGAGATCGAAACGCTGCGCAAGCAGTACGACGTGCCGAAACTCCCGGGCCTGCCGGACTTCACCGGCGGCCTCGTGGGCTACTTCGGCTTCGAGACCATCGGCTATATCGAAAAGCGCCTTGCCCAGTGGGACAAGAAGGACGAGCTGGGCACGCCCGACGTGCTGCTGATGCTCGCCGACGAAGTGGCCGTGTTCGATAACCTCAAGGGCCGTCTCTACCTCATCGTCCACGCCGATCCCTCGCGCCCGCAAGCGTATGCGGAAGCCTCCCGCCGCCTCGACACGCTGGCTTTCCGCCTGCGCCAGGGCGGCGTGTCGTACCCGCAGCTGCTGCAGCCCGAGGCGCTCGACGAGTCCGACTTCAAATCCTCGTTCACCCGCGAGGAATACGAGGCGATGGTCCGCACCGCGCAGGAGTACATCCGCGCCGGCGACATCTTCCAGGTGGTGCCGTCGCAGCGCCTGAGCATCGGTTTCAACGCGCGTCCGGTGGACGTGTATCGCGCGCTGCGCGCGATGAACCCGTCGCCGTACATGTTCTTCATCGACATCGGCCCTACGCAAATCGTCGGCTCGTCGCCGGAAATCCTCGTGCGCCTGAAGAACGGCCGCGTGGTGCTGCGCCCTATCGCCGGCACGCGCCGCCGCGGCAAGGACGAGGCGGAAGACATCGCCCTCGAAACCGAGTTGCTCGCCGATCCGAAGGAACGCGCGGAGCACCTCATGCTCATCGACCTCGGCCGCAACGACGTGGGCCGCGTAAGCAAGACGGGCACGGTGGAGCTGTCCGAGTCCTTCGTCGTCGAGCACTACTCGCACGTGATGCACATCGTGTCGCAGGTGGAAGGCGACATCCGCGACGACCTGTCGTACATGGATGTGATCAAGGCCACGTTCCCCGCCGGCACGGTCAGCGGCGCACCGAAGATCCGCGCGCTGGAGATCATCCAGGAACTGGAGCCGTTCAAGCGCAACATCTACGCCGGCGCCATCGGCTGGCTCGGCTGGTGGGGCGACGCGGATACCGCGATCGCCATCCGCACCGCGGTCATCCAGGACGGCCGCCTGCACGTGCAGGCCGGCGGCGGCGTCGTCTACGACTCCGATCCGGCAGCCGAGTGGGAAGAAACCATGAACAAGGGACGCGCACTTTTCCGCGCCGTAGCCCAGGCCGCCAAGGGCCTCTGAAACCCGTGCACGAAACAACACCCTTCGGTGGGAGCGCGCCTTGCGCGCGACAGCTTTTCGAGACTACGTACCAGGACCTGCTGCTCTTCGCGAAAAGCCATCGCGCGCAAGGCGCTCCTTCAGCGCGACGCATCCGCAGAACGGCACACGATCAGCAATAGCCCGTGAGGGATTACTCCATGAACAGCCGTACCTTCATCGCAGCCACCTCCCTTGCCGTACTCGCGGCCACCGCGCAGGCGCGCGAGCCATGGAGTGACGATGTCGCCTCGCGCACGCAGGCGCTGGCGCTGCTGCAATCGCTCAATGCCGACCTGCTCAGCCACCCCAGTGCCACGCTGACGCTGGAGCGCTGGTGCGGTGGTCATTCGCTGGCGCCGGAAGCGACGATCCTCGCCCGCCGCGTGAAGGGCCACGACAAGCCGCTGCCCGACGCCGAGCGCGCCACGCTGGGCATCGGCCCCGACGAGCCGGTGCGCTATCGCCGCGTGCAACTGGCCTGCGGCGAGCACGTGCTGTCCGAGGCGGACAACTGGTATGTGCCCTCGCGTCTCACGCCCCAGATGAACAAGATCCTCGACACCACCGACCAGCCGTTCGGCAAGGTAGTGCAGGCGCTGCACTTTCGCCGGCAAACCCTCAGCGCCGATCTTCTGTGGTCCCCGCTGCCGGTAGGCTGGGAGATGGACGCCCCGCTTCCGCCGCCGCACAAGGGCCCGCTGGCCATCCCGCACGAGGTGCTGCGCCATCGGGCGGTGCTGTTCACGGAGGCGAACCAGCCCTTCAGCCTCGTCGTAGAGACCTACACCGCCGACGTCCTGGCCTTCGGCCGCCGCTAAGCCAACCCGCTTATTCCATCCGGCCGACTTGGCAGCGGCCCCCTGGCTGCCCGAAGCTGGTCCTGTCCCATCACGGGGTAGGGGCCATGTCCTCGGTACCGGCATTCAGCCGAAAGATTCCCGCGACCGGTGTTTCTGGAACGAACCCGTTCGCCTCGCACTTGAGCATCAGCAACGCGCCGCGGCTCGGCCCGCAGCCGAATTCGCTGGATAACGCGGTGAGCTGCGCCACCCACTGGGTACGCATGTCCGACGGCCGCAGGACGGACGCCATGTGGCTGGAAGCCGGGGCGATGATGCAGAAGATGGTGCCCCGCGCCGAGTGGGCCCGCTACCTGCGCAAGATCCGCCTCGACCGCGGCCAGCTCGTGGGCAGAGAGTGGTTCGAAGTCACCCGCGTACGCGACCCGGTAGGCCTGCCTTCCGGCGATTACCTCAACGTGATCTTCGTATCGCACTACACCCGGGCGGTGTTGTTCGAAACCGTGTCGCTGGCGCCGGGCGGGACGGGCAGCTTGAACTGGCTGCCCGTGGGCTACGTCATCCGGCCCGTGCAACGCGAGATCGCGTTCACCCAATAAGCAACGCCCCTGCGTCTACGTTTGTAGGAGCGCGCCCTGCGCGCGACAGCTTTTGAGGCTAAGCCCTAGAGCTGGCGCGTGACTCTGTGTGGACTGAGGCGAAAGGCTGTCGCGCGCAGGGCGCGCTCCTACGGATGTCGACACAGCAGGGTGTTTAGAGTGCTTCGTCCAGGGCTTTATAGAAGCGCTCGGGGGCCTCGATCATGGGCGAATGCGCCAGGCCTTCCAGCGGAATCAGCTTCGCGCCGGGAATCCGCGCCGCGGCTTCTTTCCCAAGCTCCGGATAATGGCCAAGCTTCGCCACCACGTCCGGCGGTGCGCCTTCGGCAATGGCCGTGGTATCGCGCTGCCCGATGATCAATACCGTCGGTACCTTGATCGACGGAAACTCATACACCACCGGCTGGGTGAATACCATGTCGTAGGTGAGCGCGCCGGCCCAGGCCGAGGTTTCCTTGCCGTCGCCTTCGTACTGCCCGGCTTGCATCAGCGCCCAGGGGTCGTAATCGGGCTTCCACTTGCCGGTGTAGTAGTGCGCCATCTGGTAGCGCTTGATGCCGGCGTACGAGGTCTTCAGGTCGCGCGCATACCACGCGTCCACGCTCTGCCACGGCACGCCCTTGGCCTTCCAGTCCTCAAGGCCGATAGGATTCACCAGCACCAGCTTCTCCACGCCCTGCGGGTACATCAGTGCATAGCGCACGCCCACCATGCCACCCATGGAATGCGCGACGACGGTGACCTTGTCCACACCGAGACTCACCAGCAGGTCGTGCGTGTCCGCCGCCAGTTGATGAAAGCTGTACTGGAACGTGTGCGGCTTCGACGATTTGCAGAAGCCGATCTGGTCGGGAATCACCACGCGATAGCCTTCGGCGCGCAGGTGCTCGGCCGTCGCCGCCCAGTAAGGGCCGCAGAAATTCTTTCCGTGCAGCAGCACCGCGGTGCGGCCGTTGGCGTGCTCCGGTTTCAGGTCCATGTAAGCCATCTGCAGGGACTGGCCCTGGTTCTTCACCGGGAACATCGTGACGGGGTAAGGGTATTCGAGGTGCTCGAGGCGAGCGCCAAGGGCTTCGACCTTCGGGGTGTCGTCGGCGAATGCGGGGAGGGCGAAAGCCAGGAGAATGACGGGGATGAGGGCGCGCATAGCAGGATCCGGGTGAGGGGACTCGGCAAGCCTATACGAGCTGACGTTCAAGCAAGGATGAAACTTTGCAGCAGGAAATAACGCGTGTGGGCTTCCCGCACAGGGCTAATGACGTACGGTGTGAAGGTGGGGACTGAGGAAATTTGGGGGGTGTACCGATATGCCTCGCGCGGATCGATGGCCATACTGGGACTACGTGCATGCAGGGAGTACACCATGACCGACTTCGACGCACCGGCCCGGCCTTATGTGCGTCCGCCTTTGACACGCGGCGTCGATCCGCAGCGGATGAACTGGTTGTGGCAATTGATCCTCAAGGCCACCGATCTCGATGCCACCGATGTTCGCGACGCGTTGAATGCGAACGGTGTGGCCGTGACCGACAAGCGGATGGCCAGCTGGCAGGTTACCGATAACGACGAGAACTATTTTCCGCTGACGATCGCGGAGCTGGAGCGCAATTTGCGGTCGGTCATTGCGTGGAGGGCTAAGCGGGCGGAGAGCGAAGGAAGCGAGGCTCCGTAGGAGTGCGCCTTGCGCGCGACATCTTTTAAGGCTGTGAGCAACAGGGCCTGTTGCCTTTCGCAAAAAGATGTCGTGCCCGACGCGGGCATAAACGCGAAGGGCGCGCTCCTACGGGGGCGTTTACGAATAACGCTCCGACAGGAAGCGGAAGAACGCGCGGAGGCCTTGGGCTTCGCCGCCGCGGGGGTGGCCGGGGCGGTCGCCGTCGTTCCAGGAATAGGTGTCCAGGTGCATCCAGTTCTGGCCGTCGGGGATGAAACGCTCCAGGTACAGCGCCGCGGTGATCGCGCCGGCGTGGCGCGACGGGCCCGCATTGGCGAAGTCCGCCACGTACGATTCCAGCATGCGGCGGTACGGACGCCACAGCGGCAGGCGCCACAGCGGATCGTGCACCAGTTCGGCGGAGCCAATCACATGGTCGGCCAGCTGGTCGCGGTTGGTGAACAAGGCCGGCAATTCCGGCCCCAGCGCCACGCGCGCGGCACCGGTCAGCGTCGCGAAGTCCACGATCAGATCGGGCGACTGCTCCACCGCCAAAGCGATGGCATCGCACAGCACCAGGCGGCCTTCCGCATCGGTATTGTCGACCTCCACCGTATGCCCGGCGCGCGTACGGATGACCTCGCCCGGTCGCATGGCGTTGCCGGCGATGGCGTTCTCCACCGCAGGCACCAGCAGCGTCAGTCGCACCGGCAGCTTCGCCTTCATGATGAGGCCGGCCAGCGCGATGGCATGCGCCGCGCCGCCCATGTCCTTCTTCATCCAGCGCATGCCGTCGGCCGGCTTGATGTCCAGGCCGCCGGTGTCAAAGCACACGCCCTTGCCGACGATCACGAGCTTCGGGTTGGACGTCTTGCCCCAGGTCAACTCGATAAGACGCGGCGCGCGATGGCTGGCGCGGCCCACCGCATGGATGGTGGGGAAGTTGTCCTTGAGCAGTTCGTCGCCGACCCATTCGCGCACCGTGGCCTTATGCGCGTCGGCGTGGGCATGGATGGCCTGCGACAGGTGCTCGGGGCCCATGTCTTCCGTGGGCGTGTTCACCATGTCGCGTACTTCGGACGTGGCGTCGATCAGCGGCTGCAGGTTGCGGATCATCGCCGGCGTGACCACGAGCTGCGCCGGCTTGCGATCGTTCGAGCGATAACGATCGAAGCGGTACGCTCCCAGCGCCCAGCCGAGCACCGCGAGCTCGCGATCCTCGAACACGCCGTCGGAAGATAGTTCGTAGATGCCTTCCGGCAGGCGATACGGCAATCCGCCCAGCGCGGCCATCGGATGATGGCGATCCACGCCGACCAGCACCCGGGAGATCTCGCCCGTCGGACCCGGCAGCGCCGTCACCGCACCCGGCTTCGGCCGGAATCCGGTGGATTCGAGCCACTTGCGCTGCGCCGCATCCAGGCGCGCCTCCACGGCAGCCATGCTGCCGGCATCGACGGTTTCGATGAGGACGGCGCGTTTTCCGGACTTGCGATCGATCAGCGGTGACATCAGGCCTCCCGTGCCTCGCGGTCGCAGACGGCCGCGTCAGTGGGTTCTTCTATCGGTGAACCACCATTCTAGCTGTCCGTCGCGACCGACGCGTCAATCCAGTCGGCCAGATGGGTCATATCCGGAAATTCATAGTCCGCCGCGGGCCCGTGCGACCAGCGCTCGCCCGTGCGATTGAGCCATGCCGTCTTCATGCCGGCCTCGCGCGCACCGGCCACATCGAGCAGCGGGTCGTCACCCACGTGAAGGATGTCCGCAGGGGCCACGCCCAGGGCCTTGGCGGCCGCAAGGAAAATCTGAGGATCCGGCTTCGCCACGCCCACGCCGCAGGCGTTGAGGCGCGTGTGGAAGAGATGGTGGAGGCCGATCACTTCGAGGTCGGCGTTGCCGTTGGAGATGCTCACCAGCGGCACGTGGGCCGCGATGCGCTCCAGGGCGGGCAGGGTGTCCGGGTACAACTCCACCGCGTTGCGCGCGGCGAAGTAGATGCGCCACGCCTCGTCCACCGGTGCATCCTCGATGCCGCACGCGGCGAAGGCGTGGCGGATGGTCAGGCGCCGCTGCGTGCTGAAATCATGCGAGAGATGGGCGTTTTCCTGCGCGATCTTCTCGCGCAGTTCGCGCATGGCCTCGATGGGCCATGCGTCAGCAACATCGGGATGGTGCTGCCTGAGCCAGCGGTTCACGCAGTGCTCGGCCTCGATCAGGGCCGGCAGCACCGGCCACAGGGTGTCGTCGAGATCGAGGGAGACGGCGCGAACCGGCACGGCTCAGCGTGCGCCGAGTTTGAGCACCTGGCCGAGGCGGACGTTGTTGTCCTTCAGGCCATTCATGGCGCGCAGCTTGTTCACGTCGATCGCGTTCTTCTTCGCGATGGAATAGAGCGTGTCGCCTGCGGCCACCTTGTACGTGTGCGAGGCGGCCGGTTTCACGGCGGCCTTGGCCACGGCCTTCGCGGCCCTGGTGTCCGCGGCCTTCGCCAGCTTCGCGGCGGCCGGCTTGGCCTCCGCTACCTTCGGGGTCGTAACAGCCGTGGACTTCTCCGAGGCATCGACCGGCCTGGCGGTAGCCACCGACCTGGCGACCGGCTTGCCACGCACGGTGACCGCATCGGCGTGCACCTTGGCGAACCGGCCGCCGATCCTGGCGTTGTCCGACACCGTGAACGCTTCGGCATGCACGCCAGCGAAGCCCATATGCGCCGTGGTGCTGACGCTGGCGGCCACGCGCGCGAACCTGGACGGCTCCGCGGTGGTGGCCGCGACGGAACCCTTGGTTTCCTTCGCGGCCTTCGCGCCCTTGCCGGCCACCTGTGCCTTGGCGAGCGCGACTTCCTTGGTGGTATCGGCAGCGGTCGGCGCGGCGGCCACGGCGGTCGGCGTGGTCATCGCCTGGCCGGCATTGGCACGCGTGCCCACCGCGGAGGCGATGGCCGCACGGCGGGAGGCGTCCTTCGAAGCCAGCGCGGCGCCGTCGCCGTATGGCACGAGGCTATGCGCGCGAATCAGCGAGCTGCCCTGGCTAGAGGTCACGAAGGAAATGAACTCCTTCACGTCGGCGGCCTTCGGGCTGGTGTCGTTGGTGACGAGATAAAGCTCGGTGTACAGCGGATAGGCACCGCTGCCCACCGTGGACATGGACGGCGCGACGCCGTCGATGGAAAGGATCTTCACCTTCTTGTTCGACGACGCGCCGGCGAGCGTGCTGGCGCCGAGGCCCAGCTTGTCGAGAGTCACGCCTTCTTCGAGCTTCGCCACGTTCACGTACAGGCGCGGTGCCGCGACCGGCTGGTTGCCGCGGCCGAACAGCAGGCGGCGCATGCTGTATTCCACGCCGTCGGCCGGGCTGGCTACCGCGTAAAGATCGATCGGGGCATCGTTGCCGCCGAGGTCCTTCCAGTTGGTGATGTGCCCCATGTAGATCTCATGGAGCTGCTTCAGCGTGATGTTGCTCACCGGGTTGGACGGGTAGGTGATCATCACCAGGGCGTCCCATGCCACCGGCGTGAAGGTGAGCGACTGCTCGGCAGCACCGATGGCGGGGCGGGCCGAACCGGCGATGTCGGCGGTGCCCTTCACCACGGCGTCGATGCCGGAGGCCGTATTGAACGGCTGCAGTTCGATCTTGCCCTTGCCGGATTTCTCCCAGGCCTTGGCCACGTCGGTGACCACGCCGCGCGCGGTGGTGACGTCGCCGCGCCAGACCAGCTGACTACCTGCGGCGGCAAGAACGGTGGCGGAGGCGCTAAGGCCGATCAGCGTGGCGGTGAACAGTCGCGCGAAACGAAGAGACATGGACGGCTGGGACCTCGGGACGGGGCTAATAGGCAAGCAAGCCGCAATTGTGGGGCATCCCGCCGCCGCGCGCAGCATTGACATCGTTCAGCATCCTGCGGTCGGGAAACGGAACGTAAGCTGTAGGGCGAGTTCCTTCACATCCAACCCCCGTCCTTCACACCGGGACCCGTAGGAGCGCGCCCTGCGCGCGACATCTTCTCGCGACCACCTTGTAGGTTTGGGC
>NZ_DASYDO010000072.1:0-66768 GCF_036499525.1 Luteibacter sp. | reverse complement strand
GTGGCCAGGGCGATCTGCACGAAGGGCGAGGCGATGCCGGTGTCGCCGATGCGCGTGCCGATGTCGAAGTCCTGGTCCATGTCGTCGAGGGCCAGCGGTGTGGGTTGTTCCTTGAGGATCGGACCCAGCACCTTGGTCGCCCCTGCATCGTGGCGGGTGTCGCGGAAAAGGCGCGAAGGCACGTCGTCGATGGGCAGCGTGCCGACCGCCCGCGTCCAGCCCTCGCGCAGGGCGGCGACCTGCGCCTCGCCGGTGAGCGGTTTGTCGTCCTGGTCGCGCAGGCGCACGGTGACCGGCCGGTGCAGGTAGCCCATGATCGGCGGGTTGTCGAACAGATCGACCTGCCAGTTGGTCCAGCGCAACGGCAGAAAGTCGGTGCGCTGGAAGCCGGGCACACCCTTGTCGTCGATGGTGGTCAGGAACTGGGGCAGGATGCTCGCCCAGTGGCTCGCGCTCATCGTGGTTGAGCTGTACCGGCTGTGGCGCCCCTCCCCGTAACGGTGATCTTCCTTCCAGTAGAAGTTGTAGAGCTTGATGTAATCGTATTGAGTCTGCTGCGGCGTGCGCGCGATGGTGTCCTCGTGGATGGCATAGGGCCGGATGAAACGGTCCACCCTGTCGGTGCGGCTGACCAGCAGGGTAACGATGCTGAGCGGCTTGTCGGGTTTGTGCGGGCCTTCGATGCGCCGGGCGCTCGAGCCCTGCATGTACTCGCGGACGATGTCGCCGTCCTTGGTCATGATGATCGCTTGCGGCACCTCGGGATGGGCATCGAAGAAGGCGAACAGTTTATCGACCAGCGGCGAGGCGTCCTCGCCATTGATGTCGTCCACCCAGATGCCGAAGCTGTACACCAGACTCGCGCGGCGAAACAGGTTACTGTAGTACTCGCCAGCAGACTCCTGTGCGGACGGATGCGACGGCGGCTGGGCGGCAAAGCCGGGCACCGGCCAGAGATGCATGGCGTCGAGGGCGACGTTTTTTGCCGCAACCCTGCTCGCAATGGAATAGTCAGAACTCCGTTCGTCGGCTGATTGGGCATAGTCCCCGATGCGCTGCGACAGGATGGACTGCATGGGCTTGACCGAGGTGAAGGGCTTCCAAATCTCGTCTTGGGAGAAGCCTTCGTTGATGAACATGCTCAGCCCGCGGATTTCCAGCGCAAAACGATCACCGGCGCCGTTGAGGATGCGCTGCCGCGGCTCCATGGCGCGCTCCCGGGCGAGCGCGGCCTGCTGCGCTTTTTCGGCCTTTTCGGTGCGTGCGACACCGCGGTAATAGGTCACCAACAAGGCGCTGAGGCCGGCGACCAGGGCGACGAAGCCAATGATGGGAATGTACTTGCCGAGGATGGCGTTGGCGGAAGAGGACATACCGGATGCCTGGATAAAGATGGACAGGGAGACCAGCAGCACACCGGCCAAGCCGGACAGCGCGATGGTGCCGTAGCGAAGGCCGGCCACGAAGTGCGGCGGGAGACGGGCAAGGATCGGAGCGAGATCGGGGAGCTTCAGCATCAGCGTCGCTCCGCATCGATGGGCGAGGGGATCTCGGTGCGCACCAGCGATGCCGGAAACATTCCCTTCATGTAATACATGTGGCAGCCCTGTGTCAGCGACCGTGCCGCAATGCTTAGCTCAGCGAACCGCGGATTGGTTTTGATCTTCGAGAAGGCATCCTCATCCATCTTCCAATCGGCCAGCCCGATAAACAGCCGCCGCCAATCGGGATCGTCGAGCACCTTGGCTTGGCCCACAGCGACATCGAACGCGACTACCCGACGCAGGTTGTCGGCATCGGACAGGATCGCCGAGTGGTAGTTGTTCTTTTGCCACGCGTCCTTATCGCGCTCAAGGCGCTGCCGGGTTTCATTGGGCGTTTCCTCGCGCATCACCAGATAGGTCCGAGGGCCGGAAAAGGACAGTGAGAACTTGCGCTCGACGCGGACGGTGTAGGTCTGGTCGTCGGGCTCCTTGTCTTTGTTGAAGGCCTTCATGACCGCCTCGGGATCCGGCGCGCTATAGCTCTCTTCCTTGGCGAGGAGGAGGAAGGGCATGTCTTCGTCCGGGTTGCCGATCGCGAGATCCTTCGCATAGTCGTTGGGGACGACCAGCCCGGCGCGTCTCGCGTTACCTTTGATTGCTTCGCCGCCGTACATGGCAGGCTCATAAGGGGGCGAAATGGACTCCGCATTGATCTGGCATTCGACGTCGAAGACGAGACGATAAGGAGGAGGCTGACCGACAGCTGTGTCCTTTCCCCTATGGTCCTTTGCTTGACGGGTCCACGCCCTTTGGAAGAAGCGCTTGCCGGCGAGGGTCGCCATCGCGGGATACTGTCCTGGCGTCTGGCCGGCAAAGCCATTTGCCGCCGCGCGAGCATGAAAGCTCCTGCGCTCTTCCGGTGAGGCAAGCACGTCGACGTAATCGGGAACACCTTCCGCTCCGATGCCGGCAATGTTCATGAGGCCGACGGTTCCGTCCTCTGGGCAGTAGTACATATAAACCTTGCCGCGGTTATCGCGCTCCACGAAGGGAATGAGTGTTCGGTTGCTCTCACGGCGGACGGCTTCACCCGCGCCCTGCCAGCGCATGCCGGCCCGTGCGTTGTGTCGGCGGTTCCCCTTGATCGCCGGCGACAACTCGGCCAGGGGCGGCACGGTGTGAGGCTTCTCCGTGACGGCGCCGACGATATTGACCAGGGTATTGATCTTGCCGCGCGAGCTATATCGCTTGCGTCTCGGCTGCGCCGACGCCTCCGACCCCGGCTCGCGCAAGCTGTAAGGCGAGTCGACAAGAACCAGCGTGTCGGCGCAACGCGCCGGCGGCAGCGCCTCGATCGCTTGGCGTTCAAAGGTGCGCGCCGGATTGCCCTCGGCCAGCATGGCCTGGGCGAGCAGGGTCACCAGCGTGCCCTGGCTATGCCCCATGATGGTGATGGTGTCGTCAGGGGCCACGCGACGGATCTCGCGCACCAGCATGGCCAGCCGTTCGGCCGCCAGGACCATGTAGCGGCGGTGCGGACTGGTGCCACTGAACTGGTATGGGTCGAACCCTCCGGCCCACCTGACGCTACCGTTGACGTTACTGTTATAGAAACCCTCATCAAACATGGACGGGATCGAGGTGGTCGCGTTGTTGAACGTGCCCCCGCCCTTGGCGAAGTGCTTGTTCAGCCGGTTGCCGTGGACGTCCTGGTACTGACCGCGCACTGTCTTGTAGCGGCGCGTGACTTCATCCTTCTGCGGTTCCTCGTAGGCAATTTCTTCCTCGGCTGCGCGATACCCCCAATAGAACGGGATGAAGACGCTATGCGTGCGCTTGCCGACGTCGCTGCCGAATTCCTCGCGCTTATAGAGATACGTGTCCGGGTCGTATTTGACCTCGGCGACCTTGTCGTAATCGCTGTCTCCTGATTTGGTCTTGGACTTCTGCGCGGCTTCGTATTCCCGGCCATAACGCCCCGGAATCAGCCGAAACGCATCCAGCCGTTCATTCAGCCCGTCGCATAAACCCTTCTCGATGATGTCGTAATTGCCGCCCGGGTCGTTGACGCCGTGGGCGAAGATGACGATGCCCGGCAAGGCCGAGGGTACGTACAAGGTCGGATGGGACGTCGGGTTCTTTTCGAGCAGGAGGATGTCGCGCGCGGCGATCGGGCGCCTTGCGTCAGGGGTGGGTGCGGACATGTGGCCTCAGGTGCTATGGCTGGCGAGGGGTGACTGGCGATGAGGCGTGCGCGGAGGCGTTCGCATCACCTTGCAATCGTCGGTGAGGTGGGTGCGGTCGTCAGTATTGAGCGGACCGTTTACCCTAACAACGCAGCCAAGCGTTGGCTTTAGAACAAATCTGAAAGTGACCCCTGGATTGGGCGGGTCGGAGCGCGAACGGCGTTCGCCGCCCACCTCGACGGAGGGAGGTCACTGGCCGCCATTTGCCTTTTTCCCATTGCGGCGCAACACTTTCCGGAATTTATTTCCCCACCAACCCAACGGAGTCCCGTGAGCGAAAACGCAAACGCGTCGTTGCCCGTCAACGCGCCCTGGATCGTCATGAAGTTCGGCGGCACCTCCGTGGCCACCGCCGCACGCTGGCGAAATATCCTCGAGCTGGCCGCCAGCCGCCGCGCCGAAGGCGCCCGCGTGCTGATCGTGGTCTCGGCCCTGTCCGGTATCACCGATGGCCTGAAACAGCTTTGCACGCACACGGAACCCAAACGCCGCTCGGAAGCGGCCGCCGCACTGGCCGATCGCCACCATGCCCTGCTTGCCGAGATGTCGCTGGCGATGCCGGAGACACTGGGCGCGCGGCTGGCCGACATGGCCGGGCTGGCTGAAGACGGCGCCGCCGGACTCGGCGAACTCGCCTGGCAGGCCCGTGTGCAGGCGCATGGCGAGCTGATGTCGAGTGCGCTCGGTGCGGCCTTCCTCTCGGCCAATGGCCTCGCGACGACCTGGGTCGATGCGCGCGAATGCCTGCGTTCGATCGTGCTACCGAACCAGAACGAGCGCACGCGCCTGCTCTCGGCGATGGTGGAGCCGCGCCACGATGCCGCCTTGTCGGCGGCGCTTGCGGAACGCGGCGAGGTGTTCATCACCCAGGGTTTCATCGCGCAGGACGATGGCGGACGCACGGTGCTGCTCGGCCGTGGCGGCTCGGATACGTCCGCTGCGTACTTCGGTGCGTTGCTTGCCGCCGCGCGCGTCGAGATATGGACCGACGTGGCCGGCATGTTCAGCGCGAACCCGCGCCAGGTGGCGGGCGCGCGCCTGCTCCAGCGCCTCGATTACGAGGAAGCCCAGGAAATCGCCTCCACCGGCGCGAAGGTGCTGCATCCGCGTTGCCTCTCGCCCCTGCGTGAGCCGCGCGTGCCGCTGCTGATCAAGGACACCAACCGGCCCGACCTGGAAGGCACATCCATTGGCCCGGAAGTGCGCGAGCATGCGCCGAGCATCAAGGCGATCAGCGCACGCAAAGGGATTACCCTGGTCTCCATGGAGTCGGTGGGCATGTGGCAGCAGGTCGGCTTCCTGGCCGATGTGTTCGATGCCTTCAAGCGTCACGGGCTCTCCGTGGACCTCATCGGCTCGGCGGAAACCAACGTCACCGTCTCGCTGGATCCGACCGAGAACCTTCTGGATTCCGATGCCATCGCCGCGCTCGCCGCGGACCTGGCGCGCGTGTGCCGGGTGAAGGTGATCGCGCCTTGCGCGGCGATCACCCTCGTCGGCCGCGGCATGCGTTCGATGCTGCACAAGCTCTCGGGTGTGCTGGCCGAATTCGGCCAGCTGCGCGTACACCTGATCTCGCAGTCGTCGAACAACCTCAACCTGACCTTTGTGGTCGACGAAGACGTGGTGGACGATATGTTGCCTCGACTGCATGAGTTGCTGATCGGTGCGGGCGCCCTGCGCACCGACGACAGCGTGGTATTCGGTCCTTCCTGGCAGTCGCTCTACGGCAAGGGCGAACAGGCCACGCCGGGGGCCGCCTGGTGGCAGGGCGAACGCCCGACGCTGCTGCGCCTGGCCGGGGAACGAACGCCGCGATACGTCTACCACCTGCCCACCGTGCGTGCGCAGGCGCGCCGCGTGAAATCGCTGAGGGCGGTGGATCGCGCGCACTACGCGGTGAAGGCCAACACGCATCCGGGCATCCTCAAGGTGCTGGCGGAAGAAGGCTTCGCTTTCGAATGCGTATCGCCGGGCGAACTGGTGGCGGTTTCCGCGGCGGTGCCGGAGGACGTGCCGCTGCTGTTCACGCCGAACTTCGCCTCGCGCCGCGACTTCGCGGCGGCGTTGCAGACGCGTGCCACCATCACCATCGACGCGCTGCATCCCATCGAGCACTGGGGGGAGATGTTCGCCGGGCGCGAGATCGTGCTTCGTGTGGACCTCGGTCGTGGCCTCGGTCACCACGAAAAAGTGAAGACCGGCGGCACCGGCAGCAAGTTCGGCGTGCCCATCGAACACATCGACCGCTTCCTGCGTCTCGCGGACGAGGCCGGTGCGCGGGTGATCGGCCTGCATGCGCACCTGGGCTCGGGCATCCTCGATGCCGCGCACTGGGGCGAGGTCTATTCGCAGCTGGCGGCCCTGGCGGAACGCATCGGCACGATCACCGTACTGAACATCGGCGGCGGCCTCGGCGTGCCGTCGCATCCGGGCGAAACCTCGCTGGACATGATCGCGCTGGACCGCGTACTCACGTCGGTGCGCCAGGCGTATCCGCAGTTCCAGCTGTGGATGGAGCCGGGTCGTTATCTCGTCGCGGACGCCGGCGTGCTGCTGGCGAAGGTGACGCAGGAGAAAGAGAAGGGAGCCAACGTGCGCTACCTCGGCCTCGACACCGGCATGAACAGCCTCATTCGTCCCGCGCTCTACGACGCCTGGCATGAGATCGCCAACCTTTCCCGTTTCGATGAACCGGCCACCACGATGTACCAGGTGGTCGGACCGATATGCGAGTCGGGCGACATCCTGGGTTCCGATCGCCGCCTGCCGGAATCGAAGGAAGACGACGTGATCCTCGTGGCCCAGGGTGGCGCCTATGGTGCGGTGATGTCCTCGCTTTACAACTTGCGTGACGAAGCCGACGAGGTGCTGCTGCCGTGACGGTGACCTTTGCCGACCCGCGTGAGAGCGAGGGCTTCCGCTTCGTCCGCCATGGCTTCGCCGACGGCGTGGCCGAGTTGGTCTACGCTTTCGACGACGGCGTGGAGCTGATCGAGCGCGTGACCTTCCCTGGCGCGCCGGCGGTGCCGGTGGAGCGCGAAGCGGCATTCGAAGCGGCCCTGCGACTGCTCCATCTCGTCGCCGGCGTCAGCTACTACAAGGCGGGCATCCCGGCGACCATCGTCGTCGAAGGCGAACCGCTCGACGAGGAGACGGCGTACCTGCTGGATGCGCTGTACCTGCACGGATTGGCCGAGTTCGCGTATCGCAACCGGCTCGACCTGCGCGGACGCATCGCGTTTCCGTTTGAGCGCAGGGCCGCCGTGGCGGCACCGGCGATCGGCCTTCCGCAACGCTCGCTGCTGCCGATCGGCGGCGGCAAGGACTCGGTCGTCGCGGTCGAAGCGGTGAAGTCGATCGGTGCCGACGCGACGGCGACGTGGGTGGGCAATTCACCCCTCATCGCCGAATGCGCGGCGCGTACCGGGCTGCCGATGCTGAACATCTCGCGCGAGCTCGCGCCGGGCCTGTTTGAGCTGAACCGGTTGGGTGCATGGAACGGGCACATCCCTGTCACGGCGATCAACTCGGTCATCCTCGCCGTGGCCGCGATCCTCTACGGCTACGATTCCATCGTGTTCGCGAACGAACGCTCCGCTTCGGTCGCCACGCTGGAATACGAAGGCCAGGAAGTGAATCACCAGTGGAGCAAGGGCTTCGGTTTCGAGAAGACCTTGCGCGACTACCTGCATACGCATGTCGCCGCCGATCTCGACTACTGCTCGCTGCTGCGGCCATGGTCGGAGCTGGCGGTGACCAGTGCGTTCGTGCGACTGGGCGGCGAGTACTTCAACGTGTTTTCCAGCTGCAACCGCAACTTCCGCATCCTCGGCCCGAAGCCGGCGGATCGCTGGTGCGGGCAGTGTCCGAAATGCCATTTCGTGTTTCTCGCGCTGGCGCCGTTCATGGCGAAACCGCGGCTGCTGTCGATCTTTGGCCGCAACCTGCTCGACGACGACGCGCTTGCCGGCGCGTTCGACGCCTTGCTCGAATACAAGGAGCACAAGCCGTTCGAATGCGTTGGTGAGGGTGCCGAAGCACGTGCCGCGCTCGCCACGCTGGCGGAACGGCCGGAGTGGCGCGAAGACGCGCTCGTTGCGCGCTTCCGCACCGAGATACTTCCCCAGCTTCACCAGGGCGACCTGGCCCTGGAGCCGTGGCTGAAACCCGGCGCGTCACACCTCGTGCCGAAGCGGCTGGCCGGAGCGCTGGATGCGTTGGGCTGAACTCCGCGGCAAGCGTGTCGCCGTCTGGGGTTTCGGCCGCGAGGGGCGCGCGGCGTTGTCGGCGCTGGCTCGCCATCTTCCCGGCCAGGCGGTGACGCTGTATTGCGTCGCCAGCGAAGTGCAGGCGGCGCGCGCCGCGTTCCCGTCGGTGGATGTACGCGACATCGTTCCCGATGCGGAGGTGCTTGCCGCGCACGATGTGGTGATCAAGTCGCCGGGCATCTCGGCGTACAAGCCCGAACTTCTCGACGCGAAGCTGCGTGGCACGCGCTTCACGTCGGGCAGCGCCCTGTGGTTCGGCGAGCATGTCGATGCCCGCACCGTCGCCGTCACCGGAACGAAGGGCAAGAGCACCACGTCCGCATTGATCGCGCACCTGGCGCGTTCGCTCGGCGTGCGTACCGCACTGGCAGGCAACATCGGCATGCCGATGCTCGAGCTCGACGAGGCCCGGGCCGATCTGTGGGTCATCGAGTTGTCGAGCTTCCAGACCGGCGAGGCGATGGGTGTCGACCTGGGCGTCGTCACCAGCCTCTACGAGGAACACCTCGACTGGCATGGCTCGCGGGAGCGTTACGTGGACGATAAGCTCAAGCTGTTGTCGGCCTCGGCGGAAATCCTGGTGAACGCCATGCAGCCGCTGTTGTTGACGCGTGCCGTCGACCATCCGGGCCTGCACACCTTCGGTGACGCTGCCGGATGGCATGTGGCCGATGGCTGGATATCTCGCGGCGGCGAACGCATCATCGAGGCGTCGCGTGTTTCAGCGCCTGGAATGCACAACGCGATCAACGCGTGCGCTGCGCTGTCCGTACTGGACATCATGGGCTTCGAAGCACGAGCGGCGGCGCCTGCTTTGTCCACCTTTGTCCCGCTGCCGCACCGCCTGCAACCGCTGGGCGAGCGCGAGGGCTTCGAATGGATCAACGATTCGATCAGCACCACGCCGCTGGCAAGCCTCGCGGCGCTGGAAAGCATCGGTACGAGACGCACGGCGCTCATCGTCGGCGGCCACGATCGCGGACTGGACTGGTCACCGTTCATCGAAGCGATGCGTGCGCGCTCGCCCAAAGCGATCGTGTGCCAGGGAGCAAACGGACCGCGCATCGCCGACGCGTTGGAGGACGCGGGTATCGCTGGCGTCTACCGCGCCCCCGACCTGTCGGCTGCCGTGGCAGCCGCACGCGCGGCGCTCGACGGCAGCGGCTGCGTCCTGCTATCCCCGGGAGCCCCCAGCTTCGATCAATTCCACGACTACACCGAACGCGGCAAACGCTTCGCGGAACTTGCAGGCTTTGAGGCAAGCACTGCCAGCATCCAGGGTCTCGGCATCGCCTAAGCCGGTAAAGATGGTCGTCAGGGAGTGGAATATATCTCGGTGGTCCTTGAGAAAAAAACAACGCCACCCCGGAGGGGGTGGCGTGCGACCCGGCGACCGAAACCGATGGGCGGGTGAAAACATGTTGTCAGAAATGCGCCGGTCGATTGATGCACCGCGAGGTCGCCAAAGCACCAGAGAAGGCATGCCTACATACTGTAAGAGTCATCTCACGAGCCAGCCGTTCGCCACTGAAGCCGCTTATCCAGAAAAGCCGGCATAACCATTCCGGCCGATCCTTCTAACCTGAAACGACATTTCACGGGGAAGGACTCAAGCAAATGCGTTTTCGTACAATCGCTCTCTCATTATGGGCCTCTGTTGGCGCAACATCCGCAACGACAATAACCCCGGCCGAGGGGCGTAATGCCGCACCAGCCGCACCTCCTCCGGCGCAAGGCTGCGATGAGATACAGATCGGCCCGCTTTATGACGTATCGGCTGAGCCGGTCGGGGGTATCCAGTGCTTTCAGTTCGTCACGAGTGAAACGGCCAACTCAAAACTGAGCGTAACGGTAGCAGCTCCGGCAGCAACGGGGGCTTACGATGTTCACGTTGCCAAGATCGGTAAGGATGGCGACCCGAAGATCGTAGCCACAGAGTCGTCTGGAGATACCGAGACGTTTATGCAGATCATGTCGCCTCCGCTCAATCGCTGGCTCGTATTGATCGGCGGGGACGGCATGCAGCAAGGCACACCGTTCCAGTTTCAAGTCGATGCAGCGGTCAATCCGGATCGATACGAACCGAATGACACGCCAGCGACTCCCAAACTGTTGAAAGGAAACCAGCATATCGTCGCGAACCTGGATTCGGAGTACGACATGGACTACTACTTCCTTTCGCTTCCTTCGTCTCAGGCGCGGACAAACGTGAAGTTTAATGGTCCCTCGGGAGTGATTTTCGAAGCATTGCTGGGCGGAGGATGGGGCGCTGTTCCCACAGGTAAGGTGGCGACGCTTCCATCTTCCAAGCCGGTCATCTTTCGAACTCGCAAAGCCCAAGGTGTGCCCTATGCGTCGGGCAACTATACGATTCACACCTCTGATGCTGCTGGTGGATCTACCGTCGTCTCAAAGAAAATAAGTGATGAGGACATCTCTCACTTGGCACCAACCTACGGGACGACCCATCCAGTCCCGGGAGGAGCGAACGCAGCGCGAGTACTGGATGTAACGGCAAGCGTCTATGACAGTACCGGAAACCACCTCGCGCCAGCTGGCGAACACGTCATCGTTGTTGCATTTGACTACGATCCTGTGACGAAGGAAAAGGCGATTCTGGACACTGTTGAAGGGTATACGGATTCGAGTGGCCAATTCAGCGCGCGGTTGAATATTGGCGAGTGCCGGGCGGGTATACAAGGGCCTGTGCGCATGCATCGAATTTCCTATCCACCTGTGTTCTGGGACATAACCTATGTTCCGACGGCCTATGTCACGGCTTTACTGGACGATGGCAAGGGCCAGCATAAAACTGAGTTTCAACACGTATGCTATGAGCGGTATCGGGGTTCTCGGCCATGATCAGCATTTCCGGTCTTTCCGGATTCGACCATCTTCGGCAGGACAACGCTTTCAAGGAAGAAGCAGCGCCAGTGGAGACGTTATCGGAGGTTCGCGAACTCCTGCCCGAAGAGGCGGTGAACGCCGTATTTCAGTGGCTTGATAGAAAGGGTGCGGTCGAAAGTGCTTTCGTACCGGTTGCAGAGCGCCTGTCGGTCATGCTGGGCGCCATGGAAAACGAACGCCCGGATGTCATGGGCCGTCGTTTCGACCTTGTACACAAGAATGGCCGTATGAAGGTGGTTGATTCGGATCTCGACGCCGCGTCGACTGAGTGGGTCGAAAGTCGGGTCAATGAGGACAAGGAGCTCGGTCGTTCAGCTGGCTTGTTCAACCGGCAGGTGGTCGAGACCTATGGGGCAAATCACGACCGGGAAGGCGACGATGGGCTGACTCATCGGGGCAGTCATCGTGTCGGTCTGCACCAAATTGTCGAATACAACGATCTTTCCACGACAGTGGATGGCCTTGTCCGGTTTCGTTCCTTGCTGGCCGACGTGCGCCGGCTGGATCTTCCGTTCGGAGTGGACGAGTCGTCCCGTTTCCTTCTCTGTGGAGACCTTGTGCAGGACTATATCGTGGGTGACATAACCACCTATGGTCTCGACGCGGAGGGTAACGTGACGACGGAAAGGACGCGCGGCTCGGTGCGCCTTTTCAATATATGGGGATGAATGCGGCTCAGTCTTCGACGGCGGTCAGCAAGGTGCCGACTACCGCCGCGAGCGCCGCGTAAAGTTCCGGCGGCACGTCGTCACGCAAACGCACAGCGGCCAGTAGCGTGGCGATCTGCGGATCGAGTTGCGGTGCGAGGCCCAGCGCCTGTGCGCGTTCGAGCATCGACTTGACGCCTTCGGTATCGATGCGCTGGCTGTTGCCGCTGCTGGTAGGCGATGCCAGGCGGAGTGTGACGCTGCGCCTGGGGGAAGGAAGCTGCTGGTTCATGCGCGTGCTTCCAGGAGTACCGCGCTATACGCGGTGGTCGGCACCGGCAGGCCATGCATGCAGGCGAAGTGGTCGAGCACCAGGCCGCTCTTTTCGAGCAGGCGGCGCAAGGAAACGAATTCGTTCTCGAGGCGCATGACCGTGGCGGCGTGCTGTGCCCACAGGCGCACCGATACGCGCGGCACGCGCAGCTGGATTTCTCCTTGCACGGCGCCGAGCGTCGGGGGGTCGATGGCGAAGCCCACCGTCCACGGGCCTTCCTGCTCTCCGGGGCCCGGCTTGCCTTCCTCGATGCGCAGCTGGAGCACGTCGTAACCGCGCACGCCGGCCAACGGGATTTCGATCATCCACAGGCCCGCTTGCGGTTGCGATTCCAGCTGGGCGATCTCGACGCGCGACAGCGCCGCGCGCGTATCGACGCGAAGCTGGCCGACGAGGCTGTCGACATCGTCCTCCGCCACCGGCAGCTCCGGCGCGCGCGCCTGGGCGACCAGCGGGCGTTGGGCCAGCGGCGGTGGGGTATCGGCCGTCGGCCGAGGCATCGTGGTGCCCGGGCGGGTGGCCGGAAGGTCGGCGAGCGTGCGACGCAGCGCGAGCAGGGCGGCCTTGAAGTCGTCGGCAGCGGGGGTCGCTTCTTTCGGTTCGGCCAGGTGGGCTTCGAGGAAGGTACCGCTGCGGGCGATGGCTTCCTTCATGCCCAACGGCGAGCTGACCTCGGCCGGCTTGTTGATAGCAGCCTCGAGCGTCGCCAGGGCGGCGCGCAACGGGGCGGGGAGCAGGCGTGCGATGGGTCGCCGGCCAAGCGCGGCCAGTACGCCCAGCAGCGAGGCGTAGCCGTTCTGCTGGGGCAGGCGCTCGCGCAGGCCTTGCATCGCGACGCGCTCGTCCACGTTTCCGGGCAGCACTTCCAGCTGTGGCTGGGCGCCCTGGGTGAGTACGCGAACCTGGAACTGAGGCGGCAGCTGGGTGCCGGAGGCATCGGCCTCGACCGTAAGGCCGCCGATCTCCAGGAGCAGCTTGCCAAGGTCGTTCTGACCCATCACCCGGGCCGTGAGCAGGGTGCCGACCCGCCAGGTGTCCGCCGCGGACGTGGTGCCCGCGGCCGCGCCGGCCCACAGCTGGGCAGCGAGACTGGTCGGCTGGATGATCAAGGGGATGTCCTCCCGCGGCCTGGCGGGCCCCGGTTGGGCACGCTCCTGTGAGTCAGGGAATCGGCGGATTCTTGCGAAACTTTAGGGAGTCGGGACCTGTGGCGCATCGCGAGAAGCGGTCGCGCGCAAGGCGCGCTCCTACAACCACGTTAGAATGAGAGGATGACCCAGCTTCCCTTCGAACTCCTCGCCACCGATGGCGCGGCGCGGCGCGGCCGTCTCCGTTTTGGCCGCGGCACGGTGGAAACCCCCGCTTTCATGCCCGTGGGCACCTACGGCTCGGTGAAGGCGATGACCCCGCGCGATGTCCTCGACACCGGTGCCGAGATCATCCTCGGCAACACGTTCCACCTCTTCCTCCGGCCCGGCCTCGAGATCGTCGGCGAGTTCGGCGGCCTGCATCGCTTCATCGGCTGGGACAAGCCGATCCTTACCGATTCCGGCGGCTTCCAGGTGTTCTCCCTGGCGCATAAACGCAAGATCACCGAAGAAGGCGTCACGTTTGCCTCCCCGGTGGACGGTTCGAAGGTGTTCCTCTCGCCTGAGGAATCGATGCGGATCCAGAAGGTGCTGGATTCGGACATCGCGATGATCTTCGACGAGTGCACGCCGTACCCCGCCACGGAGAAAGTGGCCTCCGATTCCATGGAGCTCAGTCTGCGCTGGGCCGAGCGTTCGCGCCGGGCCTTCGACGACCTGCACAATCCCAATGCCCTGTTCGGCATCGTCCAGGGCAGCACCTTCGAGCACCTGCGGCGGCGCTCGGCGGAGCGGCTGGTGGAGATCGGCTTCGACGGCTACGCCGTGGGCGGCCTTGCCGTTGGCGAGCCCGAGGCGGAGCGCAACCACACGCTCGACTTCACCCTGCCGATGCTGCCGAAGGACCGTCCGCGCTACCTCATGGGTGTGGGCCGGCCGGAGGACATCGTGGAGGCCGTGCGCCGCGGCATCGACATGTTCGACTGCGTGATGCCTACCCGGAACGCCCGCAATGGCTTCCTGTTCACGGACGAGGGCACCCTGCGCATCCGCAACGCGAAGTTCGCCACCGATACCCGGGTGATCGAGGAAGGCTGCGACTGCTACGCCTGTGCCAACGGCTTCTCCCGTGCCTACCTGCGCCACCTGGACCGCTGCAACGAGATCCTGGGCAGCCAGCTGGCCACGATGCACAACCTGCGCCACTACCAGCGCCTGATGGCAGGCCTGCGCGGCGCCATAGAGGGCGGTGGCCTCGAGGACTTCGTGGCCGCCTTCTACGCGGCCCGCCGGCCTCCACATACATAAGCGCCGGGGTGCGTGGCATAATCCACGATCTTTTTACGTGAGCGGTGCTTTTCCTTGGCCGTTCCATGACTTGCGAGAAATCCGATGAGCCTCACCACATTCGCCGCCATTGCACAGGCCACCCCCGGCGCCGCTTCGCAGGGCGGGGCCCTGGGTCTCTCGCCGCTGATCATGATGGCGGTGCTGTTCGGCATCTTCTATTTCATGATGATCCGCCCGCAGATGAAGCGTCAGAAGGAGCATCGTGCCCTCCTGTCCGCCCTCGCCAAGGGCGATGAGGTCGTGATGGGCGGCGGCATGGCCGGCCGCATCGAGGACGTGGGCGAGTCGTTCGTTCGTGTCGAGATCGCACCGGGCGTCGTCGTCCAGGTGCAGAAGGGCTCGATCACCCAGGTGCTGCCCAAGGGCAGCCTCAAGAAGTCGTAAGACTTCCACCCCACAATGCGTCAGCCGCGGCCGGCGCACGGCCGCTCCCATGGAATGCAAGGCATGAGTGATTTTCCACGCTGGAAGTACGCGCTGGTCGTGATCGTGTTGTTGTTCGGCATCGTGTATGCGCTGCCGAACGCCTTCCCGCCGCAGCCCGCGGTGCAGATCTCGGGCAATCGCGGCGCGGCCGTCGATACCGCCCTGAAAAGCAGGGTCGAAGGCCTCCTCGCCACGGCGAAGGTGCCGGCCTCTTCGATCGAACTGGACGAGAAAGGCACGCGCCTGCTCGCCCGCTTCGCGAACGTCGACGCCCAGGCCAAGGCCTCCGACACGCTGCGCGCCGACCTCGGCGACAACTACACGGTGGCGCTCAACCTGGCCTCCACGGTGCCGTCGTGGCTGCGCGCGATCAATGCGAACTCGATGCCGCTCGGCCTCGACCTGCAGGGTGGTGTGCACTTCCTGATGGAAGTGGACCAGAACGCCGTCATCGACACGCAGGAAACCCGCTACGCCGACGACATCCGCGCGCTGCTTCGCGACAAGAACGTCTCCTACGATTCGGTGAACCGCAACGCTCGCGGCAAGGGCGTGAGCGTGGTGCTGCGTTCGGATGCCGACCGCCAGCAGGCCGCCACGCTGATCGGCACGGACTACCCGGACCTCGTCGTCGCCGACGGCGCCAACACTGGCAACCGCTTCATCCTCAACGCCACGGTGAAGCCGGACAAGCTGCGCGAACTGGCGCAGAGCACCATCAGCCAGAACGTGACCACGCTGCGCCAGCGCGTGAACGCGCTTGGCGTGTCCGAGCCGCTGATCCAGCAGCAGGGCGCGAACCAGATCATCGTGGAACTCGCCGGCGTGCAGGACACCGCCGAGGCGAAGAAGATCATCGGTGCCACCGCGACACTGGAATACCGCGCGGGCCTCTACACGCCGCAGCAGGCGGTGGACGCCGCCCGGTCGGGCAGCGTGCCGCCAGACGCGAAGCTGTACCACGGTCGTGACGGCCGGCCGTACCTGCTGAGCAAGAAGGTCATCGCGAAGGGCGACGAACTCACCAGCGCGGTCTCCGGCCGCGACCAGCAGAACGGCACGCCGAACGTCAGCGTCACGCTGAACAGCGCCGGCGCGCGCAAGATGCAGGAATTCACCAACGATAACGTCGGCAAGCCGATGGCGGTGCTCTACATCACGCGTACGGTGGAGACCAAGACGGTCGATGGCAAGGAAGTAAAGACGCCGAAGATCACCGAGGAAGTGATCAACTACGCCAACATCAGCTCGCCCTTCGGCAAGCAGTTCTCGACCAACGGCCTGCCCAGCGACGCGGAAGCGTCGGAACTGGCCCTGCTGCTGCGTGGTGGTTCGCTCGCCGCTCCGGTCGACATCGTCGGCGAAAGCGTGATCGGCCCCAGCCTGGGCGCGGACAACATCGACAAGGGCTTCAAGGCGGTGATGCTCGGCCTTGGCCTCGTGCTGGTCGCCGCGGCGATCTACTACAAGCTCTTCGGCCTCGTGGCCGACATCGCGCTGTTCTTCAACCTCGTGTTGCTCGTCGCCGTCATGTCGCTGATCGGCGTGACCCTCACCATGCCGGGCATCGCGGGTATCGTGCTCACCCTCGGCATGGCGATCGACGCGAACGTGCTGATCTGCGAACGCATCCGCGAGGAGCTGCGCAACGGCTCGTCGCCGCTCGCGTCCATCCGCACCGGTTACGACAAGGCCTGGGCGACCATTCTCGATGCGAACGTCACCCATCTGCTCGCCGCGCTCGGTCTCATGACCATGGGCTCGGGTCCGATCAAGGGCTTCGGTGTCACACTGTTCATCGGTATCCTCACCTCGATGTTCACGTCGGTGACGGTCACCCATGCCATCACGGCGCTGATCCACGGCGGCCGCAAGCTCAAGACCCTGTCGGTCTGACGGGAGGGACGCCATGGAAATCTTCAACCACAATTCGAACTTCAACTTCCTGGGCCTGCGTAAGTTCAGCATCGGCCTGGCCGCGCTGCTCATGCTCGGCTCGATTGCGCTGATCATGACGCGCGGCTTCAATTACGGGCAGGACTTCCAGGGCGGCGTTGCCGTCCAGGTCGAGTACAAGACGCCCGTCGATCCGGTCGACGTTCGTTCGGCGCTGGACAAAGGGCACCTGGAGAACCCGGTGGTGCAGGCCGTGGGCGGAGCGCGGGAATTCACCATCCGCCTGCAGCCGAAGGGCGACGTGGCCGCGGCCGGCAACCTCACGAACGACGAGGCGGCCACCAAGGTGGCGAACGACATCATGGCGGCGCTCAAGGCTTCACGCCCCGACGTCACGATGAAGAGCAAGTCCTTCGTCGGCCCGCAGGTGGGCGAGGAGCTGCGCAGCGACGGCATCGTCGCGGTGATCTTCGTCATCGTCGGCATCATGGGTTACCTGTGGATCCGCTTCGAAAAGCGCTTCGCCATCGCGGCGCTGGCCACGGAAGTCCACGACGTACTGGTGACCCTCGGTATCTTCGCCCTTACCCAGCGCGAGTTCGACCTGACGGTGCTGGCCTCGGTGCTGGCCGTGGTCGGTTACTCCATCAACGACAAGGTGGTGGTGTTCGACCGTGTCCGCGAACTGTTCCGTTCCAGCCGCAACGCCACGCCGGAAGAGGTGCTGAACCGTTCGATCAACAGCACGCTGTCGCGAACCATCATCACCTCGCTGTTCACCGGCATCACCATGGCCGCGCTGTATTTCATCGGCGGCCCCGTGGTGCATGGCTTCTCGATCACGATGCTCATCGGCATCCTGGTCGGCACGCTGTCCTCCATCTTCGTCGCGAGTCCCATCCTGCTCTGGCTGGGTGTGTCGAAGCAGGACCTCATGCCGAGGTCGAAGGAAGATCCGGAGCTGGAGCGCCGGCCGTAACCTGCCGTAATCGCAGCAGCGAAAGAACCCGCCGTCACCGGCGGGTTTTTTAAGCCTCAGAAGTCGTCCCCGTCCTCGGTAGCGCCTTCCGCGTCGTTGGCCAGCATGACCACGACGTAGGCGGAGCCGACCAGCGAGGCGCAAAGCCACGCATAGATCATCTGGATCGCCGTCTTCGGAATGGCGGCGGCCACGCGAGGTGCGAGGGCCAGGCCGATAATCCCGGCGAGCGCAAGTACGGTGGCGACGATCCACGCGACACGCCGCGACGGCGACGCGGTGGTGATGAGGTTCATGTTGCTGTTACCCCCCTCGTCTTCCCCTGTTTCGCGGCCTTCGTGTATTTGGTGTGAGGCCGCTTGATGTAGGAAATACCCTACAAACTGGGGGCGGGCAAGTGCCAGTTCGGGGCACTTTTCTTGTAAAGATAAGGACTTTCCTGCAAGAGGATCGGCAAGGTCCCGGCTGCGTTAGACTTTCGTCCCCCAATGAGATCGTACCCATGGCAGAGCGCGAATTCCCCGGCTTCACCCTGCGCAGCGGCGCCACCCGCGAGGGATCGCGCTACACGGCACTCCTGTCTGCCCACCCGGCGGACGGCAGCTATCCCAGCTACTTCGCCGTCTATGAAAACCGCAGTTTTCGCGACGAGGCGAGCGCTGTCGAGGCGGCCGAGAAGGCCCTGGGCCTCGTGCTCGGTGTGGAAGAGGACGGTGCCCCCGTATTCGCCGAGGGCGAAACGGGCTTCGACGACGAAGCTTGAGCCGCATCACAGGTATGGCTTGACAGCTGCCGGTGTCGCGGCGCGTCATAGCGTCACACCAGGCGTGACGTAGGGGGCGGCGGCGGCCATGAGCGATGGGGACGGTCAGTACCGGCAGTTCGTCGAGGCATGCTCCGACTGCATGAAGGAACTCGACCGGGACGGCAACATCCGTTTCGTCGCCGGGCTTGGCTGCGCGGCATTGGCGCCAGGAGGGGTGGAGAGGCTGATCGGCACGCGCTGGCTCGACCTGTGGCCCATCGAAGCCCGGGACATGGTGGCGCGGGTGCTCGATCGCGCGGCGACCGGCGAGCGCGTGGATTTCGTGGGGGCGCGCCGGCCGGGCAATGGCCCCTCGCGCTGGTGGGAGGTGATGGTCGCCCCCGTCGTTGCCGGGGACGTGCTGGACCACTTCATCGTCATCAGTCGCGACGTGACCGACCGGGTCGAACTCCAGGCGTCCCTGGAAGCGATCATCGAGCTGCTGCAGGATCGCCTCAACGAAACCGTGGCGCGCTCGGCGACCGCCAGCACGCGTTACGGCACGCTCATGGAGCGCCTGGAATCGGAGCATGGCGCGCGACGCGATGCCGAGAAGCGTCTCGCCGGCATAAGCGAGCAGATGGAGATGGCCAACCGCGCCCGCGAACTCGCCGAGGCGGGCGCCCGGCAGGCCCAGAAGCAGCAGGCCATCGGCCAGCTAGTAAGCGGCATCGCCCATGATTTCAACAACATGCTGCAAACGGTGATTGTCAGCCTCTCGGGTCTGCAGGACGATGCCGACGAACTGTCGCCGCGGCACCGGCGGATGATCACCTACGCAGTGGAAGGCGCCCGCCACGCCACGGCGCTTACCCGGCGACTGCTGGCCTTCGCCCGCAATCAGTACGCACAACCGGAGGCGGTCGACCTGGGCGACCTCGTCGCCGCCTTCGCCGACTTCGCCAAGCATGCGCTGGGCGGCCGGATCGGCCTCGAGGTGTTCCGTCAGCCGGTCGCGCTGCCCGCCTGGGTGGACCGGCACGGGGTGGAGCAGGCCCTGATGAATGTCTGCCTCAACGCGCGCGACGCGATGGACGGGTTTGGCAGCATCGTGATCGAAGTGGGCGAGCGGATAGGCGACAGCTCCCTGCACGGCCTCGCGCATGAGGCGGGAGGCTTACGCCAGGTATTCGTCAGCGTTACGGATGCCGGCAGCGGCATGACGGACGAAGTGAGGCAGCGCCTGTTCGAACCTTATTTCACCACCAAGGACGGCGGTTCAGGGCTCGGCCTCGCCCAGGTGTACGGCATGGTCGCGCAGGCGGGTGGGGCAATCGAGATCGAAAGCGAGACCGGCGTGGGAACCCGCTTCAGGCTTGTGTTTCCCCGGTACCCGGGGCCTTGCGCACTGGATGAATAAACGTTCAAAGAACGTGACGGAGGTCCTCAATTTGTCACCGCCCTGGCCGATAAGGAGGGTGACTGGAGGAAGCAAGTCATGTTGGTCATCATCGGCTCGATCGTCGTCCTGGTATCCGTACTGGGCGGTTACGTACTTTCGCACGGCGAGCTCGCCGCGCTCTGGCAACCCTACGAGCTGCTCATCATTTTCGGTGCGGCGCTGGGTGCCTTCGTCAGCAGCAATTCCATCGATGTCGTGAAGAGCGCGGGTCGCGATTCAGTCGCGTTGTTCAAGGGGCCCAGGTACCGCAGGCAGGACTACGTGGACCTGCTCTCGCTGCTCTACGACATCTTCGTAAAGATGCGCAAGGAAGGGCAACTCGGCATGGAGGCCCACATCGAGGACCCGGCGAACAGCACGCTGTTCTCGGCCTACCCGCGTCTAGTCGCGGAGCATCACCTCATCGATTTCACCACCGACTGCCTGCGCCTCATCGTGGGCGGGAGCATGGATCCGCACGAGCTCGAGCAATTGCTCGACCTGGAACTGGAAACCCACCACCACGAGGCGCTGGTGCCGGCGCTGGCGGTCCAGAAGATGGCGGATGCCTTGCCCGGCTTCGGCATCGTCGCGGCGGTGCTGGGCATCGTCATCACCATGAAATCCATCGACGGCGATGCCGTGGTCATCGGCCAGCATATCGCCGGCGCGCTCGTGGGTACCTTCCTCGGCATCCTGCTGTCCTACGGTTTCGTCGGCCCGCTCGCGGCCGCGATGGAAGCGCGCGTGGCCACCGACGGCAAGGCCTTCGAATGCGTGAAGGTGGCGCTGCTCGCCAACCTGCGCGGCTATAACCCCATGGTCGCGGTGGAATTCGCCCGCAAGTCATTGCAGTCGTCCACGCGCCCGACCTTCCAGGACCTCGAAACCCACCTGAAGGCGGCACGGTAAGTCGCCATGAGCGATCTCAAGCAGATCATCATCGTCAGGAAGCGGCGAAAAGCGAGCCACGCCCATCATGGCGGTGTGTGGAAGGTCGCGTATGCCGACTTCGTCACGGCCATGATGGCGTTCTTCCTCGTCATGTGGCTGGTGGGCGCGGGCACCAAGCAGCAGCGCGCCGCCATCTCGGAGTACTTCAAGAACCCGAGCCTGACCCAGGGCCAGTCCACCATGTCCTCTTCGGGCGCCATGGGGCCCGGCGGCGCCAGCACCAGCATGATCAAGCTCGGCGGCGCGCTGGACCTGCCCAGGGGTCCGGGCGACCAGCAGGCCTTCGCGAAGCCGAGCTCGGCGGAAGTCGACAAGCTGGCGCGCGAACAGGAGAAGCTCCGCCTCGAGCAGCTCATGCAGGATCTCAAGGAAGCGATTGCGAAGAGCCAGGCCATGGCGCCCTACAAGGACCAGCTACTGCTCGACATCACGTCCGAAGGACTGCGCATCCAGATTGTCGACAAGCAGAATCGCCCCATGTTCGACGTCGGCAGCGGCGTGATGAAGTCTTACACCGTGCAGATCCTGCACGAGTTGGCAGGCTTCGTGAACCAGGTGCCGAATGCCATCAGCATCTCCGGTCACACCGACAGTGCGCCGTACATCCGCGCGGACAGCGCGTATGGCAACTGGGAACTATCGGCGGATCGTGCCAATGCCGCCCGGCGTACCCTGGTCGAAGGCGGCATGCAGCCGGGCAAGGTCGCGCGCGTAGTGGGCCTCGCGGCTTCGGTGCCTTTCGACAAGACCGATCCGGCGGCAGCGATCAATCGCCGCATCAGCATCGTGGTTATGACGAAGGCAGCCGCGAGGGCCGCACTGTCACCCGACGTCGCCAATGAGCCGGATGTGCCCGATGCCCCGTCGACGCTCCATTCGGCGGAGCAGGAACACTTGGGCGCCGGCGTGCCGGATAAGCCAGCGGCAGCGACGGAATCCACGATAGGCAGCGCGACTCCCGCGCCGCGTGCCCTGCGCCGCAGCTGACGCGACAGCATAACCTTCACGCCGTCCTGTCGGCACCCACCGCTACTGTCACATTGTCCCGTGCCTGTCACGGAGGCCACTTGCAACAGTCATCCTGCCCCGGCAGTATCCGGGAGACAGGGGAGGGAAGACGTAGTGGAAAATCACAACAAGTACAGGGTAGTCGCCAAGGCGGTGAAGCACCACGGCGATGCCGGTGAACAGCTCTACCGCGCCAGCTACCGCATCCTCGACCACGTCGGCGAAGAGATCGAAGCCAGCACCGGCACCAACGATTTCCTGGACATCACCAGCGCGTTCAACGAAGCCTTTGCGCTCGGCCACGAGCGATTGCGCGAGATGGGCGTCGAAACCGTCCAGTAGCATCTTCCCGGGTTAGCTGGCTCCAGCGATTCGCCGCAGTTCGTCAAGTTGCGCGGGTGTACCCACGTTGCGCCAGAAACCATCGAAACGTTCGCCAGCGAGGCGGCCTTCGGCGATGGCGCGCCGGTACATAGGCAAGAGTTTGAAACGGCCGGGTGCCTGCTGCGCCACGATCTCGCGGCGATACACGCCCACGTTGCCGAAGGTGAGCCGTTCGGCACCCGTCGGTCCGTCCCCTTCGTGAAGCTTTCCATCGGCGAGCGCGAAGTCGCCCGACACATGGAACTCCGGGTTCGGGACCATCACCAGATGCGCCACGCCGTCGGGTTCCCGCGGCAGCGCGGCATAATCGACATCGCTCCAGATATCCGCACTCACGACGATGAAGGGCTCCGGGCCAAGCAGCGGCAAGGCGGCAAGCATGCCGCCTCCGGTTTCCAGCGGCGTCGGTCCTTCATAGGAATAGCGCAGGCGCACGCCCCAGCGCGAGCCGTCGCCGAGGGCCTCGGGAAACTGCGTGGCGAGATGCGAGGTGTTGATGACGATGTAGCGCACGTCCGCGGCGGCCAGCTTTTCGATGTGATGAACGATGAGTGGTTTCCCGTTTACCTCGAGCAGCGGCTTCGGTGTGTGCGTGGTCAGCGGACGCATGCGTTCCCCGAGCCCTGCGGCGAGGATCAGCGCATGCCTCATGCGTCGTTGGCCACGCGGATATCGCGATGGCCGATCTTCGACTCGATGTAATCGGCGAGCGGCGCGACGTCGGCATGCCTGCGCGCTGTATCCAGCACATAGCGCAAGACGCGCGGAAGGTCGTTCAGGTAGCCGGGTTTGCCGTCGCGGTAACACAGCCGGCAGAACAGGCCGAGGATCTTTATGTGCCGTTGCAGGCCGGTGAGGTCGAACCAGCGCCGGAAGCGGTCGGTATCCACGCTTTCCTCAAGCAGGCGCGCATCGAGCAGGCGCAGGCGATACGCCTCCACCCAGCCTTCCACGCGTTCGTTGTCCCATGCGATGTACGCGTCGCGCAGCAGGGACGCGAGGTCGTAGGTGATCGGGCCGGACATCGCGCCCTGGAAATCGATGATGCCGGGCGAACGCTCCGCGGTGACCAGCAGGTTGCGACTGTGGTAATCGCGATGCATGAAGGCGCGCGGCTGCCCGGCGATCGCATGCATGATCGCCGTGAACGCGTTCTCGATGATGTCCCACTCTTCGCAGGCGATCGTCACGCCAAGGTGCTTCTGCAGCAGCCAGGTCGGCATGATCTCCATCTCCATGGTCTGCCAGGCATGGTCGAAGGCGGGAAGGCCGTTCGTGTCCACATGCGCCTGCATGCGCAGTAGCGCATCGAGGGCGTCACCATACAGGGCATCGACGGTCGTGTTCGTCAATTCGGGCAAGTAGGTGCGTGTCCCGAGGTCTTCGATCAGCAGGAAGCCCTCCGTCATGTCCGCGACCATCACCTTGGGCACGTGGAGCCCCGCGGCGGCCAGCCGTCCGCCGACCTCCATCCACGGCGCCGGGTCTTCCTTGTCCGGCGGCGAGTCCATCACGATCACTGGGTGGCCGTCGACGTAGCCCCGCAAATAGCTGCGAAAGCTGGCATCGGCCGATGCGGGCTCCAGGGCGAGGCCGGGCTGGCCGGTGACCTGACGGGCCCAGGCGAGGCGTGCGGCGGAACGGTCTAGGGAAGAAGTCATGCCTGGTCGGGGAAAACGAAGACGTTCGCGAGCTTAGAACCTTTGCAACAACCTGTCATGGCACCCGCTGCCGGCCTTCAGGTTGTTGTGTTTCGCAACATGTGCCTATGCTCGGCGCAAAGTGTTCTATCGGGGGGTAGACGGCATGGGTAGCGATGGTGCGGCGTCGATGACACGCCGCGATCTCTTGCGAATGATCGGCCTCGCCGGTGGCGGCGCGCTTATGTACCAGGCGATGACCAGTCTGGGTTTTGCCGCCGAATCGCCTTATCGGAAACCGCCGCCGCTTCAGGGCTCCGGCCGCGGCAGCGTCCTGATCCTCGGCGCCGGCCTGGCGGGACTCGTCGCCGCCTATGAGCTGGGCAAGGCGGGCTACAAGGTCAAGGTGCTGGAATACAACGCCCGCGCCGGCGGACGCAACTGGACACTGCGCGGTGGCGACGAATATACCGAGCTCGGTGGCTACAAGCAGCGGTGCCGGTTCGACGAGGGCGAGTATTTCAATCCCGGTCCGTGGAGCATCCCTTACCACCACCACGCGCTGCTGGCTTACTGCCGGCAGTTCGGCGTGGCGCTGGAGCCGTTCGTGCAGGTGAACCACAACGCTTATGTGCACGGCGAGAACGCCATGGGTGGAAAGCCGCAGCGCATGCGCGAAGTACAGGCCGACTTCAACGGCGGGGTCGCCGAACTCCTGTCGAAGGCGGCGGGCAAGGGGCGCCTCGACGACCTCGTAAGCAAGGAAGACGGCGTCATCCTGCTGGAGGCGCTGCGCGGTTTTGGCGGACTCGACAAGGACTACCGCTACGTGGCGGGCCATGCCTGCAGTTCGCGTCGCGGCTATGCGAAGGACGCCGGCGCCGGGCCGGGCGGCGAGCCCGCGTTCTCCCAGCCGGTAAGCCTGCACGACGTTCTCGGCAGTCATCTATGGAAATCGCTGGGCATGAGCGGCATGTACGAATTCCAGACCACGCTCATGCAGCCGGTCGGCGGCATGGACGCGATCGGCAAGGCCTTCGTGCGCGAGATCGGCCCGAACGTGATCCGTTACAACACGAAGGTCACGGGCATCGCGCAGGATGAGCGCGGTGTCACCGTGAGCTACGAAGACACGGCGAAACCCGGACACGTGCAGCAGGCGAAGGCGGACTGGTGCGTGTGCACGATTCCGCTGTCGATCCTAAGCCAGATACCGATCCAGGTCTCCGAGGCGAAAGCCGCGGCCATCGGCGCGGTGCCGTACTGGGGCTCGGTAAAGGTCGGCCTCCAGTTCAGGCGCCGCTTCTGGGAAGAGGACGAGGCGATCTATGGCGGCGTTACCGCCACGGACCTGCCTATCGGGATGATTTCCTATCCCAGTCATGGTTTCGGCACGCAGAAGGGCGTGTTGCTGGGCGCTTATACGTTGTTCCTCGAAGCCTACGAGTTTACGGCGATGGATCCGGCCAGGCGCATTCGCCGGGCGGTAGAGGATGGGAGCAAGATCCATCCCCAGTATGCCCGCGAGTTCGAGAACGGCATGGCCGTGGCGTGGCATCGCTCGCCGGGCACGCTGGGTTGCTTCGCGGGATGGACGGAAGAGGCGAGGGCGAAGCACTACTCGGACATCTGCTCGATGGATGGCCGCATCGTCCTGGCGGGCGAGCATGCATCCTATCTGCCGGCATGGCAGGAGGGCGCCATCCTTTCCTCGCTCTCCGCCATCGATGCGCTGCATCGCCGTGTCGTGGTGGAAGCGACGGCATGAAGAAGATCGTTCTCATGTCGTGCCTGGCGATGTGTGTGGCGCCGGCCTATCCACAGCGCATCGACATCACGCCGCGGGAGGATGTCGCGCGCCTCACCGGCGAGCAGATCTATACGCACATCTGCCAGGGTTGCCACATGCCAGACGCGAGGGGTGCGGCCGGCGCGGGGCGCTACCCGGCGCTGGCGGGCGACGGCAAGCTCGCTTCCGCGGCCTATCCGGCCGCCATGGTGATGAACGGCCGCGGCAACATGCCAGCCTTCGGCCCGACGCTCACGGATGCTCAGGTGGCAGACGTGGTCAACTACGTCAGGACGCATTTCGGCAATACGTATATTGATTCGCTGAAGCCGGACGATGTGAAAACGTTCCGGCCCGTCGCCACGCCACCGGAGAAGCATTGACATGTTCAAGCACGCCATCCTCGCTTCGCTGCTCGCCGCCGCCACGCCCGCCATTGCCGCCGACGTCGTGCGACACAAGATCCCGAACAGCGATTTCCCGATTGCGGCGGCCGTGGAGATACCGGCAGGGAAGACGCTGGTGTTCCTGAGCGGGGTGGTTCCGCCTGTGGCGGACACCCATGCGCCGAAGGGAAGCGCGCAGGCCTATGGCGACACGAAGACGCAAACCGTCGGCGTACTCACGTCGATCGAAAAGCAACTCAAGGGCATGGGGTTGTCGATGGGCGACGTCGTGAAGATGCAGGCCTTTCTCGTCGGTGATCCCACCAAGGGCGGCAAGATGGACTTCTCCGGTTTCATGGCAGGCTACATGCAGTTCTTCGGCACGAAGGCGCAGCCGAACCTGCCATCGCGTTCGGCCTTGCAGGTCGCGGCGCTGGCGGCACCTGGCTTTCTGGTGGAGATCGAGGTGACCGCGGTTCGTCCCTGAGCGACGGTCACCAGTTGCGCGTTCAGTGCAGGGGCCTATGGGCGGCGGATGACGCTCGCATGCGAACTGTACGACAACCAGTTCAGGACACGCTGGTCTTCGGTGCGAGGGCGCCGCCATAGACTTGGCGCTTTCGCACACGGAGGTCACTCGATGGGGTCGCGACGTTTGAAATGGTGCGTATCGGCTCGAATCTTCCCTTCGTCGAGGAACTCGACAAAGAGCTGGACGCTTACTGGAAACGAACCCGCTCGTCCTGGCCCGTGACGGCACGCTACCAGTTCGTGCGACAGGCGCGCCGCGCGTTCGCCAAGGGTGTCAAACGGGGCCTGGAAAACCTGCGCGACGGCAAATGGAACGCGGACCGCGGTTCAATCGACCACGCCGACGCGGTGATCACTGGCGATGTTTTCGAGGACATGCGAGAACAGACTGAGCGCCGATGGCGCAGCGATGCCCGGATGGAGGTCCGCACGGTCTGGGACGCCTATCGCGTCGCTACGCGCCGCATCGTGAGTTTGCTGGCACCCGTGGGCTTCGTTCGTCCGCTGGCCATCCCGGTACAGGCGGGTTCGGCGCTGGCCGGATTGGGCACGGGCATCGAACAGGCCATCCACGGACGCACGGCGGACGCAAGGCGCAGCGGCCTCGGGGACGGCGTCATGGCGGCCGTGACCAACGTTCCCCTAGGTGCCGCCTTCGGCGGGGTGGGCACGGCGGAGCCAGGGGGAGGCACCGACGGTTTCAAGTTGCCACAGACGGTCAATGGGCGCATCGGTTACCCATTGAGCCCCATTGAGCCGCGTGGAGATGGCGAAGAAGGGATATATCGAACTATCGCGTGGATGCCCGTGCGCCGGAGCAGCTGCTTGCCCAGGGAGCCTTCGGCCATGGCCTGAACTTGCATGCCATCGATCCCATGATTCCCGGCATGGCGGCCATGGGCAGCGGTTCGTTGAGTGCGAGCAATACGGTTCTCCATGCCTGGAATGGCGAGGGTTACGCTGGCAAGGACTCGTTCGACCAGTATGTGGTCTGGACTGAAGGGCGCGACGTTGCGTCCGCGATCGACAACTTCGCCTACGACGTCGCGTTGGACGAAGCACATTTCCCCGGTTCAGTCAGCCGCCGCCGCTGGATCTTCCGGAACTCCACCGGATGGAGCTCCTGGACAGGCAGTAGCGCGGATCGCGCCAGGGACACGGCTGCAACCTGTCAAGGAGGTTGTAGTCGCGGGAGTTGCACCTGATTGGTGCATCGTCGTGCCTCACGGCACAGAACATTGCGTTCAGAGCGGGAAATCAGTACCATTTTG
Source organism: Luteibacter sp. (assembly GCF_036499525.1). GTDB lineage: Bacteria > Pseudomonadota > Gammaproteobacteria > Xanthomonadales > Rhodanobacteraceae > Luteibacter. The sequence continues at coordinate 38,991 of NZ_DASYDO010000072.1, read as the reverse complement.
GTCCGGTATTGACGATCCCCTTCCCCCTATGCTCCGTGTCAGCCGACTGACCGACTACGCGACGGTGGTGATGACCTGCATCGCCGCTCATCCTGTCGATGTTCTGAGCACTGCCCAGATCGCGGAAGAGGCACGCCTGGAGCTTCCGACCGTGTCGAAGCTGCTGAAGCTGCTCGGCCATGCGGGCCTGGTGGAGTCCTTCCGGGGGGTCAACGGCGGTTACCGCCTGGCGCGGCCGGCGGAGGCGATCAGCCTTGCCGAGATCGTGGAGGCGATGGAGGGTCCGATCGGCCTGACCGAATGCAGCCTGGCCGAGGGCCACTGCGAGCGACAATCCACCTGCGGGGTCAGTGGCAGCTGGCGCTCCGTCTCGGGAACGATCGACGGCGTGCTGCGCGCCATGACGCTGGCACAAATGCTGGCTGGGCGCCCTTCGGCGCCGGCCGTACGGGCAAACGCATGAACGAGAGTGAGAACATGACACGTGAAGTGGCTGCGCCGGTGCGCGACAACGCCGAAGTCGAAGCGGCCCTCAACCGTCGTTACGAGGCGGGCTTTGTCACCGACATCGAATCCACCACGCTTCCGCCGGGCCTGAACGAGGACACCGTTCGCCAGCTGTCGGCGATCAAGGGCGAACCGGAATGGATGACCGAATGGCGACTCGCCGCCTACCGGCACTGGCTCACTATGCCTGAGCCGGATTGGGCGAAGCTGGACATCGCGCCGATCGACTACCAGGCCGTGAGCTACTACTCGGCGCCGAAGGCCGGCCCGAAGTCGCTGGACGAGGTGGATCCGAAGCTGCTGGAAACCTACGAGAAGCTGGGCGTGCCGCTGCACGAGCGCGCGCGCCTCGCCGGTGTGGCCGTGGACGCGGTGTTCGATTCGGTCTCCGTGGGCACCACGTTCCGCAAGGAACTGGCCGAGGCCGGCGTGATTTTCTGCTCCATGTCCGAGGCCATCCGCGACCATGGCGACCTCGTGCGCCAGTACCTGGGCAGCGTGGTGCCGACGGGCGACAACTATTTCGCCGCGCTGAACTCCGCGGTGTTCTCCGACGGCAGCTTCGTGTTCATCCCCAAGGGCGTGCGCTGCCCGATGGAACTGTCCACCTACTTCCGCATCAATGCGATGAACACGGGACAGTTCGAGCGCACGCTGATCGTGGCCGAGGACGATGCCTACGTGTCGTACCTCGAAGGCTGCACGGCCCCGATGCGCGACGAGAACCAGCTGCACGCGGCCGTGGTGGAACTGGTCACGCTCGAACGCGCGCAGATCAAGTACTCCACGGTGCAGAACTGGTATCCCGGCGACGAGAACGGTGTCGGCGGCATCTACAACTTCGTCACCAAGCGCGGCGACTGCCGTGGCGCGGATTCCAAGATCTCCTGGACCCAGGTGGAAACCGGCTCGGCCATCACCTGGAAGTATCCCAGCTGCGTGCTGCGCGGCGACCGTTCAGTGGGCGAATTCTACTCGGTGGCGCTCACGCACCACCGCCAGCAGGCCGATACCGGCACCAAGATGATCCACATCGGCAAGGGTACGAAGTCCAAGATCGTGTCCAAGGGCATCAGCGCCGGCCGTAGCTCCAACAGTTATCGCGGCCTGGTGAAGATCGAGAAGGGCGCCGAGGGCGCGCGCAACTACACGCAGTGCGACTCCCTGCTGATCGGCAAGAAGTGTGGCGCGCACACTTTCCCCTACATGGAAGTGAAGAATCCGAGCGCCATCGTGGAGCACGAGGCCACCACTTCGAAGATCTCCGACGACCAGCTGTTCTACTGCCTCTCGCGCGGCATCGGCGAGGAGGACGCGGTGTCGATGATCGTGGACGGTTTCTGTAAACAGGTGTTCCGCGAGCTGCCGATGGAATTCGCCGTCGAGGCGAAGAAGCTGCTCGAGGTTTCCCTTGAAGGCGCGGTGGGCTGATGGGCATCATCGGTTCCGCCCCCGGTCTCACCGACCTGCGCGTGCTGCTTGCCGCGCTGGACCCGGACATCGACCCGGTCCCGAAGCGCTTCCTGCACGTGTCGCACGAGAAAGCGCGTGAGCGCATGGCCGATGCGCTGATGATGTTTCGCGAGGCCGAGGGCACCACGCTCATCGTCGACGTGGACGCAGCCGACAGCGCCGGCAATGAGCGCCTGCTATGGGCGCGCGTCACGCTGCGCGTGCAGTCCAGTCTTACCGCCGTCGGCATGATGGCCGCCGTCTCCGCCGCGCTTGCCAGGCGCGATATTCCTTGCAACCCCGTATCCGCGTTCCTGCACGACCATATCTTCGTGCCCTGGGAACGCCGCGACGATGCGCTCGATGCGCTCTCGCACCTCACGCCCTGATTGGATCGCCTCATGCACATGCTCAAGATCGATAACCTCCACGCCCGCGTCGAAGGCAAGGAGATCCTCAAAGGCCTTTCGCTTACGGTGAAGCCGGGCGAAGTGCACGCCATCATGGGTCCCAACGGTGCCGGCAAGTCCACGCTGGGTAACGTGCTCGCAGGCCGCGACGGCTATGAAGTCACCCAGGGCGCCGTGGATTTCGCCGGCCGCGACCTGCTTGCGCTGGATCCGGAAGAGCGCGCCGCGGCCGGTGTTTTCCTCGCCTTCCAGTATCCGGTCGAAATACCTGGCGTGAACAACACCTACTTCCTGCGCGCGGCGCTCAACGCGCAGCGGAAGTTCCGTGGCGAGGAAGAGCTGGACTCCATGCGCTTCCTCAAGCTGGTGCGCGAGAAGCTGAAGGTGATGCAGGTCTCCGACGAGCTGCTGCATCGGGCCGTGAACGAAGGTTTTTCCGGCGGCGAGAAGAAGCGCAACGAGATCTTCCAGATGGCCGTGCTCGAGCCGAAGCTGGCGATCCTGGACGAAACCGATTCGGGCCTCGACATCGATGCGCTGAAGCAGGTCGCCGGGGGTGTGAATGCGCTGCGCTCGCCGGAGCGATCCTTCGTCATCGTCACTCATTACCAGCGCCTGCTCGATTATATCGAGCCGGACTTCGTCCACGTGCTGGCCGGAGGCCGCATCGTCGAAAGTGGCGACAAGGAACTCGCCATCAAGCTGGAAGAGCAGGGCTACGCGTGGCTCGCCGAGACGCATCCGGAATTGCGCAAGGCCGATCTCGCCGGAGCGCCGGCATGAGCAACGCGCCGTCCCCGTTCGTGCGGGCGGCAGTGGATGCCGCCGAGGCACTGCCGGCCAGCGGCATCGCGTGGCTTGACGCTGCTCGTCGCGAGAATCTCGAAGCGTTTGCCGATGCCGGTCTTCCGGAAGGCCGTAACGAGGCCTGGAAGTACACGCCGTTGCGCGCGCTGTCGCAGCGCGCGTTCGCGTTGGCCGACCGCGCGTTGGCCTTGGCGGTCGCCGTCGATCCGGCGTTATATGCGCTGCCCGGCGTGGATGGCGCGCGCATCGTATTCGTCGACGGCGCGTATCGCGCGGATCTGTCTTCGCTGGACGAGGACGGGATCGAGCTGGCGCCGCTGTCCGCCGCGCTGATCGCCCACCCCGAACCACTTCGTTTCGCCCTGGCCAATCGCTATCGCCGGGGCGCTGCCGATGCCTTCATGCACCTCAACGCGGCGTTGGCCGCCGATGGCTTCGTCCTGCGCGTGGCCGATGGCACGATCGCAAGCCGTCCGCTGCATGTCGTGCACGTGTCCAGCGGCAGCCAGGCGGATACCGCGTGGCATGTGCGCCTGGTGATCGAAGTAGGCAAGGGCGCTACCGCGGACATCGTCGAGCATTTCGTTTCCGCGGGTGACGCCGCCCAGCTGGGCACGGTCGTTTCCGACGTCGTGCTGCGCGAGGGTGGCCGCCTCGGTCTCGTCGTCCTGCAGGACGCTTCCGCGGCCACGACGCTGGTCCGGCGCGGTCACATCCGTATCGATGCCGGCGCCGCAGCCACGCTCCACGCCCTGGAGCTGGGCGGTGCCCTGGTCCGTCATGAACTGCACGCAGACCTCGAAGGCGATGGCGCGCGCTTCGACTCCCGTGGTGTCTTCGCGCTTGCCGGCCGGCAGCATGCCGACACTCAACTGGAGATTCGGCACAAGGCCCGCGACACGGTCTCCGACGCCTTGTGGCGCGGCATTGCCGATGGCCGTTCTCGCGGCGTTTTCCGCGGCGCCATCGTCGTCGCCGAAGGCGCCGACGGTGCCGACGCCACGCTCAGCAACAAGAACCTGCTGCTGTCGGGCATGGCTGAGATCGATACCAAACCCGAACTCGAAATCTATGCCGACGAGGTCAAGGCTGCGCATGGCGCCACCGTCGGGCAACTCGACGAGCGCTCGCTGTTCTACCTGCGCTCGCGCGGCATACCGCTGGCCGATGCGCGCAGCCTGCTGACCCTGGCCTTTTGCCGGGCCGCGCTCGAATCGCTGCCGAACGGCGCCTTGCGCGAACACCTTGGCGAGCTGCTGGTTGCGCATCTGCCGACCGAGCCCGCCGAATAACGCATCCGGAGCCAAGCCATGAACGCCAAGCCCGCGCCAGCCGTGCCGCCGCTGGATGTCGAACGCATCCGCGCCGACTTTCCCCTGTTGTCGCGCACGGTCCACGGCAAGCCGCTGATCTACTTCGACAACGCCAATACCGGGCAGAAGCCGGTGTCCGTCATCGAAGCGGTGGATCGCCACTACCGCGAGCACAACGCCAATGTGGCGCGCGCCGTGCACCTGCTCGGTGAAGAAGCGACTTCGGCCTATGAAGGCGCCCGTGACGCCATCGCGCGCTTTATCAATGCGCCGTCGCGTGATGAGGTCGTTCTTACCTCGGGCACCACGCAGTCGATCAACCTTGTGGCGTACAGCTACGCGCTGCCGAAGCTGAAGGCCGGCGACGCCATCCTCACCACGGTGATGGAACACCACGCCAACATCGTGCCGTGGCAGCTCGTTGCAGAGCGCACCGGGGCCACGGTCAAGGCCGCTCCCATCGACGCCCATGGCGAACTGATCCTCGAAAAATACTTCGAGATGCTCACCCCCGAGGTGAAGCTGGCCTGCGTCACCCACGTATCCAACGTGCTCGGCACGGTGAACCCGGTGCGCGAGATCGCGCGCGAGTGCCGCCGGCGCGGCATCCCGCTGCTGGTGGACGGCTCGCAAGCCGCGCCGCACCGGCCCGTCGATGTGCAGGCCCTGGGCTGCGACTTCTACGCGATCACCGGGCACAAGATGCTCGGCCCGACCGGCACTGGCGCCCTCTGGGCGAAACGGGAACACCTGATGGCGATGCCGCCGTTCTTCGGCGGGGGCGAAATGATCCGCGAAGTGCGCTTCGAAGGTACGGTGTTCGCCGATCCGCCGCACCGCTTCGAGGCGGGCACGCCTAATATTGCTGGTTTCGCGGGTATTCCCGCCGCCATCGATTACATCGAAGGCATCGGCTTCGACCGCCTCCACGCCTGCGAGCAGGACCTGCTGGCGTACGCCATCGACGCGCTTGAGAGCGTGCCGGGCATGCGCATCTTCGGCCGCGCGAAAGAGCGCGAGCCGGTCATCTCCTTCCTTGTCGAAGGCGCGCACGCGAACGATATGGCGACCCTGCTGGACCTCCAGGGTGTCGCGGTCCGCTCGGGCCACCATTGCGCCCACCCGCTGATGCACTTCTTCGGCGTGCCGGCGACCCTGCGAGCCTCGCTGGCCTTCTACAACACGAAGGCCGAGGTGGACGGTTTCATCGAGGCGATCGCGAAGGTACGCAAGCTGCTCCTGTGAGGCGGCTGGCGCAGTTCGAATACCAGGTGAAGGAGTTGAGCGCATGAACGGGTGGGTGAAGGTCGGTACGCGCGGCGAACTCCTGCCGGGGGAATTTCGGGTGGCCTGGGACGGTGACACAGCCATCGCCGTCTACAACATCGATGGCGACCTCTACGCCATCGAGGATGTCTGCACGCACGACGGCGGCGAGCTGGCCGGAGGTCCAGTGCAGGGCTTCGAGGTGGAGTGCGTACGTCACGGCGCACGGTTCGACCTGCGCTCGGGCGAGGTCACCTGCCCGCCAGCCTACGAGCCGGTGGCCACTTTCCCGGTGAGGGAAGAAGACGGCTTCATCTGGACGCGCGACGACCGCTGAACCGTAAGCGCGAACGGAAACGTTATAGCGCCGGACGCCCGTCGGGCCTAAGCTTCCCTGGCGTCTGCCTACCGACCGGGACATCCATGCTCAGGGACCACCGTTGGCGTGCCGCGCTCGCCTTCGTGCTCCTGTTCCTCCTGTACCAGGGCGCGGAGGGTATCGGCGCCCGCCTGCTCGACTACGTGACTGTCCAGGCCATCTTCATGCTGGCGATGGTCGCCGCCGCCTGGCCGTTGGGCCGTTGGCTGGGCTTCCGCGGCTACGACGCCTACGCGTTGGAATGGCAGCGGGCCACCCCGGTGTTATTGGCGGGTGGCCTGGTCCTGGCGTTGCTGGTCAAGTACGTCGCCGTTTGCATCGGCATGGCGTTCAATGTCTACGTGGCTCGTGCGCCCGCGGTGCCGTCCATGGCGTCGGTATCGTTCCTCTCGTCCATTCCCTGGGCGCTGGTCGCCACCTTCGTGCCGTCGATCGCCGAGGACATCGTCACCCGTGGTTTCCTCTATCGCGCGCTGCGCGTGCGCTGGGCGCCCTGGGTGTTCGTGCTGTCGAGCAGCGCGCTCTATGCGTTGAATCATATCTACCGGCCAGGCGCTGGCCCGGTGGAGTGGGCGATGCTGTTCTGCTTCGGCCTGGCCTATGCCACGGCCGTGGTCCGCACCGGCTCGCTATGGCTGGCCGTGGGCCTGCACTGGGGCTGGAACCTGGCCAACGTGCTGATCGGCGATATCCTTCCCTACCAGGTGGTGTCGCCCGCGTGGTCGTCGCTGCTCTCCGCCGGCGCACACCTCGTGGTACTTGGTCTCCTGTTCGCCGTTCCGCTGCAATTCGAGCGGGAGGGACTGAGCCCCGGCCCGGCCTGAAACGACGGGGTTTACCAGCGTCCGATCAGGTGCTGCACCAGCAGGCTGGTCAGCGCCACGGCCGCCCAGACACCCAGGCCGAGAAGGATTGGCCGGGGTCCCGTCGAGGCCATGCGACGCAGGTCGGCGGACAGACCGATGGCGGTGAGCGCCACGATGATCAGGCACTCCGCGATGAAGTGGATCACCGGTAGCGCGGGCGCAGGAACGATACCCGTCGTGCGGATCACCGAGGCGACCAGGAACCACACGATGAACCAGGGAAAGATCTTCGCGAGGCTGAAGTCCGACGCGCCGCCGCGCTTCTGGCGCCAGGCCACGATCAACGCGATGGTCAGGCTGATGGGAATGATCAGGGTGGCGCGGGTGAGCTTCACGATGGTGGCGTAGTCGCCGGCGGCGTGGCTGTAGCTGTAACCGGCCGCGACCACCGACGAGGTGTCGTTGATCGCCGTGCCCGCCCAGAGGCCGAAGCCGAGGTCGGACAGGCCGAGCCAGTGGCCCAGGGCGGGGAACAGCAGCACGGCGACGAGGTTGAACAGGAAGATCGTGGAGATCGCGAAGGCGGTCTCGTGTTCGTCCGGCTTCACGATCGGCACGATGGCCGCGATGGCCGAGCCGCCGCAGATGGCGGTGCCGACGCCGATCAGCAGTTTCAGCGTGTCGTGCACGCGCAGGACGCGGCCGAGGATCCATGCCGCGAGGCCGGCGGCGGCCACGGTGGCAAGCGTCACCGAGAGCGATTCCAGTCCGGTATGCGCCACCTGGGTGATGCTGAGCCCGAACCCGAGGGCGATGATCGACCACTGCAACACCTGCTTCGAAGCGAAGCGGATGCCCGGCAGGAATCTGGCGCCAGGCGGCGCGAACTGGCGAACGACGATCCCGAGCACGATGCCCCACACGGCACCGCCCACGAGCGGCATGAGACGGCCGAGGAGGAACGCGACGGCGGCAACGGCGAAAGCCAGGAGAACGCCTGGCAGGCGGGAAGGTAGGGCGGTTGCGGCAACGGTGGACACGGGCTTGTTCCCTGGAGGCTTCACATATTGTCCCTGTGGGCAGGATATAAGCATATTGAAAATAGCTTATGCGTCCTATAAAGAATCTTTATGCAATCCATCAGCCCGCGCCAGCTCGAGGTTTTCGTCGCCGTTGCCACCACCGGCAGCGTACGCGCGGCCAGCGAGCGCCTCTTCATGAGCCAGCCCGCCGCCAGCATGGCGCTGGCCGAGCTGGAACGGCTGATCGGTTCGCCGGTGTTTTCCCGCGAGCGCGGCCGTCTGCACCTCAACGACCGCGGCCGTGAACTGCTTCCGCTCGCGCGCGAACTGATCGAGCGGCATGCCGAATTCGCGCGCATGGCGGAAGGGGCTGTGACAGGGTTGTCGGGAGAGATCGGCGTGGGGGCCAGCAACACGGTCGGCAACTACCTTGTCGGCGATCTGCTCGGTCCGTTCGCCGCGGCTCATCCCGGCGTATCGCTACGGCTGGGTGTCGCGAATACCGCGCGTATCGCGCAAGGCGTGCTCGATCACGATTTCGACGTGGGTTGCGTCGAAGGCCCGGTTACGCATCCGGCTCTGGAAGTGCGGCCCTGGCGCGACGATCGCCTGGTGGTCTGTGCCCGACCGGATCACCCGCTGGCGGCGAAGAAGCGACTTCGTCGCGACGACTTCGCGGGACAGCGCTGGGTGCTGCGCGAACGCGGCTCCGCCACGCGTGCCTTGAGCGAACGCGCATTGGCGGAATTGCCGGAAGGCACCACCGTGCTCGAGCTGGACCAGTCGGAATCGATCAAGCAGGCGGTCATCGCCGGCCTCGGTATCGCGTGCCTGCCCGAGGTAGCGGTGGGCGACGCGGTAAAGATAGGGCGCCTTGCGATACTGCCGACACCGTTCCTCGATCTACGGCGAACGCTGTCGGTATTGCTGCATCGCCAGCGCTACCGGGGAGCGGTACTGGAAGCATTCCTCGGTGACTTGACTCACCTGGCCTGACGCACGCGCCAGCCGAACGCGAAGTGATGAACCCCAGGTCGCGCTGGCGCCTGCGTTGGCTGGAGATGTAGGCGGCGGAGCGAAGCGCAAGATCGCTGGGCATCGGTGTACGCCTTATCGATCCGGCAGTGGTCACGTTGACCTACACCGTCCATGTTGGTGCGCAACTGATTCAGTCCTGAGATCCGCCTCATCCTACCGTGTCACATTCAGTGAGTCCTCGGCCGGCCTGCGTTGCTCCCAGACACCATCCCGTAATACCCAATTAGCTTCCCATTCCCGTTGATAGAACTCATCTAGCCTGGTCAGCGTCGCTTCGTCTGCGCAACGATCAGAATCCAGTAGCGGAAGTCCGCCCGATTCGATGACGCGCCGCCCTGGCGATTTGGCATCCCCCCAGTAAGTGCCGTTGAACGTCTGTGGCGGATCGAAGACGATGGTTTCGCCCAGAAACTTTCCGGTGCTCACCTCGTACGCGCGCCGGAATGTCGGAACGTCCCACCCCTTTTCCGAGGCGGTTGCGAATCGTAGGATCGGGATGCGGAACTCTGTGGAACATTGACGGAAGCACCCAGAACGGCTCGTATGTCTCGACGCGAATGCATCCATCTGGACTGAGCTCCGATGACCTACGAGTCGCAAACGCGCGCTCCCACCAGTTGGATGCTTGATAAAGAGCAACGCTGCCAGCAACGGCGATGAGGCATGGGCGCCAGTCCCATCGTCTCGGCTTCCGTCTTCCAGCGCTCCAGGAGTGCCTGCAGACGATCCAGGCGTGACTCCTGCAGGGGGTTGTCCGTCATGAGGCCGCGCAGGTTCGCGAGATGGGCCGAGAGATCGCCGTCCGCGGTTTCGAAGTCCGCGTATTCGTCGTCTTTCCGGGCGACGATGTAGCCGCGTGCCGCCGCCTGGCGGACGTGAGCGGCGTCGCTCACGTCCGCCAGGGTCAGCAGCACGTCGTAGGTATGCGAGGCCCAGTCGCGGCTGTCCTGTTCGCGGCCGATCGAGATCAGGTTGCCCAGGTTCGTGGCCACGAAGAGGAAGAGCAGCGCCCCGATGGCAAGGACGATCTTGCGCTGCAGGGGCTGGTCGGCCAGCCAGGTATTCCGTTTCTGGGGAGTTTGCATGCGTGGATCGCTGGAATCGACAGTGGCTGGCCGTGTGTATTCGTTGGTACACCCAACAGGCGCGCCCTTCCATGGCGCGCACCGCGTTATGCGAATCCTGTCACGCGATGGCGGGCCGTTTCCGGCGCCAGGAAGGCGCGAGCAGGCTGCCGCGGCGCAGGGCGATGGCAAGGCAGAGGGCGGTCACCATGGAGCAAAGCCCCAACGCGACGACCGAGGCTTCGGCACCGAAAGCGCCACCGGTGAGCCAGTTCGGGCCCTGCATGTGCGCCACCAGAAAGCCGCGCTGCTCGAAACCCGACACGGGAATGCCGTAGAAGGGCCCTTGCGCCACGTTCCACGCGGCGTGCGCGCCCATGCAGACCCAGAGGGAACGGGTCACGTGGTAGAGCAGGCCGAACAGCAGGCCTGCCTCTAGCGCGATGGCCAGGGCGCTCCACGTCGTGGCATGGGGGTTCCAGATGTGCAGGCCGCCGAACAACGCGGCCGAGAGCAGCAATGCCGCCCATGTGCCCAGGCCGTCTTCCACGATACGGAAGATCACGCCCCGGCTGACGATTTCCTCGCCCACGCCGGCGCCCACGCCCATCACCAGGATCGGGCCCAGCCAGTGCACGTCATGGTTAACGCCATCGACCACATAGGCCCCTAGCGCCCACAGGGCGCCCACGACGAGGGAAAACACGAGGGCGCCCCCGGCGATGCCCAGCACTACGTGGGGCACGGCCTTGCGCGGGGCAAGTTCGTCGATGCGCCGGCGCTCGACGACGCGGGCCAGCAGCCAGTAGGCGAGCACCACGGGTGCGAGCCGGAACGTTTCGATCAGCGGCGAGACCTTGTCGAACGGGAGACTGCCCTTGGGAAGGCCGAGGCCCGAGTAGACCAGCCGTGCGACGAAAACGAGGGCGGTCATCATGACGAAGAAGGCGACGATGCGCCCAAGGGGCGAACGCAGCAGGCGCAGAGGCAGGGGTGTCGGCGTCGCGACTGTCGGTTCGGCGGACATGAAGGTCTCACAGGTGGGCTTGCAGTCGCAGTCTACGCAGGCATGATGGTGTTCCGATACAAGACCGCGACGTGCCGCTTCCACTAAGGTCGCGCCGCCGCCATACCTACCTGGATCCCTGGATCGACCGATGGCCATCCCACCTGACAACGACCCGTCCAGTCCGCTGAACCGCCGCGAGCAAACCTTCCCGCTCCTCAATGAGGAAATGGCGGCGCGCCTCGTGAAATACGGCGTGGAGGAAGTGGTACCGGCCGGCACCGTGCTGTTCCGCCAGGGTGACCGCAGGATCGATTACTTTTTCGTGATCGACGGCTGCATCGAGATCTATGACCTGGACAAGGAGGGCCAGCCGAATGTCTTCGTCGTGCATGGTCCGGCCCAATTCACGGGCGAGGTGGAGCTGTTCAGCGAGAGGCAGGTCATGGTGAACGGGCGTACGGGATCGGAGTCCCGGCTCATCCGCGTCGATCCGGTCGGTTTCCGTAAACTGGTTTCCGGGGAACCGGACATCGGCGAGATCATCATGCGCGCCTTCATCCTGCGCCGCGTGGCCCTGATCCAGGGCGGGCAGGGCGGCGTGACGCTGGCCGGGTCGGCGCATGCCGCCGACACCGTCCGCCTGCGCAGCTTCCTCATCCGTAACGGCTATCCGTACCGGCTGCTCGATACCGACGTGGACGAGGATGCCATGCACCTCCTCGACTGCCTGGGGCTGCATCCGTCGGAATGCCCCGTGGTGGTCTTGCCCGACCGGCGCGTGCTGCGCTGCCCCAGCACCGTCCAGCTGGCGGACGAGCTGGGCATCACCATTCTTCTCGACAGCGAGCACGTGCACGACGTGGCGGTGATCGGCGCGGGACCGGCGGGGCTCGCCGCCGCCGTGTACGCGGCATCCGAGGGCCTGGACACCCTGGTGCTCGAAGCGCTCGCTCCGGGCGGGCAGGCTGGCACCAGTTCGAAGATCGAGAACTACCTCGGTTTTCCCACCGGGATTTCAGGACAGGCACTGGCCGGACGCGCGCAGGTGCAGGCGATGAAGTTCGGCGCGCATATGGCGATCGCACGATCCGTGCAGGGTATGGACTGCACGAAGCATCCGTACCGGCTGCTGCTGGACGATGGCACCTCGGTGAGCGCACGCGCGGTGGTGGTCGCGACAGGTGCCCGTTACCGGAAGCTGGACCTCGTGGACTACGAGCGCTTCGAAGGCCAGGGCATCCATTACGCCGCGACGGCGATGGAAGCCACGCTATGCGCCGGCGAGGAAGTCATCGTGGTCGGTGGCGGCAACAGCGCCGGGCAAGCGGCGGTGTTCCTCGCGCGCACCGCGGCGCACGTGCATATCCTGGTCCGCGGCGAGGGGTTGGCATCGACGATGTCGGACTACCTCGTGCAACGCATCGCGCAATCGCCGCGCATCACCCTGCATACACGCTGCCAGGTCGACCATCTCGACGGCGACGTGTACCTGCGCGAGGTCGGTTGGAAGTGCGCTGATGGCGTGCAGAAACGGATGAAGGCGGGCAGCCTGTTCGTGATGATCGGCGCCGAGCCGAACACGGCGTGGCTGGACGGGTGCCTCGACCTCGACCGCAAGGGCTTCGTGCTCACCGGTCGCGATGCGGACGGTTACGCGACGCCGTCGCCTTACGCCACGACGCTGCGCGGCGTGTTCGCGGTGGGCGACGTGCGCTCGGGGTCGATCAAACGCGTGGCATCGGGCGTGGGCGAGGGCTCGGTGGTGGTGCAGGCCATCCACCGGTTCCTCAACCCGTCATCGATGTAGATCAGACATCGACGGAGGCCGCGTGCTCGCGCGTGGCCGAGAACCTCACCATCGGCCAGCGTTCCTGGGCCAGCTGCAGGTTCACGCGCGTCGGTGCGAGGTACACCAGCTCGCCCGCCGCGTCGATCGCGAGGTTCCCCGCGTTCTTTTCGCGGAATTCCTCGAGCTTCTTCGCATCGTCGCAGTGGATCCAGCGCGCGGTGGCGACGCCTACCTGCTCGAATGTGGAATCCACGTTGTATTCGTCCTTCAGGCGATAGGCGACCACGTCGAACTGCAGCACGCCGACCGCGCCGAGGATCAGGTCGTTCGACATCAGGGGGCGGAAGAACTGCGTGGCGCCTTCTTCGGACAGCTGTGCAAGACCTTTCTGCAGTGCCTTCATCTTCATCGGATCGCGCAGGCGCGCACGCCGGAAGAGCTCGGGTGCGAAGTTGGGAATGCCGGTGAAGGAGAGCGGCTCCCCCTCGGTGAACGTGTCGCCGATGGTGATGGTGCCGTGGTTGTGAAGGCCAATGACGTCGCCGGGATACGCACGTTCCACGATCTCGCGATCGGACGCCATGAAGGTGAGGGCGTTGGCGATGCGTACTTCCTTGCCGGTGCGCGTCTGCTGCATCTTCATGCCCGCGGTATACGTGCCGGAGCACACGCGCATGAAGGCGACGCGGTCGCGGTGGGCGGGATCCATGTTCGCCTGGATCTTGAAGACGAAGCCCGTGAGTTTCTCTTCCTCGGGCTTCACTTCCCGGCTGAGCGTGTTGCGCGAACGCGGTGACGGCGCATGTTCCACGAAGAAGTCCAGAAGCAGCTGCACGCCGAAGTTGTTCACCGCGGAGCCGAAGAACACCGGGGTCTGCTTGCCCGCAAGGTACGACTCCTCGTCGAACGGGTTGGATGCGCCCAGCACGAGCTCCAGTTCGTCGCGCAGCTCGTCGAGCGCCGCCTGGCCAATGCGCGCGGCGAGTTCGGGATGATCCAGGCCCTTGAAGATGGTGGAGTCCTGTCGGGTGAAGTTCTTGCCGGGCTCGAATACGTGTACTTCATCCAGCAGCACGTGATACACGCCCTTCAGGCGCGATCCCATGCCGATAGGCCAGGTGACCGGCGCACAGGCGATGCCGAGCACGGACTCGACCTCGTCGAGCAGTTCGATCGGCGCACGGCCTTCGCGGTCGAGCTTGTTGATGAAAGTCATGATCGGCGTGTCGCGCAGGCGGCAGACCTCCATCAGCTTGATGGTGCGCTCCTCGACGCCCTTCGCGCAGTCGATGACCATCAGCGCGGAGTCCACCGCGGTCAGTACGCGGTAGGTGTCTTCGGAGAAGTCCGCGTGGCCTGGGGTATCGAGCAGGTTGACGATGGCCTCGTTGTACGGGAACTGCATCACCGAGGACGTGACCGAGATGCCACGCTCCTTTTCCAGCGCCATCCAGTCCGACGTGGCATGGCGCGCGGCCTTGCGGCTCTTCACGGAGCCGGCCATCTGGATGGCTCCGCCGAACAGGAGGAGCTTCTCGGTCAGGGTGGTCTTGCCCGCGTCGGGGTGGCTGACGATGGCGAAGCTTCGCCGGCGGCGGGTTTCGGTGAAATGTGCGGACATCGTTGGGGGTCGCTGATCCTGGCTAACTCCCTATTCTAACAGGAACTTGATTGTCAAGCGGAGGCCCGTCGACGCAGGAGCGCGCCCTGCGCGCGACAGCCTTTCGCCTCGGGTCGCAAATTCACGCGCAAGCTCCAGGTCAGGCCTCAGAACATGTCGTACCCGACGCGGGCATAAACGCGCAAGGCGCGCTCCTACAGGCGATGTATCGCAAGAAAGGAATGGCCATCTGGACGTCTAAACGTCTGTTGACATGACAACCAACCGCGGCTATCGTCGAGTCCACTCATCGAGACCGGCTGAGGGACAGGCCCTTTGAAGCCGGGGCAACCTGCGGATTTCCGCGACGGTGCCAACTCCTGCGGGGCGTGTTTCGCGCCAGCCGATAGATGGGAATGTCCGTTCGGGGCACGCATTGGCGTACCCGTGGCGCGGGCAGTCCGACACGGTATCCGCAGGGGCTCGATCCCGCAGCAGGAACCCGGACATGCCAGCAGAGCCCGCCACCGTGATCTCTCTTCCCCAAGCGGCCGCCCCCGCCTCGCCTCGCCGCGTGTCCGACCTCACCGAGCAGCGCGGCACTCGCCGTGTCTCGTTCACGCCGAAGTACGGCAGCGACGCCGTCGAGGTGGACGTCCGTTACCTCTGGTGCGGCGCGCCCGATGCGCCGACGGTGATCGTGCAGGGCGGCATCTCTGCCGACCGCGATGTCTGCGCCGGCCGTGAACGGGCCACGGGCTGGTGGGAGGCGCTCGTGGCCGAAGGCGCGGCCATCGATCTTTCCACCTGCCGCGTGCTGTCCATCGACTGGCTGGTTCCGGAGGACATCGGTGGCGTGGTCTCGGTATCCAGCGAAGACCAGGCAACGGCACTGGCCTCGCTGGTGGACGAGCTGGGCATCGGCCGCGTGCAAGCCTTCATTGGTTCGTCCTATGGCGCCATGGTCGGCCTCGCCTTCGCCGCCGGGCACCCGGGGAAGCTCAAGGCACTGGTGCTGCTCGCCGGCGCCCACCGCCCGCACCCCCTATCCACGGCGCAGCGCTCGGTCCAGCGCGGTATCGTCCGGCTGGGGCTCGCATCGGGCCGTACCGGCGAAGCCCTGGCGCTCGCACGGCAACTGGCGATGACCACGTATCGCGGCAGCGAGGAGTTCTCCCGCCGCTTCGCCGCTGGCCCGGAACTGCGCGACGGCCGCTTCCATTTCCCCGTGGAGGACTACCTCGAGCACGCCGGCCGCCGATTCGTCGAACGTTTCGATCCGGAGCGTTTCCTCGCCCTGTCCGAATCGATCGACCTGCACGACGTGGCGCCAGAGCAGATCTCGGCGCCGACCACGCTGGTGGGATTCCCATCCGACCGCCTCGTGCCGCTGGCCGACCTGTGCGAACTGCAGCGCCGCCTTGGCGGCACGGCCACCCTCGAAGTGCTGGATTCGCCCTATGGGCACGACGCCTTCCTCAAAGAAACCGTGCAGCTCGCTCCCGTGCTGCGTCAGGCACTCAACGACTGTTGCGGAGACCGTTAGGGACACTCTGATGAATTATCGACAACGCCATGACCTCAGGAAGGGCCGCCAAGGTGGCTGCGTCGCGCCGGGAAGGGTCGTTCCCTTGCCAAGCGACGCGGGCGCCTTGGCGGCCCTTCCTGAGGTCACCCTATCTCTAGATATCTTTCGTGAGGGCCGAGCCTGTCTGTCCGCAGCTCTTCGGTCCGCCGGCTCAACAGACAGCCAGTCTGCTTTCGCCGCCGCTCCTGTGATCTGCGAACAGACAGGCTCGGTGGCGTTGTCGATAATTCATCAGAGTGTCCCTAAGCCATGACCGATTCCCGTCCCTGTACCCGCGCCGTGCGCGCCGGCATCGAATCCGACACGCAACATGGTGCGGTGGTCCCGCCGCTGCACCTGTCGACGAATTACACGTTCGAGGGTTTCGGCCGCAAGCGTCCCTACGACTATTCGCGCAGTGGGAACCCCACACGCGATCTGCTTGCCGAAGCGCTCGCCGAACTGGAAGAGGGTGCCGGTGCGGTCGTGACCGGTACCGGCATGTCGGCAGTGGCCCTGGCCCTCGAGCTGGTTCCTGCGGGTGCGCTGGTGCTCGCGGCGCACGATTGCTACGGCGGTACCTGGCGCCTGCTGGACGCCTGGGCGCGCAAGGGCCGCTTCCGGGTGCGCTTCGTCGACTTCACCGATCCGTCCGCACTGGCCGAGGGGCTTGCCGCGAAGCCTGCGCTGGTCTGGGTCGAAACACCGTCGAACCCGCTGCTGCGCATCACCGATGTACGCCACGTCGCACAAGCCGCGCATGCCGCCGGTGCGTTGACGGTCGTCGACAACACCTTCCTCTCGCCCGCGCTGCAGCAGCCGCTGAAGCTGGGCGCCGACATCGTGGTGCATTCGACCACGAAGTACATCAACGGCCACAGCGATGTGGTCGGTGGCGCCGTGGTCGCCGCCGATCCCGCGGTCGCCGATCAGCTGAAATGGTGGGGCAACTGCAACGGTGTCACCGGTTCTCCGTTCGACAGCTACCTCACGCTACGTGGCGTGCGTACGCTGTCCGTGCGCCTGCGCGCGCATGAGGAGAACGCGCGACGCATCGCGACGTTGCTCGACAGCCACGATGCCGTGGAGCGCGTCTATTACCCCGGTCTGGCCTCGCATCCGGGGCACGCGCTGGCCCAGCGCCAGCAATACGGCTTCGGCGCCATGCTGAGTTTCGAGATCGCCGGCGGCACCGACGCCATCGAGGCCTTCGTCGACGGGCTGCGCTATTTCTCGCTGGCGGAATCGCTGGGTGGCGTGGAAAGCCTCGTCGCCCATCCGGCCACCATGACCCATGCGGCCATGGCGCCGGAGGCGCGCTGCGTTGCCGGTATCGCCGACAACCTGCTGCGCCTCTCGGTGGGCATCGAGGACGGCGACGATCTCATAGAGGACATCGAAGCGGGGCTGGCGCGCGCCGCTGCCGTCGCCGCCGCGGCGTCCAAACGCAAGGTCGGCGCATGAGCGCGGTCGCCATCGCCCCGCTGGCTGACGTGGCGCCGCGCACCGCCGTCGTGCTGCTCGGTACGGGTGTCGTGGGTCGTGCGCTGCTGACGCTGCTCGGTACGCCGGCAGCGCGGACCGTGCGTCTCGTCGCTGCCGCCAACTCGAGGCGCCAGCACGTGTTGCCCGACGACATGTCTCCCGCCGAGGTGGTGGAGCGCCTGGCGCGGGGCAGGGAAGACCGCGACGACGCGCCGTTGCTGGCGGCATTGGACGCAAGCGGAGCGACGCGAAAGGTGGTGATTGACGCAACGGCCTGCGCGATCGAGGGCAGCCGTCATCCGGAATGGCTGGCGGCCGGCTACCACGTCGTTACGGCGAACAAGGCGCTCGCTGGCGGGCAGTTATCGGGCTGGCGCGCTTTGCAGAAGGCGACGGCAGGCGGAACGATCTACGGCGATGCGGCTACTGTCGGCGCGGGTCTGCCCGTCCTTTCCACGCTTCGTCGCCTGCGCCACTGCGGCGACAGCCTGCTCACCCTTGAAGGCGTGTTTTCCGGTTCACTGTCCTGGCTATTCAACCAATATGACGGCAGTCGCCCGTTCTCCTCCCTGTTGCGCGACGCGAGGCGTCTTGGCTTCACCGAGCCCGACCCGCGCTCCGATCTTTCCGGCGAGGACGTGGCGCGCAAGCTGCTGATCATCGCGCGCAATGCGGGCTTCGCCCTGGGCAGCGACGAGGTCGAAGTGGAAAGCCTGGTACCGGCCGCGCTGCGCGACGTGGACCCGGCTGCGTTCCTCGACCGGCTCGAAGCGTTGGACGAACCGCTGCGCGAGCGCCATGCGCAGGCGAAGGCCCATGGCAAGGTGTTGCGCTATCTCGCCCGGCTCAACCAACGTGGCCGCGCGCGCGTCGGCCTGGTCGAGGTCGCCCCCGATCATCCGGCCGCAAGGCTGAGCGGCACCGATAACCAGTTCGCCCTGACCACGACGCGCTATCACGCGACGCCGCTGGTGATACAGGGGCCTGGTGCGGGGCCCGAAATTACTGCGCAGGCGCTGCTGGGCGACATTCTGGCTCTTTGATCTGTCGGCCTCGGTTGGCCCGCTGGCGCGGTCCCGTGTTCAAGCGGCTTCGCCGCGAGGGGCTGCCCGGCTCGGCTTCGCCATCGAGCATGCAGCGTGTCGTTTCCGCGCGGGAAGGACCCTGGCGACTCACGCGTCACGCATGCGAAAACACTCATTCGCACCAGCTGTAGGAGCGCGCCTTGCGCGTTTATGCCCGCGTCGGGTACGACCGCTGCTCGCCCCAGTCCTAAGGTTGGCGCGCCAGCTCCAGGTCACGGCCTCAACACATGTCGCGCGCAAGTCGCGCTCCTACACATGCATGGCCGGCTCCCCTTGCCTCACCGCCAAAGCGCAACACGATGGCGAAGCCGAGCCGGCAACACTGCCCGCAACGCACAAAAAAAACGCCCCGAGGGGCGGTTCTTTTTCTTACCGATGGCCGGTGATCTTCTCGGCCTCGTCCGCGCTCGGCGGCAGGTCCGGCTCGCCGGTTGCCAGTTCGTCGTGATGAAAGCGCGCGGCCTCCACCATCGGCGTGCGCCAGCCCGTGGCGATGCCCCAGAAGTAGAAGATCGCGCCCAGCACCGCGACCAGCGCGAGGTCGTAACCGTACGGGATGTAATCGTGCCCGCCGAAGGTCTTGCTGCCCGCCCAGGAAACGAACGCGATGACCGGCAGGTAGACGATCAGCCACCACGCACCCTTCAGGTGCTTGCCGAACTCGTCCCAGCCCGTCTTGGCCGTGTAGTAGAAGTAAAGCGGCAGCGCGACGACCATCAGCAGGATGATCTCGCCGGTGAGCGGCCACTTCGCCCAGTACAGCAGTTCAGTGGCGAAAATGAAGGCCAGGGCGGCGAGGACCGGCAGGCCCGGGATGCGCAGCGGACGCTTCAGCTCCGGCGCGGTGCGGCGCAAGGTCATGACGCTCACCGGGCCGGTGAGGTAGGAGATGATCGTCGAAACCGAAATCACCGCCGCCAGTGTGCCCCAGCCGCGGAAGAAGAACAGGAAGATGAAGCTGACGACGAGGTTCAGCCACATCGCCGGGCGCGGGATGCCGAAGCGCGGATGGATGTGGCCGAAGATCTTCGGCAGGTGTCCGTTACGCTCCATCGCGTAGATCATGCGCGCGGTGGTGGCCGTATAGGTGGCCCCTGTGCCGCTCGGGCTGACGAAGGCGTCGGCGTAGAGCAGGATGGCCATCCAGTTGATCATCAGCGCGGTGGCAAGCTGGGCGAAGGGAGAGGCGTACTCGAGGCCGGCCCAGCCCTTGCCGAGCTGGTCGGGCGGCACGGCGCCGATGAAAGCCACCTGCAGCAGCACGTAAATCACCGTGGCCAGCAGGATCGACCCGATGACCGCGAGCGGCACGTTTCGGCCGGGGTTGTGCGCTTCGCCGGCGAGGTTCACCGGGCTCTGGAAGCCGTTGAAGCTGAAGACGATGCCCGAGATGGCGACGGCCGTGAGGATGGACGAGATGTCGAGCGCATGCGTGCCACCATGCGCGCCGATGTCGAAGTTGCCCGGGTTGTAGCTGGTGGCGATCAGCGCGATGCCGGTGGCGGCAGGCACGACGAGCTTGAAGACCGTGATCGCCGTATTGCTCTTGGCGAACATCTTCACGCTCCAGAAATTGAGGAAGAAGTAAATCAGTACCAGGACCACGGCGATGGCAAGGCCGGGCGGGGTGAGTTCGCCATGGCCATTGGTGACGACGTACAGGCCCTTCGTCCAGGTCGCCCATTCCCACGGCCAGGAGGCCATGTACTGGACCGAAGCCTCGGCTTCGACCGGGATCACGGAGACGATGGCGATCCAGTTCGCCCAGCCAGCGATAAAGCCTACCAGCGAGCCATGTGAGTAGTGGCCGTAGCGCACCATGCCGCCGGACTCGGGAAACATCGCACCCAGTTCCGCGTACGTAAGGGCGATGAAGAGGATGATGACGGCACCGATGATCCAGGCGTAGACCGCGCCGGGGCCGGCGAGCTGGGCAGCATGCCAGGCGCCGAACAGCCAGCCTGAGCCGATGATCGAGCCCAGGCCGGTAAGCATGAGGGCAAAGGCGCCGACGTCGCGGCGGATAGCGCTATGAGACATGGTGACTCCGGTCGAACGGGACAGGCGGGAACCCTGCCCCGGGGCGGCACAAGGGCCGGATGATGACAGCCCCGGCCGTCCCTGTCAGCCAGTGGTTGCCATCCCCAACGGTCGTCGCATCGATATACACTGGCCGACGCGGTAGGGACGAAGGGGTTCGGATGCGTTCGAAGTGGGTCGCCATTGGCATGTTGTTCCTTGCCCTGTCGGTATGCGGCATCGCCGCAGCCGAAGAGCAATGGAGCGACAAGGGCCGGCTGATCGATTCCGAGTCATACGACCGTACCGCCAAGGGTTTCTACTTCACCCTTTACCCCGGCGAGGACCCCGTGGAAGCCGTGCGGCGTTGCGCCATCGCCATGCGCGAACTCGGCCACCTGGCCTCGGTGTCGTGCTTCGCATACACGAGCAAGCAGCGCTTCGACACCCGTCGTGGGAAATTGCGGGTGTGCTACTCGGCCGTCGCCAACTGGTGGGGCGAGGACGAACCGGTGCGCGTGGAGACGGTGGACCGGCTGCCGCGCATATGCCCCGCCCGGTAGGAGCGCGCCCTGCGCTCGACATCTTTTGGGGCCGAGGGCAGCAGGTCCTGTTGCTCCTCGCGAAAATCTGTCGCGCGCAGGGCGCGCTCCTACCGTGGCCGCCGGTCGATCAGCACTCGATGACATTGACGGCGAGGCCGCCGCGCGAGGTCTCTTTGTACTTGTCCTTCATATCGCGGCCGGTGTCGCGCATGGTGGCGATCACCTTGTCCAGCGACACGTGGTGCTTGCCGTCGCTCTTCAGCGCCATGCGGCTGGCGTTGATCGCCTTCACCGCACCCATGGCGTTGCGCTCGATGCAGGGAATCTGCACCAGGCCGCCGATGGGGTCGCAGGTAAGGCCGAGGTTGTGCTCCATGCCGATCTCCGCGGCATTTTCCACCTGGGTGACGGTGCCGCCCAGCGTGGCGGCGAGGCCGCCCGCGGCCATCGAGCAGGCCACGCCCACCTCGCCCTGGCAGCCGACCTCGGCACCTGAGATCGAGGCGTTCTCCTTATAAAGGATGCCGATGGCGCCGGCGGTGAGCAGGAACTCGATGACGCCGTCTTCCGAGGCGCCCGGGCAGAAATGCCGGTAATAGTGCAGCACGGCCGGGACGATGCCCGCGGCGCCATTGGTCGGCGCGGTGACGACGCTGCCGCCCGCCGCGTTTTCTTCGTTCACGGCCAGGGCGTATAGGTTCACCCAGTCCAGGATGGTGAGCGGATCGCGCAGCGCAGCCTCGGGCTGGGCGCGCAGTTCGGCAGCCATCGCGGGCGCGCGGCGGTTGACCTTCAGCCCGCCGGGCAGCACCCCCGGCGAGCGCAGGCCGCGGGCCACGCAGTCCTGCATGGCCTTCCAGATATTCAGCAGGCCGGACCGCGTTTCGGATTCCGGCCGCCAGATGCCTTCGTTGCGCATCATCAGCTGCGCGATGGTGAGGCCGTGCTCCTTGCACAGCGACATCAGCTGGTTGCCGGTGGAGAACGCATACGGCTGCTCGCTGGTGTCGGCGACGATGCGGTCTTCCGCCGCCTCGTCGGGATTTACGACGAAACCGCCGCCCACCGAGTAGTAGTCGCGCGTGGCCAGTTCGTTGCCTTCCGCGTCGTACGCCGAAAAGCGCATGCCGTTCGTGTGGAACGGAAGCTTCTGTCGCTTGTTGAAGACGAGGTCGCCCTTCTCGTCGAAGGGGATCTCATGGCGGCCGAGTATGCGGATGCGCTTGCTGGAGCGGATGCGCTCCAGCATGGCGGGGATGGTGTCCGGATCCACGCGATCGGGCCATTCGCCCTCGAAGCCGAGCAGGACGGCCTTGTCGGTACCGTGGCCACGACCAGTCATGGCCAGCGAGCCGAACAGTTCGCAACGCACGCGCGCCACCCGCTCCAGCACGCCTTTCTCCTCCAGCCAGTGCTCGGCGAAGCGTGCGCCGGCGCGCATCGGCCCCACCGTGTGCGACGAGGACGGACCGATGCCGATCTTGAAGAGGTCGAAGACGCTGACTGCCATGGCTGGAGAGGACGTTTGCGATAGGAGGTGACCAGTTATTCTACGCCTCCGCGCCCTGCGACCCCATACATCCGAAGAATGTCCCTATTCATCCTCTTCCAGCGCGACGACTGCCACCTCTGCGACCAGGCCCTGGCCCTGCTGGCGGAGGCGAAGTTCCCGGATTTCGACTCGGTATGGATCGACGACGACGAGTCGCTGGAGGCGCGCTACGGCGCGCGTGTGCCGGTGCTGCGGCGGAGCGATGGGGCGGAGCTGGATTGGCCGTTCGACCGGGAGGCCGTGCGCCGGTTCGTCCCGTAGGAGCACGCCCTGCGCGCTCCTACATCCAGGGTCAGCGGGTGGTTTTCAGTCGCCGCAGGATCTCGTCGCGTGCCTCGCGCAGGATGGAGTCGCGGTCCAGGCTCGCCACGATGCCGGCCACCGCACGCTTGGCGCCGTGCTCGCCCCAGGATTTCCCGCAAACCAGGTAATGCTCCGCCGCGCGCCCGATCAGCACCGTGGCGTACCAGCCCAGGGCACCCTGCGCCGCGGCGGTGACGACGACGGACAGGCCTCCACTGAGACCCTTCAGTGCCGAAGCCACTAACTGCACGCCCCACACCGCACCCATCAAGGCAGCCAGCTGCGTGGTAATGACGGCGACGAGTCGGCCCGACTCGCCGCGCGTGAGCGGCAGGCCGTACACGCGGCCGAGTTGAATGACCATCGCGGCGTCCAGCCCGCCCGCCAGAAGCAGGTCGGCAACGGGTACGGGATTGAGCGCCACGGCCACGGCCTTGGCGATGCAGTACTGGCGAATGACGCCACTGGCGACTTCGCGCCGCGTGGCCGCGATGCGTTCGCTCACCTGGTCGGTGAGCCGGCCGGCGAACAGTCCAGCATTGATCGCCGATAGCGTCTTGCCTTCGCGATCAGCGATCGCAAGCAGGCGTGCCCGCAGTGCCGACACGTCGGCAGGCCGGGGCTCGGGGGTCCGGTGTTCGTGCCCCGTGGCGTCCACTTCGACGACGTCGCGTGGCGAGGGTCGCGCCGCGACGGCGATGACGTCCTCGGCGCCGACCAGTCCGGCCGAATGTTCGCGCAGCCGCGCGAGCAGCCCTTCGCGCTCGTCGTCGCCGTAGCGGTCCGCCTTGTTCAGCACCAGCAGCAGTGGCCGGCGCGTCGCGGCGAGCATGCGCAACGCATCGCGCTCCTCGCGCGTCAGGTCGCCGTCGGCGACGAAAACGACGAGGTCGCTGACTTCCGCTACGTCGAAGGCGAGTTTCTCCCGCGCCTCTCCGCCGAGTTCGTTGATCCCGGGCGTGTCGATGAGCACGAGCCCCGCAGTGGATGCCTCTTCCAGCCGCGCGGCATCGGCCTCCGTGGTGGTGCCATGGAGGACACCGACGGTGAAGGCATCGCGGCCGAGCAGGGCATTGCCGAGCGCCGACTTGCCGGCGGACACACGGCCGAAGACAGCCACGTGCAGCTCCTCGTTCTCCAGCCGGTCGAGCATGTGCTCGACGCGCTTGAAGTCCGCGGACATCGACTCGCGCACGTCGGCGGGAATCGAAGGATCGGCCAGCAGGTCGCGCAGGCTGGCCGCGACAGGGCCGCCGCGTTCATCGGGTGCGCGCACGACATCGCCACCGCGATGAAAGCGACGGGCGAGTCCACACAGACGTTCGCGCCAGGGCCCCATGCGTTGCTTATTTCGGCAGCAGGTTCAGTGTGCCGTTGACCAGAACGGGGTCGGCGATGGTCGAGGTGTCCTTGTAGTCGCCGCTGCCCACGCCGAAGTCGAGGCGCTTGAGCGTGCCCGTGACCGACAGGCGCGCGCCGCCGGCGGCGGGATTGAAGACGACCTTGAGCACCACCGGCTTGGTCACGCCGTGCAAGGTGAGGTTGCCGTCTGCGACGACGTTGCCCTGGACATCCTTGCTGAAGCCGGTGGTGACGTAATGCGCCTTCGGGAATTTCGAGGCGTCGAAGAAGTCGGCGGTCGGCAGCGCGTTGTCGCGATCGCCGTCGCCGGTCTTCGCCGTCGCGACGTCAACCGTCACGTCGAACTTCGCCTTGGCCAGGTCGGCCGGATCGTAGGTGATCGCCGCATCGAATTTGCCGAACGTGCCGTCGAACTGCTGGCCCTGGAACTTCCCGCTGAAGCCGAGCGTGCTGCCGGGGCCAACCTTGTAATCCGCGGCGGAAGCAGCCAGGGGCAAAGCCAGCGCGAGGCCGAGGACGGACAGGCGGCGGATCGTCGGGTTCATGGGGTTTCTCCGGGAGGGGTGGGGGTGCTCCGCTTCGCGCGGCCGAAGGGCAGCATGCGACGGAGGGTGTCGTCGCGGTCGACGACGTGGTGCTTGATGGCGCCGCCCACATGGGCGAGCAGCACGAGGAGCAGGAACCAGAACAGGTACACGTGCACGGTACCGAGAACGTGCGAGAGATCGTCGTTCTTGTCGACCAGCGCGGGCAGGTTGAACAGCTTGAAGTACTGCAGCGGAAAGCCATGGGCGGAATTGAACGCCCAGCCGCTGAGCGGAATACACACGATCAGCAGGTACAGGAAACCGTGCACGGTATGCGCGGCCACACGTTGCCACGCCGGTGCAGGTTCGTCAGGCGGGCGGCGGTCGAACGCGCGCCATGCCAGGCGCAGGAAGAACAGCGCCAGCACGGTAAGCCCGACCGACTTGTGCAGCGCGAACATGTTGATCTTGTGCAGTGACGGCTTCAGGCCGTCCATCCACAAGGCGAACGCGCCGTTGCCGAGGATCAGCAGCGCCATCGTCCAGTGGAAGGTCTTGGCGACGGTGCTCCAGCGGGTAGGTTCACTGCGCAGGGGCATCGGAAGTTTCCTTGTTGTTGCGGCCGGGTTCTCCGCCACGGATGGCCTCGACCTCGAGCCATACCGCCACGTCGGTACCGATCGAGTTGCGGTTGGCGGTCATGCCGTAAGCCGTGCGGTCGAGCGATACGTGGGCGGAAAATCCCGCCACGGTATGCAGCCCGTAGATCGTCTTGCCGACGCGGTTCACCTGGAAGGGGATATCCAGTGGAAGCGTGATGCCGCGCAAGGTGAGTTTTCCATGCGCCACGCCTTCGTCGTCGCCTCGTTTCTCCACCGAATCGCTGACGTAGCGCGCGGTGCCGGCACGATCGCTGCTCAGCAGGTTGGAACCCCGTACGGCCTTGTTCCAATCGGCGTTGCCCATGTCGACGGAGGTGAGGTCGACAGTGGCCTGCACGGAGGACTTCGACCAGTCGTCGCGATCGAAGACCACGGTGCCTTCCACGATCCTCAGGCGACCGAACGAGCGGGAGAAGCCATTGTGGTCGACGTTGAAAACGACCTGGCTATGCACGGGATCCATCCGGTAGGTGACGGCTTCCGCGTTCGCCAGCGCCGGCGCGAGCGCAAGCAGGAACGTAAGCAGGAGGTGGGCGTGACGCATGCGTGATGGCCTGTCGCACGGAGGCCGCAAGGCGGCCGATAGACGACAGTGTGGCGCGACAAGGCCTGCCTTGTCAGCCCGCGGAGCGCGAACGCATCGTTCGCTCAGCGATCCCGAAGCGCCTCGCCGGTCAATTCGGCGAGATGGCGCAGCCGGGAAGTGCCGGCGTCGCCCAGCAGTTCGCGCATGCGTTCGCCGGCGTCGGCCTGGTCCAGCGTCCGGCGCTCGGCCAGCGTGGCGGCCAGGGCACGGCCGAAGCTGTCGAAGATCAGTGCATAGGCAAAAGCGTGCAAGACACCGCCGCCAAGGGTGCCGAGGCCGGGAAAGGCTTTCAGTGCATTGCCCGCCACGGCGAGTACCACGGAGGTGCCGGTGCGCAAGGTCATGCGAACCTGGCGCAGGAGGTTGTCGATCTCCACATCGGTGACACGCACGTCGTAGAGCGTCGCCAGCGCGCGCACCATGCCCGTGGCAAGCGCGCCCTGGATCACCAGGTCGCTGCCCGGCGCGACCGCCGCCATGGCGCCGACGATCGCACGCCGCGCGTAACGGCGCACGATGCGCTCCGCTTCCACGCTCCGGTAAGCGTGCTCGCGTTCGCCGGTGCGTTGATGCAGCCCGGCGAGCACGGCGTTCTCGCGCTGCGCTTCCAACCCGGCGGCGCCCGGCGCCAGCAGGCGGTGCAGCGCTTCCAGCAGGGCCCGCACGTTGGCGGCCCGGCGGCGCGTGACATCTTCCGTGCTTCCGTCGGGCAGCTGGCGCGTGAAGCGCTCCTCGCCCCCGGCGCTGATCGCGAGCACGGCGTCGGGTACGCCACCTGCCTGTTCGCGCACGCGCGAGAGGATTCGCTCGAGTTCGTCGGGGGACCACTGGTCCGCCTTGTTCACCGCCAGCAGCAAGGGTTTCCCGAAATCGCCGAGCCAGCGCAGCTCTTCGCCCTGCGTGCGGGTGAGGTCGCCCGCGCATACATAGATCACCGCGTGGGCGCGCAACGCTTCCTCGCGTGCCAGGCGCTCGCGCGATTCGCCGTCGGCTTCGGACGAGCCGGGTACGTCGGCGATGGTCCAGGAGCCGCCCCATGCCGGGGTCTCATAGGTAACGACGTCGCGCGTGGTCCCGCCACGCGCATCCCGATCGGGCGCCGCTCCCGGCACGAGGGCGGCGATGAGGGTGGACTTGCCGGTGGAAATCTCGCCGAACACGGCGATATACGTGCGTTCGCTGTCGCGGCGACGGTCGAGTTCGCCGAGTTCTTTGCGAAGTTCCTCAACGTCGGTATCGACTTCGCGCAGTCGCTCGATGCGCGCCTCGAGCGACGCGCGGTCCGGTGCGACGACGGGTGCGCGCGGCTTGCGCGGGCGCAACCACCAGGTGCCGAGGCTGATGCCTGCCAGCGCGACGAGCAGCAGGACACCGCCCACGAGCCAGCGCATGCCGGCCGGTAACCCCATGAAGCGCTGGGCCAGAGCCAGTGCGCGGTCCAGCGCGGCCAGCAGCAGCCAGACCAGGGCGAGCAGACCAACCGCCGCCAGGAGGAGACGAAGCCGAGAGGACATGCCCGCATTCTAGACGCACCGCGTCGGCGGATACCTACAAGCCACATCGGATTCCACCGTTTTGCCGCCGATGCCTGCGTGCCATGATCGGGAACGCACCAGGAATCCGCGTATGCATTACACGCTCATCCCGAGATGGATCCTCGCGACCGTGATCGGCTCGATCATGGCGCATCCCGCACCCGCCGCCACGATGCCGCCGGTTCCTACGCCGCAGTTCCGTAGTTACGGCCTGCTCGAAGGCCTGCCCAGCAGCAAGGTCCAGGCCGTGGCCCAGGACAGCCAGGGTTTCATCTGGGTCGGGACCTCGGTGGGGCTTTCCCGTTTCGACGGCGTCCAGTTCATCAGCCCGGGCGGCGGGTCCGACCGCGCGAATCCCTTTCCCGCGGGCGGCGTCTCCGCCTTGCTGGTGGATACCGTCGACCGGGTA
This sequence comes from Luteibacter sp., assembly GCF_036499525.1. Classification (GTDB taxonomy): domain Bacteria; phylum Pseudomonadota; class Gammaproteobacteria; order Xanthomonadales; family Rhodanobacteraceae; genus Luteibacter. The sequence continues at coordinate 10,892 of NZ_DASYDO010000072.1, read as the reverse complement.
TGGATCGGGGGTGCGGATTTTGGCCTGGGTCGCTACGACCCCGCCACCAACACCTTCGTCCAGTGGCGCGACGGCCTCGTGGACGACGACGTGCGTGCGCTCGCACAGGCGCGCGACGGGTCGATCTGGGTGGGCACCGGTGGCGGCCTCATGCACATGCAGACCGACGGCAGCGACATGCGCGATCTTCCGCCGGGGCCCGATGGTCCTTCGACGTCGTCCATCCGGGCTCTGCACGCTTCCGACGACGGCCGCGTGTGGATCGGTACCGATGCCGGTGTCGACGTCGTCGATGCTGCGGGCAACCTCTCACGAGTGCCTTTCGAGGATGGAAGCCATCCTCGTGTGCTCAGGATCGATGGGCATGCCGCGGAACTGCGCTTCGCTACCGAGCGTGGCCTCTACCGTCTCGCACCCGACGGTCTCCTGCATCGTGATCGCCGGTTGGCCGGATCGCCTGTATACGCCTCGTTGGCAGACAGCCACGGCACCCTGTGGGTTGCCGGATCCGATGGGCTCGCCATGCTTGACCGCTACGGCCGCCTGCACCACGTACGCGGCGCCTGGACCGCCCAGGGCGGGCTGCCCGGGCGCACCGTGCGCGGCATGCTGGAGGATCGCGAACACGGCCTCTGGTTCGCGTTGAGCGACGGGGGGCTCGGCTACCTTGGCCCGGCCTGGGAGGACTTCACGCGCTTCGCCCATGTGGCCACGGACCCTTTCAGCTTTCCCGGCCGCACCGTCACGGCGGTGGCCGCGCAGGGCAGCACGAAGCTGTGGGTGGGCGGCATGCATGGCTGGATACGTGGCTTCGATCCCGCCACCGGACGAACATCGGACGGGTTCGACATCGAGACGATCCGCGTGCAGTCCCTGCTGGAGATACCACGCGGACTGCTGATCGGCACGGTCAAGGGCCTGGCGGTCGGTCGCGATGGGCATACATGGGCACTGTTCCGGGGCGTCATCGACCACCCGGTGACGATGCTGGCGCCAGGCCGCGACGGCACGGTATACGTGGCGGCTTTGGGGAAGGGGCTGTTCGCCGTGGACGCGAACCTGAGCCACGCCAAGGCGATCCCTTTCGCCGCCTCGCGGCGCGGCATGGCCGACACGCGTCAGATCGAAGTGGTCGGCGACGAATTATGGCAGGCGAGTCTGGCCGGCCTTGCCCGATTGGACCCCGCATCGGGCGAGATGCGCTTCATCGCGGGTGTCGCACCCGGTCGTATCAACGCCTTCGAGCCGGACGAGGACGGTTTCTGGATCGTCCGCCCGGATGGCCTGGAGCACTACCGCTGGGATGGACGCATCGCACAGCGCGACCGCTGCGTGAAGGGCGTGCATGGTTTTCCTTCGGCGGATATCCTCAACGTGCGCCGCGACGTGGCAGGGCGCCTCTGGCTTTACGGCGAAACCGGCGTGTGGCGGTTCGATCCGGGTACGGACAAATTCAGGCCATTTGGAGTCGCCGACGGCCTGGCCAGCGGCGAGTTCACGAATGCGACCACGGTGCTGCTTGACGACGGCACGATGTACGGCGCGACGCTCGGCGGCCTCGTGGGTTTCCGCCCCGACCGGCAGCGCGACCATACCCGTAAGCCGTCGATCGTGGTGCTTGGCGCCACGGTGTCGCGAGGCGGTGCCCGTGTGTCGCTGCCTATCGAAGCGGATAGCCTGCGCCTCGGGTGGAACGATCGCGAGTTGATCGTGCGCGCGCGGGCACTCTCCTACGTCAACCCCGACCGCAACCATCTCGTTTTCTCACTCGAACATGACGGCGAAACCACGAAGCTGCGCACGGGCAAGGACGGGCAGCGCAACTTCGCACCGCTCGCGGCTGGCGACTATCGGCTTTCGATCACCGGGTCGGGGCGCGACGACGTCAGCGGCACGTTGACGCATCCACTTACCATCGTGGTCGACGCGCCACCCTGGTGGCGCTGGTGGGCGTGGTTCACCTACGCGTTGCTCGCCGCCGCCCTGGCTACCGCTGTCGTCGTGAACACGCGCCGCCGCGTGCGCCAGGCCATGCGCCTGAAACTCGCGGAACAGCAGAGGCGCCTCGCCGAGGAAGCCAATGCCGCGAAAACGGACTTCATGGCCACCCTTGGCCACGAGATCCGTACGCCGATGACGGGCGTGCTGGGCATGGCCGAGCTGATGGCAAGCACGTCGCTGGACGACACCCAGCGCGCCTACGTGGAGGCAGTGCGACGTTCAGGCACGACGTTGCTGCGACTCGTGAACGACGCGCTCGACCTCACGCGTATCGAGGCACGCCGGCTCGTACTCGAATCCGAGTGCGTTTCGCTTCGCACCGTGGCCGGCGAAGTCATCGCCCTGGGCGCGGGTGGCGCGAAGGAAAAGGGCCTGAGTTTGTCGTCGTCCTTCGACGCCGATGTGCCTGTGTGCGTGGTGGGCGACTCGATCCGTCTTGGTCAGATCCTCCAGAACCTCGTGAACAACGCGGTGAAATTCACCGAATGCGGCGGCGTCTCGCTGCACGTGGGCTGCGACGGCGCATCGCTGGTGATGACTGTGACGGACACCGGACCGGGCATGTCCCGGGAGCTCTGCGCCCGCGTGTTCTCCCGTTTCGAACAAGGCGGTTCGCCGCAGCGTTCGCAGGGCTCCGGTCTCGGCCTCGCGATCTGCCATGAACTTTGCGGGTTGATGGGTGGAAGCATCCGCGTACGCAGCGAACCGGGCCGGGGCGCGGCCTTCATCGTGCGTCTTCCCTTGCCGCCGTGCCGCTGCGGCGAAAGCGGCACACGCGTGCCGTTGCTCGCGTCTGCCACTGCCGGCAAGCGGTTGCTCCTCGTGGAAGACGACACGGTGGTCAGCGACGTGATCGCCGGCCTGCTGCGCGAACGCGGCCACACGGTGACGGCGGTGGGCGACGGTCTTGCCGCGATGATGGAACTCTCGCGCGGCACGTTCGATGCCATGCTGCTGGACCTCGACCTGCCGGTAGTGGACGGCTTCCAGGTGGCACGCATGGTTCGCCGGATGGACGTCATGGGCGATATCCCGATCGTCGCCGTGACGGCACGCTCCGCAGGCGACGAGGTCGCGGCGATCAGGGAGGCGGGCATGGATGCGCTGCTACGCAAGCCGATGACGGGCGATGACCTGGATGCGGTGTTGGAGAATGTGTGTGCGATGGTAGAGGGCTGAACATCGCCTCTCCCACCCGCGGTTTCATCCGGTCCGGCGGGCAGTGCGTTTCAGGCACCTCAAGCGGGAGGAATAGGCTCAAACAGTGCATCGAGGTCACTGGCTGAAAATCCGGGTGTTCCGGTGGCGGCGTCCAACAGGATGCTATTGGCCAAAGCTGCTTTCTTCTCCTGCAAGGCAACGATTTTTTCTTCGATGCTTCCCGCCGCGATCAGCTTGTAAACGAATACTGGCTTGTCCTGGCCAAGCCGATGCGCGCGATCCGTCGCCTGGTTTTCTGCGGCGGGGTTCCACCACGGATCGTAATGGATGACGGTATCGGCCGCGGTCAGGTTCAGGCCGACGCCTCCGGCCTTCAGGCTGATGAGGAACAGAGGCACTTCTCCCTGCTGGAAGCGTCGCACCGGTGTCGCGCGGTCGACGGTTCCGCCTGTGAGAGTGGCATATCGAATGCCGGCCTTGTCGAGCGCTTCCGAGATCAGTGAGAGCATGCCGGTGAACTGCGAGAACACGAGCACGCGGCGGCCTTCGTCGATCAATTCAGGCAACATGGCAAGGAGCAGGTCGAGCTTGGCCGAGGTCCTGATACGCCTGGTTTTCTCCAGTTTGACCAGCCGGGGGTCGCAGCAGACCTGCCGCAGCTTGAGCAGTGCTTCCAGCACGATGATGTGGCTGCGCGAGAGCCCCTGAGCGGCAATGGCGGCCCGAACCTTTTCCTGCATGGCCATACGCACGGTCTCGTACAGGTCGCGTTGCGCGCCTTCGAGCTCTACGGTGCGCACGATGAGCGTCTTCGGTGGCAGTTCGGTCGCCACTTCGTCCTTGCGCCGGCGCAGCATGAACGGCCGAATGCGGCGTGCAAGAAGGTTGCGCCGCACGGTGTCCCCTCCTTTTTCGATCGGCGTGCGCCATCGCTTTGTAAAATCCTTCTGGGTGCCCAGGAACCCCGGCAACAGGAAGTCGAACTGGGACCATAGCTCGCCGAGGTGATTCTCCAGTGGCGTTCCGGTAAGGCACAGGCGATGGGCCGCGCGCAGTTCGCGGATGGCTATCGCGGCCTTGGTGGTCGCGTTCTTTACATAGTGGGCCTCGTCGAGGATGAGCAGGTGATAGTCGTGCCTCTCGAAGGTGGCATGGTCGCGCCAGAGCAACGCGTAGGTCGTCAGGATGAGATCGTGTTCGCTAATCCGGTCGAAGCGATCCCGCCGCTCCGGGCCGTTCAGGTTGAGGACTTTCAGGGAGGGCGTGAAGCGCTCCGCTTCCTGGCACCAGTTGTGGACCAGCGTGGTGGGCACGACGATCAGGGCCGGCTGCTGGAGGCGACCTGCTTCCTTCTCCGCCAGCACGTGAGCCAGTGTTTGCACGGTCTTGCCCAAACCCATGTCGTCGGCGAGTACTCCCGACAAGTTGTGCTCGCGCAGGAATTGCATCCAGTTCAGTCCCTGCTTCTGGTAAGGACGCAGTTCGGCTTGCAACTGGCGCGGTACGCACGCGTCAGACAGGCCGGGGCCTGCCAGAAGGCTTTGCGCGAGTTCGCGGACCGAGGCGTCGCCGTGGAACTGCCAGCGACCCGTGCTGCTCAGTGCTTCAAGGCGAACGGCGTCCAGTCTGGAAATGCGTAGAGAGCCTTCTCCACCACTATCGAACAGATCGACCAGTATGCGAACTACCGGCTTGAGCCGATCCGACCGCAATCGTAGACGCTCGCCTTGATCGGTCTTGAGCTCGATGGCTTCGTCATCCGCAATGAGCTCCATCTGCCCGCCTGTCCAGCGCCGGTCGCGCCGGAACAGATCCATCAGCAGTGGCTCAAGGCGCACTGCGCGGCCATTTACCGTGATGCCCATCTCCAGGTCGAACCAACCGTCGTTCGCACGTTGTGCGATCCCATCGATGGAATCGATGTCAAGCACATTGAAGCGAAATTCCGTCGACATGACGACGCGCCACCCGCGGTCACGCAATGTGGGAAGCGCTTCACTCATGAAAACGTTCCACGCCTCGGATTCGGGTAATCCAAACATTCCATGGGGAAACGGTGGTGATCCACGACCTGAGGGAGTCGTCTTTAGCCCCGCCTTGCTCAATTCGCGCATTCTCGCCTTCTCGGCACCGGGGCGCCGCCGGATGTGAACCCCCTCCCCGCCGGGCAGGAGAAACAATGACTGGGTGCTTTCCACGTCGATGATCACGCCGTCGTAATCGAAGCAGACGACGGCGAAATCGATTTCCTGTGACCGCCGGTCATAGGTGAGTCCGATTCGATCATCGGGGCTGAAAGCAAACCATGGGCGGGTATCGAGCGACAGCACGGGGACCGGTTCCGTATCGACGATGCGTGTCTCGGACGTATCGTGCGCGGGCGGCAGGGGCATACCCGGTGCGCTTTCCCGTATGACTGCCGCCACGAGCGGAGCCTCTGCCAGCGAAATCGGTGGCATGGACATATAGTCCCGCAGTGCGTCCAGCGGCACCGTCATGAGCACGACGCCCGCTTCGCCAGTCTGCGCGTCCACATACCACGGCGGTTCTGTCGCGATGACCATGCTGGCACCGGGCTCGGTCCGAATGACCGGCCGCACGTGTTCACCATCTTCCGATTGCCACGCTACGTGTCCCGATCGGTCGGCGCCCGGCGCAATGGCCGATCCGAGCGCACGCAGGTCGACCTGCATGGATATGCCAGGCTGGGCTGTTTGCTCGACAAAGAAGCGGCCAGTCGCCACCAGTCTGGACAGGATGGCGGCGCCATTGGGGCCGCGCAGGGGAAAGCCCTCGAAATCCTGCCGGGAACGCTCCCACGATAAATCGCGCAGCAATGCCAGGTCGTCGGAAGTGATGAACTTTGGCGTTTTCTCGCGGGCGGCCTCCACGTTGTTCCAACTTACGGCGCGCGCGCCGTATGAGCCATCCCTGTTCAAGTCTGCCTTATAGATCAGGATCTCGTGACATTGCTGATAGTCCACCGATAACAGGACGTAAGCGAGCCCGTGCTTTGGTTTCGTCGCCGGCGCGTTCGGGTGGGCTGCCATTGCCGCGCGCCGCTCACGAAACGCCTCGATCCAGGCGTTGAGGTCGGGCCGAACGCCAGTGATGGCGCGGGGAGGAGTCGCCGATGGCTTTTCCAACGCAGCGAGGAGCAGTGCCGCGGCATGTTTACAGTCGTGGCCGACGGGGCACGTGCATGCGCTCTCGATCCATAGACCATCGATCGAATCGTAGAAGCGCACTTCCATCTCATAGGGATAGTACGCGGTGCCCTTCACCCTGCCGGTAAGCGTGGTGCCCCGCCAGCACACATCCCGCACGGCAGAGATGTACCCGTGCCCCTTGGCGACGGTATGGGCGCCAAGCCAGCGTGTAATCTGTGCGCTGTCATACGATATGGGGGGCATCGTTGCAGGTCTGTTTAACCGAATCGCCTGAAGTAAGCCAACGCCCCTGCGATCAGCAGCGACGTAGGCAACAGGTTGGCCAGCAACGGCGGCATTCCATACACCGTGCCGAAATTCACCATCGCTCCCTGCAGGAAGTACCAGCCGATGGCGAGGATGATGCCGATGAAGAGGCGTTTGCCGAGACCGCCGGAGCGCAGCGAGCCGAAGGCGAAGGGCATGGCGCAAAGCACCAGCACCAGCGTGTTCACCGCGAACAGCGCACGGCCCCAGAAGGCGACCGCGTAGGCGCCGGGATTCTGTCCGTTGGCCTCGAGGTAGCGCATGTTGCGGCGCAGGTCGCTCATCGACAGGTATTCGGGGTGGATCACGGACTGCTCGAGCACGTGCGGGTTGAGCTTCGAAGCCCAGGTCTGGGTGTCTTCGTGCGTGGCATGTGTGCCTGTCGCATCGAGCGACGTGGTGCGTACGTTGGTCATCACCCAGTGGTTGCCGTCATGGACCGCGCTGTCGCCGTGCGAGAACGTCTTTACCTGGCCGTCCTGCGTGAAGTCGTAGACGCGCACATCCACCAGCTTCACCGTGGCGCGGTCGCCGTCCTGCGTGGCGATGGCCGACTTGGCGTTGATGATCTTGCCGCCGTCGCGGGCCCACAAGCCGCTGCTGGTGGAACCAAGGTTGCTCGAGCGCATGCGCACCTGGATGGCCTGCGCGTGCTGGTCGCCATACGGCGCCACCGTTTCGCCCATGACGACCACGGCGAGGGTGAGCACGGCTACCACGCCTGCCGCGGACAGGGCGATGCGCAGCTTGGACATGCCGGCGGCTCGCAGCGCGGTGAGTTCGCCGGTGGCGGCCAGGCCTCCCAGGCCCAGCAGGCCACCGATGAGTGCCGCATTGCTGAACATCTGGTACAGGCGCCGCGGCACCGTGAGCATGATGTAGGCAATGGCGTCGTACAGCGTGAAGCCGTTCTTGCCAATGTTGCCGAGCTGGCGAACGAATTGGGTGAGGGCGTCGAAGCCGGTGAGCACCAGCCACACGAGGAGCAGGGTGCCCAGGACGCTGAAGGCGATCAGCCGATCGGCGCGCTTGACGGTCAGCGTGGCCATCAACGGACCCCCTTCACGCGCCGGGCCGTGTTCTGCCGCCAGAAGTACCACGCCGCCACGCCGAACACGATGATGTGCAGCAGCCACACGGGTACCGACGTATGCAAGTTGCCCTTGAGGATCTGCGCACGCGCGATCAGCTGCCACACGACGTAGAGGAAGTAGGCCAGCACGGCAATGAGAAGGCGTCCGTAGCGCGCATCGCGAGGCGCCTGCCGGGACATCGGCAGCACCATCATCATCAGCACCAGCGTGCTCACGGGAGCCGCGAAGCGGGACACGAGTTCACCGAGGCTTTCCTTCGTGCCGGCCTTGAACAGGTCGCTGGTGGACGACTCGTGGGCGGTGTCGGTATCGGTGTCGTCGTCCGAGATGTTGGACAGCGAGATGTCGTTGCGCTCGTACTTCATGCGCCGCCAGTTGTCGGCAGCCAGCGGAATTTCGAACTGCCAGCCGTCGAAGAGGGCCAGGAACCGGTTTTGCCCGTCGCTTTCCTGGTACATCCGGCCGTTCTTCGCGTTCACGACGCGAACCTGGGGCTTGCCGTCGCTATCGGTGCGGTCGGTGGCGAGGAAGGTCTTGCCCAGCACGGTGCCGTCGCGGCTCAAGGTGTCCACGAAAATGATGCCGCCCTTGCCGGGCAGTTCGGTGAAGCGTCCGGCGTCGAGGCCGGCGGCGATCACGGACTTGTTGGCGACGGCGATCACCTGGTCGGCGGTGCGCGACGAGAGGGGCCCCAGCCACAGGGAAACCAGGCCGACCACGATGGTGGCCGTCGCGGCAAGCAGGGTGACCGGCCGCAGCATGCCGCGGGGGCCCATGCCTGAGGAAGCCAGCACGTGCATCTCGCTCTCGCGGTACATGCGTCCCAAGGCGATCAGGGTGCCCAGGAAGGCCGACATGGGCAGGAGGGTCGAGAGCAGGTCCACCATTTGCAGGCCCAGCACCTCGAACATCACGCTCGGCTGGATACTGCCGTTGGCGACTTTCTGCAGGACGGTCGCGAACGCGCCGCCGGCGAAGATCACCAGCAGCACGATGGCCGTCGCGAGAACCCCGTAGGCCAGCTCGCGCAGGAAATAACGGTCGAGAATGCTGAGCATTTGATAGAATTGGCGGTTCGTGCCGCGTCAGTCCCTGCCGGCAAACCACAAGTCTAGCCTGTCCGGGCCCCGGCGGGCTTTCGCAGGACAGTTAGCTATGACGGTTCAGTTCAGCCTTGGTTCCAACGCTCCCGAAACGACCGCCACCCCCGTGGCCGTGGTCGGCGTCTACGAGAACGGTGTCCTGACCAGCGCCGCGGCGCGGATCGATACCGCGGCCGATGGCGCCATCAAGCGCCTGGTCGAAGCGGGTGACGTGACAGGGAAGGTCGGGAACGTCGTCACCCTGCTGCAGCCGGCTGGCGTGGCAGCGGCCCGTGTGCTGATCGTGGGCCTGGGCGCCCAGAAGACCTTCGACGCCGCACGCTACCAGCGCGTCACGACCGAGGCCGCCCGCGCCATGGGCCGCCTCCCGGTCGCTGAGGCAGTCAGCTGGTTGCCCGAGGTCGACGTGCCGGGCCGCGATGCCGCCTGGCGCCTGCGCGTCGCTGCCCTGGCCACCGACCACGTTTCCTATCGCTACACCGCCACGGTGAAGCCGCGCGACAAGGCCCAGCCCGAATTGGCTTCGGTCACCCTGGTCGGTCCTGCCGAGGGCGAGGCCGGCCTCGACGAGGCGCGCGCCATTGCCGAGGGCGTCCGCTATGCACGCGAACTGGGCAACCTGCCGCCGAACATCTGCAACCCCGATTACATCGCCGACCAGGCCCGCGCCTTCGCCGATACCCATGAAGGCGTCACCTTCGAGGCGCTCGATCGCGCAGACATGGAGCGCGAGGGCTTCGGTTCACTGCTCGCCGTGGCCCGCGGCTCGGCGAACGCCCCGCGCCTCGTCATCCTGCAGTGGAACGGTGGCAAAGAGGGCGAGCGTCCCTATGCCTTCGTCGGTAAGGGCATCACCTTCGACACCGGCGGCGTCAGCCTCAAGCCCGGCCCGGGCATGGAGGAGATGAAGTTCGACATGTGCGGCGCGGCTGGTGTGCTCGGCGCCTTCGTGGCCGCCGTCAAGCTCCGCCTGCCGGTGAACCTCGTCTGCGTGGTGCCGGCTGTCGAGAACATGCCGGACGGCGCGGCCTATCGTCCCGGAGACGTCCTCACCAGCCTCTCGGGTATCACCATCGAGGTGCTCAACACCGACGCCGAGGGCCGCCTGATCCTCTGCGATGCGCTCACCTACACGGGCAAGCGCTTCGATCCGCACACCATCATCGACGCCGCGACGCTCACCGGCGCCTGTGTCGTCGCGTTGGGCAAGCACGCGAGCGGCCTGATGACCAAGGACGAGGCGCTATCCGCCGAATTGCTCGCCGCCGGCGAATCGACCCTCGACCGCGCCTGGCGCCTGCCGCTGTGGGACGAATACCAGAGCCAGCTCGATTCCGGCTTCGCCGACATCGCCAACATCGGCGGCAAGTACGCCGGCGCCATCACGGCGGGCTGCTTCCTCGCCCGCTTCACGGAGGGCCGTCGTTGGGCGCACCTCGACATCGCTGGCACCGCCTGGGAAGAGGGCCGCAAGGGTCTCGCCACAGGACGCCCGGTGCCGCTGCTGACCCAGTGGCTGCTCGACCGCGTCGCCTCGGCCGGCTGATCCCGTACCGATGCCGCGCGCCGATTTCTACCTGATCGACAAGCCGCGCTTCCGCGAGGATCCGCTACTGCTGGTGTGCGAACTAGCCAGGCGCGCGGTTGGCGCGCAGCAGCCCACGCTGATCCTCACGCGCGATTTCGAACAGGCCGAGGCGGTGGAGGCCAGGCTCTGGGACTTCGACGAAGATGCTTATATTCCTCATCAGATGGCCGGCGATGACGACGATGCGATCAGCGCCGTCCTTGTCGTGCCGCCGGGCGTCGACACGGACGACCGCCCCCTGGTGATCAACCTGCGCGATACATGCGCACCCGGCCAGTTCGAGCGCGTGCTTGAGGTGGTTGCCGCGGACCCTGCGGAGCGCGAAGGTTCACGCGCCCGCTGGGCGCAGTACAAGCAGGCCGGCTTCGAGGTTAACAAGCACGACATGTAGGAGCGCGCCCTGCGCGCGACATCTTTTCGCGTCTGTCCCCAGAACTGGCGCGAAAAGATGTCGCGCGCAGGGCGCGCT
>NZ_DASYDO010000071.1:0-111676 GCF_036499525.1 Luteibacter sp. | reverse complement strand
AGAAGCAGAGTTGCACGCGGTCACGCTGGAGAAGATTAGAACCAGTGGTGATGTCACAGAGGCTTTGCGATTTGAGAAGGACTTACTTTCGGTAGCCCGCGACAAATTTGAATGGTTATCGCCCATCGAATTCATCGACCTTGACCGTCTTCGCGAGGACAGGAACAGGTGTGCGCACCCTTCCCTGATCGCAGACGGTCAGGCCTATAGCCCTTCTGCGGAACTTGCACGTCTGCACATCAGATCCGCGATCACAAGCGTGCTACAGCACCCACCGGCTCAAGGCAAATACGCATTAGAGCGACTGGTTAAAGAGGTTTCTTCGGAATACTTCCCCACTAACCGCGATGCTGCCAAAGCATCTCTCCAGACCGGCCCATTAAAAAAGGCTCGCGATTCGCTCATACGAAACTTCGTCGTGGTGCTTCTGAAAAAGTACTTACTCGAGGAAAAGGAATCGAACGACTTCAAGTTTCGCCTTCGAATTGCAGCGGCACTTAAGGCTACTTTCGCACTGCACCCGACCCAGTACCAAGCCGCCGTAAAAGAAAAAATCTCAGATATCGCGCGTCAGATTGAGGATGTCAATCTCCTCTCTCTTGTCTACTTACTGAAAGAGATGCCCGATGCATGGAATTACTTGGAACAAGACGTTTCACAGAAGCTGAAGAACTATGTAAAAGCCCTGCCAGAGGAAAAGTTGGACTACCTTGACGTTGTACTGGCCGTGGAACCCCTTCGCGCAAGCGGAGAGGATCGGATCAAGAGAGCGTCGCTCAAGGAGCTGTCGAGCAATATCTTCTTCGCGCTTCCATCGCAGCTGGCAGATCGATTTATCGACCTCTACTTGCAATCGTATTCCGTCGATAATGCGAACAAGGTGGCGAAAGAAATGAGGCAGTACGCCAGCGACTTTTCGGGCGATCAGATTCGACGCCTCATCGCAGGTGCGTCAGGAAACCCGAAAGTGACTGGCAGCTCTGAGTTGGGACCGCTTATAAGCGCATTGCGTCGACATAAAACGTTGCCCCTCGACGAACTTGAAGGTCTTCTGTGCAACCACGGCTTTGAGAAATATGCCGAAGATTCTGACGGACTCCCCTTCTAAGTAATGCCGGTAGCAACGCTGCCAGCCGCGTACAACATATGGCGTCGTGGTCACCCCACGTCGTTAGGCTCGCCCTCCCCCCGCACCATCGTGACGCGTAGTGCGCCATCGCCACCCAGGGCTTCTGCCAGCCTGCCCTGAAGCTTAACTTGCGCGTCCACGGCTTCTTGGCTAAATGGAAAGTCTGTGACTTCCATCTTGATCGGACGTTTCCCGGAAAGGACATCGCTGACTGACTGGCGTATCGCTAGGAGAAGCTGCTCCTGCTCTCCGTGGCCTACCGGGGAATATGCACCCTTCTTTAGCTGCACGCGATCGAACGAATAGCCCACATCAGCAGCCATGGCACTAAGAAGGTTGGTGAACAGTTCATCGCCGTGCGCGAGCCACGTACCGTCTTCGGTTTTTGTGCCCAGGTGGTCAAGGTATTCATGCCACGCATCGGTGACAGCAATCTCCGTCTTGGTCGCACGAAGCTTGCCGAAATCCCTGCGCCCGTAGAAAGCCAGGTCGATCATGTTTAGTGCCTGGACATGATCCGGAGACAAACGGCTAGCACGCGTCGCCATGAGCTGATTGAACACCCAGGACTTACGCCGGTTCCGCTCCTGCGCACGCTCAATCCATTTCTGAGCCTGCACGGCCAGGATCGGGCCAAGTACCGTTGCCAACACTGTCGCTGCCGGCCAAAGCCAATCATTCATAGCGCCCCCTATAGGCTCCCTGTGTGATCCGCACTATACGTGGCTAGGCGAGGGCAAATTGCGCGCCGATGGTGCTGCCACGTGCCGTCATGCAGCGTCGCCCCGACCGCGTGCGCGGCCCTTGTGGCCACAAGGGCGTAGGCAAGGGTACGAAAGGTGGTTGCGCTGCGCAGCGGCGCGCAGGTGCCGTGTACGAGGCCGCGCGCAATTCGTACATAAACCGTACACAGCGGAAACGGGGCCTAGCGCCAAGCAAGAAAAAAGGGCCACGCATTGCTGCGTAGCCCTTTGATTTCACTGGCGGAGAGGGTGGGATTCGAACCCACGGTACGCTTACACGTACGCCTGATTTCGAGTCAGGTACATTCGACCACTCTGCCACCTCTCCGTGAACGGTCGACGGCAGAGTTTGAGCCCTGCCGGGCCCGCAATAATAGTGGGTCTTCCCTGCCGTGACAACAGGGTTTCGATGGGGCATCCTGCCAAGGCATCCGGGCGCGTATGGCGCCCTTCCCCACGCTCTCCCCAAGGCCCACATGATCGAGTTCGGACACGGCACGCACACGGGGCTCCGCCGCACGCGCAACGAGGATACCTACTACGCCGACGCCGGCCTTGGGCTGTTCCTGGTGGTGGACGGCATGGGCGGACACCAACATGGCGAGGTGGCCTCGGCCACGGCGCGGGATGGCGTGACGGCGCAGGTCGCCGCCGGCCAGTCACTGGTGGACGCGATCCAGCGCGTGAACGAGGCGCTGATCGCCCGGTCGAGCGGTCTGGCCGAGTCCCGCCCCATGGGAACGACGATCGCCGCCGTGCGAATCGTCGGGCAACACTATGAAGCCGCCTGGGTCGGCGACAGCCGCATCTATCGTTGGGACGGAGCACTGCAACGACTCTCGCACGACCACTCCATCGTGGAAGCCCTGGTCGAAGCGGGTGAGCTCACCGAAGCCCAGGCACGCATCCATCCGCAGCGAAGCGTACTGACCCAGGCACTGGGAATCACCTCGCCGGACCAGTTGCACATCGGCCTGGCCCGCGGCGAACTCACCGCCGGCGTGCGTCTGTTGCTGTGCACCGATGGACTGACCGACGAGGTCGACGACCGACGCATCGGCGAGATTGTGTCGCGCACGGATATCGCAGCGCAGGAGTGTGTCGATCACCTCTTGCTTGAAGCACTGGGTGGAAGCGGGCGGGACAACATCACGGCCATCCTGTTACGGGCTGCCAGTTGATCGGACCGTAGAGCCGAAGGAATGCTTTTGCTTGCTGGCGGAATAAGGCGCTGGGTGCCCGCCTGCGCAGGCACGACTGTTACGTCACGTCGCACCGGCGAAAGACGGTGTCCAATGCCCGGTTCACCAGCACCAAGAAGCGCCCCATCGGCTTTTGCTCTCCAACACGAAACCTCATGGTCCGAAGCCAGCAGCCGTCGCCCTCGCCGCGATGTCTGGAGTCGAGGGCGTTCGGGCGGAAAAGGCCCGCAGGGGGCCGGCCTGGATGGCCGGCCGTCTTCGTCGAGGCAGGGATGCCGAGTCGAAGACCCCGCCCGAACGCCCGGGTCCGCCGGGGCGCAAGCCATAAGACACTGAGCCGCGCAGCGGCTCCTCCTTTCCCAAGGAACGACGTAAGCCTTCGCGGCGAGGGCGACGGCTGCTGGCTTCCCCGCCACGTCACGAAGCCGCATAAGGCATGAACTCGCCATTGCGAGTTAACCGCATCGCTAGCGCACCCATTGCCGCAGAAGCGGCCCTCACACAAGCTTAGTGAATGGTTTCGGATTCCAGCTTGCGCCAGATGCTCTGCCCACCGGCGGCTTTATCGATCGCGTCGAGGCGTTGCGTATGCAACTGCAACTCTTCGTCGGTCGCGCGAAGCACGATCGGCCGGCGGGTGATGACGATGTCGCCGAGGATGTTCGCGCCGCGGCTGTCGGTGCTGGCGTCGAAGGCGAAGTCGAGCGCCACCTGGCCCGAGGTCATCGCGATATAGACGTCCGCCAGCAACTGGGCATCGAGCAGACCGCCGTGCAGGTCGCGGTGGGCGTTGTCCACGCCCAGGCGCTTGCATAGCGCATCCAGGCTGTTGCGCTGGCCGGGGTACATCGAACGGGCCATCAGCAGCGTGTCGAGCACCGTGGCGTGATCGGTGACCTGACCATAGTGCGCGCCCACCCGCTTCAGTTCGGCGTTGATGAAGCCCACGTCGAACGCGGCGTTATGGATGATGAGCTCGGCACCGCGGATGAACTCGAGGAACTCTTCCGCCTTGTCGCGGAAAAACGGCTTGTCCAGGAGGAACTCGTCCTGGATGCCGGTGACTTCGCGCGCGCCTTCGTCGATGGCGCGCTCGGGATTCAGGTAGGTGTGGAACGTACGCCCGGTCGGGCGACGCCCCACCATCTCCACCGCGCCGATTTCGATGAGACGATGACCGAGGTGTGCTTCGAGGCCCGTGGTTTCCGTATCGAGCACGATCTGCCTCATGCCACCTTCCCTTTCGCCTTGAAGATGATGGCCTGGTCGCGCGCGGCGACATCGACCCGCTCGTTTTCCACGTGGCCGTTATGGCCCTTCACCCATTCCCAGGTGACGGTGTGCGCGGCGGCGGCCTCGTCGAGGCGAATCCAGAGGTCCTGGTTCTTCACCGGCTTCTTGTCGGCCGTCTTCCAGCCGTTGCGGCGCCACTTCGGCACCCATTCCTGCACGCCCTGCATCACGTACTTCGAATCGGTCATGAGGTGCACGTTGCAGTGCCGGGTGAGCGCTTCGAGGGCGGAGATGGCCGCCATCATTTCCATGCGGTTGTTCGTGGTATCGGCCTCGCCGCCGGAAAGCATCTTCTCGATGCCTTTCGCGCGCAGCAATGCGGCCCAGCCGCCGGGCCCGGGATTGCCCAGGCAGGCGCCATCGGTAAACGCTTCAACGGTTTCGGTCATGGACTACTTTCAGGTTATCGATTCGGGGGCATTGCGGCGCGCACCCGAGGCCAGCGTTCCGGGAAGGGGCGTGGGCACGGCGGCCGCGCGGGCGCGCAAGGGTACCGCTGCCGGACGTTTTTTGCGCGCCACCAGCAGGTAGCCGCCGCCGACCAGCGATTCGCCGACAGCGACACCGCCCGCGCGCGGCCATGCGTTGCCCACGCGGCGCGGCATCGACAGTTCGAACTCGTCGCGCACGAGGCGCTGGCTCCACCACCAGGGCCAGGTGAGGCGCGGCCGGACGCCGCGACTCTGTCTCGCCACCCAGGGCGACCAGAGGCCTACCGGATGGATGCCGGTGATCGCCAGCATGCCCCCGGGCGCGAGCACGCGGATGGCTTCGTCGAGCAGGTTGTCCTGGCGGGCCGTGGTTTCCAGGGCGTGGCGTAACAGAACCACACCGAACGATTCGTCGGCGAAAGGCAGGGCCTCCAGGCCACTCGCATGTATATCGCCGCCCAAAAGCGCCCCGGAGACGCGGAGGGTGGCCCAGTGACCCAGGAGGGGGATGGCCGGCGGCTCGCCCTGAGCGGCCGCCGTGAGGTGCAGGCCATGGTCCCCCGTGCAGCGGGCCAGCATCGGCGCGAGCACGCGCGTCTCATCGGCAAGGAGCTTGCCGATCTGCGGGGTAGCGTAAATGTCGGGACTGAACTGGACCATGCGCTTCGAGTCTAAACGGTTTGGACGTCGCCACAGCGGTTAATGACTTCCTAACGAGCGAGATATACCCGGCTGATATAGTCCGGCCGCCCCGCCCGGTTTGCACCACTCCCGGCGGCCATTCCTTGGGTGTTCACGCCCTATCGACGTAACGGAGCCTGCCCGATGCATTGGGTCCCCGTCGCGGCCTTGAGCGACAACTACATCTGGCTGGTCGCCGACGACGCTGGCAATGCCTTCGTCGTGGATCCCGGTGAAGCCGCCCCCGTCGAAGCTGCGCTGGCCGCGCGCGGCTGGCGGCTGACGGCCATCCTGCTGACCCACCACCACAACGACCACATCGGCGGCGTGTTCGACCTCGTGCGCGATCACGACGTCGAGGTGATCGCGCCGCTGGATACGCGTATTCCCTACAAGACCCAGATCGTCGACGACGGCGACACGGTCACACTGGATGCGCCGAAGGCCTCGTTCAAGGTCATGGCGGTGCCGGGACATACGAGCACGCACATCGCCTATGCCGGCGAAGGCTTCCTGTTCTGCGGCGACACCCTGTTCAGCATCGGCTGCGGCCGGCTCTTCGAGGGCACGCCCGGGCAGATGCTGGCCTCCCTGGACCGCTTCGCCAGCTTCCCGCCGGAAACGCTCGTGTGCTGCGCGCACGAGTACACCGCGGCCAATATCCGATTCGCGCTCAGCGTCGATCCCGACAATGGCGAACTGCGCCGCCGTTCGGACGAGGTGGCGCGCCTCCGCGCGGAGGGCCGGCCAAGCGTGCCGAGCCGCCTTGCCGAGGAATGCGCCAGCAATCCGTTCCTGCGCGTGGACAGCGAGGCCATCGCCCGCTGGGCCCAGTCCCAGGGCCAGGACCACGCCACGCGGACGGAGCGCTTCGCCGCGCTGCGCCGGGCCAAGGACACTTTCACCGCATGAACGTACTCAACCGTCGTCTCCTGCCCGCCCTGATTCCCCTCTTCCTCACCGCCTGCGCCGGCAACGTGCCGAAGCCCGTGCCGCAGCAGCCGGCCGCGACGGTGGCCCCGGTCGAGCCGGTGGAAGACGTGGCCATGGCGCCGAAGCTCCTGCGTCCGGCCCAGCCGGCGGACTTCTGGTCGGACATGCGCGAGAGCTTCGCCCTGCCCGGCTGCGACGCCGATCCGAAGGTGCTGGCCTGGGCACGCACGTATACGAAATCGCCCAACCGCTTCGAGCAGAACGTGAACGAAGTGCTGCCGCTGATCGTCTATGCGCACAAGTCGGCGACGAAGCACAGCGTGGCCGGCGAGTTCGCGCTGCTGCCCTGGGTGGAAAGCCAGTATCGCCACGTGCCCGGCGCGAAGAATCGCCCCGCGGGCATGTGGCAGATCATGCCGCAGACCGCGCGCACGCTCGGCCTGCGCGTGGAGAAGAATTACGACGAGCGGCTCGACATCACCAAGTCCACCGAATCCGTGATGAACATGATGCGCCGGTACTACGACGACCTGGGCGACTGGCGCCTGGTCGACGTGGCCTACAACGCGGGCGAGTTCGGGCTGAAGAAGAAGCTGGACAAGCACGGCGGGCCGACGAACGACGACGGCCTCCCCGACGTGCCGATGAAGCCCGTGACTCGCGAGCATCTGGTGAAGCTGATGGCGATGGCGTGCATCGTGCGCGATCCGGCCCGCTTCAATGTGTCCCTGCCCCGCCGCGATACCGAGAACACGTTGCAGGTGGTGCAGGTGTCGAGCCCGCAGTCCCTCGCCCAGGCGGCCAAACAGTCCGGCCTCTCGATGAACGATCTGCGCGACTTCAATCCGGCTTACCGCACCACCAGGGGCACGGTAAGTTCGAGCCTGCTGCTGCCCAAGTCGGCAGCGGACCAGTACAAGCTGGGGCCGGTCGACGCGGTGGCGGAAGCACCGGAGCCCGTGGCGGATGCGAAGCCCACCGTTGCCAAGGCTTCAAAGAAGTCGTCGAAGAAGAAGGCCATCGCGAACGACGAGCCGCAGATCGTGTTCTACAAGGTCAACACTGGCGAATCGCTGTGGTCCATCGCCCGCCATCACCAGGTGAGCGTGGAACAGCTGATGAAGTGGAACGACCTGCAGACCCAGGCGGTGAAGCCTGGGCAGGTGCTGAAGCTTACGGCGGCGCGCTGAGTTCCCTCAGAGTTGCACGACGTCCCACTGCACATCGGGGCTCACGTCAGCGTCGTAGTCGACGCCCCTGGCCTCGAAACCAAACAGCTTGATGAAGTCGTGTTTGTAGCCGGCGTAGTCGGTGACCTGCCACAGGTTTTCCGTAGTGACGGTCGGCCATAGGGCCTTGCACTCGCCCTGCACGTCGTCGCGCAGTTCCCAGTCGTCAAGGCGCACGCGGCCTTCGGCGTCCGTTTCCGCCGGGCTACCGTCGGTGCGGTACAGGCGGTCGTGGAACAGGCGGTTGATCTGTTCGATGGTGCCTTCGTGGATGCCCTTCGCCTTCATGATCTTGAAGACCATGGAGACGTAAAGGGGGATGACCGGGATGGCCGAGCTGGCCTGGGTCACCACCGACTTCATCACGCCCACGTACGAACGCAGGCCCTTCGCGGCATGGCGGTCGCGCAGGTTCTTCGCCGTGCGGTCGAGGTGCTGCTTCGCCCGGCCGAGCGTGCCGTGCCAGTAGATCGGCCAGGTGATCTCGGTGCCCACGTAGCTGTAGGCGATAGTGGTGGCGTTCTCGGCGAGCACGCCGGCTTCGCTCAACGCATCGATCCACAGCGCCCAATCGTCGCCACCCATGACGGTGACGGTATCCTGGATTTCCTGTTCCGTGGCGGGCTCGACCGTCGCCTGGATGACGGCGTCCTTGTTCGTGTCCACCGACGATGCAGTGAATGTTTCACCGATGGTCTTCAACGCGGAGCGCACTACTTCGCCGGTCTTCGGCAGTTTGCGCACTGGCGATGCCAGCGAATAGACGACGAGGTCGACCTTGCCGCCCATCTCGTTCCTGATGATCTCGATGGCGCGCGCACGCGTCTCGTCGGCGAAGGCATCGCCGTTGATCGAGCGGCTGAACATGCCCGCTTCGCGTGCCAGCCTGTCGAATGCCGCCGAGTTGTACCAGCCCGCCGTGCCCGTCTTCGTCTCGCTCGACGGCTTCTCGAAGAACACGCCGAGCGTGGCCGCGCCGTGGCCGAACGCGGCCGTGATACGCGAAGCCAGGCCATAGCCAGTGGACGCGCCGATCACCAGGACGTTCTTCGGGCCGTCGGCGAACGTGCCGCTGGCCCTGGTGGTGGCGATCTGTTCTTCGACGTTCTTCGCGCAGCCGGCCGGATGGGCGGTGGTGCAGATGAAGCCGCGGACCTTGGGTTGGATGATCACGGATGGTTCCTTTGACGCGTCAAGGCCGCCATTGTAGTCGCGACGTGCATCCGTGCGCTTCCGCATGGTCGGTGCGGCGTTTTGGTTGCAATGGTTTTCGAGCGCATTCGATTAATGAGAACCGTGTCACCGATTCAAATCGCATTCGATAATCACCCCCCAATTGGGGGAGTAACGCATGCCTGCAGGCATGCGTTACTAATGGCACATCGATCCGGCATTAACCGCCGGGCTCCCCACGGTGATAACTAATATGCCGAAAATGAAAATCCCCTTCATTGCGGGACCGGCCCTCTTATGTCTGTCGATCGCGCAGTGCATCTGGGCAAAGGACAGCCCCAGCACGGTCGACGACCTGTTGCGCGAAGCGAACGAGCGCGTAGCGCGAGGCGAATCCCCCGACACCGTGGAAAAGTCCTTGCGCGAACTCATGAACCGCCAGGGCGTGGAAACCCATGGCACGCCGCCCGCCTGGGATGTGTTCGCCCGCGCGCGCTGGCGGCGGGAGGAAACTTCCGGCCCGGACCCGGGGACGGAAGGGAAACAGGGATTATCCGATTCACCGCCTTCTTTCGTGACCATCGTCAATAAGGCTACCGAATAAGGATTAAGAAGGGTCCATGGATGGGCCATACCCGAGGCGAAATAAATAATCCCCTCTATTGATTGCGAGGCTCCTTTAACCGGAGCAGAAACAGTTATTGCCAATTTACAGGAAAACGAAGTGATAGCAGTCCCAAAGACGACCCTTCTCTCCCGCCACTCCGGATCCATCGCCACGCTCCTGAGCCTGGTGCTGTTTGCCATCGTGCTGTTCTGCCCCGGCATCGCGCTGGCGCAGGACCTTGGCTCACTGACGACCAAATCGAATAGCGCGGTGAGTTGGATCAAGACTGCCGTGCACGCCATCCTCGTGGTGTCCGTGATCGGATCGGGCGTGATGGCGGCCTTCGGCCGGATGTCCTGGGCCACGGTCGGACAGGTCATCATCGGCGCTGTCGTAGCCGGCCTCGCGACCGAAGTGGTCGACGCCCTCTATGGCACCGGGGGTTGAGCATGAGTCCCCTGCGCAGCGACCCCCTCTTCGGCGGCCTGACCCGCCCTGCCACCCTGTTCGGCCTGCCGGTGGACGCGCTGATCTTCATTGTCGGCAGCAGCGCGGTGAGCTTCCTCACCGCGAACCTGGTCCAGCTCGACGTCACCTGGAAGATCGCCGCCCTGGGCATGGGCATCGTCTTATACGGGCTGGCCCGGCTGGTCTGCGCGCGCGACCCTCGCGCCTTCCGTTACCTCGCCCTGCAACTCGCCACCAAGGCCACGCACCGTGACCGCGCCTACTGGCGCAGCGGTTCGTACGCCGCCCTGCCCTCCCGGTCAAGGCGCTGATGCCCATGTTGTCTCCGAAACAAGCCTTGATGAACCAGTCGAAACCGCTGGCGGAGTACATACCGTTCTCCTCGCATGTTTCGAAATACAACCTGCGCACGCAGGCCGGCGATACATTGACGACGATCAAGATCGCCGGCGTGGCGCACGAGACGGCCGACGATGCCGATGTCCAGGCGTGGCATGACGCCCTCACCGGCCTCGTCCGCAACGTCGCGGCGGAAGATATCGCCGTCTGGATGCATACCGTCCGCGAAGCGCGTAGCGATTATCCCGAGGGCAACTTTGCCAAGGATTTCGCAGGCCGCCTCAACGAGCGCTACCAGGCCAGCCTCGGCGGCCTGGAGATGATGGTCAATTCGCATTACCTCACCATCGTGGTGCGCGGCAAGTCCGGCAAGTCGAATCTGCTGAGGTTCGGCGAACGGCGCAACCATGAGGCCGCGCTGGAGAGCATCCACGAAAACAACGAACGCCTGGACGAGATCACCGACACCATCATGGCCGGTCTCTCGCGCTACGGCGTGCGCCGCCTGGAACTCTACGAGCACAAGGGCGTCGTCTGTTCGGAGCCGCTGGAACTGTTCGCGATGCTGATCAACGGCGAGTGGCAGCGCATTCCCGTTCCCAAGGGTTCGGTGCGCTATGGCATGGTGACCAGCCGGGTCTCGTTCGGCGTAGACCAACTGGAAATCCGTGGCGCGACGCAGGCGCGCATCGGCGCCATGCTGGGTGCGGCCTCCTACCAGGTGGAGCGTACTGAACCGGGGCACCTCAACATGCTGCTGACGGTGCCGTTCCCCTTCGTGCTTACCCAATCGTTCGCCGTGTTCGGTCGGCAGAAAGCCGCGGAAGCATTGCAGAAGCAACAACGTCTCCTGGTCAACGCCAACGATACGTCGGCCTCGCAGATCGGCGACATCGGCCAGGCCCTGGACGACCTCACGGCCGGCCGCGTCGTCTTCGGCGAACATCACCTGAGCATGATGCTGCTAGGCGATACGCCGAAGGAGCTGTCCGAGCGCATCGCCATCAGTCGCGCGGTCCTTGGCGAATCGGGTTTCCTCGTGGCCCGCGAAGACGAATGCATCGAAGCCGCCTTCTTCGCGCAGTTGCCAGGCAACTTCCGCATGCGGCCACGGCCCGCCCCGATCAGTTCGAGCAACATCGTCGGTTACACCGGCTTCCACAACTACCCGCACGGTCGCCTCGGCGGCAATCAGTGGGGACCCGCGCTCACGCTGCTGAAAACCACCTCGGGCACGCCGTTCTATTTCAACTTTCACCTGCCACCTTCTTCGCGGCGCGGTGTCACCGAAAGCGACGCCGACGATCGCGTGGCGGGCCACACCTTGCTGCTCGGGCCCACGGGCGCGGGCAAGACGGTGATCCAGGCCTTCATGCTCGCCCAGGCGGAGAAGTACAAGCCCACCGTGTTCACCTTCGACAAGGATCAGGGCCAGGCGATCTTCATCAAGGCCATGGGTGGTCAGTACTTCACGCTGAAGAACGGCGTGCCCACGGGATTCAACCCCTGCGCCATGGAAGACAACCCGGGCAACCGCGCCATGGTGATGCAACTGGTCAGACGCTGCATCAAGGGAGACGACGAGTCGTTCCGTTTTTCGCCCAACCGCGAGCGCGAAGTGCAAGACGCCGTCAACGGCATCTACGCCATGCCGTTCGAAACGCGCCGTTTCTCCTCGATCCTGGAATTCCTCGATCCTACCGACCCGGACGGCAATGCCGCGCGTTTCCGCAAATGGTGCGCGGGCGGGTCGCTGGGCTGGTTGCTGGACAACCCCGTGGACCTCATCAATCTGTCCCACGGCCGCCACTTTGGTTACGACGTAACCGATTTCCTGGAGAACGACGAAACGCGTACCGTGACCGTGATGTACCTGTTCCATCGTATGGAACAGTTGATCGACGGCCGCCGTTTCATCCTGAACATGGACGAGTTCTGGAAAATGCTCATGGACGATTACTTCGAGAGCAAGGCGCTGGATGCGGTGAAAACCTACCGCAAGCGCAACGCGTTGGCACTGTTCGGCACGCAAAGCCCTTCGGACGTGCTTCGCTCCCGCATCAGCAAACAGCTCATCGAACAATGCGTGACACAGCTCTACCTGCCGAACGCGAAAGCCACCCGGGACGATTACGTCGACGGCTTCAAGTTGTCCGAACGGGAGTACGACATCGTCCGCAAGGACATGGTCGAAGCCAACCTGCGCGGCTTCCTGTTCAAGCAAGGGCCCAATTCCACCGTCTGCGAACTGAACCTGCGCGGCTTCGACGACGAGTTGGCCGTGCTATCCGGAACCGCCAATACCGTCGACCTGGCCGAGCGCGCCATTGCCCGCACGGGCGAACGGCCGGACGACTGGTTGCCTGTTTTCCAGGCCATGCGCCGCGAACGCGGTTAATCCCAAAGGAGATCCCATGACATCGAAATGGCTCACAAGCGTCGCGGTCACGCTTTTCCTCGCCACGTCTTTCTTTGCGCCCCGGTCGAACGCGCAATTCGTCGTCGATGCGCCGCTCGCGGACGCGCAACTCGTCACCGCGAATGTGTCGCTTGCGACCCAGATCGCAATTGCCACCAAGACGGCCGCGTCAGCCGCCGAAACGGTGTCGAAGCTCAACGACGTAAAGGATGCGATCGGGTCCGGCATCACGGAGTTCGGCAACCTCTCCTTCCAACCCGACGACAGTCTCCCCGGAAACGCTAAAGCTTCCCTGAACCTCATGAGCTCGACGGGCGCGGCCAGCGATATGGCGCGTTCGATCCAGAAGGACAACTCCAGCACATCGCAATCGTTCTTTTCGAAGGTGAACCCCTTCGCGAAGGGAAACATGTCCGCCGACCTGGACAGCGCCGCCAGTTCCATGGCTGCCAGCGAGGATATCTATGAGAACGCGGTGAAGCATTCGGCCCGCCTGGAAGCGCTGCGCGCGAGGATCGCGACGGCGACAAGCCTGAAAGACGCGGCCGACCTTACCGCGCGCATCCAGCTTGAAACGGCGGACATCACCAACGAGTTGGTGAAGGCGCAGGCGCTGGAACACATGGAAGAGCATTCAGACAAAGTCCGCGAGATCCAGACCAAGCAGAAAATGTTCGGGCGCAACAGCAGGAGTTACTGACCCATGTTCCAGGATGTACCCGTGGACGGTGGCGGCGCCGCCGACAACACACGCGTGGCTCACTTCCTCCTCGACGGCATCGTCGACACGATCACTCAGTTCGCGCAGACCAATTCACAGGCGCTGATCGACGTCATCGCGCGTCCCGCGGTCGACATGATGGTGATCTACGTGCTCCTCTGGGGCGCAGGGATCGCCAGCGGACAGATCCAGGAACCGTTCGGCGACGGGATCCGGCGCATCCTGCGCATCATCACCATTTCATTGATCGGCCTGACTGCGAGCGATTACCAGGGGGTGATCGTGGACTTCTTCGTCCATGCGCCGGCCGAGCTGGCCTCGACGATGATCTCTACCGGAGGCGGGGCAGCAGGAGGCAATGGGGCGGCCAACCTTGCCGACATCCTCGACAACTCCTTGTCCCAGGGTCTTGGGATCGCCGGCAAGGCATGGGACATGGCCGAGAGCCTGAGCATCTTCGACGGTGCCATCGGCTACTACCTCATCGCGATGATCCTCTACCTTGTGGTGGCGATCATCGTCGCGATCGCGACCGGCATCGTCTTCGTCACCTTCATCTCCCTGGCGCTGCTGCTTGCCGTCGGGCCGTTCTTCATCCTCATGGCGATCTTCCAGGCGACGCAACGCTTCTTCGAGGCGTGGCTTGGCCAGGTCGTCAGCATGGCCATCCTCTTCCTGCTGGTCGCCTCGGCGGTGTCCTTGTGCTTTTCGGTGTTCGACAAGTTCGTCACCGCCCTGCCGCAGGACAGCTGGGAGGACACGATCCTCAACATGGTGAAGGTGCTGACCGCAGCCATCGCCATCATCACCGTGCTCTGGCAGACCCAGGTCATGGCCGCGGCGCTGGGACAAGGTATCGCCTTGTCGGCGCAGCAGTTCGCCGGCCGCATCGCGGGGTCGGCCAATCGAATGACCAGCCGCCTCAGCGCGGGGTCGTCCTTCTCCGGCGGACGCCAGGGAAAAGGCGGCCTCGGCAGCCAGTACGGCGCCGCCTCGCTCAATTCACCGCTTTCCCACGCCCAGGGGATGGCCAGGAAAACCTGGTCCGGCAGCTGACCTCCCTTACGCCCGCGACTACCGAGAACGATCGATGCGAACAATCCTATGGATGGCCGTCTTCGCGGCCGTTGCAGCCGGCATGGCCGGCTGCGCCCGAAGCATGGACAAACCCCCGCGCTGCTCGGGCACCTATTATCGGCTCAACACCCCCAACCACTACACCCCGCCCGGCAAGGACACGTCACGATGAGCGACGCGTCCATCAAGGCATTCGCCGAGGCATCGAAATACTGGGAAACCGACGAGATCGCGCGCGCGCGCAAGAGCGAGCAACGCGCGTGGGCGGTCGCCGCCGGCGGAATCACCACGGGACTCGTCGCCTGCGTGGCTGTGGCCCTGCTAACCCCGCTGAAGACCGTGGAACCCTTCGTGGTCCGCGTCGATAAGAACACCGGAGCGACGGACATCGTGACTCGCATCGACGAGCAGACCGTAACTTTCAATGAAGCCGTCGACAAGTATTTCCTCGCCCGCTACGTGAACTACCGCGAGGAATATTCCACGGCGATGGCGTTTCCCGATTACGAAGCCATCTCGTTGATGTCGGCCAAGGGCGTGGCGGACGCGTATGTCGAGAAGATCAAGCCGGACAATCCGCAGTCGCCCACCAAGGTCTACGGCACCGACGGCACCGTGGAAGTCACGGTCAATTCCATCGCCTTCCTCGGCAAGGGCGTGGCCCAGGTCCGCTTCTCCCGCATGGAGCGGTTTCCCAACGCCGCCCCGCGCGAAACCAGCTGGATCGCGACGATCACCTACCGCTATACGAAGACAGCCGCCGACGCCAAGGCGCGGCTGGTCAATCCGGTGGGATTTCAGGTGAACGATTACCGGCTCGATCCGGTGACGGTAGCGACGGGAAGCTGACCGATGCGCTTACACATATGGGGGCTGATCGCCCTTTCCATGGTCGCCGGCGTGGCTTGCGCCGAGTCCCGGCCGAAGGACGGCCGCTACGATGCACGCATCAAGGACGTGCTTTACAACGCCGCGGACGTGGTGAAGGTCGTCGGCCATTATGGTTACTCCACCGATATCCAGTTCGCCCCGGGAGAGACGACCGAAAACATCGCCTTGGGTGATTCCGTGGCATGGGAGGTTGCCCCGGCCGCCAACCACCTCTTCGTGAAGCCAAGCGAAGACAATGCCGTCACCAACATGACCGTGGTGACCAACAAGCGCGTGTACCAGCTATCGCTGGATGCCAGGAATACCCATGGCCCTTCCTCGGGAAAAAGCCACGACATGTATTTCCAGGTGCGCTACGTCTACCCGGAAGACGACGGCCATGGTGCCGCCCAGGCCAGCAAGCGCCAGGTGCAGCAGGCATTCGCCAAGCCGCCTCTTGCGCGGAACTGGAACTACTACGGCTGTGGCGGCCGCGACATGCAACCGTCTGAAATATTCGACGATGGACGTTTCACGTACATGCGCTTCCCGGCTGCCCAGGAAATTCCCGCTGTCTTCATCATGGACCACGACGGCAGCGAGAGCATCGTGAACGGAAGCATGCACGACGACTATTACGTGGTGCAGCGGACCGCTTCGCGCTTCGTGCTTCGCCGCGGGAAGTTCGTGGCCTGCATCCAGAATCGCGGATTCGATGACCACGGCGTGGCGTCCCCGACGAATACGACATCGCCTGAAGTGAAACGGACGATCAAGGCCGGATCGGCCGACGCTCCTGCGGACATCCCCGCTGCGCCATCCACGATTCCCACCACGCAATCCAATGGCGCGGGAGCAAAAGGGCAGCCTTTGCCGCCTCCACCAGGCGCGAGCGGATGGCCCTTGCCCCACGACAAAAAGGCCACAGGAGCCCCGACCCGATGAGCATGCCAGACGACCAGGCACCAGCCGAAGGCGAACAGGCCCGTGGCATCCCGCAGGTGGGCAAGACCCGGCGAGGCAACAAATGGCTGATGCTGTTCCTCATGGCGGCGGCCGTGGTGATGTTGATCTCGCTGGGTGTGCACAAGTTGCTCGGCAACCTCCGCGAACGCAACGCGGCGAGGGAAGAGCCCCACGCGGCGGCCAGCGTGCTCCCCACGATGACCCGCGACGCCTTCGCCGGAGGGCATGGGGCCAGGCCACCGCTTCCCGCGCTGGCGTCCGCTGCGAAGCCGCCGGCGCCACCCGCGGCCATACAGCTCACCGACGAGCAGCGCGCCGCGCTGATCCTCGCCGCGCGCCGGCGGCGCGCTCCTCTCCTGGCGACCGTGCACAAACCGAGCGCGGCAGACGCGGCGCAGGGCCTGGCACAGGGCCAGGCCCGCGCCGCCGGGGCGGGCGGGTCGAGTCTGGGCAGTGCACTCAGCGCCACCCGTGGCACCGCGGTATCGGCGTCATTATTGGCCGACCCGCATCTCACGATCACACAGGGCACATTCCTCGACTGCGTCCTGGTCACCGCGATCAACAGCCAGCAGCCTGGCATGACGTCATGCATGCTGACCCGTGATATCTATTCCACGGACGGTAACGTGCTGCTCCTTGAGCGCGGTTCACGCGTGGTGGGTCAATACCAGTCAGCGCAGCTGCGGCCGGGCCTCGATCGCATCTTCGTACTATGGACGCGCGTGGAAACCCCTAACGGCGTCATCGTGAACATCGATTCGCCGTCGACCGACGCACTGGGCCGCTCGGGACTGGACGGCGTGGTCAATAACCACTTCTGGGCACGCTTCGGCGCCGCGCTGCTTGTTTCGTTCGTCAACGACCTCAGCCAATACGAGTCATCCAGGAATGAAAACGGCGGCAACACGCTGAACTTCGGGTCTTCCGCTGCGAGCGGATCGAACGACGCGGTGTCCACCATCCTGCAAAACACCGTCAACATTCCGCCCACGCTCGACAAGGCACAGGGAGGTCACATCTCGATCTTCGTGGCCCGCGATCTGGATTTCAGCAACGTGTACGGGCTGGCGGCGACCCCGCCGCCGATCGCGGGAGGGACATGACATGAGCCCCCAGGTCATGAGCATCCCCCTTCCAGCCTCCGCAGAGACCACGTTTCCGTTTTCCGCGGTGGAAACCTACCTGACGCCTTTGCGCCGCCTGTTGGCGGGCACGGTGACCGAAGTGGCGGTCAACCAGCCTGGTGAGGCATGGACGGAAGGGCAAGATGGCTGGACACGTCACGAGATGCCCGAGCTGACGTACGAGCATTTGCGCATGCTCGCGAAGCTGATCGCAACGTCCACGCAGCAGACCATTTCGGAGAGCGCGCCGGTGGTATCTGCCGCCCTGCCCTCCGGCGAGCGCGTGCAGGCTATCGTGCCGCCAGCCGTACGCCCGGGAACCGTAAGCCTTACGATTCGCAAGCCTTCACTGTTGCGGCTCACGCTCGACGATTACGAACGCAGCGGCGCCTTCGAAAAGGTGGTGACCCGCGGCGCCGGCAATTTTGCTGTCGAGGAGGAGTTGCTTGGCCTGCTCCAGGCCGATCGCATCCGCGATTTCCTTGAACTGGCCGTGCGCTCGCACCAGAACATCGTGATTTCCGGCGCTACCGGCTCGGGCAAGACCACGATCATGAAGGCGCTTGTCGACCTCATCCCTTCGGGCGAACGCCTCATCACCATCGAGGACACGCCCGAGCTGGAGATCCTCCACCAACCCAACCACGTTCGCCTGTTCTATTCCAAGGATGGCCAGGGCGTGAGCAAGGCCACGCCGAAAATGTTGCTGGAATCGTGCCTTCGCATGAAACCTGACCGCATCCTGCTTGCCGAGTTGAGAAGCGACGAAGCGTTCTATTTCATGCGCAATGTGAACTCGGGTCACCCGGGTTCGATCACCTCGGTGCACGCCACCAGCCCGCAACTCGCCATCGAGCAATTGATGTTGCTTATCAAGGAGTCGGCGGGAGGTTCGCAACTCGCCCGCGAGGACATCAAGCAGCTCCTGTTCATGCTGGTCGACATCGTCGTGCAGTTCAGCATCGTGGACGGTCGCCGTCGCGTTACCGGAATTTATTATGAGCCACAACGCAAGCGCACCATCCTGGGTTAAGGCGACCCTTGCCATCGGCCTGGTCGCGGCTGCCGTGCCTGCGTGGATGTATCTCGCTGGCTATGTGTTCACCTTGATCCTCTTTCGAAAAGCGGCGCACGACATCGACCTTCGAACGTGGTTCGACTACTACGGGGCCTATGGAACCGTGCCTGGCGTGCGTAAGCCGTTGATGATCGGTGCCGGCGCGGCCACCCTCGCCCTGCTCATCCCGCTCGCGCTAGCCTTCGTGAAGCCACGCCAGTCACTGCATGGCACCGCGCGTTTCGCCCGGGCCTCCGACATGCGCCGCCATGGCTTGCTGACCAACCAGGGGGACGGCGTCATCCTCGGTCGGCATGGCAAGCGGTTCCTCACCGCCAGCCTGCAGCAGCTGCCGCACATCATGCTCGCGGCGCCCACCGGTTCGGGCAAGGGCGTGGGCATCGTCATCCCCAACCTGCTCAACTGGAACCACTCCGCGGTGGTGCTGGACATCAAGAAGGAGAACTGGACTCTCACCGCCGGCTTCCGCAAGGCCAACGGCCACGAGGTGTACCTGTTCGATCCCGCCTCGCCCGAACGACACACCCATCGCTGGAATCCGCTGGCCTATATTCGCGACGATCCTGGACTGATCGTCGATGACATCCAGAAGATCGGCAACATCATCTTCCCGGATGTGCCCGGTACGGATCCGCTGTGGACCGCGAGTTGCCGGTCACTGTTCCTCGGGATGGTGCTGTACGTATTCGAAACCGAGGGGAAGCCGCGGACGCTGGGGCAAGTCGCGCGCGAAGCGATGCAAGGCAGCGATGAAAACCTGACCGCCCTCATCGACTATCGCCAGCGAAGCGACAAACCTCTCTCCCTGGTCTGCTCGAGTTCGCTGAAGGATTACATCAACACGGCGGACAACACGCGCACGTCGATCCGGAAAACCTTCACCTCCCGCTTCGAATTGTTCCTCAATCCCATCCTCGATGCCGCTACCGCCGATAACGATTTCGACATCCGTGCGCTCCGCGAGCGCCGCATCACGGTGTATATCGGGATCACGCCCGACAACCTCAGCCGCCTCGCGCCGTTACTCAACCTGTTCTTCCAGCAGGTGGTCGACATCAACACCCGCGAGCTGCCCGAACACAACCCGGCGCTGAAATACCAATGCCTGCTCATCCTCGACGAGTTCCGCTCTCTCGGAAAGCTGCAGATCGTCGTGGACGCCATCGCCTTCCTCCGTGGCTACGGCCTGCGTCTCCTGCCCATCTTCCAGTCGCCCAGCCAGGTGCGGGAAGTCTATGGCGAGGACGCTGCCAGGAACTTCTTCCAGAACCACGCGGTACGCATCTGCTACACACCCGCCGACATGGATGTGGCCACTGAGATCAGCCGTGAAATGGGCAATTTCACGGTCAACGTGAAATCCGTTTCCCACAGCGGTGGCCTGGGCCAGGCACGTTCCCGCTCGGTGAACTTCAGCGAGCAATCGCGCGCACTGATGCTCCCTCAGGAAGTGAAGGACATCACCCAGGACGAGGAGCTGATCTTCGCCCGGGGCTGCCCGGCGATAAAGGCGACAAAGATCCGCTGGTACCAGGAGGAGACCTTCAAGAGCCGCGTGCAACCGGTGCCGCAGGTTCCCACCGCACCACTGCCGGCGATCGAGGCCATCGTTTATCCGGAATCGCTGTCCGGCGAAGAAGAATCCGACCAAAACGGCCCCGGCGAGGACATCCCGGATGACGATCCTGTCTCCGGGGAAGAGGCCGATCGTATCGCGGATGCCTTTTACGCGGAACTCGCGCGCGTCGATATCGAATCGGAATCGAGTGGGGATCCCCCGGCCGCCCCCGCCCCCGACGCAGCTTCTTCCTATCTGGAAGCCTTCACTGTCGATGAGCGCCGATCCACGGCGCGGGCGCACCCAGTACTGGAGGAGGCTTTCCTGCTGGAGGACGCCATCGCAGGAACGGCGAGCGGACAACTACCCGAGGATGCCTATCGAAGGTTCATGGAGCGAATCCGTACCCACATCGCGACCGACCTCGCTTCGGGGCGCGTGCTTCCCGATGTGTCCAGAGTGGAAGCCGTGATCGGCGGGGAATAACGCGTTTATACGTTTCCGTCACACATGAGAGGAGAAGAAGATGAAACGCCTGAAAGACCAGTTCTCGAAATCGATGACCGACGTAACGAGCAAGGCGGCTACATCGAAGCTTGCCAGCTTGTTCAACCGGAATCGGCATCGTCCGCAACCCTCGCAAGATCTTGGATCGCTCGACACACCCGACGCGCTGCAGCGCCGGCCCAGCACGTCCAGTGTCGAGTCCATCGGATCCATGGCCTTCGCTCCCCCGCCCAAGGATTATCGCCCTGTCGGTTCTGCTCCGGCCAAGCCGTCCTCGGCAGAGGCCCCCTCGACGTCGCCGGAAGCAAAACGGGCAGAGAACGTCCGGAAAAACCAGGCGCGCCTGGCGGAAAAAGCAATGCTAAAAACCGACACCTTCGGAGGGCCCAGGCGCGCGCCTGCCAAATCGCTCGATCGCATGTCGATTTCGAGTGTCATCAGCGACCTGCCGGCCGAGCAGAAACGAACTGTCAGCAAGGATAAAGGAAAGGAACGCGCCAGGGATCCTTTGAGAAAAGCAAACACGGTGGGGATGGAAGGTGGCAAATCTCAGCGTCCAAAGCCCCCTTCTGCAGCACTCACGCCGGACCCGAATACGTTCACTTCACTGGCCGCCGGACGCGACATGAAGGCCCTGATGTCCTCGTTGAAGCAACAGAGCGAAGGCCAGCAACATCAGTACGACAGTCTTCTTGCCAAGAAAAAGGCGCTCAAGCCATCCCGCTCGGCCCCATCGTTGAAAAACGAGAGTGCGAAGGGCAACGCCGCATCCGGATCCTCGTCGCGCGGCAAGACAGGCAAGGGCAAAGCGAAACAGTCCGGGCAAGCCGTCGAATGACAGGGTGCAAGCCCACGTGTATTTCGGCCTTTCGTGTGCAGATGGATTGCGCACAAGGGTCTGTCGAATTCAGACCAAGCAGGACCACACGATGCCAGATATGAAGAAAACGAAATCCCTGTTCAACCTCCGCCCGCAAAAAGGCGAAAGAGACGAAGAGGCCGCACCATTGCTCCCGAAAGCTTCGGCGTCCACCGAGAACCAGGGAAAGGAGGAATCCGGCACCAGGAAGCTGTTGCGGAAGATGCGCTCCGCCATCGGCGCCCAAAAGACAAGCGCCGATGCTCCACCCCTACCGGGGTTGCCGGATAATCTCAGGAAATACGCCGACCTTGTGGCCGGGGCCGGATCCCGCGACCAAGTCCCTCAGACGCCGCCGACGACGCCCACCGCGGAAAAAGGTACGGGTCAAGACCTGCGATTCAGGGACCCATGGAAGAAGCAGAGGGAACAAACCGTCGGCGGACGACTGGAGCGACGGCTCACGGCTGTCGCCGAGGCACGCGCCTCGAGGGCCCTGTCCGAGGCAGTCGCCGGGAACCGTCCCCACACTCCGGAGCACAAACTGAAGGAGCCTGCGGATCACACGCACGCCCCCCGGGCGCAAGGCACATGGAAAACGCCAGGCGCCGAGAACGATCGGGCGTTGTCGCTACGGGAAACGGAGCTTCGGTTACCTGCGCGAAGGCAAGCGAAGCCTACGATCGGTGACGGTCGTCCGAATGTTCAGGGCGTACTGGTAGGCAACAGAAAAGGCCTCGACAAACAGGGACGCGAGGCCATGCCCCAGACGAACAAGGGGCGCGAGAAGCTGGCAGGGATCGACAAGGGCAAGGGCCGCGACCGGGGCCCCTCCCAAGGTTGACCGGTACGTGGAAGCACGGAGCACGAAGGCTCAGTTGAAGACCCCCGACCCGCAGGCTGGATCACGTCCAGCTTGCGGGTAGTTCCGCAAACGCGTCGCCCGACCGAGATAGCTTACATGCGGTCCTGGGCGATCTTGATTTCGCCGCGGACCTTCAGCGCCTCGATGTATTCCATGGTGGTCGCCTGGGCCATGGCGTCCATCATCTGGCCGCGCAGTGCATCGCGCTGGGCCTTCTCGACCTTGGAGGGATCGCCGTCGACCACTTTGTCCACTGCCACCAGCGCGTAGGCGCCGTTGTCCGTCTTCACTGAGGTCCAGCTGGGCTTGCCATCGGCCGGGTGCGGCAGCGTAAAGGCCTGCTGCAGGATCGCCGGCGGTACATCGGTGAGGCTACCGAGCTTGTTGCGATCGACCCCGGCCAGGGTGCGTACGGGCACCTTCGCCAGCGCCGCGACGTCGCCACCCTTGGCGAGTTCGGCGACGAGCTCGTCGGCATGCTTCTTCGCCAGCGCGTCCACACGCTCGTCGAGGATGCGCTGGCGGACGGCGTCGGTCACGTCGGCAAGGGCCTTGGGCGCCGCCGCGTTGTGCTTGGCGAGGTGCATGACCACTGCGTCGCCCTTGTCCACCTGCACCAGCGAGGAGTTGTTTCCCTGGTTCAGCACGTCGTCGGCGAACGCCGCCACAACGAACTTCGGGTCGGCCGGAATGCCCGGGCCGCCCTCATGCCCGAACAGCGGCGAGGTCTTGATCTCAAGGCCGAGTTCCTTGGCGGCCGGCTCGAGCGAACCGGGGTTGCGCTCGGCAAGGTCGGCCAGCTGGCCAGCGCGCTCGTTGTAGAGGCGCTCGCCTTCGTTCTTGGCCCAGTCGGACGCAAGCTGCGCGCGCACTTCGGCGAAAGGCTTCGCATCGCCATCGCGGGCATCGCGTAGCCAGATAATGTGGTAGCCCTCTTCGGGCGACAGCACCGGCTCCTTCGTGATCTCGCCCTTCTTCATGCCGAACAAGGCGGTGTCGAAGGCCGCGTTGGCCACGCCCTTTTCCAGCCAGCCGAGATCGCCGCCCGTACGCTTCGAACCCAGGTCGTCGGAGTTCCCGGCGGCCAGCTTGGCGAAGTTCTCCGGCGTGGCTTCCGCGGCGATCTTCTTCGCTTTCTCAAGCGCGGCCTTCTGCTGGTCCGGAGTGGCGTTCTTAGGGACGTTGACGAGGATGTGCGACGCCTCTCGCTGCTCGGGCTGCGCGTAGCGCTGCTTGAACTTGTCGTAGAACGCGTGCAACTGCTCGTCGGTGGGTTCACCCAGCTTGAGGTCGGCCTGCTTCACTTCGAGGTACTGCACGGACACCTGTTCCGGCGTGGTGTAGTCGGCGATGTGCGACTTGTAGAACGCCTCGATCTCGCTGTCCGGCACATTGGCGTCGGTAAGCGAAGGGCGCGGCAGTTCGACGAAGCGCAGATCGCGCTGCTGAAGGCGCAGGCGGAAGAACGCATCCACGTCCGCGTTGCTGACCAGGGTGGTGTTCGAAATGGCCTGGGGAATGAGTTGGGTGGAGAGGGAGTTGCGCACGCGCTGCTCGTACATGCCCGGGCTCATGCCCTGCATGCCGAGGACGGCACGATAGGTGTTGGAACTGAACTGGCCGTCGACCTGGAAGCCCGGATCGGTGGCGATGGCGTCGCGCACGCTGGCATCCGAAACGGCGAGGCCAAGATCGGTGTTCGCCTGCTGCAGCAGGGCCTGGCTGATCATGCCGTCGAGCACACGCTGCTTGAGCTCGGGCTTCTCGAGGTCGGCCGCGGTAAACGGCGAGCGCGGGTCCGCCGCGGCTTGCTGGCGAAGTTCGTTGAGTCGCTGTTGCCAATCCTGCTGCGAAATTTCGTGCTCACCGACCTTGGCTACGTAGGTATCGACATGCGAGACGAAGTACGACTCGATACCGAAGAACGCGACGGCGAAAACGGAGATACCGAGGACGATGGCGGCGGGCCAGCCATGGATCTTGTTACGCAGGGCTTGCAGCATGATGCGACTCGCGAAAGGTAGATAAAGCAAAGGCGCCACGCGGGCGCCTTTGCGGACCAATGGCGGAGTGGACGGGACTCGAACCCGCGACCTCCGGCGTGACAGGCCAGCATTCTAACCGACTGAACTACCACTCCAACTTTCCGTCTGGTGGGTGCTGAGGGGATCGAACCCCCGACCAGCGCCGTGTAAAGGCGACGCTCTACCGCTGAGCTAAGCACCCTGGACGGTAAGACCGATTAGTTTACGTGATCCTTGAGCGCCTTGCCAGCCGTGAAGGCCGGAACCTTCGACGCCGGGATCTTGATCTCTTCGTTGGTGCGCGGGTTGCGGCCCGTGCGAGCAGCGCGGCTGCGGACCTTGAAGGTGCCGAAACCGACGACGGCGACATCGTCACCCTTCTTCAGGGCGTCCTTCACGGCTTCGATGAGGCCCTGGAGCGCACGGCCGGCATCGGCCTTCGACAGTTCAGCCTTCTCGGCGATGGCGTCGATAAGCTCGGATTTGTTCATTACGTAACTCCCTTCAAAGGTAATTCGAATCGCCGGACGGCGATCCTTCACGAGAAGACGTCAGGTTGCGAACGCAACCCCGCGATCCATGGCGCCCTTGCGGCGCGGGCGATGGCGGTGTGGCCTTTATACCAGCGCCCTCCGACCATCGCAAGACAAGGAATACCAAGGCTTTCAGCAGGTGTGCATCGTTCGGGGAGGCTTGCACGAAATGCAAAAAACGATTATCGCGAAGCGTCCGTGACAGGACGACGAAAACGAAAAGGGCCCACTGGCGTGGGCCCTTGTTCGTGACACGGAACGATGGAAGGTCAGTGCGTGAGCAACGGAGACGGCTTGCCCTTGCCTCGCTTGCCCTGCGCGCGCGGCACATCGACCGCGTTGCCGTTTTCGCCCGCCTTCTTCACACCCAGGGGCCGCTCAAGGACCAGGTCCAGCACCTCGTCGATCCACTTCACCGGATGAATGTCCAGCGAACCGGTGATGTTCTCCGGGATGTCGACCAGGTCCTTCTTGTTCTCCTCCGGAATGATCACCGTGGTGATGCCGCCGCGATGGGCCGCGAGCAGCTTTTCCTTAAGGCCGCCGATCGGCAGCACGCGACCGCGCAGCGTGATCTCGCCCGTCATCGCGACTTCGGAACGGACCGGCACCTTCGTGAGCGCCGAGACGAGCGCCGTGCACATGGCGATACCCGCGCTCGGACCGTCCTTCGGCGTCGCACCCTCCGGCACGTGGATGTGGATGTCGAGCTTCTCGTGGAAGTCCGGCTCGATACCCAGGGCCGCCGCCCTTGCGCGCACCACACTCAGCGCCGCCTGGATCGATTCCTTCATCACGTCGCCGAGCTGGCCGGTATGGATGAGGCGGCCCTTGCCCGGGACCACGGAGGCCTCGATGCTGAGAAGGTCGCCGCCCACCTGCGTCCAGGCAAGACCGGTGACCAGGCCCACCTCGTTCTGCTGTTCCGCGCGACCGAAGTCGAAGCGGCGCACGCCAAGGTAATGGTCGAGGTTTCCTCTGTGCACGCTGACATGGCCCGGCGCGGCGACCTTGCCTTTGCCCGCCTTCGCCGCCTTGACCGGCTTGGCCTTCGCCTTGTCCGGCACGGTGCCCAGCGCCAGTTCCTTTACCACCTTGCGGCAGATCTTCGAGATTTCGCGCTCAAGGTTGCGCACGCCGGATTCGCGCGTGTAGTAACGCACGATGTCGCGCAGCGCATCCTCATCCACTGCCAGTTCTTCCGCCTTCAGGCCGTTGGCCTTCAGCTGCTTGGGCAGGAGGTACTTCTGCGCGATATTGAGCTTCTCGTCCTCGGTGTAGCCCGGGATGCGGATCACTTCCATGCGATCGAGCAGCGGGCCCGGGATGTTGAGCGAGTTGGCGGTGGCGATCCACATCACCTCGGAGAGGTCGAGGTCGACCTCGAGGTAGTGGTCGTTGAACGCGTGGTTCTGCTCGGGATCGAGCACTTCCAGCAGCGCCGAGGAAGGATCGCCGCGGAAGTCCATCGACATCTTGTCGATCTCATCCAGGACGAACAGCGGGTTCTTCGTGCCGACCTTGTTGAGGTTCTGCACGATGCGGCCCGGCATCGAACCGATGTACGTACGGCGATGGCCGCGGATCTCAGCCTCGTCGCGCACGCCGCCGAGGCTCATGCGAACGAACTTGCGGTTTGTCGCCTTGGCGATCGACTGACCAAGCGAGGTCTTGCCCACGCCGGGCGGGCCGACAAGGCAGAGGATCGGGCCCTTCATCGTGTTCACGCGCTGCTGCACGGCGAGGTACTCGAGGATGCGATCCTTGACCTTCTCCAGGCCGAAGTGATCGGCATCGAGCGTTTCCTGCGCCAGCGCGAGGTCCTTGCGCACCTTGCTGCGCTTCTTCCACGGCACGCCCACCACCCAGTCGAGGTAGTTGCGGACCACGGTGGCCTCGGCGGACATCGGCGACATCTGCTTCAGCTTGTTGAATTCCTGACGGGCCTTCGCGAGCACCGCGGTCGGCATGCCGGCGCCGTCGATCTTCTTCTGCAGCTCCTCGATCTCGTTCGTGCCCTCTTCGCCCTCACCCAGCTCCTTCTGGATGGCCTTCATCTGTTCGTTGAGGTAGTACTCGCGCTGGCTCTTCTCCATCTGCGACTTCACGCGGCCGCGGATGCGCTTCTCGACCTGCTGCAGGTCCATCTCGCCATCGACGAGGCCGATGAGGAGTTCGAGGCGCTGGCCCACGTCAGACGTTTCCAGCACGCGCTGCTTATCGGCCATGCGCACGGAAAGATGCGCGGCGATGGAGTCGGCGAGGCGCGACGGATCGTCGATGCCCGAAAGCGTCGCCAGGATTTCCGGCGGCAGCTTGCGGCTCTGCTTCACCAGTTGTTCGAAAAGGGATACGAGCGAACGCGAAACGACATCGAGTTCGCGCTCGTTGTTGCTGTAGACGGGCTCGATGACACGCGCACGGCCGCTCATCATGCCGGCCTCGTCTTCGAACGCGTCGACCTGCACGCGCGACTGGCCTTCCACGAGCACCTTCACGGTACCATCGGGAAGCTTCAGCAGCTGCAGGACGCCGGCGAGCGTGCCTACCGAATGCAGGTCGCCGACGGATGGATCGTCGATATCGGGGCTCTTCTGTGCGACGAGCAGGATCTGTCGTTCGCCTTCCATCGCCCGCTCAAGCGCGCGCATGGATTTGTCGCGGCCGACGAACAGAGGAATGACCATGTGCGGGTAGACGACGACGTCGCGCAGGGGCAGGACCGGCAACAGGTCCAGCTCGGCTCCGCTCGTGGTTTGGCTGCGATTCTTCGCCATGTGCTTGGGGTTTCCCTCAGGTGGGTGGGGGCGCGACCCGACACTGCGCCGGAGCCGCCATACACGTCAAGTGGTGGTTCGCAAAGGATCGATCAAGAGCGCGCCACGCAAAGAAAAACGGTCCCGGCGTCGTGAACGCCGGGACCGCCGGTGATGCCCTTATGCTGCTGCGATCAGGCCGCGTCGCCACCCTCGCCCGCAATGCGCTGCTGTTGCAGGTTGCCGCGGTAGATGAGGTAAGGCTCCGCCTGTCCGTCGATCACGGCGTCGTCGACCACCACCTTGCTGACATGCTCCAGCGACGGCAGTTCGAACATCGTGTCGAGCAGCACTTGCTCGAGGATGGTGCGTAATCCGCGCGCGCCCGTCTTGCGCTTCAACGCGCGGCGAGCGATGGCGGTCAGTGCCTCCGGACGGAACTCCAGTTCGGCGCCTTCCATGTCGAACAGTTTGCGGAACTGCTTGGTGACGGCGTTCTTCGGCTCGGTGAGAATCTGCACCAGGGCAGCCTCATCG
The DNA here is from genome assembly GCF_036499525.1 of Luteibacter sp. Classification (GTDB taxonomy): domain Bacteria; phylum Pseudomonadota; class Gammaproteobacteria; order Xanthomonadales; family Rhodanobacteraceae; genus Luteibacter. The sequence continues at coordinate 83,551 of NZ_DASYDO010000071.1, read as the reverse complement.
AGTTCGTCGAGCGTGGCCACGACCGGAAGGCGACCGACGAACTCCGGGATCAGGCCGAAACGGACCAGATCGGCGGGCTCGACTTCCGACAGCATCTTGCCGAGGTTTTCGGTGCGCTCCTTCGAGCGGACCTCGGCCCCGAAGCCGATGCCGGTGGTTTCGGAACGCTGCTGTATCACCTTCTCCAGGCCGGCAAACGCGCCGCCGCAGATGAAGAGGATGTTGCGCGTGTCGACCTGCAGGAATTCCTGCTGCGGATGCTTGCGGCCGCCCTGCGGCGGCACCGAGGCGAGCGTGCCCTCGATGAGCTTCAGGAGGGCCTGCTGCACACCTTCGCCGGACACGTCGCGGGTGATCGACGGATTTTCGCTCTTGCGCGAGATCTTGTCGATTTCATCGATGTAGACGATGCCGCTCTGCGCCTTCTCGACGTCGTAGTCGCTCTTCTGCAGGAGCTTCTGGATGATGTTTTCCACGTCCTCGCCTACGTAACCCGCTTCGGTGAGCGTGGTGGCGTCGGCAATCGTGAACGGCACGTTGAGCAGGCGCGCCAGCGTTTCGGCCAGCAGCGTCTTGCCCGAACCGGTCGGACCGATCAGGAGGATGTTGGACTTGCCGAGTTCGACGTCGTCGTTCTTCTGGCGCGATTCCATGCGCTTGTAGTGGTTGTACACGGCGACCGACAACGCCTTCTTGGCGCGCGTCTGGCCGACCACGTACTGGTCGAGCGCCTCCATGATCTCGCGCGGCTTCGGGAGCTGGGTACGGCCGGACGCCGCCTTCTCTTCCAGTTCCTCGCGGATGATGTCGTTGCACAGCTCGACGCATTCGTCGCAGATGAACACGCTGGGACCAGCGATCAGCTTGCGAACCTCGTGCTGGCTCTTGCCGCAGAAAGAGCAGTAAAGAATCTTGCCGCCGTCGTTGGAACGGCTCTGCCGCTCGTCGCTCATGCTTTGGGCCCTACTGAGAATCCAGGTGCGCTTTGAGAATAGCACAGCACCCCGCCCCCGAAAGGAGGGGCGAAGTGCCGGATTTCACAAGCGAAATGTTGAATCAAGCTGAACGGACGGTATCGACCGTTCGCTTGTCGAGCACCGAGTCGATCAGTCCGTAAGCCTGGGCTTCCGCCCCGCTCATGAAGCGATCACGCTCGGTATCGCGGGCGATCTCTTCCACCGTCTTGCCACTGTGGCGGGCGAGAATCGCGTTGAGGCGCTCGCGCATCGTCAGGATCTCACGGGCGTGGATCTCGATGTCGGTCGCCTGGCCGGAGATACCGCCTGCCCACGGCTGGTGGATCATGATGCGCGAATGCGGCAACGAGTACCGCTTGCCGGCCGCACCGGCCGCCAGCAGCAGGGCGCCCATGGAGGCGGCCTGGCCAATGCACATGGTGCTGACGTCGGGCTTCACGAACTGCATCGTGTCGTAGATCGCCATGCCCGCGGTGACGGAGCCGCCCGGGCTGTTGATGTACAGGCTGATGTCCTTGTCCGGGTTCTCGGACTCGAGGAACAGCAGCTGGGCCACGATGACGTTGGCCATGTAGTCGTCGACCGGACCGACTGCGAAGATCACGCGCTCCTTGAGGAGGCGCGAATAAATGTCGTACGAACGCTCGCCACGCGAGGTCTGCTCGACGACGATGGGCACCAGGTTGAGATTCTGGATCGGAGCCATGGACATGGGGTCTCTCCTTCGTGTGGGGCCCGGTTGTGACAACGACAGGCGCCTCAGGCGCCGATCGGCCGCATCACTTCGTCGAAGGTCAGTGCCTGGTCGGTGGTCTTGGCGTTGTCCGCCACCCACTCGGCCACCTGATCTTCCATGACGCGGTTCTGCAGTCCTGACATCAATTGGGGGTCGCCGTTGTACAGTTCAATGACCTTCTCCGGCTCCTCATAGGTGGAGGCGATGGCGGCCAGCATCTCGCTCAGGCGCTTGCGGTCGAGGCGAAGCTCGTTCTTGCGGGCGATCTCACCCATCAGGAGAGCGGCGATGACGCGCTTGCGGGCGAACGGCAGGGCCTCGGCGACCATCTCGGCGCCCGGCTCCTGTCCACGCGGGAGGTTGCCGGCGGCCAGGCTGCGGGCTTCGGCGTTCGCCATCAGGTCCGGCACGTCCAGCTCCGGGTGGGCGCCAGCCAGCTTTTCGGCCACTTCCGACTTCAGGCGGGCCATCAGGGTGGCCTTGAGCTCACGCTCGAGGTTGGCGCGGACTTCCTTGCGGAAGGTCTCGATGTCACCGTCGACCACACCGAACATCTTTACGAAGTCAGCGTCGATGGCCGGCAGGTTCGGCTCCTGCACCTTCACGATCTTGAACGTGACGCTGGCGGTCTTGCCGGCGAGGTCCGGATTACGGAAGTCTTCCGGGAAGGCGACGTCCTGGACCAGGTCTTCGCCCGCGGCGCGGCCGGTCAGGGCCTCGTCCAGGGCCTTGAACAGGGTGCCGGAGCCAAGCACGCTGCCTGCGCGCTCCAGGCCTTCGGCCGGGAAACGGTAGTCGCCCGAGGCGGCGGCGTATTCGAACATGACGAAGTCGCCTTCCTTCGAGGCACGGGAGACTTCGTCGAAGCTGCGGCGCTGGGTGCGCAGGGTCTCGATCATCTTGTCGATGTCGGTGTCCTTCACCTCGGCCTTCGGACGGGCGATCTCGATCGCCGACACGTCGATGGCCGGGAACTCCGGCATCACTTCGAAGGTGGCCGTGTAGGCGATTTCGCCGTCCTCGGCATTGCCCGTGGTGTCGACCGACGGGTTGGCAATCGGCTGCAGCTTTTCCTGCTGGAAGGCCTCGCGCAGCGTGCTGCCAATGAGGTCGGAGAGGGCTTCGCCACGGACCTGCGCGCCGAAGCGCTGCTTGATCACGTTGGTCGGCACCTTGCCGGGACGGAAGCCCTTGAGGCGCACCGTACGGCCCATTTCCGCGATGCGCTCGCTGACCTGCGTCTCCAGACGCTCAGCCGGGAACTTCACCGTGAGCTTGCGCCCGAGCTTGCCGACATTCTCAACCGAAACCTGCATGACCTCTCCTGAAACCACCACGGACGTGGCGCGATGGCGAACATCCGTTCGCCGTAACCGAAACAAAGGGACCCACCGCGAATACGAGGCCGGCCGCCGCGACCTGCTCCCCGGCGGCGAAAAACCCCGCAAATGACTGCCCATTCTACGTTTTGCGCTCACACCGCCGCAACCTGCCTCAGCGGGGTTCCCAGCGCCTCGCGCCATCCCCTTCCGCAGCTAGTGTGTCGCCGGGATTCGCGAGGGCGCAGGCCGTCAGGGACAGGCAGCCACAGCCGATACAGTCCGTCAGCCGATCCTTGAGATTGACCAGTTGGGCGATCCGCTCCTCCAGCTCTTCGTGCCAGGCGGCCGACATGATGGCCCATTCCTCCCGGGTGGGCGTTCTCTCTTCAGGGAGGGCCTCAAAAGCCCGGCGGACGGTCTCCAGGGGTATCCCGACCCGTTGGGCAACCCGGATCACAGCAAGCCGGCGCAACACGTCCGCGCCGTAGCGACGCTGGTTGCCGGACGTACGCAGGCTGCGGATCAGGCCCTTCCGTTCGTAGAAGTGCAGTGCCGACACGGCCACGCCGGCCCGCCGGGCCGCCTCGCCCACGCTCAATTCGCGCATCCGCTTGACCTAAACAATGGTTGAGGTCGCATCCTGCGCCCTCCGATTCTCCCGCGCAAGCGTGCGAGACTCCCCTATTCCCCCAGGAATCCGAATGAACGTGGGAACGTCCGAACCGAACGCCGTGACCGTCGAGTCACCCCCTGAGGGCATCCTCGCGCCGCCTTACCGGGCAGCCACCCTGGGCATGGTGGCCCTCATCTCCCTGATCGCCTTCGAAGCCCTGGCCGTCACCACGGCCATGCCGACGGTGGCGCGGGAGCTGAACGGCCTGAAAGCCTATGCCCTCGCCTTCGGTGGCGTGCTCGCGACCAGCGTGATCGGCATGACGCTGTCCGGCCGCTGGAGCGACCGCAAGGGCCCGGCACCGGCGATGTGGACCGGCCTGGCGGGCTTCGTCGCGGGACTGCTGATCGCGGGTTTCGCACGCGACATGCCCACGCTGCTGGTGGGACGCCTCGTCCAGGGCCTCGGCGCGGGCTGCCTCTCGCCGGCGCTGTACGTCATCGTGGCTCGCCTGTATCCGGAATCGCTGAGACCGAAGGTCTTTGCTTCATTTTCGGCGGGCTGGGTCGTGCCGGCCCTGATCGGCCCGGTGGTGAGCGGCGCGATCGTCGAGCACGTCGGCTGGCGTTGGGTATTCCTCGGCGTTCCCCTGCTCGCGATCCCCGCCGCGGCCGGGCTGCGTGGCGCGCTGCGCTCGCTGGGCCAGCCCGGCGGCAAGGCGGGCACGGACGCGACGCCACGGATGGCGAACGCGATCGGTGCGTCCCTCGGCGTATGCCTGCTCTTCCTTGCCGGCCAGGAACAGGGCTGGCGGGCGGCCCTCCTGTTCCTGCCAGCTATCGTCCTGTTGGTGGTGTGCGGGAAGCGTCTGCTCCCACCGGGCACGCTCCGGGCCGCCCGCGGTCTGCCCGCTGTGATCGCCCTGCGCGGCGTGGCGGCCTCCGCCTTCTTCGGCACCGAGGCCTTCCTGCCGCTGGCGTTCTCACGCGAGCACGGTCTCTCACCGATGTGGTCCGGCATCGCGATCAGCGTCGGCGCCATCGGCTGGTTCTCCGGCTCGTGGTACCAGGGTCACTACGCGAAGGTGTCGCGGCAGACGCTGCTTCGCCGCGGCGCGGCGATGATGGTGATAGGGGCGATAGCGGCGTCGTTGAGTACTTTCGCATGGATGCCGGTCGCGGCTTCCGTCGCCGGATGGCTGCTAACTGGCCTCGGCATGGGCATGCTCTATGGCACCGTCGCGGTGCTCGCGCTGTCGATGTCGGGCGAGCACGAGCAAGGCATGAACAGTTCGGCGCTGCAGCTGTGTGAATCGCTGATGGTGGCAACCACGCTGGCCATCGGCGGATCGTTGTTCGCCGCGTTGCTGGATCTTTCGCACACCGCGGCATTCGCGGCGAACTTCGCGATTACCGTGGCGTTAGCCGCACTGGGAACCGTCGTCGCGCGTCGCACGGAGGCCGCGGCCGGGCCGTGACATCAGTGAGCAACGTTCTTGAGCTCGGATGCCCCGACAATGTCGAAGCGCAGCACGCGGGCGTCCTTTATGCGGAACGAGTGGTGGATGACCTCATCGAGAAGAATCTGGCCCTGAAGATCGCGGACCACCTGATGCACCTCGACGATCGCCACCCCGCCCTCCCCACAAGCAACACTTAACGGCTTGACTGCCGGGTCGATGACAGACCACTGGAAGGTCCAGTAGTCGCGGACGGCATCGCGCCCGTGGACGTGCGTGCCTTCCATTCCGTTAGCCCAGGCTACGTCGTCGGCCAATTCCGCAAGTACAGCCTCGATATCTCTTTTGTTGAACCCGTCATACAGGCGGCGAATCAGTTCTTCGTTACTGCTCACGGTTCGGTCCTGAATGGCTGGATCAGAATGGTGCGAGAGGCGGGACTCGAACCCGCACGGGTTGCCCCGTCAGAACCTAAATCTGGTGCGTCTACCAATTCCGCCACTCTCGCGCGCCGCATCATTCTAGGGGGCCGACGGCTGCGGGTCCACACGCGCGACCCTCACGCCCGGCAACTCGCCAGCAGGTCGAGCTCCGGGTTGTAGACCGTCGTTCGCGTGCCGAAGAAGCCAAGCAGCGTATGGAAGAGATTGTCCTGGCTTGCCGGCTGCACTCGCCGGCGCTCCATGCAGTCCAGGCCCACGCCGCTGTCGCGTACCCAGCCGGGCGACAGCCACATCAGCATGGGCACGTGCTTCTGCTGGGTCGGTGCCGTGGCCCAGTCTGCGCCGTGAAGGTAGATCTCGTTCTCGCCCAGCGATTCGCCGTGGTCTGACAGGTACATCATGGCGCCGTCGACTTCGGGCGCCGCCTTCAATGCGTCCACGACCTTGCCGAGGATATGGTCGGTATAGAGGATCGTGTTGTCGTAGCTGGCCACGGTCTGGGCGTACGTGCATGTCTGCACTTCTTCCGTGTCGCAGCCGGGTCCGAAGACATCGAACGCCTTCGGATAGCGCCGGAAATAGGCCGGGCCGTGGCTTCCCTTGATATGCAGCACCAGCAACGCGGGTGACCGCATCTTCGCCAGGCGCTCGGGCAGGTCGGCCACCAGCACCTCGTCGAAGCAGCCATTCGCGTCACACAGGCCGTCGACCTTTGCATGGGTGAGATCGTCGTTGGGCACGCGCAGGCAGACGTCCTTGCAGCCTTCGTCGTTGTCGCGCCAGTACACATCCACGCCGGCATGCTGCAGGACATCCAGCGCATTCCAGTGTGCCTTCGCCGCGGGCTTGTCGAACTTCTCGCGCGTCATGTTGGAGAACATGCAGGGGACCGACACCGTGGTCGCCGTGCCACACGACCAGGCGTCGCTGAAATAGATGGCGCCGGCGCGCTTCATCTCGGGATTGGTTTCGCGCGCGTAGCCCTGTAGCGACTGGTTCTCCGCCCGCGCGGTCTCTCCCACCACCAGCACGACCACGCGCTTGTGGCTGGTCGCGCCGGCGTCGGGAGCAAGCGCGGCGTCCGTACCGATGGGCGCCATCGCCTGCTTGCGGCGGAGGACGTTGCGCTGCAGGTAGTGGAAGGTGCCGCTCAGCGCGGCATAGGGATTGAATACGTCGTACATCCCGCGATGATTGCGTTCGAAGTAGACGTAGCTGCGTCCGGCAAACAGGGGCGGCACGAACATCAACACGACGGCAGCCGCCACGATGACCGCCCGCCAGCCAAGCAGCCGCCACTTCGGCATGAAGCGCAGCGGTACCAGCAGGACGAGCACGGCGGGAAGCACACCGAACAGGACGATCCATGTGACGGAATCCCGGGTAATCAAGGCCGCCGCTTCGGCACGCTGCGTCTCGAAGACGCTCTGGATGATTTCTTCGTTCAGGCGCACGCCGAAGGTCTGAGCGTAATACGCGCTTGCCGCCGACACGAGGATCAACAGGGCCAGCAAGCCCTTGCCGATGCGCGGCCACGTGACCAGTGCGACGATCATGATGAGGTTGCCTGCGAGTCGACAACAAACGGTCGCGCTCAGCGCCCAGAATCCTTCCATGTTCCGCGAGGCCGACAGTGCCTCATGCAGTTCGGACCAGAGGCTGCGATTGAGTGCCGCGAGGATGTAGACAGCCACAGCAGCGCTCAGCACCAGCGCTGGCAGCGCGCGTTTTTCGGGGCCGCGGGCCGCCTGGTCTTGAACGATCATTCGGGCCCCTGCTCGGCCCGCCAGATTCGCGAGGCGCTGAAAGTCGTGAAACTACACTGACACAATCATGTCACAAACGACTTTCTTCGGATCGTCGGGGCGACGCCCTGCGCACAAAAAGAAAAAGGCGCCCAGGTTCCCCTGAGCGCCTTTGCATTTGGTGGGCCGTGTAAGATTCGAACTTACGACCAATTGATTAAGAGTCAACTGCTCTACCAACTGAGCTAACGGCCCGTTTGAAACTTGCGTTGTAAGTGGGGTGGACGATGGGACTCGAACCCACGACATCCGGAATCACAATCCGGTACTCTAACCAGCTGAGCTACGCCCACCATAAAACTTCAATTGGCGCGCCCGACAGGAATCGAACCTGCAACCGTCGGCTTAGAAGGCCGATGCTCTATCCGATTGAGCTACAGGCGCAGGCACTGTACGTAGAACGCCAACTGGTCGGGGCAGAGGGATTCGAACCCCCGACATCCAGCTCCCAAAGCTGGCGCTCTACCAGACTGAGCTATACCCCGAAACTTCAAGCATCATCCCGATACATTGGGCTGAAGCCTTCAAATGTTACGGGTCAAAGCCAAGCCCGTCAATCCGTTTTGAACACACCACACTTTCAACAACCGCGACCGCCGCACAAACGCGATGGTCTTGCTTAAAGATGGTGCGCCCGGAGAGATTCGAACTCCCGACCACCAAGTTCGTAGCCTGGTACTCTATCCAACTGAGCTACGGGCGCACACTTTAAACCGTTGACCCGGAGACTACCGCCGTGAGGCGTTAGCGCCGTGCCGAGAAGCGGAATTATTCAGATATCCGGCGTGTGCGTCAACACTTTTTACATCTTTTTTTTCGCAAATCGGTAACACACCCGCACGCGAGGGGGTAAAAACGAGAAAGGGCGGCACACTGGCCGCCCTTTCCTCTTAGAGCTGTGTCGCCGGCTTCCCGACCTTGTCGGGTGCCGAGCCCGCGTCACCGCGTGGCGGTGGCGGTGGCGTCGACCCAGGCTTCTGCCAGTCAGCCGGCGGACCTGGCTCGCGACCGTTCATGATGTCGTCGATCTGGCGCGCGTCTATCGTCTCGTACAGCAGCAGCGTCTCGGCCATTACGTGCAGCTTGTCGATGTTCGTGGTGAGCAGGTCCTTGCTGCGCGCGTAGGCACGGTCGAGGATGGTGCGCACCACTTCGTCGATCTTGCGTGCGGTTTCGTTGGACACGCTCTTGTGCTGCGTGACAGAGCGACCGATGAAGACTTCGTCTTCTTCTTCGCCGTAAGTGACCGGGCCAAGCTCGTCGGACAGGCCCCACTTCGTGGCCATGTTGCGCGCCATCTTCGTCGCGCGCTCGATGTCGTTCGACGCGCCGGTGGTGACCTTGTCGTGGCCGAAGATGATCTCTTCCGCCACGCGGCCGCCGTACAGCGAACACAGCTGCGATTCGATCGCGACCTTGTTCATGCTATAGCGGTCGCCTTCCGGCAGGTACATCGTCACGCCCAGCGCGCGGCCACGCGGAATGATGGTGACCTTGTAGACCGGATCGTGCTCGGGAACGAGCCGTCCGATGATGGCGTGACCGGCTTCGTGATAGGCGGTGAGACGCTTCTCTTCGTCGTTCATCGCCATCGAGCGGCGCTCCGCGCCCATCAGGATCTTGTCGCGTGCGCGGTCCATGTGGCTCATGCGCACTTCGCGGGCGTTCTCGCGGGCGGCGAACAGCGCGGCCTCGTTCACGAGGTTGGCGAGGTCGGCGCCCGAGAAACCCGGCGTGCCGCGCGCGATGGTCATCGGGTCGACATCGGCCGCGGTCGGCACCTTGCGCATATGCACCTTTAGGATCTGATCGCGCCCCTTCACGTCGGGCAGGCCAACCACCACCTGGCGGTCGAAACGGCCCGGACGCAGCAGCGCCGGATCGAGCACGTCGGGACGGTTGGTGGCGGCGATGACGATGATGCCTTCGGTGCCTTCGAAACCGTCCATCTCGACCAGCAACTGGTTGAGGGTCTGTTCGCGCTCGTCGTGACCGCCGCCCATGCCGGCGCCGCGATGGCGGCCGACGGCGTCGATCTCGTCGATGAAGATGATGCAGGGCGCGTGCTTCTTCGCCTGCTCGAACATGTCGCGCACGCGGCTGGCGCCGACGCCGACGAACATCTCGACGAAGTCGGAACCGGAGATCGAGAAGAACGGTACCTTGGCCTCGCCCGCGATGGCCTTGGCGAGCAGGGTCTTGCCGGTGCCGGGGGGACCGACCATGAGCACGCCGCGCGGGATCTTGCCACCCAACTTCTGGAACTTGCCCGGGTCGCGAAGGAATTCGACGAGTTCGCCAACTTCTTCCTTCGCCTCGTCGCAACCGGCGACGTCGTTGAAGTTGACCTTGACCTGGTCTTCGCCCTGGAGCTTGGCGCGCGAGCGGCCGAAGCTCATGGCGCCGCGGCCACCCGAGCCCGCCTGCATCTGGCGCATGAACCAGATCAGCACGGCCACGAAGATGATGATGGGCAGCCAGTTGAACAGCAGGCCGATCAGGGAGAAGCCGTTATCGGCCGGCTCCTGGCGCAGTTCGACGCCCTTGTCGCGCATCGTCTTCACGAGGTCGCTGGTGGACAGGCCCACTACCGGCACCACGGTGCGATAGGAACCGCCGTCCTTCAGCTTGCCGGTGACCGTCGGCGGGGCGGTGGAGGTAATGGTGCCACTGGCGACGTTGCCGTTATCCACCTGCTGGGCGAAGGTGGTGTAGGACATGTCCTGCGACGCGCCGCTGTGCGGGTTGAAGGTCTGGAATACGGTTAGAAGGACCACCGCGATGATCAGCCAGAGCAACAGGTTTTTTGCCATCTCGTTCATGCGCGGTTCTCGCCTGGTTGCCGGGACGCGGACTTCAGTCCTGTCGCCAGCGCATAAACTTCCCGCGAACGCGCGCGGGAAGCCTTCGGTTTACGCATCGTCACGCGACTGAAGTCCGCGCGCAAGTTCTTGAGGTACTCGTCGAAACCCGCCCCCTGGAACAGCTTCACTAGAAATGAACCACCGGGCTTCAGCCAGTCGAGGCTGAATTGGCGGGCCAGGTCGCAAAGGTCCATGGCGCGGATCTGGTCGGCTAGTGCCACACCCGACATATTGGGGGCCATGTCCGATAGGACAAGATCGACCTTTTGACCTTCCAGCTTGCCTTCCAGCTCGTGCAGGACCGATTCCTCGCGGAAATCGCCCTGCATGAAATCCACGCCGGCCAGCCCTGCCATGGGCAGGATATCCAGGGCGATCACCTTGCCGGTATCGCCCAGACGCTGCCGGGCCAGCTGAGACCAGCCGCCCGGGGCCGCGCCGAGGTCGACGATGGTCATGCCGGGCTTGATCAGGCGGTCGCGGTCGATGAGCTCCTCGAGCTTGAATACGGCGCGCGAACGCAGGCCCTCGGCCTGGGCGCGCTTGACGTAAATATCGTCGAAATGCTCCCGAAGCCAGCGGGAACTGCTCTTGCTGCGTGACATCGGGTGGACCCGCGGAAGAAGTGGGCAAGCCTCGCATGATACCCTTTGCCGCCTATCCGCCGCGAACCGAAACTGAACGCATGCTCTCCCCTACACAGCGCCGCTACCTGCGCAGCCTCGCCCACGACCTCCGCCCCGTCATCCTCCTGGGGAACAAGGGAGCCACCGAGGCCGTCGCCAAGGAGCTGGCCCAGGCCCTCGACATCCATGAACTGGTGAAGGTGAAGCTTTCCGGGGGCGACAAGGACGAGCGCCAGGAGCAGATTGCCTTCCTCGCCGGCCAGACCGGCGCGGAAGCGGTCCAGGAGATCGGCCATGTCGTGGTCCTGTTCCGTCGAAACGAGCAGGATCCGAAGCTCGCCCTGCCCCGGTAATTCCCATGGACCTGTCGTTCGAACATCCCGGCGATTATCTTTTCGTGCGCCGCGTCGGCGCCGATACGGTCACGGTGGTCGACCGCGACTTCCACAAGAGCATCCTGCTGACACCGCAACAGGTCATCGAGGACTGGGACGTCACGGACGCCTCCCGCCTCACCCTGGCCGATGTCGAGAAGATCGCCGCCCTGGAGCCGGAACTCGTCCTCCTGGGCACGGGCGAACGCCAGGTGTTCCCGCCGGCCGAAGTCATGGCCGGCTTCCTCCGCCGGGGTATCGGCATCGAAGCCATGACCAATGGCTCGGCGGCCCGCACTTATAGCCTGCTTGCGGGCGAGGGGCGGCGGGTTCTGGCGGCATTCATCCTCCCATGAAGGCATAACCCAATGCGCATCCTCGTCCTTGGCGCCGGCGGCACCGGCGGATATTTCGGGGGGCGGCTCGCCCAGGCCGGACTGGATGTCACCTTCCTGGTCCGTCCGGAGCGGGCCCGCGTACTGGATGCGAAAGGGCTAGTGATCGTCAGCCCGTTCGGAGACGCCAGCCTGCGGGTGAAGCATGTGCTGGCCGAGACGGTGGCGGACGCCGGCTCGTTCGATCTCGTCCTGCTGTCCAGCAAGGCCTATGACCTGCATTCCGCCATCGAGGCCATCGATCCCGCGGTGGGCGAAGACACGGCTGTCCTGCCGGTCCTCAACGGCCTGGCCCACTATCCGATGCTGGACAGCCGTTTCGGTCCCGAGCGGGTCGTCGGCGGCCTATGCGTGATCAGCGCGGCCAGGGGCCCCAACGGCGAAATCATCCATTTCGGCAACGGCGCCTCGGTGACCTTCGGCGAGCGCGATGGGCAAGAGCATGCCGGACGGTGCGCCGCCATCGCCGAAGCCTTTGCCACCGCGAAGGTGGACTACAAACACTCCGACGACATCCAGCGCGACCTGTGGGCGAAGTTCGCCTTCCTCGCCACGCTGGCGGGAAGCACGTGCCTGTTCCGCGCCAGTGTCGGCGATATCGTCGCCACCGGCGATGGACGGCAGCTCATCGAGCGCATGTACGAGGAATGCCTGAACGTGGCCCGCGCCTCGGGGCATGCCGTACCCGACAACGCCCGCGCATTCGCCTGGAAGACGTTGACCGCGGAAGGCTCGACGCTCACGGCATCGATGCTGCGCGACCTGGAAGCGGGACAGCGGATCGAATCCGACCACATCGTCGGCGACATGCTTCGTCGTGCGCGCGATGCAGGTGTGGCGGCGCCGATGCTTGAAGTGGCGTATGCGCATCTTCAGGCGTTCGAAACGCGCCGCGACCGCGAAGCCCATTCCATGTAGGAGCGCGCCCTGCGCGTTTATGCCCGCGTCGGGTACGATATGTTTTGAGGCGGTGAGAAGCAGGGCCTGCTGTTCCTCGTGAAAAGCTGTCGCGCGCAGGGCGCGCTCCTACCTCGGTGGCAGGTACTGCAGCGGGTCGACTGGATTGCCGTCGCGACGGATCTGGAACTGCAGTTCGTCGCGGGTCGCGCCGGTGGAGCCCATCTCGGCCACGCTCTGCCCTGCCTTCACCTTCTCGCCTTCCTTCACCAGACGCTTCCGGTTGTGGCCGTACGCCGAGAGGAAGCTGTCGCTGTGCTTGATGATGACGAGTTCGCCATAGCCCACGAGGCCATTGCCGCTGTAGACCACCACGCCGTCGGCGGCGGCACGGACCGGGTCGCCCGCCTTGCCGCCAACTTCGATGCCGGGGATCGCGTCGCCGGATGAGAACTTCTTCAGCATGGTGCCGTCGGCGGGCCAGCGCCAGGCGATGCCGCCCACGCTGCGCGTGGCGCCCTTGGTGACGACGGGTGTGGAAGCCGGTGGATTCTCGACGGGTTCCGGGGCTTGGGTAGCGGGAGCCGTCGGTGCCGGGGGCGGCGGAACGAGGGACTCGGCCGGCTTGCCGGCAATGACCACCGGCGTGTTCGTCGTCGTGGCCGGCGCCGGCACGGCGGGAGGCGTCGTGTCGGACTCGGTGACGGGAGCGAAACCCTGCCGGGGTGCGGGGCTGGGCTGGTTCGGCTGGCTGGGGTGCCCGGCCGGCGGTGGCGGTACCGCGGCGACCACGGGCGCGGGATGCGTCGCCGGCGCGGCCGGCTTCGCTTCGCGACCCGGCGGCGACAGCCGCAGGTCCTGCCCCGGCCAGATCGTGTACGGCGACGCGATGGCGTTCCAGCTGGCAAGGTCGCGGAAATCCACCTTGTTGCGGAAGGCGATGCTATAGAGCGTGTCGCCCTTCACCACCCGGTAGCTGCCACCGGGCGCCGGCGGCGGCGTGGAGACCTTGGCTGGCGTGTAGCCACCGGCACTACTGCGCGTGACGACCACCGAACTGCGCGGAGCGAGGTCGCAGCCGGCAAGCACGAGGCTCGCGGCCAGGACGACCAGCAGGGCAAGCGGACGGGTCACGAGCATCGCGGATCTCCCTTCACGGTCACTCATCGCAACAGGAACCACCAGGCGGCAAGCAGGATGATGGCTACGATAACAGCCCACCCTATCCACTCGATGTGTTTGCGAAGCATCTGTTCAGCGCGTTCGCCGAAGACGCGCACCAGTAGCGCCAGCAGCCATACCCGCTTGCCGCGGCCGATCAGCATGCAGATGAGGAACGGCAACACCGGCACGCCGACGATGCCGGAGGCCCAGGTCACGAACTTCATCGGCACCACCGGCTGCAGCGCCGCCATCGCCAGCACGATGTACAGGCCCAGCGAATGCGCCTGCATATCCTGCTGCAGGTTGGCCACGCCTTTCTGGATCGGTGCCAGCAGGTGCATCGACTCAAGCAGCGGCTTCAGCGCCTCGTACGCGTAATGGCCGAGGGAATAGCCGACGAGCGAACCAAGCAGCGAGAACAGCAGGCTCCAGTTCGCGAAGCGGAATGCCTTGCGCGGCTGCGCAAGCATCATGGGCGCCAGCATCACTTCCGGCATCACCGGGAAGATGAAGGCTTCGACGAAGGAAAGTACCGCGAGGTAGCGGACCGCATGGCGATGGCGCGCCCAGACGATCGCGCGCTCGTACAGCGATGAAAACATCCGCATTCAGCCGGTTTCCTTATGATTGCCTGGCATCAACCAATGCCGCCCAGTAGCGGAACGAAGCTCACCGCGCCGAGGTCCTCGCGGTGGATCTCTCCGTTTTCGTCTTTGCGCATGCGCACCAGCACCTGCTGGCTGGGACTGCCCACCGGCGCAACGAGCACGCCGCCGGGCTTGAGTTGGTCGAACAGGACCGCCGGCACGCGATCGCCCGCCGCGGTAAGGATGATGGCGTCGAAAGGGGCGTCCGATTCCCAGCCGAGCTTGCCGTCGTCGTGGCGCGAACGCAGGTTCGCGATGCCGAGTTGACGGAAGCGGCGGCGCGCCTGGCGAAGCAGTTCCTCGATCCGTTCCACGGTATAGACGGTCGGCACGATGCCGGCGAGCACCGCGGCCTGGTACCCGGACCCGGTGCCGATCTCCAGTACGCGTTCCGGAATGCCGTGCTCGATCAGTGCCTCGGTCATGCGCGCCACGATCCAGGGCTGCGAAATGGTCTGGCCGTGGCCGATCGGCAGCGCGGTGTTCTCGTAGGCGCGCGAATGCAGCGCCTGGTCGATGAAATGGTGGCGCGGCAGCTGCCGGATCACTTCCAGCACGCGTTCATCGCGGATGCCCTCTTCCACGAGCTTGGCCACCAGGCGATCGCGCGCGCGTTGCGAGGTCATTCCCTCGCCGCGCAGGGCCGATGGAGGAAGTGCATGCATGTTCACCACGTCAGGCCGCCTCCTCGTCGTCCATCGCCGAGGAAAGCGACAGCATCCAGCTGCTGACTTTCTCCAGCGCCTGCACGCGCGTGAGGTCGGTGTGGATCGGCGTGACCGAAACGTAGCCGCGACGGACCGCGTCGAAGTCGGTACCGGGACCGTCGTCGTCGATCTCGCCGGGCGGACCAATCCACCACATCGCGCGGCCGCGCGGATCGGCCGTGCGGATGGCGGGCGCCGAGCGATGGCGCTTGCCGAGGCGGGTGACCTCGAAGCCGCGCACCTGCTCCCAGGGAAGGTCGGGCACGTTCACGTTGAGGATGGTGTCGGCCGGCAGCGGGTCGACGATGAGGCGGCGCATCAGCATCAGCACCGCGCTCGCGGCGGTATCGAAATGGCGGCCGGAATCCTCATGCGTGACCAGCGAGACGGCGATCGCGGGCAACCCGAGGAAGCGGCCTTCCATCGCGGCGGACACGGTACCCGAATAGATGACGTCGTCGCCGAGGTTGGCGGCACTGTTGATCCCGGACACGACGATGTCGGTCTCGTGGTCGAGCAGGCCCGAAAGCGCCAGGTGCACGCAGTCGGTAGGCGTACCGGCGACGCGGTACGCGCCGCTGTCCAGCCGGTGCACGCGGATGGGCGCATCGAGCGTGAGCGAATTGCTCGCGCCGGAGCGATCGCGATCGGGAGCGACCACCGTCACCGTACCGAACTCGGCCAGACGCTCGGCCAGCACCTGGATGCCAGGGGCCTCCACGCCGTCGTCGTTGCTAACCAGAACTTGCATGCTGATCCAGATCGAAAAACGGGCGGGGCGACCCGATCTCGAGGGAGCCGCCCGACCGTCCAAGTCTACCGGAGCGGGCCGCGGGATTCACGGAACGGCCACGCAGACACCGTAGGTTAGGATGGGGGCATGACGCGACGCCCGCCGAAGGTAAACGACGACGACAGCCGCCTGTTTCGCGAGGCGATCGGGGAAGTTCGCCCTCTTCCCGAGGTCGAGGCCGTGCCCGAAAAGCCGCGTCCGGCGCCGCATCCGCACATGCGCGACGCCGACGAGGCCGCCGTGCCCGCGGATTCCATACTGTTCGATTACGACCCGGCCGATCTCGAGGTGGGCGAGGAATTGTCGTACCTGCGCGACGGCTACCCTCCCCGGCTGCTGAAACAGCTGAAGCGCGGGCAGTTCAGTATCCAGGCCGACGTGGACCTGCACCAGATGAACGCGGCGGCGGCACAGCTGACCATCTCCGAATTCCTTGCCGAATGCCGGCACGACGGAATTCGTTGTGTGCGGATCATCCATGGCAAGGGCCTTCGCTCGAAAGCCGCCGGCCCGGTGTTGAAGGGGCTGACGGATCGATTGCTACGGCGGCGTGACGATGTGGTGGCTTTTGCTTCCGCGCGGCCGATGCAGGGCGGGACCGGGGCGGTGGTCGTGCTGCTGAGAGGAACGTAGGAGCGCGCCCTGCGCGCGACATCTTTTCGCGACAGTCCCGGAGCTGGCGCGCAAGCTCCGGGTCATGGCCTCAAAACATGTCGCGCGCAGGGCGCGCTCCTACGAAATCACCGCCAGTTCGCGGATTACCGTGGTGGCATAGGCACCGGCCGGAAGGCCGAAGGACACTTCAAGCGCACCATCCTCCAGCCCACGCCACGCGAAATCGCGCGGCTGCAAGCGCAGCGCGCGGCGCTCCTGGTCCATGCGCGCATCGGCCAGGCCTTTCGCAAGATCCTCGTCGCGTGAAGCGACCGCCCGCTCCAGTTCACCGGCAGCATCGCCCGCAGGCGTTTCGCCGCGGCCCCATAGCGGCCCGGACGGATGGATGTCGAAACGACCCAGCCTTTCAGCCAATGTGTCGTTGAACGGCTCAGGCCCGAACCACGAACGTGAACCGTCGAGCGCCCAGATCTCGCCATCCATCGGCGCATCCCACGTGCCGGCAGCCACGCGCTCCGCGAGCACGCCGTTGAAGATGTGCGAACGCGCCGCCGAAAGCAGGATGGAACGTTTGTCGCGATCAACGCGCCGCCCGCCGAACATCGCCCGCGCCTGCGCCACGTTGCCGCCACCAAGCCCGAAACGCTGCTCGCCGAAATAATTGGGCACGCCGCGCGCCGCGATGGCGGCGAGACGCGCTTCCGCTTCCCCGCGGTCGCCTTCGATCTCGCGTAGCACGAGCACGAACCGGTTTCCGCGCAACGCCCCGCGCTTGAGTTTGCGCGAATGCCGGCCCAGTGACCGGATCGAAACTTCCGCATGCGGAAACGTCGACCAGTCCGGATCCGCCTTGCCCGGCAACTGCACCGTGAACGCCTGCCGCGTCACGGCGTGCCGATCCTTCATGCCCGCGTAACCGACATTCATCGGCGCCGTACCGGCGAACTTCGCCAGTTCGCGTGCGACCCAGTCGGTGTTCGTCCCGCGCTTCTCGACGATCAGGAAGGCGTGCTCGCCCGCGCCGTCCGGCTCGTACCCAAGGACCTCCTCGACGAAGAAATCCTGGGGCGTCGCGCGAAGACGCGCACGCAGCGGCGGCGCGCCGAAGGCGAAGGGGAGTTCGGTGTCGCTCATGGAAAGTCCTACAGCAGGAACAGCGTGGCGAGGCCGAGGAAGATGAAGAAGCCCCCGCTATCGGTCATCGCCGTGATGAGCACGCTGGAGCCCAGCGCAGGATCGCGCCCGAGCTTCGTCATCAGCATGGGAATGCCCACGCCCATGAAGGCCGCGAGAAGAAGGTTCAGCGTCATGGCGGCCGTCATCACCACGCCAAGCGGGATGCTGCCGTAGAGCATCCACGCGACGATGCCGATGGCCCCGCCCCAGACGATGCCGTTGACCAGCGAGACGGCCAGCTCCTTGCGCCACAGGCGCCTGGCCTGCGACACGCCGATCTGCTCAAGCGCCATCGCGCGCACGATCATCGTGATGGTCTGGTTGCCCGAGTTGCCGCCAATGCCGGCCACGATGGGCATGAGCGCCGCGAGGGCCACGAGCTTTTCGATGGAATGCTCGAACAGGCCGATGACGCGCGAGGCGATGAAGGCGGTGACGAGGTTGATCGCCAGCCAGGCCCAGCGGTTGCGCACGGACTTCCACACGGAGGCGAAGATGTCTTCTTCCTCACGCAGGCCGCCGCGTGACAGCGCCTCGGTTTCGCTCTCCTCGCGGATGAAGTCGAGCATCGCGTCGACGGCGATACGGCCGATCAGGCGCTGCTGCGCATCGACGACTGGCGCCGTCACCAGGTCGTAGCGCTCGAAGGCCTGGGCCACGTCGTAAGCATCGTCTTCCGGACGGAAGGTGTTCACGTCCGGCGCCATGATCTCGTGGACCATCTTCTCGGGCGGATTCACCAGCAACCAGTGCAGCGGCAGCACGCCGGTGAGCACGTTGTCCGCATTCACGACGAACAGCTTGTCCGTTTGCGCCGGAAGCTCGTCGAAACGTCGCAGATAGCGCAGCACCACCTCGAGGCTGATGTCCTCGCGGATGGTGACCATGTCGAAGTCCATCAATGCACCGACCTGGTCGTCCTCGTAGGACATCGCGGCCTGCACGCGCTCGCGCTCCTGCGCGTCGAGGCTGGCCATCAGTTCCGGCAGTACCTCGGTCGGCAGGTCGTCGACCAGGTCGGCCAGCTCGTCGGCGTCCAGTGGCTCGACGGCGGCGAGGATCTCGCGATCGTCCATGTCCGCGATCAGCGTTTCGCGGACGGAATCCGAGACTTCCAGCAGGATGTCGCCGTCGCGATCCGAGCGCACGCGCTGCCAGACGGCGAGACGATCCACCAGCGGCAACGATTCGAGCACGTCGGCCAGGTCAGCTGGATGCAACTCGTCGAGCCGCGACTGCAGTTCCGCATCGGCGGCATCCAGCGCGGCGTCGTTGCCGCCTGGCACCGCACCCGCGAACGCGAGCAGGTCTTCCCTGCGCCGAAGCAGGTCGGTGATCGCCTCCAGCCTGTCGTGCAGGCGAGGCGTCGCCGGGCGCGGTTCGATCTCGCTCATGCGCGCAGTACCAGGACTGTGGCGAGCGCCGCGATGCCTTCACGGCGACCGGTGAAGCCGAGGGTTTCGGTCGTCGTCGCCTTGATGCTGATGCGGTCCACGTCCACGCCGAGGTCCGCGGCGATGATCTCGCGCATGGCCGACGCGTGCGGGCCTACCTTCGGCGCTTCGCAGGCGACGGTCATGTCCGCGTTGCCGAGTTCGTAGCCTCGTTCTTTCAGCATCGCGCCCACCGCGCGAACGAAGCGGCGGCTATCCGCTCCACGCCACGTCTCGTCGGATGGCGGAAAGTGCTTGCCGATATCGCCCAACGCCAATGCACCGAGCAACGCATCGCACAGCGCGTGCAGCACCACGTCGCCGTCGGAATGCGCCAGCACGCCGTGCGTGTGTGGCACGCGCACGCCGCCCAGCATCACGTGGTCGCCCTCGCCGAATGCGTGGACGTCGAATCCCTGGCCGATGCGCATTACCGTGTTCTCCCTAGAAGGAACTCCGCCAGCGCGAAATCGGCCGGCGTGGTCACCTTGATATTGTCTTCCGAGCCTTCCACCAGCAGGGGCGACACGCCCTGCCGTTCCATGGCCATCGCCTCGTCGCTCACCACGATACCCGCTTCGCCGGCAAGGCGAAGTGCATGGACCAGCGCCCCGCGACGAAACATCTGCGGCGTGAATGCCCGCCAGCGACCCTCGCGCGGTTCGGTGTCGATGCTGTGACAACCGGCATCCGCGCGCTTCAGGGTGTCGCGCAGCGGTGCGCCCAGGAGCCCGCCGTCCACCTGCCCTGCCCGCTCGATCAGGCGCGAGATGTCATCCGCGCGTACGCACGGACGCGCGGCGTCGTGGACGAGCACGAAGTCGTCGTCGCGAACGGACGCAGGCAGCGCCAGCAGCCCCGCCAGAACCGAGTCGCTGCGCTCGCCACCGCCGATGGCGACCCGCAGCGGCTTGCCGCCAATGCTGTCCACCGCGGCGAAGTGTCGGTCGTCCGCAGCGATGGCCACCATGAGGCCGGCGATCGAGGGATGCGCCGCCAGACGCTCGAGCGTGTGGTCGAGCATTGGCCGCCCTCCGATCGGCTGATATTGCTTCGGCCGGTCGCCGCCTGCGCGGACGCCCTTTCCGGCGGCCGGCAGGACACACCACAGCGCGTCCATCACTGGCCGCCGGGCGCGACGGGGGGCGGCGGCGGCGGCGCGCTGGTGGCCGCCCCCGGTTCGACCACCTGATAAAAGGTTTCGCCCGGCTTGACCAGGCCCAATTCCTGCCGTGCGCGTGCCTCGGTGGCCTGCTCGCCATGCTTCAGGTCTTCGACGTCGGCGGCCAGGGCCTGATTACGCTTCTGCAGCCCCGCGTTCTCCTCGGTCTGCTTCCTGACCGATTCGCGCAGGGAATCGACCTCGGCCATGCCCCCACCGCCGACCCACAGCTTCAGCTGCAGTGCGATGAGGACGATGACGAGGATCAGGCCGACCCAGCGCAGGATTGCCGCGTTGCTCAAGACAGGACTCAGCCAGGCAGCTTCGACAGGTTCGGGAACGCAGCCCGGCCGGCGTACTTCGCCTTCGCGCCGAGGGCTTCCTCGATGCGCAGCAGCTGGTTGTACTTGGCCACGCGGTCGGTCCGGCACAGCGAGCCGGTCTTGATCTGCGTCGCGGTGGTGGCTACGGCGATGTCGGAAATCGTGGTGTCTTCGGTTTCGCCCGAGCGATGCGACACGATGGCCGCGTACTGAGCGCGATCGGCCATGGCGATGGCCTCGAGCGTTTCCGACAGCGTGCCGATCTGGTTGACCTTGATGAGGATGGCGTTGGCGATCTTTTTCTCGATGCCTTCGGCGAAGATCTTCGGATTGGTCACGAACAGGTCGTCGCCGACCAACTGCACGCCCTGGCCCAGCGCCTTGGTGAGGTGGGCCCAGCCGGTCCAGTCGCCTTCGGCCATGCCGTCCTCGATCGTGACGATCGGGTACTGCCTGGCCCAGGACGCCAGCGTGTCCACCCACTGTTCCGGCGTGAAGACCTTGCCTTCGCCCTCGAGGTCGTACTTGCCGTCCTTGAAGAACTCCGAACTGGCCACGTCGAGGCCGAGCAGGATGTCGCTGCCAACCTTGTAGCCGGCCATGTGCACGGCTTCAAGGATGGTGTCGAGCGCTTCGACATTGGACTTCAGGTTCGGTGCGAAACCGCCTTCGTCGCCCACCGCGGTGTTGAGGCCACGGCCCTTCAGCACGGACTTCAGCGCGTGGAAGATCTCGGCGCCGTGGCGCAGCGCCTCGGCGAAGCTCGGCGCGCCTACCGGCAGCACCATGAACTCCTGCACGTCGACATTGTTGTCGGCATGCGCGCCGCCGTTGATGATGTTCATCATCGGTACCGGCAACGAACCGCCACCGTCCACCATGAGGTACTGCCACAGCGCCTGCTTCCGGGAGGCCGCCACGGCGTGCGCGGCCGCCATTGACACGCCGAGCAGCGCGTTGGCGCCCAGCTTGCCCTTGTTGTCGGTGCCGTCGAGCGCAATCAGCTTCGTGTCCACGCCCTTCTGGTCGGCGGCGTCGAAGCCCACCAGTGCCTTGGCGATCGTGGTGTTCACGTTCGCCACCGCGTTCTTCACACCTTTGCCGCCGTAGCGGCCCTTGTCGCCGTCGCGCAGTTCGACGGCCTCGCGCGTACCGGTGGACGCGCCGCTGGGCACGGCCGCGCGACCAAACGAACCGTCGGCGAGGGTGACCTCGGCTTCGAGGGTCGGATTGCCGCGCGAATCGAGGATCTCGCGGGCGTGGATGGTGGTGATGGACGTGGTCATGCGCTTCCCGTTACGAGCTGGAATGACTGAAGAAGGTGCCGACGAGCATGAGGCCCGCGGTACCGACGAGGATGAGTGCGTTGAGCCCGAACCCGATCGCGCCGAACGTGCGGCGGCGATCCTGGCGGCGCAGGGCGATGAGCCCGAGCACGAGCCCCACCAGCGAGAGCACCAGGAAGGCGCACATCACGATGCCGATGAGGCCGAACACGGCCATATGCTGTCCGGAATCGCCGGAAGCGACGATCAACGCGGAAAAGGTGATGGCGGCCAGGATGACGAGGCCGGAAACCAGGGCGATGACGAACGAGGCGACACCGTGACCCGACTGCGGCATGCGCAGCACGTGCTGGCGGGGTGCGGCGGCATCGTGGATCCCGTTGTCGTCAGTCATCCAGCCAGCCTCCCCCGCGATTCCGTCAATGATACCGTCCCGGAGGAACGATCAGGCGTGCTTCGTAAACCCGCGGCGCTTCACGGCCTGGTCGAGTTCCATCAGCGTCTCGAGCAGTTCTTCCATCTGGTCGAGGGGCCAGGCGTTCGGGCCGTCGCTCAACGCCTTGGCCGGATCGGGATGGGTTTCGGCGAAGAGGCCCGCCACGCCCACCGCCACCGCTGCACGCGCCAGCACCGGCACGAACTCGCGCTGACCGCCGGAGCTGGTGCCCTGGCCGCCAGGCAGCTGCACCGAATGCGTGGCATCGAACACCACGGGGCAGCCCGTCTCGCGCATGACCGCGAGCGAGCGCATATCGGAAACGAGGTTGTTGTAGCCGAAGCTCGCGCCCCGCTCAGTGACCATGATGTCGTGGTTGCCCACGTCAAAGGCCTTCTGCACCACGTTTTTCATGTCCCACGGGGCGAGGAACTGGCCTTTCTTGATGTTTACCGGCTTGCCGGCACGGGCCACGTTCTGGATGAAGTCGGTCTGGCGGGCGAGGAAGGCCGGAGTCTGCAGCACGTCGACGACGGCGGCGACCTCGTTCATCGGGGTGTACTCGTGCACGTCGGTAAGCACGGGCACGCCGATCTGCTTCTTCACGGCGTCGAGCACTTTCAGGCCTTCTTCCAGGCCGGGGCCGCGGAAACTGGAGCCGGAAGAGCGGTTGGCCTTGTCGAAGCTGGACTTGAAGATGAAGTTGATACCAAGCCGGCCGGTGATCTCCTTGAGCTTGCCAGCGACGTCGAGCTGCAGCTGCATCGATTCGATCACGCAGGGGCCGGCAATCAGGAACAGCGGCTGGTCAAGACCAGCCTCGAAACCACAAAGCTTCATGCAGCGGACTCCTCGGAGCGGATGGCGAGCCTTTCGCCATCGCGAACGGCCTTGTACTCGCGCGCGGCGCGGACGAAGCCGATGAACAGCGGGTGGCCTTCGCGCGGCGTGGAAGTGAATTCCGGATGCGCCTGGCAGCCAAGGAACCACGGATGGACCTGGCGCGGCAGTTCGACGATCTCCACCAGCAGGTCGTCCATCGACTTGCCGGAGATGACAAGGCCGAGGTCCTCGAACGATTGGCGATAACGGTTGTTGAACTCGTAGCGATGCCGATGGCGCTCGCGCACCACGTCTTCGCCGTACAACTCGCGGGCCAGCGTACCGGCCTTCAGGCGGCACTCCTGCGCACCCAGGCGCATGGTGCCACCCAGGTCGGAACGCTCGGTGCGCACCTCGGTTTCACCGGTGGCGGTGGTCCACTCGGTGATCAGCCCGATCACCGGGTCCGGCGTGTTGCGATCGTTCTCGCTGGAATCGGCCAGCGGGAGGCCAGCGGTGTTGCGCGCGAACTCCACGACGGCGGCGTGCATGCCGTAGCAGATGCCGAAGTAAGGGATGCCGGTCTGGCGGGCGAACTGCGCGGCGAGGATCTTGCCCTCGAAACCGCGCTTGCCGAAGCCACCGGGCACCAGGATGGCATCGGCATCGCCGAGTACCGTGCGGGCCCCGCGCGCTTCCACGTCTTCGGAATCGACCCAGTGCAGGTTTACCCGCGTGCTCTGCTTGATGCCGCCGTGGCGCAACGCCTCGCCCAGCGACTTGTAGGCGTCCTTGTGTTCCACGTACTTGCCGACGATGGCGACGGTGACCTCGTCGCGCGGATGCTCCACGGCCTCGACCGTGCGCTCCCAGCTGGACAGGTCGGCCGGACCGGCGTCGAGGCCGAGACGGCGGATGACCAGTTCGTCCAGGCCCTGCTCGTGCAGCCACATGGGCAGCTTGTAGATGACGTCGACATCGATGGTGCTGATGACGGCATTCTTCGGCACATTGGTGAACAGCGCGATCTTGTGACGCTCGCCGTCGGGCAGCGGCTCTTCGCAACGGCACAGCAGCACGTCGGGCTGGATACCGATGGAGCGCAGTTCCTTCACCGAATGCTGGGTGGGCTTGGTCTTGATCTCGCCCGCGGCCTTGATGTAAGGAACCAGGGTAAGGTGCACGAACATGCACTTCTCCGGGCCGTGCTCGATGCGCAGCTGGCGGATGGCTTCGAGGAACGGCAGCGACTCGATGTCGCCTACGGTACCGCCAATCTCCACCAGGGCCACGTCGAAACCGCGGGTGGCCTCGTGGATGGAATGCTTGATCTCGTCGGTGATGTGCGGGATCACCTGCACTGTGGCACCGAGGTAATCGCCGCGCCGCTCCTTGCGGATCACGGATTCATATATCTTGCCGGCGGTGATCGAATTCTTGCCGGTGAGGCGCGTGCGCACGAAGCGCTCGTAATGGCCCAGGTCCAGGTCGGTCTCGGCGCCATCGTCCGTGACGTACACCTCGCCGTGCTGGAACGGGCTCATGGTGCCCGGGTCCACGTTGATGTACGGATCGAGCTTCATCATGGTCACGGAAAGACCACGCGCCTCGAGGATGGAGGCAAGCGACGCCGCTGCGATGCCTTTCCCGAGGGAAGACACCACACCGCCGGTGACGAAAATCAGGGGAGTCATGCGAGCAGCCAGTGCTGGAAATATGTATTTTACCTAAGTGCGCCCCCGCTCGCGAGTGCCACCTGAACGGAAATCCCCGATCGCCCCGGCAAGCCATTTCGCTACCATGGGCCGATGAGCACCTCCCCTATCCCTACCCGTCTGCAGGCCCTTCGCGCCGCCATGGTCCGTGAAGGCGTCGCCGCGGTCGTCATCCCCTCGGCCGATCCGCACCTTTCCGAGTACCTGCCGCCTCGCTGGCAGGCCCGCGAGTGGTTCTCCGGATTCACCGGCTCGGCCGGAACCCTGGTGGTGACGGCCACGGGCGGCGGCTTGTGGACCGACTCCCGCTACTTTTCTCAGGCCGAGGCGGAACTCGCCGGCAGTGGGCTGCCCCTGATGAAGCTCAACGTGGCACATACGCCCGAGCACGTGGGCTGGCTGGCCGAGAAGCTGAACGAGGGCGATGTGCTCGCCATCGCCGGCGACAGCCTCGCGGTCGCGGGGGCGGAAAATCTCGCCCGGCTCCTCCAGGAGGGCGGTGCCATCTTGCGCACGGACCTCGACCTGCCGGGCTCGGCCTGGATCGGTCGACCTGCCCGGCCCGCGGCACCGGTCTTCACCCACGCCGCCCCGTTCGCCGCCGTGGAGCGCACCGACAAGCTGCGCCATGTTCGCACCGCGATGCGCCGGGCGGGCGCCACGCACCACCTGCTCTCGAGCCTCGACGATATTGCCTGGCTGACCAACCTGCGCGGCGCGGACGTCGAGTACAACCCGGTCTTCCTCGCCCACCTGCTGATCGGCGAATCCACGGCCACACTGTTCGTGGACGGCGCCCAAGTGCCGGCCGAGGTGAAAGCTGCGCTGGCCGCCGACGGCATCTCGCTGGCCGACTACGTCACCGCGGGCTCGGCCATCGCCGCCCTCCCCGACGACGCCGTGCTCCTGTACGACGCCAGCCGCGTCGTCGTGGCCTTGCTCGAGGGCCTGCCCGCCACGGTGAAGCAGGTGCGCGCGCCGAATCCGTCCACCGCCCAGAAGGCACGTAAGACACCGGAAGAGCTGGACCACGTCCGCGACGTGATGCGCCGCGACGGCGCCGCGCTGGCGAAAGCCTTCCGCCGCATCGAGACAGGCCTTGCCGCCGGCGAGCCGCTCACCGAACTGGACGTCGATACGATCGTCCGGGAGGCCCGCTCAGCCCAGGCAGGCTTTGTTGGCGAGAGCTTCTCCACCATCGCGGGCTACCAGGCCAACGGCGCCCTGCCCCATTACCGGGCCACGGAAGCCGGCTTCAGCCCGCTGGCGGCGAAGGGCCTGCTGCTGGTGGATTCCGGTGGCCAGTACATGGGCGGCACCACGGACATCACCCGAGTGCTGGCCCTCGGACCGGCCACCGACGAACAGCGCCGCGATTCGACCCTCGTGCTCAAGGGCCTGATCGCGCTGTCCCGCGCGCGCTTTCCCAAAGGCGCCAGCGGGCCCCAGCTCGATGCCCTCGCTCGCGCGCCGCTGTGGGCCGCCGGCATGGACTTCGGCCACGGCACGGGACACGGCGTGGGTTACTTCCTCAACGTGCACGAAGGTCCGCACGGCATCCGCCCGCCGGTGGCCGGTGGGGCATTGGTGCCACTGGAAACCGGCATGATCACCTCGATCGAGCCGGGCCTGTACAAGCCCGGCCGCTACGGCATCCGCCACGAGAACCTCGCGGTGGTGACCCAGGCCGACAGCACCGAGTTCGGCGAATTCTTCGCCTTCGAAACACTCACCCTCTGCCCGTTCGACCGCCGCGGCCTGGAACCGCGCCTGCTCGAGCCGTCGGAACGTGCGTGGCTGGACGACTACCACGCCACGGTGCGGGCTGCGCTGTCGCCGCTGCTGGACGGGGCGGACCGGGAATGGCTCGAGTGGCACTGCTCGCCACTGTGACGGGACCTGTAGGAGCGCGCCCTGCGCGCGACATATTTTGAGGCCATGACATGGAGCTGGCGCGCCAACGTCCGGACTGGCGCGAAAAACTGTCGCGCGCAAGGCGCGCTCCTACCGTGGTCTCGATGGGTGATACCGCCATCCTCCAGGCTTGACCGCCACGACCCCAACGCCCCATCCTGCCTGGCTACGAACGAGCACCACGCCCAATGAACACTCGCTACAACGCCTCAGACATCGAAGTCCTCAGCGGTCTCGACCCGGTCAAGCGCCGCCCCGGCATGTACACGGATACCTCGCGCCCGAACCATCTGGCGCAGGAAGTCATCGACAACTCCGTCGACGAGGCCCTGGCCGGACACGCGAAGATCATCGAGGTCATCGTCTTCAACGATGGCTCGGTGGAGGTCTCCGACGACGGCCGCGGCATGCCGGTGGACATCCATCCGGAAGAGAAGGTGCCGGGCATCGAACTGATCCTCACCCGTCTGCATGCGGGCGGCAAGTTCTCGAACAAGAACTACGCGTTCTCCGGCGGCCTGCACGGTGTGGGCGTGTCGGTGGTCAATGCGCTGTCCACGCGCGTGGACGTGACGATCCGCCGTGACGCCCAGGAATACCGGATGAGCTTCGCCAACGGCGACCGCGCAAGCGAGCTCGAGGTGATCGGCAGCGTGCCGAAGAAGAAGACCGGCACCACGCTGCGCTTCTGGCCGGATCCGAAGTATTTCGACACGTCGAAGATCCTGGTGTCCAAGCTCAAGCACCTGCTGCGGGCGAAGGCCGTGCTCTGCGCCGGCCTCACCGTGCGACTGGTCGAGGAAGGCGGCGAAACCAGCGAGTGGTACTACGAAGATGGTCTGCCCGACTACCTGCGCGACGAATTGCAGGGCGCCGAGGCCCTTCCGTCCGACCTGTTCGTGAAACACTTCGCACGCGACACCGACACGCTCGATGTCGCCCTCGCCTGGTTACCCGAAGGCGAACTGGTGCAGGAAAGCTACGTCAACCTCATTCCCACGGCGCAGGGCGGCACGCACGTGAACGGCCTGCGCTCCGGCCTTACCAATGCCATCCGTGAGTTCTGCGACCTGCGCAACCTGCTGCCGCGCGGCGTGAAGCTGGCGCCGGAAGACGTGTGGGAACGCCTCGCCTTCGTACTCAGCATCAAATTGCAGGACGCCCAGTTCGCTGGCCAGACCAAGGAGCGCCTGTCGTCGCGCAACGCCGCCGGCGTCGTCGAGGGCGTGGTGCACGATGCCTTCAGCCTTTGGCTCAACCAGCACGTCGACCTTGGCGAGAAGATCGCCCAACTCGCGATCGAGCGCGCCAGTGCACGACTCAAGGCGGCCAAGCAGGTGGTGCGCAAGAAGATCACCCAGGGCCCCGCCCTGCCTGGCAAGCTCGCCGATTGTGCGGCCACCGATCTCACCCGCACCGAACTCTTCCTCGTGGAGGGCGATTCGGCGGGTGGCTCGGCCAAGCAGGCGCGCGACAAGGACTTCCAGGCGATCCTTCCGCTGCGCGGCAAGATCCTCAACACCTGGGAAGTCGAATCCGGCGCCGTGCTCGCTTCGCAGGAAGTGCACGATCTCGCAGTGGCGATCGGGTGCGATCCCGGCAAGGATGACCTCTCAGGCCTGCGCTACGGCAAGGTTGTAATCCTCGCCGACGCCGATTCCGACGGTCTGCACATCGCCACCCTGCTTGCCGCGCTGTTCCTGCGCCACTTCCCTACCCTCGTCAGCGAGGGCCACGTGTTCGTGGCCATGCCGCCGCTGTTCCGCGTGGACGTGGGCAAGCAGGTGTTCTACTGCCTCGACGAGGAAGAAAAACGCCTGATGCTCGAGAAGGTCGAGCGCGAGAAGATGAAGGGTGCCGTGAGCGTCACGCGCTTCAAGGGCCTGGGCGAGATGAACCCGGCGCAGCTGCGCGAATCCACCATCCATCCGGACACGCGCCGCCTCGTGCAGCTCACGGTCGACACCGACGACGGCACGCACAAGCTGATAGACATGCTGCTGGCGAAGAAACGCGCAGGCGACCGCAAGCAGTGGCTCGAGGACAAGGGCGACCTGGCGACACTGGAAGTCTGATGGTCATGGCTGGACACCCTGGTCCGCCGGGTCATAGTTGAAACCCGAAGCCGGTACAGGGTCGAGCTCTATACTTGCGTCCCTCAGGATCAGGGGAACGGTGCTAAAAGAGAGAAGATACAAGGATATGGAAAGCAACCGGCACGCTGTGCCACGCGCGACTCTAGATGGCGAACCCGTGGATGGGAACTGGCTGGAACGGCAAAAAGCCTCCCGAGGCAAGCGCTTTGGGGGCGCACTTCTAGACAGCGCCGTGCTCTTCGTGGTGATCGTGCCCATCCTCCTCATGGTGACGGCAACCGGAACCACCAGCGGCGAAGATACGGCTCTCATCGTCACGATTCTCGCCGTCATTGCGCTCGTCATCGTCAATCTGGTCATGATGCACAGGTCGGGACAGTCGATCGGCAAGAAAATGATGGGCACAAAGATCGTCCGCACTGACGGTTCCCGGGCGTCACTGCGCCGAATCGTCTTCCTCCGGATCATGCCCATGCATTTCCTGTGCGGCATTCCGTATCTTGGCGGGCCGATCGCGCTCGCCAATTTCATAGTGATCTTTGGCAAGGACATTCGCTGCCTGCACGACCAGATCGCGGACACCATCGTCGTCGAAAGCCCTGGCTAGACCCCGCTCGACGGACGGCGCGAGACGCCGGAAGGCGTCTCGATGCGGCTACTCGCGGCAGGATCGACGCCGCGACAAGGGCGACCTGGCGACACTGGAAGTCTGACGATCATGGCTGGACACCCTGGTCCGCCGGGTCATAGGTGAAACCCGAACCCGGTACAGGGTCGAGCGAAGGGGTCCAGCGGATGACCGGTACCCAGCGCCTAGTGAACTTCAGGAAATCCCGCTGGTCCGCCCTCGCGTGCTGCCGCCGCTCTTCGACAGTCGTCTCGATACGGCACAGATGGTCCTCGCGATGGCAGTTGTCGCGATAAAAGAAGGCTTCCAGCGGCATTTGCCTCCCCACGTCCTCCCGCCATGCTTCAACGATGACTTCGTTGCGTTCGGACATGCGCCCCTCGCGTCGCACGATCGACACCTGCGTCCACGCATGCGCCGAATTGCTGGTCCCATGCCCCACACCGAAAGCGCACTGGTCCTCGTTATCGGTGTATCTCTCCAGCCATTGCTGCGCGGTCGTCACGTCCAGATCCTGGCAAACTTCGCGACACCGATCCGGACCAGCCGTCCACGCGTCCTGCGGATAGATGCAACGTACATTGAGTTGCTCGTACTGGCCGGGTACGTCGTCGGCGTAGAACCATGGATAGACGATGAACCCGTTCCCCGTCGGATGCGTGTCCACGAAAGGGGAGTCGCCGCGCAACCACGAGAACGATACCCCCCAAGCGGCCGTCGCCGGGTTGGGAAGCCAGGAACGATATGCCGGGGAATAGTCGGTGGAGCGAAGGAGGATGCCCGAGCACAGGAATGCGGGACGCGTCGGCATCCCGCAATCCTCGCGCAATTCGTTGTAGCGCTCTTGAAGGTGCGCGGCGACGGTCGGACCGTCTTCCACTCTTGTCGCGACCGGCTTCGCTTCGGGCGAATCCGGTGTCTTCCCACTGCAACCGATTATCGCCACCGCGAGCGCCATGCCCATGAGGTACAGACAAAAGCGGTGTTCCATGGACCTTCTCCCCTTCCTTGGGTGATCATTGCGATGCGATTGTGCGGCCAGTGGAGGGACGCATGCGATATGTCATCTGTTGTAGGTTCGAGTCCTTGCCTATTCGGCAGGCGGAAACGAAAAACCCGGCCGGCGCCGGGTTTTTCGTTCATGGATCGACCGTCTGAGAGCGGATCAGCGGCGCCCGCGGATAGCGCCTATCAATGCCCGCGTCGCACCGTCGAACTGCGACAGGTCGCCGGGGTCCTTATCGTTGGCGAGCGACGGATAGATCTGCTTAGCGATCACCTTGCCCAACTCCACGCCCCATTGGTCGAACGCATTGATGCCCCATAGGTGGCCGAGCATGAACACCTTGTGCTCGTACAGCGCGATCAGCGCGCCCAGCGAATGCGGCGTGAGCGCGTCGAGCATCAACACCGTGCTCGGGCGATCGCCTTTGAACGTGCGCTGCGCGGCCAGCGCGCGGCGCTCGGATTCGCTACCGCTCTTCGCCTCGGCGAGCGCTTCGTCGAATGTCTTGCCCAGCGAAAGCGCCGCGGCCTGTGCCAGCAGGTTGGACAGCAGCACGTCGTGGTTCTCGCGCAGCGGATGCGCCGGCTTCACCAGGCCGATGAACTCCAGCGGCACGGTGTCGGTGCCCTGGTGCAGTGCCTGGAAATAGGCATGTTGCGCGTTGGTGCCGATGCTGCCCCAGACGACCGGGACCGTCGGCTGCGTCACCTCGCTGCCGTCGTCCGGATGCACGTGCTTGCCGAGGCTTTCCATCTCCAGCTGCTGTAGGTAGGACGGAAGATCGGCCAGCGAATCGACATAAGGCACCACGGCACGGCTGTTGCGGCCAAGGACGTTGCGGTTCCAGACCTCTGCGATGGCCAGCAATACCGGAAGGTTATCCTTCCACTCCGCGGTACGGAAATGGTCGTCGGCTTCGGCGGCACCGGCCAGCAATTCGCGAAAGCCCGCCATGCCGATGGAGAACGCGATCGAGGCGCCCACCGCCGACCACAGGGAGAAGCGGCCACCCACGTAATCCCACATCGGGAGCACCTGCGAGGCACCCCACCTCTGAACCGCCTCGACATTGGAACTCACGGCGATGAAATGCTTCGTGGTCTTCTTCTCGTCGCCGTCGTTGGCTTTCAGTATCCAGTTGCGGAAAACCCCGCCATTGAGCAGGGTTTCCTGCGTGTTGAAGCTCTTTGACACCAGGATGACCAGCGTATGCGCCGGATCGAGTTTCTTCATCAGGTCCGTCGCGGCCTGACCGTCGACGTTCGTGAGGAAGTGGCTGGTGATGCCCTTCACGTGGAACTGTTCCAGCGCATGCACGGCCAGGCGCGGACCGAGGTCCGATCCGCCGATACCGATGTTCACCACGTCCGTGACGCCGCCGATCAGGCCGACCGACTCGCCGTCGCCCCTGTGCACGGCGCTGACGATGGTTTCCATCTTGTCCAACGCATCCGAGACTTCTTTGCGGACGTCCGCCGGCGCCGCGGGATGCCGCGAGGCACCACCGCGAAGGGCGGTGTGCAGGACCGCGCGGTCCTCGGATGTGTTGATATGCTTGCCTTCGAACATCGCGTCGCGCGCGGCCGTCCAGCCCGTGCCTTCGATGTAGGCACCGACGGCGTCAAGCGCGGCGATGTCGAGCTTCTGCCGCGATACGTCGAGGAGGATGGGACCCATGCGCTTGCGCAGGCGTTCGCCGCGCGCGTCGTCCTGCACGAGGGTGCGCAGATGGGTCCCGGCGAGACGGGAGGCGTGCTCCTCGAACGAGGGCAACGGTGCGTGCTTTGATTCCATAGCTTCCACAGGGCTGCGACAGAAGGGAAGCGACGATCTTACCGCAGTGCAGCGTAAGTGAATTGTATGGATGCCGCGCGAGCGGCAGGCGGGTCAGGCCGCCTGCTTCGGGATCGAATGGTTCGTGTGCGTGATGCGATTGTCCGCGTCCACGTAGACAAGGTCCGGCTGGTACTTCGCCAGCTCCGCCTCGGAAAGACCCACGAACGCCGCGATGATCAGCAGGTCGCCGGGGGACACGCGGCGCGCCGCGCTGCCGTTCACCGAGATGATGCCGGAGCCCTCTTCCGCGCGCAGCGCGTAGGTGACGAAGCGTTCGCCATTGTCGATGTTCCAGGCATGGATCTGCTCGTACTCGCGCATGCCGGCGGCATCCAGCAGGTTGCCGTCGATGGCGATCGAACCTTCGTAGTTCAGCTCGGCGTGAGTCACCGTGGCGCGGTGGATCTTGCACTTGAGCATGTTGAGGTGCATGGCGGTCTCTGGGGTTTGTCTTTGAAAAAAACGCCCATTCTAACGGAGGGTTACCCGCTCGTCGTGTGGGCTTCCTCTGTCGGTGCGCTTTATGAGGGACCGCGCGATGAAACGCAAGTCCCCGTTCGTGAAGCCGTCAGTCGAACGGCAGGTTGTCGATGAGGCGGGTGGTGCCCAGGCGCGCCGCCACCAGGGCGACCAGGCCCTCCCGTTCCTCAGCCCCCGGCTCGCCGAGATCCTCGGCACGGCGGATGGCCACATAGTCCGGAACGAAGCCCGCCCGCTCCAGGCGGGCCTTGGCGGCCGTTTCCAGGGCCTGCCAGGCATGCCCCTGGCGGAACAGGTCGCGTATCTGCTGGAGGGTTGCATGAATCATCGGCGCCCTTATCCGCTCCTGGGGAGACAGGTACTGGTTCCGAGAACTCATGGCCAGGCCGTCCTCTTCGCGGAGGGTGGGTGCGGACATGACCTTGAGCGGAAGCGACAGGTCACGGACCATGCGCTCGATCACCTTGAGCTGCTGGAAGTCCTTCTGCCCGAACAGGGCCAGATCGGGCGACACCAGGCTGAACAGCTTGGCGACAACGGTCGCCACGCCATCGAAGTGCCCGGGCCGATGCGCTCCGTCCAGGGTGTCGGTGATCACCGGTACGTGGATGCTCACGCTGGCGGCGGGACCGAACGGGTACATCGTGGCGACATCGGGCGCGAACAGCAGGTCGCAGCCGGCCTCGGCCAGGCCGGCCTGGTCCTGGGCCAGGGTGCGCGGATAGCGCTCGAAGTCCTCGCCAGGTCCGAACTGGGTCGGATTGACGAAGACGCTGGCGACCACGCGGTCGGCCCGCGCCCGCGCCAGCTTCAGAAGCGAATGATGGCCCGCGTGCAGGTTGCCCATCGTGGGCACGAAGCCCACGGTCTTTCCCGCGGTGCGCCAGCCCCGGATCGCGGCACGCAGTGCGGCGGCATCGGTGACGGTCTGCATGGTGGTGTCCTCAGGTGAAGCTGTGCTCGATGCCGGGAAAGCGTTCTTCGCGCACGTCCTCGGCATAGGCGCCGATGGCGGCCTGGATGGAATCGCGGCCGGTGAGGAAATTCTTGGAGAATCGGGGCCGCTTGCCTGGCGTAAGACCGAGCAGGTCGTAGACCACCAGCACCTGGCCGTCGCAATCCACACCGGCACCGATGCCGATCGTGGGAATGGTAAGTTCCGCGGTGATCCGCGCCGCCAGCGCGGCCGGCACGCATTCGAGCACGAGCAGGTCCGCGCCTGCCGCTTCCACGGCCTTCGCGTCGGCGAACAGGCGTTCAGCCGCTTCTTCAGTCTTACCCTGCACCTTGTAACCACCGAAGCGATTCACCGATTGCGGGGTGAGGCCCAGATGGGCGCATACGGGGATGTCCCGCTCCGCCAGCGCGGCGATCACCCCGCAGACCCGGCCCGCGCCCTCGATCTTCACCATTGCCGCGCCGCCCTGGGCGACCAGCCGCGCCGCGGCATCGATCGCCGCCGGCACGTCGCGGTCGCTCATGAACGGAAGATCGGCCACCAGCAAGGTGGCCGAGAGCCCGCGGGCCACCGCCGCGGTGTGGTAGACCATCTCGTCGACCGTGACCGGCAACGTACTCGTCCGGCCCTGCACCACCATGCCCAGGGAATCGCCGACCAGGGCCACATCGATCCCGGCGGATTCCAGCTGCGCGGCGAAACTCGCGTCGTAGGCGGTGAGCATCACGATCTTCCGGCCTTCGGCTTTCATCGCCTTCAGGCCCGGCACGGTCACCGGCTTGCGCGCCGGCGCACTCGTATTTTCGACGTACACGCTCTGTCGCCTCATGGGTAGAAACGGGAATTGTCCGCCTACAGGCGCGGTATCTCAAGGAAACCAGGGGGCCGGTCGCAGTTTGGCTTCCCAGGCGCTTCGGCCCAGGCCGGTGTCCGCGTCGGATGGCGGAATGCGTGCGAACACCTCCGCCGTGGCCGCACGCAGGGCGAAACATAGGCCTGCATAGCGCTCGTAATCCTCGAGGCTGCGCTGCTTGCCGAGCCAGTCGACCGGCTCGGGTGCTCCGTGCATGCCGAAGGCCGCCTCCGCCGCGACCATCGCCCGCATGCCGAGCTGCGCACCGTCGAGTGTGGTTTCGCCGCGCGCCAAGGCCCGCGACTGGTCTTCCCAGACCTTGGGCATGCCTTGCCGCCCGTAGTGATGCCAGAGGGCGTGGCGGTGCGGATGGAACAGGTCGTACCCGTGCGTGTACGCTCGCACCGCCAACGTGATTTCCTCGGTATTGAAGTAATGGTCGGGATCGGCGGGCACGTCGCGAACGAAGCTCCCGTCGGCGAACGCGAACCCGCCGCTGAAGAACCGCGCGCGCACGGGTGCGCGCCGGCCCGCGGGAGAAGCGATGGGTGAGGAGCGCGTGCGCACGACGCCGGGGCCACCGAAACCGACGAAATCGATTTGGTAACCCTCCTCACAGCGGTCCGGTACCGGCTGCCCCGGCTCGTAGGCGGGTGGATGTGCCACGAGTACGGGCCGCGGGTACCGGCCGGAACGGACGCGCTCCAGCATCCCGATCAACTGGACGTCCCAGCCGTCCGCGAAACGGTGGTGCGAATCGAGTTGCAGCATGTAGTGCTCGCCGTCGAATCCCTGCTGCGCCACAGCCCTCGCCCAACCGCAACCGCGCGACTCGCGCATCGCGTAGTCGAAGATCCGCAGGGAAGCGGCGCGCCGCGATAGATGATGATGGAGACGGCCGGCGGCGACGCTACTGGTCATGTCGAAGCCCGCCTCGGCGAACGAGGACGGGTTTTCGCCTTCGTCGTGCTGCCAGCACACGCTCACGTGCAGCCGGGCCGGATGCGTGGCCCGGTCGACGAGGTCCATGAGGGTCGGCAGCAGTTCGGGATCCCGGTAGGCGGGAATCTGCACGAAGATGGTCTTTCCGGGCTCGTCCATGAGCGTCTCCTGGTGCACCTTCCTGGCGCACGATCGATGCTACGCCCGCCCGGAACGACTAGGGAAGAGGTTCGCAGCCCCGGGTATCAAGCGTTTCCAGCAAGCTCGCGACCGTGCCGTGCCCCGGAATCTCGTAGGTGGGATCGATGTCGGACAGCGGCAGGAGGACGAAGGCACGTTGCGCCATGCGTGGATGCGGAAGCTCGAGCCGTTCGTCGTGGACGATCGCGCCACCGTGGGCGAGCAGGTCCAGGTCCAGCGTGCGCGGCCCCCAGCGCATGCCGTCGCGAACGCGCCCGAAAGCGCGCTCGGTTTCCAGGAGTACATCCAGCAGGGCATGCGGCTCCAGGGTCGTATCGACCGCGACGGCGCCGTTCACAAAATCCGGCTGGTCGACGACACCCCATGGCGAGGTGCGATAAAAGCGCGAACGCCCGGCGATATCGATACCCGGATGCCGGGCCAGTCGCTCGATGGCGGATTCCAGGGTCTGCCGTACATTACCGAGATTGCCGCCCAGACCGATGAGGGCGCGGGCGTTCACGCGCCGCCCGAATCGCCCTTGCCGCGCCCCACCGGCTTACGCCGGCGGCGGCGCTTCCGCGGCGGGGTGCCGGAGGCCACCGAGGGCTCGTGTGGGGGGACGCCGCCGCCGCCAAGTGCGGCCGCCAGCATCTCCGGCGGGAGCTGCTGCGCGTGCGCCCACCACTCGCCCAGTTCCCGCATGCGGGGCGATTCGTGCGCACGCAGCAGCAGGAAGTCGAAAGCGGCGCGGAAACGCGGATGCGACATCAGGCGAAATACGCGCTTGCGGTGGATCTGCTCGAAGCGCGGCTGCAACGCCCAGATTTCTTCCATGGTGAAGGTGAAGCGGCGCGGGATGGCCACGCGCTGGCACTGCTCGCCCACCACGTGCACGGCAGCGCGCTGCCAGGCCTCGTTGTCGTCCTGGCCATTGGCGATCCAGCCTTGGGCCTGGTCGCGTACTTCGCCCCAAAGGAGCACGGCGTAAAGGAAGGCCGGGGTGACCGACTTGCCCTCGGCGATACGGGCGTCGGTATTCGCCAGACCCTGCTCGACCAGGGCACGCAGGGCGTGGTCGCCGCGCTCGAGTGCGCGGGCGGTGGCCGGGAACAGGAATTTCAGCAAGCCGCGCGCCTCGAGCATCTTGAAGCTCTTGAGGCCGTGGCCGGCAAGGAACAGCTTCAGCGACTCGTCGAACAGGCGGGCCGGCGCGGCCTCGCCCAGCAAGTGGCCCAGCGTGGCGAAGGGTGCTTCCGCCGCGGAATCGATGGTGAACCCCAGTTTCGCCGCAAGGCGTGCAGCGCGAAGCATGCGCACGGGATCCTCGCGGTAACGTTGCTCCGGGTCGCCGATGAGTCGCATGCTGCGATCTTCGAGGTCGCGCATGCCGCCGACATAATCGCGAACGCTGAAATCGGCAATGTCGTAGTAGAGGGCATTGACGCGGAAGTCGCGGCGGACCGCGTCTTCCTCGATCGAGCCCCAGATGTTGTCGCGCACGATCCGGCCGTCGACGATGTGGCGGTCGCCCTCCCCACCTTCCTCGCCGGTGCCACGGAAGGTCGCCACTTCGATGATTTCCGGGCCGAAAACCACGTGGGCCAGGCGGAACCGCCGGCCGATCAGGCGGCAATTGCGGAACAGCCCCTTCACCTCGTCCGGCGTGGCGTCGGTCGCGACGTCGAAATCCTTCGGATGACCACCCAGCAGCAGGTCGCGCACGGCGCCACCGACAAGGTACGCGGAAAAGCCTGCGTCGTGCAGGCGATACAGCACGCGCAAAGCGGCCTTGCTGATGTTCTTGCGG
The DNA here is from genome assembly GCF_036499525.1 of Luteibacter sp. Taxonomy (GTDB): domain Bacteria; phylum Pseudomonadota; class Gammaproteobacteria; order Xanthomonadales; family Rhodanobacteraceae; genus Luteibacter. The sequence continues at coordinate 46,058 of NZ_DASYDO010000071.1, read as the reverse complement.
GAGATGGAGTGCTGGTCGCGCGGGATGATGCGCAATGCCGGCGGAACGTCACTCCTGGTTTCGGGATTCAAGCGGTCGAAGTCCTGGCGGGCGCCCCGGCGCCCGTACACGTGGCTGCCCTACCGTATGCCGGTTGGGATGAATGGGCCAAATGTAACGAATTCGGCCCCATTCGACGAGCGGCAGGGAAACCCATTGCCGGGTGGTCGAATTCGGCTATACTAGCGCGCTTCGTACTTCATGTACGACCCGCTCCCTTCGTCTAGTGGTCCAGGACACCGCCCTCTCAAGGCGGGAACACGAGTTCGAACCTCGTAGGGAGCACCACTTTCCTTCCGGCGCCGAACCGTTCGCATGACCTTTGTCGTTACCGACAACTGCATCAAGTGCAAGTACACGGACTGCGTCGAGGTCTGCCCCGTGGACGCCTTCCACGAAGGCCCGAACTTCCTCGTGATCAATCCGGACGAGTGCATCGATTGCACCCTCTGCGAGCCGGAATGCCCGATCAACGCCATCTACCCCGAGGACGACGTTCCCGCGGGCCAGGAGCCGTTCGTCGCGCTCAACGCGGAGCTCTCGAAGAGCTGGCCAGTGATCACCGAGCGGAAGGACGGCCTTCCCGACGCCAAGGAATGGGAAGGCAAGCCGGACAAGCTGGAGCAGCTTCAGCGCTGAGGCACTCAGGCGGCCGGATACGTGCCGCACGCGCCTACAACCGAGGGCGTATGGTCGTGACCAGCCTCCTGCCGAACACTGTGCGGTAAGAGGTCCCGATCACCGGCAATCGCACATGGAGGTGCGGCATGAACACACGGATTGGTCATTACGTGCGCGCTCTGGGGTCAGCGGCCCTGGTCGCCCTGGTCGTTGCGTGCGCAGGGCTTGGACCCAGGTCCGGGATGGCAGAACCCATCGCTGCGGCAGCGGAACGGGCGTCTGATCCATGCCCCCCGGCATCGGGCTTCTGCGAGCAGCGCATCACGTACGAAGCCCTGGGGGCGGAACCCCCTGGCGCCCAGGCTGCATGCCCGCCGGAGTCGGGCTCGTGCGACACGCCTGTATCGAGCATGGCGAACGATACTGAGGGCGCCACGGTCGCCAGGCATCTGCAGGAGCGCTACGACGAGAAACTCAGCGATTGCCGAAAGAATTCGAGCGATCCCAAGCCGCTGCCGGCGCTGTTATGTTCGGGCATCCTCCTGCGCGTCACCGCGCGGGGGCCTGGATTCGATACCTGGAACCCGAACCCGGCCAATGCCCAACCGAGGGGCGTGTCGTTCTCCTGGTTGCGACGGGACAGTGGCATGCAGCGATTCGCCTTCAACTTTGCGAACGGGTACATCATCCTGCCGTTTTTTTACGCGGACACTCCGTCGGACGGCTTTACACAACTAACCGTGCTTTGCGGTTATCCGGTCGACGCAGCGACCAATGGTCGTCGCTCGGCGGAAAACGACGGTTGTGGTCCGACTCCGAACATAGCCAACTCGGGCCCTTGCCAGGCGCAGGGAATTACAACGAGCGCGCGGTGGATCCAATTGTTTGGTGCCGGCCAGCTCTACGGAAACCAGTGCGGCTTCAATCTCAAGCCAGGTTCGGCAGCTTCCGGGGTGTTTGCCCAATTCGCACTTATTCGTAACGCCCTTGGCGCGAGAGCTTTTGCCATACCTACGGAGATCAAAATCGGCGCCTGGACAGTGGGCGACACTCGCATCCCGCTTGAGGCTTTCTTCTATCTGACGGGGACGACCGGCCTGGCCGAGGCAAAAGCGAACCAGGGCGACTTCAGGGTGCGTACCGGCCGCTGGGTGCCGGTAATCCAGATGACGCTACCGACAGTGCAGAACGGGCCGGCTTCGTTCAGGTACGTGGCAGCGGACCAGCAAGTTCGCTGAAAAGACCCTGGAGGTGCCCCTTTGCCAGGGGCACCTCCTTGCTTACTTGCTGCCCATGCGCGACTTCAACGCGTCGATCACGCGGCGAACGCCATCGGCATCGCCCTGCGCACGGACTTCACTGCCACTGCCGCTTGCCGTGACATTCAGCACGACGCTTTGCGTGTTGCCCGATGCGGAAGCCGGCGCATCCCTGGTGTCCTGGTCGGCGTTCTTGCCTCCACCGAACATGCGGCGGAAGAAGCCCGGGCGATCTTCCGGCTTACCGCGGTTCGCGGCGATCTGGTAGGTGTGCGTCGCGTCGTCGTGCGAGGTGACCTTGCCCAGGTCGCCCACGCTGAGCAACTCGCCGATGCGGCGGTAAGCGGCATCGGCATCGTCGGCGAGGATGAAGCCGTCCGACACCGGCGCGGCTGCCTGGCTGGCGGCAGCGCCCGATGCACCGGAGCCCACGTCCGGAACGACCAGGGCGGCGCTTGTCGAAGGCGTATCGAGGCCGGGCGGAATCTCGAGCGGGGCTTCCTGCTGGGCCCTTTGCCAATCCTTCTTGGAGCGGAACGCGCCGCAACCGGAAACGACCAGGACGGAGAGGAGCAGTGCCGGGACGACCAGCGCGTACGAGGTTTTCTTCATGTTAGTTCCGTTGGGTTGTGCTTCAGGCGGCAGACGCCAATGGTGCCAGAGCCGCGAGTGTTTCGCGTAGCCGCGCCAGCGCCGGACCAGGTCCGAGCTCCACCAGCGGCAGCCGGGGCGCGGCCGAACCGAGCCCCAGGGCGGCCAAACCGGCCTTGACCGGGATGGGGTTGGGCGCGCAATTCAAGGCCTCGACCAACGGGGCCAGCCGCGCCGCGATCTCCGCGGTCCGCCCTGCGTCGCCCGCACGGGCGGCGTCGCAGAGGGCACGGAAAGCCTCGGGCACGAGGTTGGCCACGACGGAGATGGTCCCCGCGGCGCCCGCCAGCATGGCCTGGTGGGCCGAGCCGTCGTCGCCGCTCAGGTAGACGAAATCGGGACGGATAAGTTCCGCGATGGCCTGGATACGTCCGGCATCGCCACGGGCCTCCTTGAGGCCGACGATGGCGGGATGATCGCGCAGGACAGCCACGGTTTCCGGCGCGATGTCGCAGCCGGTGCGCGGAGGCACGTTGTAGAGGATCACGGGCAGGCCGCCCTCGTCCGCCACCGCAAGGAAATGGCGACGCAGGCCTTCCTGGGTGGGACGCACGTAGAACGGCGCGACGACCAGCGCGGCATCGGCGCCGAGGGCCTTGGCGCGTCGGGTGGCGGCGATGGTTTTCGCCGTGCCCGCCTCGCCGGTACCCGCGATGACCGGGATGTGCCCGGCCACGTGTTTCACCGCGAAGGCCAGAAGGCGCTCGTATTCGTCATGCTCGAGGAAGTGCGATTCGCCGGTGGAGCCGGCCACGACAACTGCCTGCGTGCCTCCTGCCAGCTGCTGGTCCAGCAGCCGCCCGAAGGCCTCCAGGTCGAGGGAACCGTCGGCGGCGAAAGGGGTCGCCAGCGCGGTGATGCTTCCTGAGATATCCAAGGTGAAACCCGTTGTGTCATCAGCCGTTCGCATGTTACCGGGGCCGTTCTGGCGCGTCCATTCGGGGGTGCCTTGCTAGCGTGCGACAGGGGCAAGTAAGCTGCTCCCAAAGCGTTGGTTCCGCGCACCGCGGGACGCGCCATGGGTAATTTCCGCCTTGAATCGTTCCGCAGCACGCAACGGCGCCACCGATAACCAGCTCCTTATTTCGACGCTGTCGCCGGCGCACCGCGCGCCAATCCTGGCGCTGGCCAAGCGGATCGCCGACTCCGGTTGCAACCTCGCCGACGCCCGGGTCTCGACGATCGGCAACGATACGTCGGTGATGCTCCTCGCCGTCGGTGCATGGGACGCGGTGGCCAAGCTGGAAACCTCGCTCGGCAAGCTCGGGCGCGACGAGGAAATCCAGATCGTCCACTACCGCACCACGCCGCGCGAACCCACGGCCCACCTTCTGCCTTACCTGGTGGAAGTGATCGCCGCCGATCGTCCCGGCATCCTGGTGAAGATCATCGAGTTCTTTTCCCGCCGCGACATCAGCGTGGAGCAGCTTTCCTCCATGCGCTACCAGGCGATGCAGACCGGCGCCGAGATGTTCCAGGCCCAGATCACGATCGGCATTCCCGCGGAAACGCACATCGCCGCCCTGCGCGACGATTTCCTCGAACTGTGCGATGGCCTCAACCTCGACGCCATCATGGATCCGGTGAAATTCTGACCTCCGAGGAGCGACAGACGCACGCATGACCGCCAAGGGCAAGAAGCTACCGAAACTCGAAGGCACGCTCGGCGACGGCTCCACGCTGTCGCTGCCTTCGCTCCAGGGCCAGTGGGTCGTCGTCTTCTTCTATCCCAAGGACAACACGCCTGGCTGCACGAACGAGGCGAAGGACTTCCGCGATCTGTACGGGAAGTTCCGTGCCCACAACGCCGAGGTGATCGGCGTCTCGCGCGATTCGGTGCGCTCACACGCGAATTTCGCGACGAAGCATGAACTTCCGTTCCCGCTCGTTTCCGACGCCGACGAAACCTGGTGCAAGGCGTTCGACGTCATCCACGAGAAGGTGCTGTACGGAAAACGTTACATGGGCGTGGTCCGCAGCACCTTCCTTATCGATCCCGACGGCCGCCTGGCCGCGGAATGGCGCGGCATCAAGATACCCGGCCATGCGCAGGCCGTCCTAGGCGCACTCCTGAGTGTTCCCCCCGCGTGACGGATACCGCGACACGCGGCTTTCCCCTCCGGCCGTCGCCGTGCGGCCGGCATCCGCAACCTCCGCATGAGGTCACTTCCGCATGACCGGAAGCAAACGCATCTACGCCCTCGACACCAACGTGCTTCTGCACGACCCGACCGCTCTGTTCCGCTTCGAGGAACACGATGTCTTCATCCCGATGACGGTGCTGGAGGAACTGGACGATAAAAAGAAAGGCGGCTCTGAAGTCTCGCGCAACGGCCGCCAGGTCAGTCGTTTCCTCAACGAACTGATCGAGCGCGGCAACGGCCACGGCATCAGCAACGGCCTGGAACTCACCAACCCGCACGGCGTCAACCTCAAGCGCGGCGCCGTGGGGCGCCTGTTCTTCCAACAGCGGGTGGGGCACGGCAACGGCAAGGCCGACAACCAGATCCTCGCGTCGGTCATCGACCTTCGCGACCAGTTCCCTGATCGTCCGGTCATCCTTGTCACCAAGGACATCAACCTCCGCATCAAGGCGTCGATCCACGGCATCACTGCGGAAGACTACGAGAACGACCGCGCGCTGGACGATTTTGCCCTGCTCTTCACGGGCTCCGACGAACTACCGGAGGATTTCTGGAGCCTGCACCCGGAACTGCGCTCGTGGAACGAGCGCGGCCGCACCTTCTACGAAGTGAACGTGCGCGACGACGAGCTGTGGTACGCCAATCAGTGCCTCTACATGCCGGGCGAGAATGACGTGGAACTGCGCGTGCTCGAACTCACCGGCGACGAGGACGCGCGCAAGGCGAAGCTCGTTCTCCTCGACGACCATAGTCACGCGGCGCATGGCGTATGGGGCATCGCGGCACGCAACCGCGAACAGAACTTCGCACTCAACCTGCTGATGGATCCCGAGGTGGATTTCGTCACCCTGCTCGGCACCGCCGGCACCGGCAAGACCCTGCTCGCCCTCGCCGCCGGCCTAGCGCAGGTGATGGACCAGCAGCGTTACCGCGAGATCATCATGACCCGCGCCACCGTTTCCGTCGGCGAGGACATCGGCTTCCTGCCCGGCACGGAGGAAGAGAAGATGACACCGTGGATGGGCGCGCTCACCGATAACCTCGAAGTACTCGCCAACCCCGAGGAAGGCGGCTCCTGGGGTCGCCAGGCCACCAACGACCTGCTCGCCTCGCGCGTGAAGATCCGCTCGCTCAACTTCATGCGCGGCCGTACCTTCCTCAGCCGCTACCTCATCATCGACGAAGCGCAGAACCTCACGCCGAAGCAGATGAAAACACTGATCACCCGTGCGGGCCCTGGCACGAAGATCGTCTGCCTGGGCAACGTGGAACAGATCGACACGCCATACCTGACTGAAACCACCTCGGGCCTTACCTACGCGGTGGACCGCTTCAAGATGTGGGCGCATTCCGGCCACATCACACTGAGGCGGGGCGAGCGGTCCAGGCTGGCGGATTTCGCCTCGGAAGCGTTGTAAAGAGAAACATGAGCGCGGGCAACGGAACCCGCGCTCATGGTCCTCGCCATTCAAGGGTACGGCACCGCCTGGTCTGCCGGATCGAACTCGAACATGCGTTGCTCTGGCTTGGCGGGCAATGTGATGCGGATGATTGGCACGCGCAGGCCCAAGGTAGCCTCGAAGTCCTTCTGGTCCTTTTGCGCCGGGTCCAGGCCATACGTACCGGCTATATAGAAGAACGCTTCGAGCGGAACGCGCGCGCCGATGGTCTGAGCCCACGGCTGCACGACCACTTCATTGTATTTGGTCAGAGCGGACACTGGCGTGGCCAGCGACGTTGCCTTGCCCGCCTCGATGAAGATGGCCGCGCTGTCTGGCGTGCCTGTCACAAGCCGGAACCCGCATTGGTGCTGGGACCGGGCAGCGGGATCTGCCGGTGCCCCATTGAAATGCGCAAGCCACGTCGACACGGTGGTGATGGCAGGCGACTGGTCCTGGCAGGATTTGCTCGCTACCGGATAATAGGGGTGCTCATTGCACGCATTCGAGCGTCCCGCCGTATGACCGTCCACAGGGAACACACAACGGATAACCGCTTGCTCTTTACCCTCCGGCGTATCGAGCGCGGGATAAACGATGAAGCCTTCTGGAATATAAATCGCCTCGACGGGAAAGTCGTGGCGAAGGTAGGTGAACGATACGCCTTGCCTGGACACGGAAGCGGGGCTAGGCAACCACGAATGAAAGCTCGGGGCGAACGCCGTGCCACGCACAAGCACGCCGGAGCACAGGAAAGCGGGGCGCGTGGGCGTACCGCAATCGGCCACGCTGGAGCGATAGCGCGCCTCCATGTCGTCGGCTATCCAGGCACCCGTGGGTGCCAGCGGCACCTGATCCTCTTCGCGGAACTCGAATCCTGCATCCGCGCCGGAAGTCGCCGGCAGGGTAATCTGGACAATCGGCAGAACCATGCCGCCGGAATTCCTGAAGAAGTCTTCCTGGTCACGCCGGGCAGCGGCCACGCCACCGGTGCCTGACACGTAGAAAATAGCCTCCACGGGCACCTGCGCGACGGCGTCCCGCGGCCAGGGCGCAACGATAAATTCCGGTGGCTGGCCTCCGGCTTCCGCGCTTAACGCGGCCCGGATAAGCGGCACCTCGTTGAATATCCTCGCCGTATCCGCCGCACTATCGCGAATGTCGAAACTGCACTGGTAGCGAGCGATATCGCCACCGGGTGCCTGACTGACGTGCGCGAGCCAGCCTGCCGCCGTTGTGATGCCCTGTCCCTGGCAGTAGCGGGTTTGATCCCAATACGCCGGGTGCCGTCCGCAGCCGGGCCGGTCTCGTTCTTCCGAACGGGCGAACGTCGGGAACACGCACAGCACCTGCAGGCGCAACTTGCCCGCAGGGGTGCCCAGCACCGGATAAAGGACCAGACCGTGGTCGTCCTCCTGCGCCAGCCTGCCGAAGAGGATATCGCGGCGCAGGAACGTTGCCGTCATCCCGCCGGCCGTGATTTCGGCATCGGTCGGGTTCCACGCATGCTGCAAATCCGACGCCCTGGACGGACGTAGCATCACGCCGCTGCACAGGAATCCCGGCGCCGTCGCGGAGCCCAGGCATTGCTGCGCGACGTCGTCGAACCTCTCGCGCAGGGCAGCCGCGACCTGCTGCCCTCGCACGCCCTGTCGTACCGCGGGGCCGTCCCCGCCCGGCGCGCTTTCCGTGGCGGGTGCGGAGGTAAGGCCGGAAGCCCGCGCCATCGTGTCGGTCACCGGGACTGACACCTGCGGCGCCTCGCGGTGAAGGGGGGCACAATCGCTGAACGTTGGTGCGAGCGACACGAGCAGCGCCGCCATGAAGACTTTCCTGTCCATGTTGCCTCCAGCCATTCCGTGGCCCGTCGATGTCCAGCATCCGCCGTGCACGTTCCACTTACAATCCCGCTTAAGTTGTAGGCGCCCGCCCCGGCTACCGTGAATCCATGGGCCTCCGCCCGACCGGAAGCCGAGAAGCGTCGATCCCCGGTGTCAGGACGACGGAGGTGCCCAGGCAACGGGGGCGGAGTATCCTATGGCGCTGATATAACCGCCCACGGCGTACCGTCGCCCGTCCCCTCGAGTCCTCCGCATGAATTTCCTCGGGCCACGCTTCATCGTCCTGTACGTGCTGATCCTGTTCGCGCTCTGCGTGCTGCTGGTGCACCTGCGTGGCCGCTCGCGCCTGCGCTTCGACCGCCAGCTGGTCGATCATTCGGCGATCTTCGCGCCGTACAACTTGCTGATGTACGCGTTCTCGGCGGTGCCCGCCCGACCGATCCTCGACCGCAGCGGCTTCCCCCAACTCGACCTGCTCCAGGCCAACTGGCAGACGATCCGTGAGGAAGCGCTCCACTTGTTCGACGAGGGATTCATCCGCTCCGCCGAGAAGCACAACGACGCCTCGTTCAATTCCTTCTTCAAGCAGGGCTGGAAGCGCTTCTACCTGAAGTGGTATGGCGAGCCGCTCGCGTCGGCCGAAACGCTGTGCCCGGAAACGGTGAAGCTGCTCAAAACCATTCCCAGCGTGAAGGCCGCGATGTTCGCCTTGCTTCCGCCGGGCAGCAAGCTCAATCCGCACCGGGATCCGTTCGCAGGATCGCTGCGCTACCACCTCGGCCTGATCACGCCGAACTCCGACGACTGCCGCATCTTCGTCGACGGCGAGATGCACGCGTGGCGCGACGGAAAGGATGTGGTTTTCGATGAAACCTACGTGCACTGGGCCGAGAACCGCACGGACCAGACCCGAGTGATCCTGTTCGCCGACGTGGAGCGCCCGCTGAAGAGCGGCCTGATGACCGCGATCAACAAGCGCGTGGGCGCGTTCATGGGTTCGATCACCGCCTCGCCGAACAGCGACGATGGCAAGGAACAGGTCGGCTTCGTCAATCGCATGTTCGCGCTCAACCAGCGGAGTCGCGACCGCACGCGCCGGTTCAAGAAGGCGAATCCGAAACTCTTTCGCGTACTGAAGTACATCGGCATCGTCGTGATGATCTGGCTCATCTTCCTCGCGCCGTATCCGTTCTTTCGCTGAGGCGTAGTGCACATGTAGGAGCGCGCCCTGCGCGCGACAGGTTTTCGTCCCAGTTCCCAAAGCTGGCGCGCCAGCTCCATGTCACGGCCTCAAAACCTGTCGCGCGCAGGGCGCGCTCCTACGCGTGGTGTCAGGCCGTAGCGCGGATCCGCTCGACGATCGCGTCGCCGAAGGTGTCCGTGGTGCCGGTACCGCCGACGTCCGGCGTGGTGCGATCGTGGGCATCCATCACGTCGCGGATGGCGCTGCGCAGGCGGGTGGCCTTGGCGACCATGTCAAGATGGTCGAGCATGTCGGCCGCGGCGAGCAGCAGTGCGCAGGGATTGGCCTTCTTCTGGCCCGCGATGTCCGGAGCCGAACCGTGCACGGCTTCGAAGATGGCTGCGTCCTTGCCGATGTTCGCGCCCGGCGCGAGGCCCAGTCCGCCGACGAGACCGGCGCAGAGGTCGGAGAGGATGTCGCCGAACAGGTTCGTGGTGACGATCACGTCGAACTGGTACGGGTTCATCACCAGCTGCATGCATGCGTTATCGACGATCATCTCGCTGAATTCGAGATCGGTGTAATCCTTCGCCACTTCACGCGCCACGTCGAGGAACAGGCCCGACGACGTCTTCATGATGTTGGCCTTGTGCACGGCCGTAACCTTCTTACGGCCCTTCTTACGCGCCATCTCGAAGCCATAACGGCAGATGCGCTCCATGCCCGGGCGGGTGTTGCGGATGACCGACACGGCCACCTCGTTCTCGCCCTCGCCTTCGCGCGTCTGGCCTTCCGCCATGTACGCGCCCATGGTGTTCTCGCGCACCGTGATGATGTCGATGTTCTCGTAGCGCGCCTTAGTGCCCGGGAAGCTGATCGCCGGACGCACGTTCGCGTAGAGGTCGAACTTGCGGCGCAAGGTGACGTTGATCGAGGTGAAGCCCCCCCCGATGGGTGTGGTCAGTGGCCCCTTCAGGGCTACCTTGTGCTTCTCGATAGCGTCGATCGTGGCCTGGGGGAGGAGATCGCCATGCTTTTCGAGCGCCGCCACGCCGGCGTCCACGTAGTCATAGGTGAGGCCGCAATCGAGCGCTTCGAGAACGCGAATGGTCGCGTCCATGATCTCGGGGCCGATGCCGTCGCCGGGGATCACGGCAATGGTCTTGCTCATGGGGATACTCCTGAAGGGGAAGCGTAGCGAAAAAATCGCCTGATTATCGGCGATCTGCCCCGCTTCCTTCAAGGATCGTGCAGATCAGCCCACCGTAGGGTCCATCCAGGCGGCGGTATCGCCGGACGCCTTCACCCGGTCGCCGGCCATCAGTGCGCCGCCTCGAGGATCTCGGCCAGACGGCCGCTGCGGTCGGCCGCTGCGAGGTCGTCGAAACCGCCCACATGGGTACCGTTGATGAAGATTTGCGGCACGGTGCGGCGCCCGCCGCTCTTTTCGAGCATCGCGTTGCGCTGGACGGGATCGGTGTCGATGCGCACCTCGTTCCACGACAGGCCCTTGGCCTTCAGCAGGTTCTTGGCCGCCACGCAGTACGGGCAGACGGCCGTCGAATAAATGGTGATATCAGGCGTGGACATGACGCTATTTCTCGGCAGGAATGAGCGCAAGATGGCGCTCTGGGCTGGATTTTACAAGACCGGCGAACCCGCGGCCGGAGCCGTGGTCAAAGCATCCCAGCGCCCCGCTCGTGGAAGGCAAACTCATCGTTTGGTGATGGTATCGTCGTTTGACTATGCGCCCGTCCATTTCCCGCCTCGCCCTCGTCGCCACCACCACCCTCGCGACCTTCGTCGCGGGCGCCCAGGACGCCGTCCGCCTGCCCGATCTGGGCAGCTCCGCCAATGCCCTGATCAGCCCGCGGGAGGCCGACCAGTACGGCGCGATGATGCTGCGCCAGATGCACGCGCTGGACTTGACCGTGGACGACGCGCTGCTCGACCAGTACATCAACGACCTGGGCTACCGCCTCGTTGCCGCCAGCGATCGCCCGAAGGACCATTTTTCCTTCTTCATCGTGCGCGACGACCAGATCAACGCCTTCGCCGCGCCGGGCGGCTACATCGGCGTGAACGCGGGCCTGATCGACATCACCCGTAGCGAAAGCGAACTGGCCGGCGTCATCGCGCACGAAATCGGCCACATCACCCAGAACCACCTGTACCGGGCATTCGAGGACTCGAAGAAGAACGCGCCGCTGATGGCCCTGGTATTGCTGGGCGCCATTGCCGCCGGTGCGGGCGGTGGTGCGGGCGACGCCGCCCCGGCCGTGCTCATGGGTGGACAGGGCCTGCTGCTGCAGCGGCAGATCAACTTCACCCGCAAGGACGAGGTCGAGGCCGACCGGGTCGGCATCCAGACCCTCGCCAACGCCGGTTTCGACCCGAACGCCATGGCCGGGTTCTTCGGCCGCATGCAGGACACCCTGCGCGTCGGCGAAGGCGAGGAGGCGCTGCCCGCCCTGCTCCAGACCCATCCCGTAACCCTCGCCCGCATCAGCGACGCCAAGGCCCGGGCCCGCGTGCTCGAGGAACGCCAGGCGAACAAGCCGCGCCTGCCCACCATCGACAAGGCCACCTGGGAGAAGAGCACCGCTCCGCTGGCGTTCGTGAAGGACCCTACCACCCTGGTCGGCGTCGCCTCCAAGGTAGCCACGGACAGCGCCGGCGATACATACGCGCTGATGCGCGAACGGGTGCGTGTCCTGTCAGGCGATGCCCGGAAGCTCGCGAGCTATTACGTCACGAACCTGAAGCGGAAGGATTTCGACAACGCGGCCAACCGCTATGGCTACGCGCTGGCCCTCATCCGCAGCAACCAGGGCGCGCTGGCCGTGGGCCAGTTGCAGCCGCTCCTCGCCAGCCAGCCAGGAAGCGTGGTGATCCGCCTGACCATGGCGGACGCCTATGAGGACGCCGGGCGGCACGGCGACGCCATGGCGATCTACAAAGCCTTGCACGAAAACTCTCCCCGAAACCGGGCCGTGGCCCTGGGCTATGCCAAGGCCCTGGCCGACAGCGGCCGTGCCGATGACGCCCGCACCGCCACAACCTTGCTACGGCCGATGCTCGACGACAGCGACGATCCGGAGATCTTCCGCACCTTCGCCCGGGCCAGCGAGCGCTCGGGGGATACCGTGCGCGCCGCCGAGGCCTATGCCGACAGCGCCTACCTTTCCGGCCGCCCCTTCGACGCCATGGAGCAGCTGCGCCGCCTGCTGAAGCGGGACGACCTCGACTATTACCAGCGCTCCCGCATCCAGGCCCGGATCAGCGACCTGACCCCGCTCCTGCTCGAGCTGCGCAAGCGCCGGGTGACCACCGACGACAACCCCGACGGCCGGAGCCAGTAGGCCAATGTGACGATTGTCATTGCCGTGTAACACAGCATGGCTGCAATATGACCGTCATAGCCAACGGGCGGTCCCAGCGTGCATAAGCGCATCCTTATCGTGGAAGACGAAGCTTCGATACGCGACATGGTCGCCTTCGCGCTTCGCAAGGCGGGCATGGACGCGGCACACGCCGCCGACGCCCGCGCCGCACAGATGGCCATCTCGGAACGGGTTCCCGACCTGATCCTGCTCGACTGGATGCTTCCGGGCACCAGCGGGCTGGAACTGGCCCGGCGCCTCCGCCGCGAGGAGCTCTCGCGGGAGATCCCCATCATCATGCTCACCGCCCGCGGCGAGGAAATGGACCGCGTGAACGGCCTGGAAGCCGGCGTCGACGACTACGTCATCAAACCCTTCTCCACCCGGGAGCTCATCGCCCGGATCAAGGCGGTCCTCCGCCGCAGCCAGGGCGACGACGGCTCGGGCGTGGTGGAACTGGGTGGTCTGCGCATCGATGGCCCCGCGCACCGCGTATTCGCGGGCGAAGACGCGGTGCCCATCGGGCCGACCGAATACCGCCTGCTCTTTTTCTTCATGACGCACCCGGAGCGCGTGTACTCGCGCGCCCAGCTGCTCGACCATGTGTGGGGCGGCAGCGTATACGTGGAGGAACGCACGGTCGACGTGCACATCCGCCGCCTGCGCAAGACCCTTGAGCCGTGGAAGCTGGACGACATGGTCCAGACCGTTCGCGGCGCGGGCTACCGGTTCTCCTCGAGCACCTAGGCGCCCGGCCCTAGGTTTTCCGGGCCGAGCCGCGCTATGGTGGACGACACCAGACCGTCATCGGCCCAACGCATGCCTGATCGCTTCGTAACCACCTGGCGACTACCCGCAGCATGCGCCGCCGCGCTGCTGGCGGGCGCCGGCGTGGGCTTCCTGGCAGGTGCGACCCTTTCTGTCATCGCCGTGGTCGCCGTAGCGGAAACCGTCGTGCTGTTGTCTTTGTTCCGTCATGAGACGCGGCCAATGTTGCAAGCGCCCGCCACGCCCCATCCTGAGCATGACCGTCTGATGACTCGCACCCGCCGTATCGCCTCACGCCTGCGCGACTTGCGCAGCGCGGCCGGAACCTTGCCGGACGCCGTGGTCCTCCTCGACCACGGCCTGCACGTGCGCTGGTTCAACCACGCGGCGGAAGACCTCCTTGGCCTGAAACGCCCGCGCGACCGCGGCCGCTCCATCGCCGAACTGCTGCGCAACTCGGAACTGGCCGGATGGCTCGCCGACGGGGGTCGCGAACCGCTCAATGACGTCACCGCGCCCGCGCATCCCAATCGCCACGTGACCGCCACCCTGCTGCCTTTCGGCAGCCGGCAGGGGCTCCTGCTGGCACGCGACACCAGCCACCTCACCCGCCTGGAACAGATCCGCCGCGACTTCGTGGCCAACGTCTCGCACGAACTGCGCACGCCGCTCACGGTGATCCACGGTTATCTTGAACTGCTCGACCCGGAAGACGTGCCCGAGCTGGCACCGGTACTGGATGAGATGCGTGCGCAATCCAAGCGCATGGGCCAGATCGTGGAAGACCTGCTGACCCTGTCCCGACTCGAAACCCAGGACCATGTGGCCGAGGAACACGTACAGATGTCCCCGTTGCTCGCCAGCCTGCGCAAGGAGGCGGAGGCCCTCAGCCAGGGCCGGCATACGGTGTCGCTGGACGTCGCCACCTCGTTCGACCTGCTCGGCTCGCCCAAGGACCTGCACAGCGCATTCTCCAACCTCGTCAGCAATGCCGTGCGCTACACTCCCACAGGCGGCCGCATCGCCATCCGCTGGGCGGAGTTCGAAGGCGGCGCGCGCTTCTCGGTACAGGATTCCGGCTTCGGCATTCCCGCGGCGCACATCGCGCGGCTTACCGAGCGCTTCTACCGTGTTTCCTCCAGCCGCTCGCGCGACTCGGGCGGCACGGGCCTCGGCCTCTCGATCGTGAAGCACGTGCTTAACCTGCACCAGGCCCGCCTGGCGATAGAAAGCGAGCCCGGCAAAGGCTCCACCTTCGCCTGCATTTTCGGTAGCGAACGCCTGCTCGACGGCGCGCGTATCCAGGAAGCCGCCGGACTGCACCCTTAATGGCTTGCTGCGTCGCCGCTTTCCGGCATGGTCGCCGTTGAGCCACCATCGGACGTCGTGAGCGGAACAGTGGAACGCATGAGCAAGATCGTGGACCTCGGCAATCCCGAGTTGTACATCAATCGTGAGCTGGCAGCGCTGGAGTTCAACTTCCGCGTCCTCGCCCAGGCGCGCGATCCCGACGTGCCCGTGCTGGAGCGACTGCGCTACCTCACGATCGTGAGCAACAACCTCGACGAATACTTCGAGGTGCGCGTGGCCGTGCTCAAGCACAAGCACGCCCTGGGCGTGGCCGTGGCGGGCGCGGACGGCCTTTCTTCCAGCGAGATCCTCGCGCGCATCCGCGAACGCACGCTGGAACTGGTCGCCGACATCTTCGCCACATGGCGGGAGGAACTGCTCCCCGCGCTCGAGGCCGAAGGCATCCGCTTCCTCACCCGCGACGGCTGGAGCGACAAGCAACGCCGCTGGCTGCAGGGCTATTTCCAGAACGAGGTCATGCCGGTACTTTCGCCGCTCGGCCTCGATCCGGCGCATCCGTTCCCGCGCATCCTCAACAAGACGCTTAACCTCGCCGTGATCCTGAAGGGCCGCGACGCGTTCGGCCGCGAAGGCCATATGGCGCTGGTGCGTGCGCCGCGCTCCCTACCCCGGATCATCCACCTTCCCGCCGAGGTATCCGGTGGCGACGGCGACTTCGTCTTCCTGGCCGAGGTGTTGCAGGCCTTCGCCGATGAGATTTTTCCCGGTTTCCAGGTGTGCGCCACGTACCAGTTCCGCGTCACGCGCAACAGCGAGCTGGTGGTCGAGGAAGCCGAGGTGGAGAATCTCGCGCGGGCCTTGAGCGAGGAACTCGCCGGCCGCGGTTACGCCCGGCCGGTGCGGCTGGAAGTCGGCGCCGACTGCCCGCGTGCCATCACCGAGATGCTGATCGCGAACTTCGAACTGGAGGAAACGGACGTCTATCGCTGCGACGGCCCGGTGAACATCATCCGCGCCGCCATGATCTACGACCAGGTGGACCGCCCGGAACTGAAATTCCCACGGTTCACGCCGCGCCTGTCGCCGGCCTTCGAAAAAGGCGTGAACGAATTCGACGTGCTCGGCTCGCGCGACGTGCTGCTGCATCACCCCTACGAATCCTTCGCCTCGGTGGTGGAACTGCTACGCCGTGCCGTGGACGATCCGGGCGTGCTCGCCATCAAGCAGACGCTGTATCGCGCCGGCAAGGATTCGCCGCTGGTGGACCTCCTGGTGGAGGCCGCGCGCAACGGCAAGGACGTCACCGTGGTGATCGAACTGCGCGCACGCTTCGACGAGGAGGCCAACATCGGCCTCGCGAACCGGCTGCAGGAGGCTGGCGTACAGGTCGTCTACGGCGTGGTCGGCTACAAGACCCACGCCAAGATGCTGTTGATCGTGCGCCGTGAAAGCGGCGGCCTGCGCCGCTACGTCCACCTTTCGACCGGCAATTACCATCAGGGCAACAGCCGCGGCTACACCGATATCGGCCTGATGACGGCGGATCCGGAGATCGGCGAAGACATCCACAAGGTCTTCCAGCAGTTGTCCGGCCTGGGGCCGATGATCCAGCTGAAGCGCCTGCTGCATTCGCCCTTCACCCTGTACACCAGCGTGATGGGCAAGATCGAGCGCGAGACGGAACACGCGCGCAACGGACGCCCCGGCCGCATCGTGGCCAAGCTCAACGCGCTGAACGAAGCGCATGTGGTCGAGGCGCTTTACCGCGCATCGATGGCGGGCGTGCAGATCGACCTCATCATCCGCGGTGCGTGCACGCTGCGTCCCGGCATCCGCGGCGTGTCGGAGAACATCCGCGTCCGCTCCATCGTCGGGCGCTTCCTCGAGCACAGCCGCGTGTACTGGTTCGGCAACGATGGCGCACCGGAGTTGTACTGCGCCAGCGCGGACTGGATGGAACGCAACCTCATGCGGCGCATCGAAGTAGGCGTACCCATCCTCCAGCCGCAACTCGCCCGCCGCGTCTACGACGAGACACTCGACAACTACCTGCGCGACAACACGCAGGCATGGATCCTCGGCAGCGACGGCCGCTACACGCGCAGCCACCCGGCCAGGGGTGAGGCGCCGCACGCGGCGCAGCAAGCCCTCCTCGCGGTTTATAGCGGGTGAAGCGGCGCATCCTCCTCCTTTCCGTGTCTGCCGGCGCGGGGCACGTACGCGCGGCGCAGGCGCTCGAAGCGGCGGTATCCACGTTGGCAGGGGACGGACGCGAGGTCGAAGCGCTCCATCTGGACGTGATGGATTACGTACCGTCGAGCTTCCGGCGCATCTACGCCGACTTCTACCTGCGCCTCATCACCCGCCATCCGCAACTGTGGGGCATGCTCTATCGCATCACGGACGACTCCCGTCCGGAGGCCCTGACCCAGCGCATGCGCCGGACGATCGAGCGCCTGAACACGCGCCGGTTGCGTGCCGCCATCGCACAGTTCGCGCCGGATGCGATCGTCTGTACGCACTTCCTTCCGGCCGAAATGCTCGCGCGGCAGATCCGCAAGGGCCGCATCCACGCGCCCGTGTGGTTGCAGGTCACCGACTTCGACCTGCACCGCATGTGGGTCATTCCCGAGATGACGGGCTACCTCGCCGCCAGCCCGGAGATCGCGCAACGCATGCGCGCCGTCGGCCTGCCCGCGACACGCGTACACACCACGGGTATTCCCGTGATGCCCGCATTCTCGGGGCCACACGACCGGCGTTCGCTGTCCACCGGAATCGGCCTCGATCCCGACCGTCCGGCCTACCTCGTCATGGGTGGCGGCGCTGGCGTCGGCGGGCTGGACAAGCTTGCTGACGCCTTGCTTTCGACAGCGAATGGCTTCCAGCTCGTCGTGCTCGCCGGCCGGAACGCCGCGATGCTCGAACGGCTGCGTGACCTCGCGGCATCGCGCTATCCCGACCGGCTCTTCCCGCAGGGTTACACCCCACACGTGGACCGCCTGATGGCTTGCTGCGACCTTGCCATCACCAAGCCCGGCGGCCTCACCACCTCCGAATGCCTCGCCATGGGCCTGCCCATGATCGTCAACGCGCCTATCCCGGGACAGGAAGAACGCAACGCCGATTACCTCATGGAACAGGGCGCGGCCTGGAAGGCGATCGACGCCGTGTCGCTCGCCTGGCGGATCGGCCAACTCCAGGCGCAGCCGGCGCGACTTGCCGCCATGGCCGCGAGCGCGCGTGCCATCGGGCGACCGCATGCGGCGCGCGAGGTGATCCATACGGTGCTCAACCAACTGGACGGTGCATGAGTCACTCGGCGCGTCACCCTATCGCTGCCGTCGTGTCGACCGCCTTCTTCACCCTCCTCCTCGCCTTTTGCTTCGCCCACGTGGAGATCGAGATCGAGGGCCCGCACGGCTGGGCCACGAGCCTGCCTACCTGGCGTATCGAGCACCACTGGTTGCTCGACCTGCTTTGGGGCGGCCGGCCGATGACCGGCTACCACGCGTGGGTGTTTCCGTTCATTGCGCTGTTCTTCCATTTCCCGATGGTGTTCCGGGGTTTCTGGAGTTGGCGCGCACAGGTGCGGGCGATCGCCTGCGTGATGCTGTTCTGGGTGGCGGAGGACGGACTGTGGTTCACGCTCAATCCCGCCTTCGGATTAGCCCGGTTCAATCCGGCGGACGTGCCGTGGCACCGGCACTGGTGGGGCCCCGCGCCAACGGATTACTGGGTGTTCGGGTTCCTGTGCATCGTGTTGTTCGTGCTTTCGGCCTTACCAAAGCCTCGCCCTCGACAAGCAGCCATGACAGAATTCCCCGATGGCACCGTCCGGTAAATCCCAGATCAACGAAGGCGAACTGCTCGCCGCCGTGGATCTCGGCTCCAACAGTTTCCACATGGTGGTGGCACGCTACGAACACGGCGAGCCCCGCGTCATCGACCGGCTGCGCGATACCGTGCGTATGGCGGTGGGCCTGCGTCCCGACGGCACGCTCGATGCCGGCCATCGCGCCGCCGCGCTCGCCAGCCTCGCGCGCTTCGGCCAGCGCATCGCCGGCATTCCCGCCCTGCACGTGCGCGCCGTGGCCACGAATACCGTGCGCCGGCTGGCCTCGCCGCATGCCTTCCTGTCCGCGGCCGAGGCCGCCCTCGGCCATCCGGTGGAAATCGTCTCCGGCCGCGAGGAAGGCCGCCTGATCTTCCTCGGCGCGGCGCACGACCTGCCCGCGTCGCGCGACCACCGCCTGGTGATCGACATCGGTGGCGGCAGCACCGAGTTCATCATCGGCCGCGGTACCTCTCCCATCCTGACGGAAAGCGTGCAGGTCGGCTGCATCGCCAGCACGATGCGCTTCTTTCCCGGAGGCAAGATCACGCGCAAGCGCTGGCTGCGCGCCCGCCGCGAAATCGGCGTGCTGCTCCAGCAGTTCTCCGAGGACTACCGGGAGGCCGGCTGGGCCGACGCCTATGGTTCCTCCGGCACGGCCAAGTCCATCGGCGCCGTGGTGCGTGCCATGAAGCTTTCCGACGATGGCGTCACGCCGGAGTCCCTGGTGGCGGTCCGCGAGGCGTTGATCGAGCAGGGGTCCTCGGATGTGCTGAAGCTGCCCGGCCTCGCCGAAGACCGAACCGCGGTCTTCGCCGGCGGCGTGGTCATCTTCGAGGCCGCGTTCGAGGCGCTGGGCATCGAGCGCCTCCGCGTGTCGGAAAGTTCCATGCGCGAAGGGGTGCTCTGGGATCTGATCGGCCGTTCCGCGGGTACCGACCCGCGCATGGCCAGCATCGATGCCCTCGCGAACCGCTATGGCGTCGACCGCGCGCAGGCCCGCCGGGTGGAGACCACGGCCCTGGCCATCTTCGACCAGCTGGCCAAGGCGTGGAAGCTCGACAACGACGCGCGCGAGTGGCTCTCCTGGGCTGCGCGCGTGCACGAACTGGGCCTGGCCATCGCGCACAGCCAGCATCATCGCCACGGCGCCTACATCCTGCGTAACGCCGACCTCGCCGGTTTCTCGCGGCAGGAACAGCAGTTGCTCGCCGTCATCGTCGAATCGCACCGTCGCAAGCCGGAGAAGTCCGTGATCTCGGCGCTGCCGGTGCGCTACCGCATGCTTGCCCGTCACATCACCACGATCCTGCGACTCGGCGTGCTGTTCCGCCGGGCGCGTCGCGCGGAGGCCTTGCCGCGCATCCGTGTCGTCGCCACGCGCCAGCGCCTGCGGCTCTCGCTGCCGGCCGACTGGCTCGACCAGCATCCCCTGACCGGGGCGGACCTGGACCAGGAGCGCGAACCGCTGGCGGAACTGGGCCTGGAACTCGAGATCGTCACCGAATGAGCGGGAATCCCCCGGCAGAGGGGCGTATCATGCCGGGAATGTTTCACCGTCACGACCGGTCACCCATGCTCAGAGCTTTTGTCGTCAGCACCCTCCTCGCCCTGCCTGTTGCTACCTTCGCACAGGCGGCCAAGCCGGCGACCCAGCCTCCTGCCGTTGGCGAGCACCCGCGAGTGCTCATGCACACCAGCCAGGGCGACTTCACCCTGGAACTTTTCCCGGAGAAGGCGCCCAAGAGCGTCGCCAATTTCCTCCAGTACGCGCGCGACGGCTTTTACGATGGCACGGTGTTCCACCGCGTCGTGAACGGCTACATGGTGCAGGGCGGCCTCTACAGCCGCGATCTCACCCAGCGGCGTACCCGCGCCCCCATTCCAAGCGAAGCCGATAACGGCCTGTCCAACCTGCGCGGCACGGTCGCCGTGGCGCGCGGCACGGACCCGAACTCGGGTACTTCACAGTTCTTCGTGAATCTCGTCGACAACCGGCGCCTGGACTACGTCGGCAACCAGAGCAGCCTCACCTGGGGCTTCGCGGTATTCGGCAAGATCGTGTCCGGCATGGACACGATCGACAAGATCGCCGCCCTGCCCACCCGGGCGCAAGGCCCCTTCGTGGGCGACGTTCCCAATCCGCTGGTGATCATCGATTCGGCCAACGTCGTCGGCGAGGAAAAGGCGGCGCCCGCGCCGGCTTCCACCACGGCGGCTCCCACGAAGCCTGTCGCGCCGAAGAAGGCCGACAAGAAGGCCACGGCGCCGAAGTCCGCATGAGCACCCTGTTCATCGCCGACCTGCACCTGGACGATGCACGGCCCGACATCACCACGTTGTTCGAACGCTTCCTTGCCTCGGACGAGGCGCGTGCCGCGAACGCGCTCTACATTCTCGGCGATCTCGTGGAAGCGTGGATCGGCGACGACGACGATGCCGAACTGCCCAAGCGCATCGCCGCCGCCACGCATGGCGTCCGCGACGCGAGCGTACCGGTGTACTTCATGGTCGGCAACCGCGATTTCCTGCTCGGGCCGGTATTCGCCGAGCGCGCAGGCATGACCTTGCTCGACGACGGCACCGTGCACGAGATCGAAGGCGTGCCCACGCTGTTGATGCACGGCGACGTGCTCTGCACCGACGACGTGGAGTACCAGGCCGTGCGTGCGCAGGTGCGCACCGAGGCATGGAAGGCGCAGATCCTGTCCATGCCGCTCGATGCCCGCCGTGCGTTTGCCGCGAAAGCGCGCAGCGACAGCAAGTCGCGCACGGGGCGCATCGACGAGACGATCATGGACGTGAACCAGGGCGCCGTCGAACAAGCCATGCGGCAGGCCGGCGTGCGCCGGCTGGTGCATGGGCATACGCATCGTCCGGCGATCCACGATTTCACCCTCGACGGCGCGGCGGCGCAGCGTATCGTGCTGGGCGACTGGTACGAGCATGGGTCGGTGTTGCGTATTGATGGCGAAAGCGTCGACTTGCGCGGACTGCACTTGTAGGAGCGCGCCTTGCGCGCGACGGCTTTTCGCCGCAATCACCAAACTTGCGCGCCAGCTTTTTGGGTACGGCCTCAAGAGATGTCGTACCCGACGCGGGCATAAACGCGCAGGGCGCGCCCCTACAAGGGGTGTGCTTCAGCTCAGCGTGCCCAGCCAGGTCAGTTCGGATTCGGAGAAACCTGCTGCGCGACGGGCGTCCAGGTTGAACGGGCCGCGCAGCGAGTTGTTCATGTAATCGGCGAGCAGCTGCGCGAAGGTGGCTTCGGGATCGATGCCGTCGCGCGCGCAGCACCAGTGGAACCATCGCGATCCCGCCGCTACGTGAGCGACTTCCTCACGCAGGATCACTTCCAGGATCGCCACCGTGCGTTCGTCGCCCTGGCGACGCAGGCGCTCCATCATGCCGGGTGTGACATCCAGGCCGCGCGCTTCCAGCACGCGCGGTACCAGAGCCATGCGCGCGGTGTCGCTGTGTGCGGTTTTCTCGGCCATTTCCCAAAGACCGTTGTGCGCGTCGAAGTCGCCGTACGCCTGGCCGAGTTCGGCCAGGCGCCCCGACAGCATCGTGAAGTGACGCGCTTCGTCGTTCGCGCAGGATGCCCAGTCGCGATAATAGGCAGCGGGCTTGCCGCGAAATCGATAAACCGCGTCCCATGCGAGGTCGATGGCGTTGAATTCGATGTGCGCGATGGCGTGCACCAGCGCCGCGCGCCCCGCCTCCGTACCAAGCCCGCGCTGTGCGAGTTCGCGCGCCGGCACGAGGCGCGGCCGCTCGGGGCGCCCCGGCAAACCAATAGGCAATGGCGCTGGGGAGAAAGTATCCGGCGAGACGCTTCCGGTTTCGAGTGCGGACCATGTCTCGAACGTGAGCCGCACCTTCTCGACCGGATCGGTCGCATCGAGGCATCGGCGGGCGGCGGCATGCAGGTCATTCATGCGAGGCGTCGTGGCACGGACCCTACGCCCGTGCCACGCTAACTTTACGCGCTGCGGCGTTCATTCTTCGCCGCGTCCGAACGCAGGGCTTCCTGCTGTTCGAGGAAGCGGGCGTCCACGCCGGTCACGTACTCGCCGGAGAAGCACGAGGTATCGAACTTGCGCAGGTCCTCGTTGCCGTCGGCGACCGCCCAGATGAGATCGTCGAGGTCCTGATAGACCAGCCAGTCGGCACCGAGCGCCTTCTCCACTTCTTCCACCGTGCGTCCGGCGGCGACCAGTTCCGAGGCCGCGGGCATGTCGATGCCGTAGATGTTCGGGTAGCGCACCGGCGGCGCGGCGGAAGCGAAGTAGACGTTTTTCGCGCCGGCGTCGCGAGCCATCTGGATGATCTGCCTCGAGGTGGTGCCGCGAACGATCGAATCGTCCACCAGCAGCACGTTCTTCTTACGGAACTCGAGGTCGATGGCGTTGAGCTTGCGGCGAACGGATTTCACGCGCTCGCCCTGCCCCGGCATGATGAAAGTACGGCCGATATAGCGGTTCTTCACCAGCCCCTCGCGCATCGGCACGCCCAGCGCCTGGGCCAGCGAGCTGGCCGCGGTGCGCGAGGTATCCGGAATCGGAATGACCGCGTCGATGCCATGGTCCGGGCCACGTTCGCGCAGGATCTTCTCGGCAAGCTTCTCGCCCATGCGCAGGCGCGCCTTGTAAACGGAGACGTCCTCGATCATCGAATCCGGACGCGCGAGGTACACGTATTCGAAGATGCACGGGGCATGCACAGCGTCTTCGGCGCAACGCTGCGAGAGAAGCTCGCCGCCTTCGGTAATGATGACCGCCTCGCCCGGCGCGACATCGCGCAGGCGTTTGAAACCCAGGACGTCGAGCGCCACGGATTCGGAAGCCACCGCATACTCGCGACCTTCCGCGGTGACGCGCTCGCCGAGCACCAGAGGACGGATACCGTTCGGATCGCGGAAGGCGATGAGGCCATAGCCCAGCACCAGCGCGATGCAGGCATACCCACCCCGTGCACGCGCGTGCACGCGCGATACGGCCTTGAAGACGTGCTCATGGGTAAGGTCGCCGCGGTCTTCCACCTGCAGTTCGTGCGCGAGCACGTTGAGCAGCACTTCGGAATCGGAATCCGTGTCGATGTGGCGGCGGTCGTCTTCGAACATCTCCTTGCGCAGGGTCTCGGTGTTCACGAGATTGCCGTTGTGCGCGAAGGCGATGCCGTAGGGCGAGTTGACGTAGAACGGCTGGGCTTCGTCGGTGCCTTCCGACCCCGCGGTGGGATAACGGCAATGACCGATGCCGATACGCCCGCGCAGCTTGCTCACGCCCGCCGAATTGAAGACGTCGCGCACCAGTCCGTTGCCCTTGTGCAGGCGCAGGCGGGCGCCATCCACGGTGGCGATGCCGGCGGCATCCTGCCCGCGATGTTGCAGGACGGTCAGGCCGTCATACAGGGCCGATGCCACTTCCGTGGTACCGACGATGCCGATGATTCCGCACATGGGTCTTGCCTTCTACGAAGAGGCCGCCGTGGTCGCGGCGGCAGGGTGAACGTTCTGTTCTTGCGTGGGCCGCGCGGGGGTCGTGAGGTCGCGCAGTTTCATCAATTCTTCCCGGCTGGGCAATTTCACGTCCGGCAGCTTCATGTCCTTCAGCGCCGCGGGCGGATGCATGTACTCGCGCACGTTCGCCGGCACCTGCTGGCCCAGCCACGCCGCCGGCACAGCGAACTGTGGCAGCATCGTCGACTCGCGCCACAACGGCTCGTTCGGCAACGGGGTGAAACCCAGCAGGAACACCACGCCGCTGACGATAAGCACGCCGCGCGCGAGACCGAAGAGCATCCCGAACAGGCGATCCACGCCGCCCAGCCCTGATCCCGAGACCAGGCGTGAAATCAGGAACCGAAGCACGGCGCCCACCAGCAGCACCGTGATGAAGCAGAGTCCGTAGCCGATCGCGATCCGCGCCGTGGGCAGCGACACGCTGCCTTCGAAATACCGCGCGACCACCGGACCGAATAGCCAGGCCAGCCAGAACGCCGCCACCCAGATCACCAGCGACAGCACTTCCGAAATGAGGCCGCGCGCCAGGCCGATCAAGACCGAGATGAACAGCACGGCAAGGATGACGTAGTCGGCCCAATTCACACGGTGTTCCTCGGTTTGGCGACGGCTGGCAGGTCAGGCCCGTCAGGGCGCCGGGACGACGACACCGTCGAGGCCCATCTTGGCCTTGATCTGGTCCTTGAGACGAACCGCGTCGTCACGCTGCGTCTGCGGCCCGGCGCGGACGCGCCAGAGCTTCGCGCCGCTGCTGGAAGCGATGCTGTCCACGTAGCCCGGGATGCCGGCACCGCGCAGCCTGTCGCGCAGGCGGGTGGCCTCCGCCTCGTTGCTCACGGCAGCCACCTGGACCGCGAAGCCGCCGGCGCGCGGCGCGGCGGCAGGTACCGCCGCGGGCGTGGTACCCGTGGTGGTGGCCGGCGTCCTGGCGAGAGCCGTCCGGGAAGGCGCGGGCGCGTCGGCGGTCTGCGCCTCGGCCTTGGTGGAGAGTGTGGCGGGAGCGCCCGGTGCGGCGGCGACGATCTTCAGGCGCGCGGCTTCGGCGGCGGCCCGCGTCTCGAAGGGACCGGCGGTGACGCGCGTCAGCGCCTTGCCTGCCTGGGTCGTGGCGGCGGTGCTGACCGGGTAGCCCAGGGCCTTCACTTTCTGGACCAGCGCGTCGGCCTTGCTGCGGTCCGCATAGGCGCTGAGGTTGATGCTGTAGCTGCCGCGGGCGGCGGTGCCGGCCGTCAGGGTCGTGGGGCTCGCGACCGGAGTGGCCGGAGCCGGAGCGGCCGGCGCCGGTTTCGGTGCCGCCGTGGCGGCGGGCTTGTTGCCGGCTGCGGGCGACGCGGCGAGATCCTCGGGGAGCGCGTCGGCGGGCTTGCGCGACGTGATATCCACCGCGGCGAGGCGGTTGCCGTTGCCCGGCGTCACGGTGGCGGCCGGGGACGCCGGCTGCGCCACGGGGGCGCTCGCCGCCGGAGCGCTGGAAGGGGCGATGGGGGTGCCGGCGGGCGCGACGTCGAGGGTACGGGTCTGCAGCTCACGGTCGGGCGCCGGCGGGATGGCGAGGCTCACGGTCTGGTCCGTATCGGTCTTTGGCGGCGTGCTGGAGAAGAACATCGGCACGAACAGGACCAACAGAGCGATCAGAACGGCGGCACCCAGCAGGCGTGTTTTCAAGGAAGGCTCCATACGACCGGCGCAATGCGGATCGGCGCGATTATAACCGGCAATGGCGCCGCCCCGGCGCTTTGTGAAGAGCTTGCCCGGTGGGGGCCGTTCCTACCCGGTAAGGGCCGCGGCGGCGACGAAGAAGGATCCGAACAACAGCAGCGTATCGTCGTCGCTCGCCGCCTGGCGCGCGGCAGCCCATGCCTCGGCGACGCTCGCATGTGCTGAGGCCGATGCACCGGGCAGCACGGCGACCAAGGTGGACACCAGCACCCCTGCGCCCAGGCCGCGCGGCGTGTCGGCTTCCAGCCCGGCGATGAACCAGCGATCTATCCGGCGGCCCATCGCGCTGACGACACCGGCCACGTCCTTGTCCGCGAGCGCGCCGTAGACTGCGAACACGCGGCCCGAGGCTGGCTGTGCATCCAGCCACGCCGCGAGCGCACGCGCTGCCTGCGGGTTGTGGCCGACGTCCACGAGCGTGCGTGGATGGTCGGCGATGCGCTGCAGGCGGCCGGGGACGTGAACCGTCGACAACGCGGCGCGAATCGCTGCCGGGGAAACGTCCACGCGCGTTCCGAGCGCGTGGATGGCGGCGATCGCTGTCGCTGCGTTGGCGAGTTGTACCGGGGCGTCGAGTGCGGGGAGAGGCAACTCGAGGCTCGTACCGTCACGATGCTCCCACGACCACGTATTTTCCGGAGCCGGTGTAGGAGCGCGACCTGCGCGCGACATGTTTCGAGGCCGCCCCCCGGAGCTGGCGCGCGAGATTTCAAATGATGGCGAAAGGCTGTCGCGCGCAAGGCGCGCTCCTACAGAGACGTATGCTTCGCCGGCCCGAACGATCACCGCCCCGATGCCGCGTAGCGCATCCAGCAATCCCTGCGGCGGCGCCAGTTCGCCGACGATCGCCGGTCGCCCAGCCCGCGCTATGCCTGCCTTCTCGCGGCCGATGCTGTCGCGATCGTTGCCCAGCCAGTCCTGGTGGTCGAGATCGACGGTGGTGATAACCGCGACGTCGGCATCCACGATATTCACCGCGTCGAGCCGCCCTCCGAGACCGACCTCGAGGATTGCCACGTCCAGCCTCGCGCGCGCCATCAGGTCCAGCGCCGCGAGGGTACCGAACTCGAAATAGGTCTGTGGAATGCTGCCGCGCGCGGCCTCGATGCGCTCGAACGAGGCAACCAGCGCCTCGTCGGCCGCATCCTCGCCATCGATCCTGATCCGCTCGTTGTAGCGGAGCAGGTGCGGCGAGGTATAGCAGGCCGTGCGGTAGCCGGCGGCGCGCAGCATGCCCTCGAGCAGGGCCACGGTGGAACCCTTGCCGTTGGTGCCACCCACTGTAATGACCAGGGGGGCGGGGCGCGGGGCGCCCATCGCCTCCCATACGGCACGGACCCGTTCGAGACCAAGCTCGATGTCACGGGGATGCGTGCGTTCCTGGTACGACAGCCACTCGCCCAGCGTGCGGGTCATGCGATCAGCAGTTGCCGTCGCCGCCGAACGGATCGTCGAGGACGATCGTGTCATCGCGGTCCGCGCCGGTGGCAACCAGCGCGAGCTTGCAGCCCGAGAGTTCTTCGACGGCACGCAGGTAGGCGCGCGCGGCCGGTGGCAGCTTGTTCCAGTCGCGGATGCCCGCGGTGGATTCTTCCCAGCCCGGGAACTCGAGATACACCGGCTTGCACTCGGCCCAACCATCCGCATCGAGCGGCGCGAGTTCGCGACGCTTGCCGCGATACTCGTACGCAATGCAGACCTTGATGCTTTCCAGCCCGTCGAGCACGTCGAGCTTGGTGATGGCGAGACCGTCGATGCCGTTGATCTGCACCGCGCGCTTCAGCGCCACCAGGTCGATCCAGCCGCAGCGCCGGGGACGGCCCGTGCTGGCGCCGAACTCGTTGCCCTTCTTGCGCAACAACTCGCCCATCTCGTCGTTGAGCTCGGTGGGGAACGGACCGCCGCCGACGCGCGTGGCGTAGGCCTTGCAGATGCCCAGCACGTAGTCGATGTCGCGCGCGCCCACGCCGGTACCGGCCAGCGCACCGCCCACCGTGGTGTTCGACGAAGTGACGTACGGATAGGTACCGTGGTCGATGTCGAGTAGCGCACCCTGCGCGCCTTCATACAGGATGTTGCCGCCGTCGCGGCGCATGTCGTGCAGGATGGTGGCTACGTCGTCGACCATCGGACGCAGGTATTCGCCCCAAGTGAGCGCTTCGTCGAGCACGGTCTGGTAATCGACCGGCTCGGCCTTCAGCCACTTCGTGAGAACGAAGTTGTGGTACTCGACGGCTGCCTTCACCTTCTCCGGCAGTTCGTGCGGATACATGAGGTCGGCCACGCGGATGGAGCGGCGAGCCACCTTGTCCTCGTACGCCGGCCCGATGCCGCGACCGGTGGTGCCGATGGCCTTGGCACCGGAAGCGACTTCGCGCGCCTTATCCACGGCAATATGGTACGGCATGATCAGCGGCGTGGCCGGCGAGATCTTCAGGCGCGGACGCACATCGACGCCCTGCGCTTCCAGCTCGGCGATTTCGCTCACCAGCGCGGCCGGCGACAGCACTACGCCGTTGCCGATCAGGCACAGCGCGTCGTCGCGCAGGATGCCCGAGGGAATGAGGTGCAAGACCGTCTTCTTACCCTTGATCACCAGCGTGTGACCGGCGTTGTGGCCGCCCTGGAAACGCGCGACGGCGCCGACGCGTTCGGTGAGCAGGTCGACGATCTTGCCTTTGCCTTCGTCGCCCCACTGCGCGCCAAGAATAACTACTGACTTGCCCATGATGTCTCTCGCTGAAGTTTGAGTTGACCCGCTGTGGGCCGACGTCGGTGACTAGATTCGCCATCCATGGCTCATCAAGTCACCCGGCCTGCGGCATCCTGCCTCGGGCGCTCGCCGGAACGGAATGCCATTCAAGGCATTCCGTTAAAGCCCGGCTCGCCCCCACTGGGCCCTGAGAATGACGACTGACTTGCCCATGATGTTCTCGCTCAGGTTGGTGCAGCCCCATTGTGGGGCGCTGACGGTGACAGGTTTGCGATGTGTGTCGAATCGGGCCGCTCGTATGCGCGAGCGGCCGCAGCATCAGCGTTTCGGTGAACCGGGGTCGCTGAAGTAGCGCAGGAATTCGGAATCGGGCTTGAGCACGAGCACGCCCTTGCCGTCCTTGAACGACTTGGCGTACGCGGCCATGCTGCGATAGAACGCGTAGAACTCCGGGTCTTGCCCGTACGACTGCGCGTAGATGGCGGCGGCCTGTGCGTCGCCGTCGCCGCGCACTTTGGCGGCGTCACGGTTGGCATCGGCCTTGAGCACCTGCGCCTGCCGATCGGCGTCGGCCTGGATTTTCGCTGCGGCTTCCTGGCCGGTGTAACGCAGCTCGTTGGCCAATTGCAGACGCTCGGCGCGCATGCGCTTGTAGACCGATTCGCTGACTTCTTCCGGCAGGTCGATGCGCTTGATGCGCACATCGACGATGGCGATGCCGAGGTTCTTGCGCGCGGAGGCGTCGGTCTGCTGGCGCACGCGCTCGGTGATGTCCTTGCGGCCGCCGGAGATCAGTTCTTCCAGCGTGCGCGCGTTGAACTCGAAGCGAAGCGCGTCCTTGATCACCGGGGTCAAACGCTGTTCGGCCTGCAGCTCGTCGCCGCCGGTGGCGCGATAGAACGCGGCGTTGTCGGCGATGCGCCACTTGGCATAGAAATCGACGTTGACGCTTTTCTTCTCGGAGGTGAAGTAACGCTCCGGCGGTGCATCCAGCGAGAGGATGCGGTTGTCGAACTGCATCACCTGCTGCATCAGCGGAATCTTGAAATGCAGGCCGGGCTGGTAGTCGGTGCGCACCATGCGTCCGAACTGCAGCAGGATGGCGTTCTGCCCTTCCTTCACCACGAACATGCTGTTGAGGCCGAGCAGCACCAGCACGGCCACGACCAGTGCGATCACGATCCGGTTCATGGCTGGCTCCCGTTGGTCTTGGCGTCACTGGCGGGAGTGTCGGTGGCGGTCGGCGCCACGGCATTGACGGTGCCCATGTCGCTGACCGGCTCGCGGCCGTACGGCAGGTTGATGATGTTGCGGCCGCCGGTGGTGTCGATGACCTTGGCGTTGTCGGCCATCACCTGTTCCATGGTTTCGATGTACAGGCGGCGGCGGGTGACTTCGGGCGCGGCCTTGTATTCCTTCAGCAGCTGATCGAAGCGCGCGGTGTCGCCCTGCGCGGTGGCGATGCGCTCGGCCTTGTAACCGTCGGCCTGCTGCGCGATGGCGGCGGCGTCGCCGCGCGCGACCGGCACGACCTTGTTGGCATAGGCCAGCGCGCCGTTCTCGATGCTCTGCTTGTCTTCGCGCGCCTTGTTGACGTCGTCGAAGGCGTCTTTCACGTCCTTGGGCGGCGACACGTTCTGGAAGCTGACCTCGGTGACGCGCAAGCCGGAGTCGTAGCCGTCGAGGGTTTTCTGCAAGGTCTGCTGGGCTTCGCTGACCAGGTTGGCGCCGGCGGCGGAGAGGATCTGGTCCATGTCGCTGTTGCCGATCACGCCGCGCACCGCGGCCTCGGCGGCGGCCTGGATGCTGCCGTCGGAATCGTTGAGTGAGAACAAATATTTGCGCGCGTCGTCCACCTGGTACTGCACGGTGAAATCGACGGTGATGATGTTTTCGTCGCGGGTCAGCATGCTGACGGTGTCGTTGACCGAACGCACGCGCGTGGCCTCGACCTTGGTCACCGCTTCGACCGGCTGCGGCAGCTTGAAGTGGAAGCCGGGCGGCAAGGTGCGCGAGTACTGGCCGAAGCGCAGCACCACGCCGACCTGGCGCGCATCGATGATGGTGTAGCTGCTCAGCAGCAGGCCGACCAGCAGCAGTACCACCACGCCGGTGAGCAGGCTGCCCGGACCCTGGCCGAATTTGCCGAGGCCGGACTTGAGGTTCTTGAGCAGCCCGTCCAGCGGCGACTTGCTGCCGCCCTGCCGGTTCTTGCTCCAGGGATCGCGTTGCCCGTTGCCGGGTTCATTCCATGCCACGGTCAGTCTCCTTGGGCTCGCCGGAGGCCGGCAACCACGGCCGGAACACACGTTGAACGGGATCGCGCATTGAGTTGGGCCAAAGCGGTTGAGGCGACGCGACGCCTGGAACGAGGCCGCGCAAACGCCGAAGATTCTAGCAGAGCTGGATCGGGGCGTCCCCCGTCTCGCCACTCAGTCCACTGGCGCCAGCAGCTCGCGCAGCAGGCGGGTTTCCACCGCGTCGCCGCCGCTGAGCGGCGCGATGACGCTGCGCGGCGCGTCGATGTGCAACTGCCAGCCGTGCTCGTCGATGGTCTCGCCGGTGATCGCACCGGCGGCCTTGAGGCGCGCATGCAGCCGGCCGGCCGACAACGGCAATTGCAGCTCCGAGCGCACGCGGTCGCCACCCAGCAGCTCGCCCAGCGCCTGGCGCAACAGCTCGGTGCCGGCCCCGGTTGCGGCGGACAACCAGACCCGCACCGGCTTGCCCGATGCATCGCGATCGATGCGCGGCTCGACGCCGGCCAGGTCGATCTTGTTCATCACCTGCAGTTGCGGCACGTCGCCGGCGTCGATTTCCTCCAGCACGTTGTCGACCACGCGGTGCAGGCGTTCGCGTTCTTCATCAGCGGCGTCACTGACGTGCAGCAGCAGATCGGCGTCGCGCGCTTCGGCCAGGGTGGCGCGGAAGGCGGCGACCAGATCGTGTGGCAGCTCGCGGATGAAACCGACGGTGTCGGCCAGCACGGCCGGACCGCAGCTCAGGTTTTCCAGCTTGCGCACGGTGGGATCGAGCGTGGCGAACAGCTGGTCGGCGGCGTAGACATCGCCGGTGGTCAGTGCATTGAACAGAGTGGACTTGCCGGCGTTGGTGTAACCGACCAGCGCCACCCGCGGCACGATGTTGCGCAGGCGCGCGCGACGCTGCTGGCCGCGCTGGGTCTGCACTTTCTGCAGGCGCTTGGTCAGCATCTTGACGCGCTCGGCGAGCAGGCGGCGGTCGGTTTCGAGCTGGGTTTCGCCAGGACCGCGGTTGCCGATGGCACCGCCGCGCTGGGCGTCCAGATGGGTCCAACCGCGCACCAGGCGCGTGGCCAGGTGCTTGAGCTGGGCCAGTTCCACTTCCAGCTTGCCTTCGTGCGAGCGCGCACGCTGGGCGAAGATGTCGAGGATCAGGCCGGCGCGATCGACCACGCGCACGCCGACGTGCTTTTCGAGGTTGCGTTCCTGCACCGGCGTCAGCACATGGTCGACCAGTACCAGGTCGACTTCGAGCGCGCGTACCGCCTCGGCGACCTCGTCGGCCTTGCCGCTGCCGACGTAGTAGCGAGGGTTGGGATCCTCGACGCGCGCGGCGATGACGCCCAGAATCTCGGCGCCGGCGGATTTCACCAGTTCGGCGAATTCCTCGCCCCGACGCACGGTGTCGCCTTCGCCGCGCGAATGCGGCAGGAGCAGCAGTGCGCGGTCGCCTTTCTTGTGTCTATCGAACACGGATGGGTTTGATCCTTACGGGCAGACCCCTGTCATGCGGCCTGCACGGCCGTCAATCAAGCGTCCGCGTCGGTCGATGACGATGCGTCGCCATGGCTGTCGTGGTCCGGGCCGTCGTGCCCATTGCCCATGCGCACATTGCGGCTGGGCACCACGGTGGAGATGGCGTGCTTGTAGACCATCTGGCTGACCTGGTTGCGCAGCAGCACCACGAACTGGTCGAACGACTCGACCGTTCCCTGCAGCTTGATGCCATTGACCAGATAGATGGCGACCGGCACGCGTTCGCGGCGCAGCGCATTCAGAAACGGATCCTGCAACGATTGTCCCTTGGACATTTCTTCTTCTCCCCTTCCGCGGACAGGTCCGGAAAAAACGCCAACGCGGCGCCCGGGCCCAACATGACTGGATGTTAACCGGTTTCAAAAGCTTGATGAAAGGGGGCTTTTGCCGACCGGATCGCTGTATCCACGAGCCGTGGCGCTGCGTTTTACTCTCTCGGCGGCCGTGCAGGCTCGCCGAGGAACAGCTCGACGGCGTCGAGAGCAGGCTTCAACGGCCGTACGCGGTCGGGATCGATGCGCCGTGTCGCATGGTCACTTCGCAACCAGGTGATCTGCCGCTTGGCCAGCTGTCGCGTCGCGTAAATGGCGCGATTGCGGAACTCGGTGTCATCGATCATGGCGTCGAGGTGCTCCCAGGCCTGCCGATAGCCGACTGCACGGATCGCCGGCAGCTCGGCGTGCAGATCGCCTCGCGCGCGCAAGGCCCGGACCTCGTCGAGGAAACCGGCCGCGAGCATCGCGTCGAAACGCTCCGCGATGCGCGCATGCAACGGGCCGCGATCCTCCGGCAACAAGGCCAGCTTCAGCACACGCCAGGGAAAGAGCTCGCTTCGCCCATGTTGCAGATCGGACAGCGGCTGGCCGGTGAGTTCAATGACCTCCAGCGCGCGCTGCAATCGCTGCGCGTCGTTATTGCCGATGCGCCCGGCCGCCACCGGATCGAGTTGCGCCAGGCGCTGGTGCATGGCCGGCCAGCCGATACGCGCAGCCTCCTCCGACAAGCCTGCACGAATCGCCGGATCCGCCTCAGGCAATTCGGAGAGCCCTTGCTGCAGGGCGCGAAAATAGAGACCCGTGCCGCCGACCAGCAACGGCACTCGCCCGCGCGCGCTGATGGTTTGCATGACGGATACCGCGTCGTCGCGAAATTCGGCAGCCGAATATGGTTGCGACGGATCGCGGATATCGATCAACGCGTGCGGATGGCGCGTGAGCGTCGCGGCATCCGGCTTGGCGCTGCCGATGTCCATGCCACGATAGACCAGCGCCGAATCCACGCTGACCAGATCCAGCGGCAGCCGGTCAGCCAGTTCGCATGCCAGTGCCGTCTTGCCCGACGCGGTCGGGCCCATCAGGAAGATGGCGAGGGGGCGCTGGTCGATGGGCATGGACGCATTGTAATGGCCAGCGCAGCGCGACCCGTGGGCAACGCGTCAACCGGACCCTCGCGAAGGGCGTTGCTTGGGTGGTTTGCCAACACCCTAGCAGGCCTCGAAGAACTCCCATGACCCAGACGAAATCGCTGTACCTGTCGCTCGGTTTGCTCGCTGCCGCATCGTACTGGTCGGCAGCGTGCATGGCCGCAGCCATGCCGAACTTCACCGGCATCTGGCGACTGGACGACCAGCACAGCGACAGCCCGCCGGACATTGCCGCCCGCCTGCGCGCGGAAAGAAAACTCGAACAGGCGGCGCCGCAGAACACCACAGCACCCGCCAGCGCCAGCAGCTCCTCGACGCCGGCATCCGGCCGCCACGGCGGGCATGGCGGTGGACGCGGCATGGGCGGCGGCGGAATGGGTGGTGGTGGAATGGGCGGCGGCATGCATGGTGGTGGTCACGGCCGGGGCGGCGGCAACCACAACAAAACCAGCGACAGCGACAACAGCCCGCCGCCGCCCGATGTTCCGCCGCCGCTGCTGGACGACGACTCGGTACTCAACGTGCAGCAGGATGCGAAAACCATCCACGTGGTGTTCGGCGACAAGGATCAGCTCGACGGCCGGCTCGACGGCGTGACCAGCCAGTCGCTCAGCGGCAACGCCAGCGTGCAATCGCATCTCGATGCCGATGGGCTCGACTTCACCATGCAGTTCGACGGCGAAGTGCGGCTCAGGGAGAGCTGGGTCGTTTCGCCGGACGGTCATCATCTGATCGTGACCGAGAGCTGGACCACGCCTGCGGTGCAACAGCCGATCGTGTTCAAGCGCAGCTACGACCGCCTCGACATCTGAGTCGCGCAAGAAGGCACGTCGATGCCGCGGATGCATGGCTGGTGATGCGACTGCCGAAGTCTCTTCGGCACCCGGTTCAATAGCACTATAATTGTGATTCCCCAGCCCGCCGCGCGGGCCAAACGATGGATTGCCATGCAGCAGACAATGAAGGCCCTGGTCAAGCGCAAGCCCGAACAGGGCATCTGGATGGAAGAGATTCCGGTGCCGCAGGTCGGCCCGAACGAGGTGCTGATCAAGGTGGAGAAAACCGCCATCTGCGGCACCGATCTGCACATCTACAAGTGGGACGAGTGGTCGCAGCGCACGATCAAGCCGGGCCTCACCATCGGCCATGAATTCGTCGGCCGCATCGTCGAGATCGGCCCGGGCGTGACCGGTTACAAGATCGGCGACCGCGTCTCGGCCGAAGGTCACATCGTCTGCGGCCATTGCCGCAACTGCCGCGCCGGTCGCCAGCATCTGTGCCCGAACACCATCGGCATCGGCGTGAACCGCAACGGCGCCTTCGCCGAATACATGACCATGCCGGCCTCGAACCTGTGGCCGATTCCGGACCAGATTCCGTCCGAGCTGGCCGCGTTCTTCGACCCGTACGGCAACGCCGCGCATTGCGCGCTGGAGTTCGACCTGATCGGCGAGGACGTGCTGATCACCGGCGCCGGCCCGATCGGCATCATCGCCGCGGGCATCGCCAAGCACATCGGCGCGCGCAACGTGGTGGTCACCGACGTCAATGACTACCGCCTCAAGCTTGCCGCCGACATGGGCGCCACGCGCGTGGTCAACGTCTCCAAGCAGTCGCTGAAGGACGCCGTGGCCGACCTGCACATCGAAGGCTTCGACGTCGGCCTGGAAATGAGCGGCAATCCGCGCGCGTTCGCCGACATGCTCGACTGCATGTACCACGGCGGCAAGATCGCCATGCTCGGCATCATGCCGCGCGGCGCGGGCATCGACTGGGACAAGGTGATCTTCAAGGGCCTCACGCTGCAGGGCATCTACGGCCGGCGCATGTACGAGACCTGGTACAAGATGACGCAGATGGTGCTGACCGGATTTCCGCTGCAGAAAGTGCTCACGCACCAGATCGCCATCGACGATTTCCAGCGCGGCTTCGACCTGATGGATGCGGGCAGTTGCGGCAAGGTCGTCTGCAGCTGGTAAGCCCGTTTCGCAACGTCCGTATAACGACGGATCGTTAACGACGGATCGCGCCAACGGCGTGACGCATTGAATCGCCGAGCGCGTTGTACACTCCCCGATGCACGAACCTGCCACGGCGTGATCGGCCTCGGGGGAGTTTCAGCCTGCACCGATCATGTCGTCGTTCACGACGTCATCGGAGCATGCCGGCATGGCTGAACGCAGTTCTTGGCCGCGGAAACGGATCGCCGCCGGGCGCGAGAAAGTGGTCGCCCTGTCACGCTCGCGACGGCTGCGCATTGCTGGCGTCATCCTCCTCGCATTGATCGTTCTGTTCGGCCTGTTCGGCTTCCTTGCGGGACCCTCGATCCTCAAGAGCCAATTGCAAAGCCGGCTCAGCGCCGCGCTGCATCGGCCCGTCACGGTCGGTGCCGTGAGCATCAACCCGTTCACCTTGAACGTGGCGCTGGATCATCTGCATATCGGTGATCGCGATAGTCCGTCGCCGTTCGTCGACATCGACAAACTGACCATCAACGCTTCGTGGAGCTCGGTGTTCCACATGGCACCGGTGCTCGATGCACTGACGCTGGAACATCCACAGGTGCACATCACGCGCATCGCCGCGCAGCAGTTCAATTTCTCCGATCTGCTCGAGTCTTCCACGCCGACGCCACCCGACCAGAAGCCGGCGCGGTTCTCGCTCTACAACATCAGCCTGCACAACGGCGAGATCGTGGTCGATGACAAGGTGCAGAACATCAGCCATCGAGTCGACCAGATCGAGCTGGGCATTCCGTTCATCACCAACCTGCCGCATTCCGTCGATGTGTTCGTGAAGCCGCTGCTGGCCATGCGCGTGGACGGGAGTCCGCTGCGTGCAGAAGGTCAAACCAAGCCGTTCGCGGACAGTCGCGAATCGGTGATGACATTCACGCTCGATCATCTCGACCTGCCCCGCTACCTTGGCTACTCGCCGACGCCGCTGCCGGTCAACGTGACGCGTGGACAACTGTCAGGGCAGCTCGACCTGCACTTCATTGCAGCGCAGCCGACGCCACAGCTGCGTCTCGGCGGCAAGCTGCAACTGGACAACTTCGCGGCCACCAGCCATGACAACTCACCGCTCATCGAACTCGGTCGCGTGACCACCACGCTCGACGATGTCGAGCCGCTGCTGTCGCGCTATCACCTCGGCACGCTGCAAATCGATCAGCCAACCCTGCATTACAGCAAGCTGCCCGGTGGGCGCAGCAATATCGATGCATTGACGGCGGCGGGACCGCCGCCGAAAGCTTCCGATCCCAAACCACCTGCCACCGATGCACGCATCGCCATGCTGACCTTGCAGGAAGGACGCGTGGAGTATTCGGATCTGAGCGGCGCCAACCCGGCACGGCTGACGCTGGATCACCTACACGGTACGCTGCGGGGCTTGTCCACGCTTGCCGCCCCGTCGGCGAGCATTGATTTCGCCACCCAGCTCGCCGGCGGAACCGCAACGACGACCGGCAAGATCGACATGACCGCGGGCAGCTACATCGGCTCGGTCGG
The DNA here is from genome assembly GCF_036499525.1 of Luteibacter sp. Lineage (GTDB taxonomy): Bacteria > Pseudomonadota > Gammaproteobacteria > Xanthomonadales > Rhodanobacteraceae > Luteibacter. Next base: position 8,893 of record NZ_DASYDO010000071.1, on the reverse strand, counting down.
CATGAAAGGCGTGAACATCGCGCCACTGCTTCCGCTGGGCCCGCCGATGCTGGCGTCGGAGATGAAGAGCGGCAACCTTGATGGCACGGCTCAGCTGAAAGCAAACTGGGGCAAGGCGTTCAACGTGCAAGTCGCACCAGCAGCGGTTGCCATCAACAACCTCGTGCTGACGCATCGTGGCCGTACGCCGGTCGCGTGGCAGGCATTGAACGTTCAGATCGGCAAGATCGATCTGGCGTCGCATTCGGCGCAGATCGACAGCGTGCTGATGCACGGCCTCAAGCTCGATGCACAACGCTCGCGAGACGGAAAAATCGATCTGACCGAGCTGATGAAGTCGACGCCACAAGCCGCGCGTCGATCCGCCGCCGTCCATGCAGCACCAGCCTGGCACTGGACGATCCGCCACCTCGGCGTCGACGGCAGCACGCTTGCCTTCAAAGACCTGAGTGGCACGGGAAAGCCGACCAACGTCACCGTCAAGGCGGACAAGTACAGCGTCGACAACCTCTCCGACAACATGCACCAGCCGCTGAAGATCGATCTGGCCGGCGGCATCGGGCGTGGCCAGTATCACATTGCCGGCACGGTGAAACCCGAGCCGCTGGATGCCGACCTGCGGGTGAACACGACGCGCCTCGACGTGGCGTCGCTGCAATCGCTGGTGCAGGTGCCGTTGAACGTGCGCATCTCCAGCGCGCTGATGAGCGTGAACGGGCGTGCACGCTATCGCGACCGCAAACCGGCCGCACTGATCAGCTATCGCGGGCAGCTCGCCTTCACCCGCGTGCGCGTGCAGGACAAAATCAGCGGTGACGATTTCCTGCGCTGGAACGCATTGACTGCGCGCGGCCTTGATGTGCGCATGGGCGAGGCTGTGCCGCATGTGTCCATCGCGGGCCTGACCCTCGGCGATTTCTATGCGCGCGTGATCATCAACGCGACGGGCCGCATGAATCTGCAGGACGTAGTGAGCAATCCGGCGACTGCACCCGTGTCCGTCACTGCCGTGCAGAATCCCGCACAGGCTGCTTCGGTCGCTCAGGCAGCACCTGCAGCCGCCACGTCGTCGGCTGCGCCTGCGGCGGATATCCAGATCGGCGAAATCAAGGTCGCACGCGGCCAGCTCAACTACACCGACAACTTCATCAAGCCCAACTACACCGCCAACATCACGCAGCTCGAAGGCACCATCGGCGCCTTCGGAACGGCGGCCGGCGGCCCACCTGCCGCGCTGGTGCTGCAAGGCAAGCTGGACGATGACGCGCCGGTCAATATCGACGGCAACATCAATCCGCTGGCGCCGGTCGCGTATCTCGACGTCAAGGCCAAGGCCGATGGCGTCGAGCTGACGCACTTGTCGCCGTACTCGGGCAAATACGCGGGTTATCCGATCACCAAGGGTCGGTTGACGATGGACGTCCATTACCTGCTCGACCAAGGCAAGCTCACCGCGGACAACCACATCTTCATCGATCAGCTGACCTTCGGCGACCGCATCGATGGCCCTGGCATCAGCCATCTGCCGGTGAAACTTGCGGTAGCGCTGCTGAGGGATTCCGAGGGGCGGATCGACGTGCACGTGCCCGTCAGCGGCTCGCTGAGCGATCCGCATTTCAGCGTCGGCGGGCTGGTCTGGCACGCGATCGTCAACCTGATCGGACGCGCGATCACTTCTCCATTCCGCCTGCTCGCCTCCGCGGGTGGCAGCAAGCAGGATCTCGGCTACGTGGAGTTCGTGCCGGGATCGAGCGTGCTCGACAAACAGGCACAGGATCGGCTGGCGGGCATCGTGAAAATTCTCAATGACAAGCCATCGCTCAAGCTCGACGTGATCGGCCGCGTCGATCGCAAGTTCGATGAGGCCGGTCTGCGCAAGGTGACGGTGGATGACCTGGTGCGTGCCGAGATGTCCAATGCGTCGGACGACCAGTCGCAGGATGGCAAGAATGCTTCGGCGCAATCCACCAAACTCAGCGAAGAAGACAACGACAAGTATCTGAAGAAGGCTTACAAGCATGCCAAATTCAAGAAGCCGCGCGATCTTATCGGTCTGACCAAATCCCAGCCGCCGGATGTGATGCGCAAGATGCTCGAGGACAACGTGCCGGTCGACGACGATGCCATGCGCCACCTCGCCGAACGTCGCGCGGACGCGGTGCGCCAGTGGCTGCGTGGCAAGGTCGACGACAAGCGCGTGTTCGCGCTGGCGCCAAAGCTCAATGGCAAAGGCATCGACGATTCCGGCAAAACCACGCGCGTCGATTTCGGGCTGCACTAGCAGCGGGCTGCGCCGCTCGGCGGCTGTCAAGGTTTTCTGCGGGGCGGGAAAGGCTCACAATCAGCCTTTCTCCAGCCTGCGGAATTCCCCATGAGCTATCCCGGCCAGTCGCGTTTCAGCGCTGAACTCGAATCGATCCGCGATCAGGGCTTGTTCAAGGCCGAGCGCATCATCACCTCGCCGCAGTCCGCCGAAATCGAGTTGCAGGGCGGGCACAAGGTGCTCAATTTCTGCGCCAACAATTATCTCGGCCTCGCCGACAATGCCGAAGTGATCCAGGCCGCGAAAGACGCGCTGGATTCGCACGGCTTCGGCATGGCCTCGGTACGTTTCATCTGCGGCACGCAGGATCTGCACAAACAGCTTGAAGCACAGATCGCGAAGTTCTTCGGCACCGAAGACACGATTCTTTACGCGGCATGCTTCGATGCCAATGGCGGCCTGTTCGAGCCGCTACTGGGCGAAGAAGACGCTGTTATTTCGGATGCACTGAATCACGCATCGATCATCGACGGCATCCGCCTGTGCAAAGCCAAACGCTATCGCTACGCCAACAGCGACATGGCCGATCTGGAGAAGCAGCTTCAGGCCGCCGACGCCGCCGGCGCGCGTACCAAATTGATCACCACCGACGGCACCTTCTCGATGGACGGCTTCATCGCGCCACTCGACCGGATCACCACGCTGGCGAAGAAGTACAACGCCCTTGTGCATATCGACGAATGCCATTGCACGGGGTTCCTTGGAGAAACCGGACGCGGCTCGGCCGAAGTGCACGGCGTCATGGACAAGATCGACATCTTCACCGGCACGCTGGGCAAGGCACTCGGCGGCGCGCTGGGAGGATTCACCAGCGGACGCCGCGAAGTGATCGAAATGCTTCGCCAACGTTCGCGTCCCTACCTTTTCTCCAACTCGTTGCCGCCGCACGTGGTGGCTGCGGGCATCAAGGTATTCGACATGCTGGAGTCCGCCGGCGATCTTCGCGCGAAGCTGCAGGACAATACGCGTTACTTCCGGGAGCGCATGACAGCCGCAGGCTTCGACATCAAGCCCGGCGTGCATCCGATCGTGCCGGTGATGATCCACGATGCGAAGAAAGCGCAGGCCATGGCGGCCGAGCTGCTGCTTGAAGGCATCTATGTCACCGGCTTCTTCTTCCCCGTCGTTCCCCAGGGCCAAGCACGCATCCGCACCCAGATGAGTGCGGCACACACACGTGCGCAGCTGGATCAGGCGATTGCGGCATTCATCAAGGTTGGGCGCAAGCTGGGCGTACTTGGCAGCTGATGCGCCGCTGTCGGATAGTCAGCGGGTGCCGCGCTGATCCAGCGCGCTGACTTCCGCTTCGTCCAGTCGCCTCCATTGGCCCTTCGGCAATTCGCCCAGGGCCAATGGTCCGATCGCCACGCGGATCAGCCGCAACACATCGAAACCGAGTTCGGAAAGCAGGCGCCGTATATGGCGGTTGCGGCCTTCGTCCAGCACCACCTCAAGCCAGGCGTTCTTCTCGCCCGCGCGCAGCAGTTCGGCGCGTTTTGCTTTCAGAAGGTCGCCGGCATCGACGATGCCCTTTTGCATCGCCAGCAAGGTCGCCGCGTCGGGCTTTCCGGCAACCTGCACGTGATAAGTCTTGTCGAGATGGGTCTGTGGATCCGTGATTCCGGCAGCCCAGGCGGTATCGTTGCTGAGCAACAGCAGTCCCTCACTGGCCTTGTCCAGTCGGCCCACCGGGCCGAGCCAGGGTAAACCCGCTGCAGCTAGGCTGGAGTAAATGGTGTCGCGACCGCGCTCGTCCGCCGCGCTGACAATCAGCCCGCGTGGCTTGTTGATGGCGACGTACACCTTGTCGGCGACCTGCACCGGCTTGCCATCGACAGCGACCTTCTGCCGGTCGGCATGCACCGGATATTCGGGATCCCGAATCACGCGGCCATCCAGACTGACACGACCGTCGCGCACCCATTGTTCGGCCTGGCTGCGTGAGCAGATGCCCAATTTGGACAGCACACGTGCCAGGCCATGGCGTGGTGCTGGCGGCAGCTTGACGCCTGGAAGCAGGGATCGGGTCGGACTCATCCGCGCAGCCTATCGGCCCAGGGCTCAAAACGACAGGTCAAAGGCCACGCAGGCGACGCGCTGATCATTCCGCCCTCCTCCGCGAAGCATAAAAAAACCCGGCCGAAGCCGGGTTTTTTCTACATCAGGTGACAAGGTTCGATTACTGCTGAACCTGCAACTCCGTACGACGGTTCTGCGCACGACCGGAGTCGGTGGCGTTGTCGCCGATCGGATCGTTCTCGCCGTGACCGATGGGTCCTTCCAGACGGCTTGCATCGATGCCGTGGGCGGTCAGGTAGTCGTACACGATCTTCGCGCGACGCTCGGACAGGCTCTGGTTGTACGCGTCGGTACCCTTCGAGTCGGTGTAACCAGCAACCGTCACGTGCACCTGCGGGTAACGCTGCAGGGTGTCAACAGCCTGATCCAGGACCGAGATCGAATCGGCGCTCGGCTCAGCCAGCGACTTGGCGATGTTGGTTTCGCCCTTCTTCGGACGATCGAACTTGAAGTTCACGCCACGCAGGTCAATGACGACCTTCTGCGGGCAACCGGTCGCATCGACGATGGTGCCGGCAGCCGTGCCCGGGCACTTGTCGTCGCAGTTGTTCACGCCGTCCTTGTCGTCGTCCATGGTCGAGCAGTCAGGTGCCGGCGGCGGCGGCGCAACAGCCGGGGCCGGAGCCGCAGGCGGCGCACCAAAGCGCGAAACGATGCTCAGGCCCAGGAACCAGTCGCCGTAACCGTCTTCGCGCGGCTGGGTCTTGTCGTCCCAGTCGTAGCGATAGCCGGCTTCGACCCGGAAGTCGGAGCTGTCGGTGATCGTCTTGGACAGACCCGCGCCCAGTTCGGCCGCCGGGGACCAGCCGCTGTCGCCAGCGGAATGATGCTGGCTGCCCATCACGGCGGCGAGCAGGTACGGGCGCCATGCGTTCCAGCCACCGGCATAGAAACGTGCGGCCACGCCGTACGCATTGTTGGACCACTTGCCGTTGCCCGCATCGACATCACGGCTGGTGCGGTCCGCGAACAGGTCAAGGGACACGTTCGGGGCGATGAAACGACCAACGCCCAAGCCGTAATAGATCTGGCGGCTGTTGGTGTTGCGATCGGTATCGTTGTAGTAGCCACCAACGGTGGGGGCGATGTACCAGCGGCCATCGTAGCTGGAAGTCGCATCCATGGATGCGCTGTCGGCCGCCGTAGCAGCAGTGTCTTGCGCATGAACGGCACCTACGCCGCCCAGGGCCAGCGCGATCAGAAAATACAAGCCCTTACGTTTCATCAGGTGTCTCCTCGATTATTAGGTTTTCGCGTCCGTTCAGTCCCAACCGGAAATCGCGTATCGGAACTGAGCTTACGTCATTCAGAGCTTTAGTAGCCCCTGCTTGGCGTTCCTGCCATAAGCGGGGGAGAGTGTAGCAAAATCGTTAAGTGGGTGGCGAATTACATCTTGCCGGATGCTTTCCGGTGAGACTTCGTTCAGGAAGTTCGCCAGTTGTAAAACCAGACAACGTCGAGCGGCGAAGTCATCCCGACAACGTTAATTTTCCACTCACATCGTCTTTACAGCGTGAAAAGACCCAGGAACTCATGCAATGGCATGGCGTCCAGTTTCGACGCCGTGCCGGTGGCCTCCATGATGGCCTTCACCCGATGCGCAGGCAGGTGCCCCCGAATGGCCGCTTCAAATTTTTTCAGCAGCACCGGAATGCCCTCCTCGCGGCGCCTGCGATGACCAATCGGGTAATCGATCGACACCTTTTCGGTACTCGTGCCGTCCCTGAAGAACACCTGCACCGAATTGCCGATGTAGCGCTTCGCCGGGTCGAAATAGTCTTTGGTGAACTGGGGATTCTCGCTGACCTGCATTTTTCCCCGCAACGCATCGATGCGCGGATCTGCAGCCACTTCATCGTTGTAGTCATCGGCGGTGAGTCGCCCGAACAGCAGCGGTACGGCGACCATGTACTGAATGCAATGATCGCGATCGGCATAGTTGGCCAGGGGCCCGGTCTTGTCGATGATGCGGCAGCCTGCCTCCTGGGTTTCGATGACGATCCGGTCGATCTCTTCGATCCGGCCGGCCACCGCGCCATGCAGTTGCATGGCGCATTCGACCGCCGTCTGCGCATGGAATTCGGCCGGAAAGCTGATCTTGAACAACACGTTTTCCATCACGTAGCTTCCGAATCCGCGCTCGAACTCGAAAGCCTTGCCCTTGAACGCCACGTCGTAATAACCCCACGTCTTGGCGCTCAGCGCCGAGGGATAACCAGCCACGCCGCGATAGACCGCGTTGATCGCGTGAGTGACCGCGCGACGGCACGCGTCGCCCGCGGCCCAGCTCTTGCGCGGACCGGTATTGGGCGCGTGTCGATAGGTGCGGAGCGCACCGTTGTCGATCCAGCTATGCGATACCGCCGTGGTGATCTGTTCCTTGTCTCCGCCGAACATCGCGGTGGCGACCGCGGTGGAGGCAAGCCGCACGAGGATCACGTGATCCTGGCCAACGCGGTTGAAACTGTTCAGCAGCGCGTAGCAACCCTGGATCTCGTGGGCCTTGATGGCGAAGCCCAGCACATCGCGCACCGTGAACGGCGTGCCGCCTTCGTGCTCCGCCTTGCGGCTCAGATAATCACCGACGGCGAGGATCGCGCCCAGATTGTCAGACGGATGACCCCACTCCGCAGCCAGCCAGGTGTCGTTGAAGTCCAGCCAGCGGATCTGCGTACCGATCGCGAACGCGGCCTGCGCCGGGTCCAGTTCGTGGCTGGTTCCCGGCACCCGGGCACCGCCCGTCAGGTTCGCACCCGGCACCAGCGGCCCGAGATGCTTCACGCATTCTGGAAATTTCATCGCCAGCATGGCCGTGCCCAGCGAATCGAGCAACATGTAGCGCGCGGTGTCGTAGGCTTCCTTCGAGTCGATCCGGTAGTCGGCGACATAATCGGCGATATCGACCAGCGGCTGGTCTGGATCCGGACGGACAGCGGAGCGAATGTCGTGCGCACTCATGGATAAGCCTCGATACGGGAAATCGCCATTTTAGCTGACCGGCGCGCAAGGACAGCAGCCGGATCGCTTGACCATCCCCGCGGGGATGCCGACAATCGAGTTACACATCCCAGAAGGGAGTAGTTCCCGGCGTGGGTTTCCCGCGTCGGTGCAGCGATCGTCAACACGAGCGATGCCTCGCTCCGGGCGCTGCGGCAGCCATCTGCGAACGAGACTTTTGTGGTGGTCCCAGGCCGCGCGTGCCTGTGCCCGCCACAATTGTCCAACGCGCATGGAATGCTTATGGAAATCACCGGCACCGATTTTTTCTCAGGCCTGTTCGCCATCATCCTGCTGGATCTGGTACTGGCCGGCGACAATGCCATTGTCATCGCGATGGCCGCCAGCCGATTGCCGCCGGCGTTGCAGAAGCGGGCCATCTTCTGGGGGACCTTCGGCGCCGTCGCTGTCCGTTTCGGACTGACCGCGATCGTCGTATTCCTGCTTGAGCTTCCCGGCCTGATGCTCGCCGGCGGCCTGTTGCTGTTGCCGATCGCATGGAAGCTGCTTCAGCACAGCGGCAATGACGATCCGGCGATCAGCGCAGCCGATTCATTCTGGAAGGCCTTGCGTACCATCATCGTCGCCGATGCGCTGATGGGGCTCGACAATGTGCTCGCCATTGCCGGTGCATCGAACGGTCATCTTGGCCTGGTCATCATCGGGCTGCTGATCAGCGTGCCGCTGGTCGTCTGGGGTTCCACGCTGATCCTGAAACTGATCACCCGCTTCCCGGCGATCATGTATATCGGCGCCGGCGCCATCGCTCTCACCGCAAGCAGGATGATCGCCCACGATCATTGGCTGAGCGACTGGTTCGATCAGCACGGCGCGATGAAATATGTCCTCGACGTGATGCTGATCGCCGGCATCTGCGGCGGCGGCTGGCTGATGCAGCGATGGCGCAGGCATGCGAAAGGCGCCTGACGTGATTGCGCAGAAAGAAGGGAGCCTATCGGCTCCCTTTTCACTTTCCCCGTCAAGACTCAGCGCTTGTCGATCGGGACGTAACTCTGATCTTCGGGCCCCGTGTAATTCGCGCTCGGGCGAATGATCTTGCCGTCCTCTCGTTGTTCGATCACGTGCGCGCTCCAGCCAGAGGTGCGCGCGATGACGAACAGCGGTGTGAACATCGCGGTGGGCACGCCCATCATGTGATACGCGCTGGCCGAGAACCAGTCGAGGTTCGGAAACATCGTCTTGACCTCGGCCATCACTTTCTCGATGCGCTCGGACACCTCGAACAGCGTGGGATTGCCGCCGTCGGTGCACAGCTTGCGCGAGATTTCCTTGATGATCTCGTTGCGCGGATCCGACACCGTGTACACCGGATGCCCGAACCCGATGATGATTTCCTTGCGCTCGACGCGGGCACGGATGTCGGCCTCGGCTTGGTTTGCACTGCGATAGCGAGCGATGATCTCCATCGCCACCTCGTTGGCGCCGCCGTGCTTCGGGCCGCGCAACGCACCGATGGCGCCGGTCAGTGCCGAG
>NZ_DASYDO010000070.1:0-30656 GCF_036499525.1 Luteibacter sp. | reverse complement strand
CACCACGCCCTCGCCGGTGGCGAGGCGGGTGGAGTCGGCCTGCGACAGCAACGGGTCGTTGGCCCGCGCCTGCCGGTAGGCGTCGAGCAGGTCTTCCGCATGGCTCGCGAAAGGCATCGCAGCCAGTGCCAGCGCGACGGTAAGCAGCTTCAAGCGCATGGTTACCCTGTGAGTGGAACTCCGAGAGCAACGCGAGAGCTGTCCGGGAACAGTTGAAACGTCCCGACATGTTACGGAAAGGGCACCTCGCGAACGAGATGATGGCGGGGAGGCCCGATCGACGAAATCGGGCGACTACCTGTCGCTTTGTAGGCTTAACGCATGGCGTTCAGACGGGCACGAAGTGAGTCCAGCATCAGGTCGTTGCCTGCGCCGGGTGACGTGCGCGCAGCCAGGCTCGATTCCGGTGTGCGCCCCTCGCCTGCCGATGCCGCGGTTTCCGCCGCCGCTCGGTAAGCATCACGGAACGGCACGCCTGCCACGGCGTGCTCTATAGCCACGTCGGTGGCATACATCGCCGGCTCGATCGCGGCGCGCATCCTGTCCGCCTTCCACTCGAAACGCGCGAGCATGTCCGGAAGCAGTTCGAGCGCGCCCAGGCCCATGGAGAAGCCGTGGAACAGCGAACCCTTCGAGAATTGCAGGTCGCGCTGGTAACCCGAAGGCAATGAGAGCAGCTGCTCGATCTCGGTGCGCGCCGCGGCCACGGTCGCATAGCTCGCGCGCAGCAGCTCCACGACGTCGGGATTCCGCTTGTTCGGCATGATGGACGAACCGGTGGTGTATTCCGCCGGCAGCTTCACGAAATCGAATTCGGCCGTGGTGAACAGCGAGAGGTCCCACGCCAGCCGGCGCGTGTCGAGCAACGCCGAGCCCACCGCGTCCAGCGCCGCCATCTCGAACTTGCCGCGTGACAGCTGCGCGTAGATCGGCGAAACCTGCATGCGGCCGAAGCCGAGTGCCGCCGTGGTATGCGCGCGATCGAGCGGCACGTTCACACCGTAGCCGGCCGCGGTACCCAGCGGATTGGCGTCGACCAGCTCCAACGCCTGACGGGCACGCAGGGTGTTGTCGATGAAGGCCTCGGCGAACGCGGCGAACCACATGCCCGTCGACGACACCACCGCGCGCTGGATGTGCGTGTAGCCGGGCATCGCCAACGCATCGCCGCCGGCACGCTCGAGGCAGACCTCGGCCACCTTCCGGCAAAGCCCTTCCAGCGCCGCCAGCTTTTCCTTGAGCCAGAGGCGCGTCGCCACGAGGATCTGATCGTTGCGGCTACGGCCCGTATGTACGCGGCGCCCGGCGTCCCCCAGACGCTCCGTCAGGCGGGCTTCGATGGCGGAATGGCCGTCTTCGAAACGATCGTCGAGCACGAAGACGCCGGCCGTGAAATCGCCGGCCAGCGCGTCCAACTCGCGCAGCAGCGCATCCCGCTCGTCCGCCGAGACCACGCCGATGTTCGCAAGCCCTTCGACATGCGCCTTGCTCGCGGTGATGTCGTGCAGGAAGAACTCGCGGTCGAGCACCACGTCGTTGCCGGCGAGGAAGCGCATGATGCGCGCGTCCACCTGGGTATCGGACTTCTGCCAGAGCGGCTGGGTCATGAGGGTTCCTTGCCGCTCAGCGCGGGATGGCGGTGAGCTCGTCGAAGCCGAGCGCACGGTTGACGTTCTGCATGGCCTGGGTGGCCGCGCCCTTGAGCAGGTTGTCCAACGTCGCGACCACGACGACGCGGCGGCCATCGGTCGACATGGCGAAGCCGCCCACGTCGAGGTGATGCCGGTTCGCCACGTGACTCACCCACGGGGCCTCTTCCACCACGTGGATCAGCGGTTCCTTCTCGAAGCGGGCCTCGAAGCGGCGGACGATGTCCTCCCGCTTCGCCTGTTTCGCGAGGTAGAGGTTGGTGGTGACGGTAAGACCGCGGAAATGCGGCGCGACATGCGGCATGAATTCCACCGGCAGGCCGAGGTGACGACTCGCTTCCTTCTCGTGCATGTGTCCGGTCAGCGAGTACGGCATCAGGTTGTCGCGCAGCTTGTCCGGGTCGTTGCGGTCGGACGGCGTGGTGCCCGCGCCCGAATAGCCGGAAACGCCGAAGGACACCGGCGGCGCGGCGAGTAGGTCCTTCACCGGCGCGATCGAGACCTGGATGGCGGTGGCATAGCATCCCGGGTTACTGATCCGCTTCTCGCCGCGCCAGCGATCCCGATATAGCTCAGGCAGGCCGTAATACCAGCGCTCGTCGAAGCGGTAATCCGCGGAGAGGTCCACGATGACAGTTGGCGCGCCCGCCTTGTCGATCGCTTCGACGAATGGTGCGGCTTTGCCGTTGGGCAACGCCAGCACCACCACGTCCACGCCGGCTGCCGCGACGGCCGCCGGGTCGAAGTTGCCGTACATGAGGTCGCCACGATAGGTGTCGCTATGGTCGCCCAGCCGTTGGCCATCGAGTTCCCGCGAGGAAACAAAGGCAAGCTCGAGATCGGGATGCGCGGCGATCAGCCGGATGAGTTCGGTACCCGTGTGACCACGCGCGCCGACGATACCGATGGTCTTCCTGGTCATGACGGTTCAGTCCTGCAAGGTGGGGACGCGCGAGCGGCTATGCGTCACGCAGCGCTCGATGTCGGCGAAGTTGTCCAGACCGTACCAGAACACGGTCCAGCGGGCCTGCTTGAGGCAGCCATCGGCTTCCATGTGATAGAACGGGTTGATGGCGTTGTCGTGGCGCGAGCGCCAGAACAGCTGGGGATTCGCATCGCGCATCACCTGCCAGACCGCGCGGCCCAGGCCCTCGCCCTGCGCGTCGTCGAGCACGGCGAACTTGTCCAGATAGGCGAACCCTTCCTCTTCGGTGAGCACCATCGCCGCTCGGTAATTCTCCGAGACGTAAAGGCGATAAAGCTTCGTCCGCTCGAAATAGCCGTCCACCAGCGTCCGGCCGAAGCTCGATTCGATGAGCTGGCGCATCCGCAAAAGGTCCACGTCGTCCCACGAATCGAAGCACAGCACGCGTTCGCCGCGGCGAACGAGCGTGCCCGATCCCTTGTGCGTGAACAGCTCCTTCGCCAACTCCGCCGGACGCGTGATCGACACCGACGAAGTGAGCGGCAGGTCGTCCAGCAGGTCCTTGATCTGCTCGATCTTCAGGCGCATGCCCGAATGCAGCCAGGGCTGTTGCAGCAGTTGCTCGTACTCGGTGGACAGGTTGATCGAATCGATCACGTTGCCATCGCCGTCGAGCAGGCCGCCGGTGCCGGTGAGGAACACGATCTTGTATGGCTGCAGCACGCGGACGAGTTCATTCGCGGCGAAATCGGCGTTGATGTTGAGGATCTGGCCAGCATCGGTTTCACCGAGGCTGGCGATGACAGGAATCGACCCTGCGCGCAGGCTCGCCTCGATCGGCGCGAGGTTGATATCGCGCACGCGTCCCACCAGACCCAGTGTTTCCTGGTCGAGGAAGTCGGCAGCGAAGACACCCGACGGCACGGACGTGGCACGTGTGCCCACTTCCTGCAACGCCTCGACCAGGCGCAGGTTCTGTGCCTGGAATACGCGGCGGACGATGGCCAGCGCCCCCGGCGAGGTCACGCGCAGGCCGTTCACTGTCTTCTTCTCGATACCGGCGGTGGCCAGCTCTTCGTCCAGTTGCGGACCCGCCCCATGCAGCACGATTGGCGTGAGGCCCACCTGCTGCAGGAAGGACAGCGAGGAGGTGAGGTCCGGCAACTCGTCGCGAAGCACGGCGCCGCCCACCTTCACTACGGCAAAGCGGGCGGCGTCCAGTTGCGCGAAGCGCTTCAGGTATTGCTGGATTTCGCGCGCACTGCCCATGGCGGACAGGAGGCGAACGATGGTTTTCCTGGTGTGCTTGTTAGAGTCCACTGTCGACGATCCGATGGATGGTCTGGGCGTAATGCGCCAGTTGATCGAGGGCGACCCACTCGTCGGCGCTGTGCGCCTGGGCGATGTCGCCGGGGCCATAGACGAAGGACGTGTACCCGGCCAAGGAGAACAGGGCGGCTTCGGTCCAGAAATCGACCGCGTTGCCGACCGGGATACCGAGTTCGTCGGCGAGGTCGCGTGCGGCCAGGCGACGGGTTTCCGCCGTGGCGGCGTCGCCCGCCGGCAGCGAATCGCCGCGGAAGGTTTCGCCGTATTCCACCGGGTACGGCTCCACGAGCGTGCGGAACGTCTCAAGAAGGCCATCCGCATCCATCGACGGCAGCGGACGGAAGCCGAAGCGCACGTCGGCCGTCGGCGCGATCACGTTGGCCTTGATCCCGCCTTCCACCTTGCCGATGTTAAAGCGCAGGCCGGTGAGCCCACCAAAGCGCTCATGCGACTGTGCCTGCACGTGATCGAGCGCAGCGGCGCCCCAGCGGATCGCCTGGTGCAGCGCGCTGTCCGACGGCTTCTGCTCGCCGGAAGCATGCCCCGCCCTGCCCTGGAAGCGCATCTGCACCGAATGGATGCCGCGATGCGCCAGCACCGCTTCGCCGCGGGTCGGCTCGGCGACGATGATCGCCTCATAATCGCGCGGTGTCTTCAGGAAGCCGTCGATGCAGCGCGCATCGTTGGCTTCCTCGTCGGTGGACAGCAGCAGGGCCATGTCGCCCCGTGAGGCGTTCGCCACGGCGACCAGCGCTGCCGCCGCGCCCTTGATGTCGCAGGAACCGAGGCCGATCGCGCGGTCCTCCGTCACGCGCAGCTCCAATGGGCCGGCCGTCCAGTGCGGCGAATCCGGCACGGTGTCGAGGTGCACGTTGAACAGGATCTTCGGCTTGCCGCGCACCGCGTAGAGATTGACGGCACCGGCACCGAAGTCGGTCACCTGCACGTCGAACCCGGGCAGGTTCGCGCGCAGGTAATCGAAGATGCCGCCGGTGCCGATCGTTCGTGGCGGGTTGCGCGTGTCGAAGCCGACCAATGCGCGCAGATGGGTGAGCGTGTCCTTCAGCAGGGCATCCATGGGTCGGTTCACTTCCCGTTCGCACGGTCGACTTCGGCCCAGAGCGTGGAGCTCATGCCGTAGAGCTTGATGAAGCCCTCCGCCTCGGCCACGCCCCAGTCGGCGGCCTGGGCATAGGTCGCCTTCGCCGACTGAAGGATGTTCTTCGACGCCACCTTTACCGCGTACACCGTGCCGCCGCGTGTCTCGATGATCACCTTGCCATCCACCTTGCGTTGCGTGGAGACGAGAAAGGCTTCCAGGTCGGCCTTGATGGGGTCGTTAAAGAAGCCCTCGTAGGCCACCTCGGTCCACTTGCGACCGATCTCGGGCTTGAAGCGGTTCTGCTGCTTCGAAAGCACGGTTTCCTCGAGCGCACGGTGCGCGGTGAGCAGCGCGGTGAGCGCGGGAGCCTCGAAGACGATGCGGCCCTTAAGGCCGATGTTGGTATCGCCCGTGTACATGCTGCGGCCCACGCCGTACTTCGCCAGCTCGCGGTTGAGGAAGCCGAGTATCTCCGGACCCGAGGCCGCCTTGCCGTTCAGCGATACCGCCGTGCCCTGCTCGAAGCCGAGTTCGATGCGCAGCGGTTCGGACGGCCATTCGGAACGCGGCGCGCACCAGGCAACGGCGCCCTCTTCCGGAATTTCCCACGCGTCGATCTCGCCGCCGGAAATCGTCACGCCGAGGACGTTCTCGTTGATCGTGTAGTGCTTCGTCTTGGCGCGGACCTCGAAACCCCTCTCCTCGAGGTACTTCTGCTCGTAAGCGCGAACCTGGGTGTGCTCGCGCTGGATCTCGCGGATCGGCGCCACGATGGTGTAATCGCCCAGCGCCTTCACGGTAAGGTCGAAGCGCACCTGGTCGTTGCCCATGCCGGTGCAGCCATGCGCGAAGAACTTCGTGCCGAGTTCGTCGCAGCGCTCGAGCGAGGCCTTCACGATCAGGTAGCGGTCGGACACCAGCAGTGGGTACTGTCCCTGGTAGAACTCGCCGGCCCAGATCAGCGGCGTGACGAAGCTGTCCCAGATGGCCTGCGCGGCATCGACGGTGCGGTGCGAGGCCGCCCCCAGCTCGTTGGCGCGCTGCTCGATGTACTCGCGCTCCTCGTCCGAAACACCGCCGGTGTCGACGAAGACGGTGTGCACGGCGTAGCCGCGCTCGATGAGGTAAGGAACGCAGAAACTGGTGTCGAGGCCGCCGGAGAAGGCGAGGACGATATCGTTGCTGGACATGCGGGCTCCGTAGAAGACGTTGGACCGAAGGGAATGGGACGAATCAGGATTGCGAAACGAGCGAGGCCATCACCGCTTTCTGAACGTGCAGGCGGTTCTCGGCTTCGTCGACGGCGATGCAGGCTGGCGAATCCATCACCGCGTCGGTCGCCTTGATGTTCCTGCGCAGCGGCAGGCAGTGGCTGAAGAGCCCGTTGTTGGTGAGCGCCATCTTGGCCTCGTCGACAATAAAGTGCTTGTTGGCGTCGCGGATCGCCTTCTCCTCGTCCCAGCGGCCGAAGTACGGGATAGCGCCCCAGCTTTTCGCGTAGATCACGTCCGCGCCGCGGTAGGCCGACTCGATGTCGTGCGACACCTGCAGGGAGCCGCCGTTCTCGCGCGCGTTGGCGCGGGCGAATTCCATGTAGCGCTCGTCGAGCACGTACTCCGGCGTGGGGCACAGCAGGGTCACGTCCATGCCCATCTTCGTCGCGACCAGCAGGGCCGAGTTGGCCACGGCCGTGTTCAGCGGCTTGGGGTGGTAGGTCCAGGTGAGGACGTACTTCCGGTTCTGCAGGTCGCCCAGGTGTTCCTTGAGCGCCAGCGCATGGGCCAGTTCCTGGCAGGGGTGGGTGATGGTTTCCAGGTTGATCACCGGCACGGTGGCGTATTGCGCGAAGGCTGCCAGCACCTTGTCCTGACGATCCACCGACCAGTCGACAAACTTGGGGAAGGCCCGCACGCCGATCAGGTCCACATAGCGTGAGAGCACGCGCGCCACCTCGGCGATGTGTTCCTCAGTGTCCCCGTCCATCACCGCGCCGACCTCGAACTCGATGGGCCATGCGTCCTTTCCCGGCGAGAGCACCACGGCGTGGCCGCCGAGCTGGAAGGCGCCTAGTTCAAAGCTGGTGCGCGTGCGCATGGACGAATTGAAGAACAGCAGCGCGATCGACTTGCCGGCCAGCTGCTGACCCTGACGCGAGCGCTTGAACTCCGCGGCCTGCTCGAGCAGGGCGTCGATCTCGGCGCGGCTGTAGTCCTGGGTGGAGAGGAAATGGCGAGCGGTCATGGCGATCCGGAAAGTGGAAGGTGGAAACGAAAAAACCCGGCACATGGCCGGGTTTTTTAGTCGATACGAATGAAACGCGCGCGACAGGCCTACCCGGCAGAGGGTCCGATGTACGGTCGACGAGCACGCGAGGTCATCCCTGCGGCCATACGGGCGCTGGTGAGGACGATCGCGGTGTAGACGGCGTGGGACACGGAGGAGCCTGACTGGGTGGAGCGGCGATCATGCCGGGATTTGGTGCGCTGCGCAACAGGGCTCTACGGGTAGGAGCGCGCCCTGCGCGCGACAGTTCTTCGCGGGGACCCCGAGGCCCGCGCGCCAGCTCCCGGATCTGGCCCTAAAAGATATCGCGCGCAAGGCGCGCTCCTACCCAAAACGGCTCAGTCCGCCGGCGATACGCTGACGCGGACGCGCAGGCGCTCGCCCGGGTCGTAGTTCAGGCGGGAGACGTAGACTTCGCCGCGGTAGCGGTATTCCACGTCATAGCCGGCGATGCGGCGCTGCTCGGACACCGTGCTCACGTCGCGGCAGCGGGTCTCGGTGCTTTCGTAGGAGCGGTCGCCGCGGTGGGAAATGTTGTTGCCAACGGCACCGCCGGCCACTGCGCCCGCTACCGTGGCCGCCTTGCGTCCGTCGCCCTTGCCCACGGTGTTGCCCAGCACGCCGCCGACCACGGCACCCAGGATGGTGCCCGCGGTGCTGCTACCGCTGGACTCCTGGCGGACCACCGGCTGGTCATAGCATTCCTGGCGCGGCGTTTCCACGCGAGCGACCCCGTACACGGGGTCGACGCGCAGCACGTCGGCCCATCCGAAATGGGTGTTGTCGTCGGGGCCGGAACCACCCGGGCCGGGACTGTAGCGGCCGTCCTGGGCTTGGGTACCGGTGGTGAATACCGCGAGGATGAGCGCGGGGATGAGCAGGCGAGACATGTAGGAGGACCTCCAGCCAGGCGCACGAGAGCACCTACTGGTGTGTATTTCATCAAGTTCACGCTGAATCCACGCTTAGAACCCAAGCGCGTAATATCGCTACCGTTGTCAACCGATTCCGCGGACGCGCGTAGGCGCTCCCCCGCGGCCGCCCGGGGCCTTGCCTGGAGCGTCCCTTGCTACTATCTCGGATTGGCCGAACGTCGCACCCCGCCTACGGATTCCCGATGCCGATCTCGCTCTACAACACCTTGTCGCGCCGCACGGAGGCGTTCACCCCGGTCGATCCACAGCGGGTGACGATGTACCTGTGCGGGCCCACGGTCTACAACTACATCCACATCGGCAATGCCCGCCCGGCGGTCGTCTTCGACGTGCTGGCCCGCCTGATCCGCCGGCATTACCCGAAGCTGGTCTTCGCCCGCAACATCACGGACGTGGACGACAAGATCAACGCGGCCGCCGCGGCCGCCGGGGTGCCCATCGCCCAGATCACCGAGCGCTATGCCGATGCCTACCGCGAGGACATCGCCCAGCTCGGCGTGGCTCCGCCGGACGTGGAACCGCTCGCCACCGCCCATATCCCCCAGATCATCGCGATGATCGAGCGGCTGATCGCCGGCGGCCATGCCTATGAGGCGGAGGGACACGTCCTGTTCCACGTCGAGTCTTTCCCCGAGTACGGTGCCCTTTCCGGACGCGATCCGGACGATCTGCTGGCCGGCGCCCGCGTCGAAGTGGCGCCCTACAAGAAGAGTCCTGGCGACTTCGTCCTGTGGAAGCCCTCCGACGCCACCCAACCCGGGTGGGACAGCCCGTGGGGCCGCGGTCGCCCCGGCTGGCACATCGAGTGCTCGGCCATGAGCGAGGCCCATCTCGGCGAGACGATCGACATCCATGCCGGTGGCGTGGATCTCACCTTCCCGCACCACGAGAACGAGATCGCCCAGAGTGTCTGCGCCCACGGTGGCAAACCGTTCGCGCGCTACTGGCTGCACAACGGCATGCTGACGTTCGACGGACGCAAGATGTCGAAGTCGCTCGGCAACGTGCTCCAGTTGCACGAACTGCTGCGGAAGCACTCCGGCGAAGCCCTGCGCCTCATGCTGCTGCGCGGCCACTATCGACAGCCGCTGGACTGGTCCGACACCGCGATGACCCAGGCCTTGCGCACGCTGGACGGCTGGTACGGGGCACTGCGTGACATGGCGGACGTAGACGCTGGCGAGCCCGTGATACCCGAGGCGGTGGAAGCTGCCCTGTGCGATGACCTGAACACGCCGCAGGCCCTGGCCGAGTTGTCGCAGCTGGCCGATGCCGCACGCCGTGCCACGGGCGACGCGCGCGCTCCCGCCAAGGCCGCCTTGCTCGGTGGCGGTGAGCTGCTCGGCCTGCTCCAGCAGGACCCCGAGGCCTGGTTTCGCCAGGGCAACCCCGGCGAGGCGGTCGATGCCGATGCCGTCGAAGCCCTGCTGGAGGAACGCCGGGCGGCACGCGCGGCGAAGGACTTCGCGCGCTCCGACGCCATTCGCGACCAGCTCAAGGAGTTGGGCATCGCCATTGAAGACGGCGCCCAGGGCACGCGCTGGAGCGTGGTGAAAGCATGAGCGCACCAGTCGAAACCAGCGCCCTCGACGCGCAGGCCGCCATCGCGGAGGAATTTGCGTTCTTCAGCGACTGGACCGAGCGCTACCAGTACCTGATCGACCTAGGCCGCCAGTTGCCGGCATTCCCCGACGAACGCAAGACCGAGGAGAACCGCGTGCACGGCTGCCAGTCGATGGTGTGGCTGATCCCGTCCGGCGACGCTTCGCGGATGCATTTCGACGCGGCCAGCGATTCGGCCATCGTGTCGGGATTGATCGCGCTGGTGCTGCGTGTGTATTCAGACCGCCCGGCGCGGGAGATCGTGGAGACCGAACCCGCGTTCATCCAGGAGATCGGGCTGGCCAAGCATCTTTCGCCCACCCGTTCCAACGGCCTGGCGGCGATGCTGGCGAGGCTGAAAGCCTACGCAGCGCAGGCCATATCGGCCAGCTGAGAAAAGCCCCGCGATGCGGGGCTTTTCGTTTCAGTCGCCCATCTGCTTCTGCAGATGTTCGCGCCGTTCCTGGGCATCCAGGGACAACGTGGCGATCGGGCGGGCATCGAGACGATCCACGCCGATTTCCTCGTCGGTCTCCTCGCAGTAGCCGTAGCGGCCTTCCTCGATGCGGCGCAGGGCCTTGTCGATCTTGGAGATGAGCTTGCGGTAGCGGTCGCGGGTACGCAGTTCGAGCGAATTCTCGGTCTCGCGCGTGGCGCGCTCGGCCTCGTCGCCCACGTCGCGGACTTCCTCGCGGAGGTTGTCCATGGTCTGGCGGGACTCCTCGACCAGTTGCTCGCGCCACTCCTTCAGCTTGTTACGGAAATAGGCGAGATGACGAGGATTCATGTACTCCTCGTCGTTGCCTGGCCGGTAACCCTTGGGCAGGTCGATGACGGTGGAAGCGGGCAGCGCATAGCGGCCATCTTCACGCGTGATGCCGTTGTCGGCGGTATTGGAGGCAGTGCTATTCATGCTGGCTTGCGCGGACTTCTCGTTTCTGGATGAGTTGGAGCCAGCCACCGCGGACGCTGTCCGGGGTGGCGTGGCGGCAACGGCCGATGCCGTGCGGCCCTTCGGGGACGCGACGGCGGGAGCGGCAGTTGCGGTTTTCTTCGCCACCGGCGCGGGCGCCGGGGCGGGCGCGGCCTTTACCGGCGCCGCTGATGTCTTCTTCACCGAGGCAGGCGGAGCCTTTTTCGCCACGGCGGGAGCGGCCTTCGTCGCCGCCTTAGCGGCAGGCTTCGGTGCTGCCTTCGTCACGGCCTTCGAGGTAGCGACCTTGGTAACCGGCGCCTTGGCCGTCGTCACGGGCGCTTTCTTGGCCGGAGCCGCCTTCGCGGGAGCTTTGGCAGCCGGTTTAGCGGCAGCTTTTTTCACCGGTGACGGAGCGGCTTTGTTCGGAGCGGCCTTGGCAGCCGTCTTCACCGGCGATTTCGCCGCGCTCCTGGCCGGCGCCTTGGTCGTCTTCACTCCGGCCGCTACCGTCCTGGCCTTCTTCACGTCGCCGGCTCCGCCCTTCTTGGCGGATACTTTGGCGGTTGCGGAACTACGAGCGTTTTTCGCCATTTCCTTCACCTCGGTGGCCGTGGCGGCGGGGTGTTATAGCCCAGATGCGTTACCCCAGCAACCCGTCATTCTGGGATACTGTCGGTTGGCCTACGCCGGTCGATACCGGACTCACAGTGACCCGCCTCCTCCTATTCCTGCTTTCTCTCTACAAACGGTGGCTGAGCCCGATGCTGGGGACCCGCTGCCGGTTCCATCCATCCTGTTCCGATTATGCCCGGGTTGCCATAGCGCGCTTCGGTCCGTTGCGTGGCGGCGTGCTCGGCATGTGGCGCATCCTGCGCTGCCAACCGCTATGCGAAGGCGGTATCGACCCCGTTCCGGAACATTTCGTCCTGCGCCGCTGCGGCGCCCAAGGAGCACATACCCATGACTGACGCCTGGCTCATCAAAAACGCCGAACTGGTCAACGAAGGACGGCGCTTCATCGCTGACGTCCGCCTGCGAGACGGAAAAATCGAAACGATCTCGCAGGGCCTGGAAAAGGTACGTGACGAAGAGGTTATCGACGCCACCGGGCTGTGGTTGCTGCCGGGCATGATCGACGACCAGGTGCACTTCCGCGAGCCGGGCCTCACCCAGAAGGCCGACATCGCCCACGAGTCGCGCGCCTGCGCCGCGGGCGGCATCACCAGCTTCATGGAAATGCCCAACACCAAGCCGCCGGCCCTGGACCGCGACTCGCTGGAAGCCAAGTACGCGCGCGCCGCCGAGACTTCGGTGGTGAACTACGCCTTCTACCTCGGCGCGAGCAACGATAACCTCGAGGCGATCCGCACCCTCGATCCGAAGAGCGCGCCTGGCATCAAGGTGTTCATGGGTGCCTCCACGGGCAACATGCTGGTGGACGATCCGGAAACGCTGGACCACATCTTCCGCGACGCGCCCACGCCGATCATCACGCACTGCGAGGATACGCCGATGATCGATGCGAACCTCGCAAAGGCGCACGAGAAGTATGGTGAGGACATTCCCGCCTGGGAACACCCGCACATCCGCTCGCGCGAGGCCTGCATCAAGTCGACGCGCCTCGCCATATCGCTTGCGAAAAAGCACAACACCCGACTCCACGTATTGCACATCTCCACTGCCGACGAACTCGCCCTTTTTGAGCCGGGCCCGATCGAGGGCAAGCGGATCACGGCCGAAACCTGCGTGCACTTCCTTCATTTCGGCGGAAAGGCCGATTACGACCAGAAGGGTTTCCTGATCAAGTGCAACCCGGCGATCAAGGACGAAGCCGATCGCGAGGCGATCACCAGGGCCCTGGCCGAAGGCCGCCTCGACGTCCTCGCCACCGACCATGCGCCACACCTGCTCGAAGAGAAGGCGCAGAAGTACGACAAGGCGCCGTCCGGCCTGCCCCTGGTGCAGTTTGCCCTGCAGGCGGCGCTGGAGCGCGTGTTCGCGGGCAAGCTCACGCTCGAGCGCGTGGTAGAGGCCGTCTGCCACGCCCCGGCGAAATTGTTCGACGTGGACAAGCGCGGCTTCCTCCGCGAAGGCTACGCCGCCGACCTCGTGCTGGTGGATCCGCGGCGGAAGCACACCGTCACCCGCGAGGAAGTGCTGTCGAAATGCGGATGGTCGCCGTTCGAAGGCACTACCTTCAGCAGCCGCATCGCGTCCACCTTCGTCAACGGGCAGCGCGTGTTCGACGGCAGGATGGTGGACGAATCCATCCGCGGCCAGCGGTTGGCTTTCGATCGATGAGAAAATTCGCATGCGCGCTGGGCGCGCTCACGGTGTCCGCGTCCGCGGTGGCCGCCACCGCCACCCTGCCCGCCAGCGTGTCCCAGGGCGCGCTAGTCATCGGGCACACGTCGCCAGGCGTGGGCGTGACCGTGACGGGCAAACCGGTACATGTGGGCGACGACGGCGTCTTCGTCTTCGGCGTCAGCCGCGACGAGAAAGGTCCCATCGACGTCACGCTCGGCAGGGACAGGCGTAGCGTAGCGGTTACCCCGCGCGACTGGCCGGTCGAACGCGTGGACGGCGTGCCACCCAAGACGGTGAATCCGCCGCCGGCCATTGCGGCGCGTATCGCCCGCGAGCAGGCGGAAGTGGTGGCCGCACGCGATCGCGACGACTCACGGGAAGATTTCGCCAGGGGTTTCGCCTGGCCGGTGACGGGTCGTATCAGCGGCCGCTTCGGCAACCAGCGCATCTACAACGGCGATCCGAAAGCGCCGCACTCGGGCATGGACATCGCAGTGCCCGAAGGCACACCGGTAAAGGCGCCCGCCGATGGCGTGATCACCTTCGCGAAGCCCGGCCTCTACCTCACCGGC
This sequence comes from Luteibacter sp., assembly GCF_036499525.1. Taxonomy (GTDB): domain Bacteria; phylum Pseudomonadota; class Gammaproteobacteria; order Xanthomonadales; family Rhodanobacteraceae; genus Luteibacter. The sequence goes on along the minus strand of NZ_DASYDO010000070.1, from coordinate 17,036 downwards.
GGCACGCTGCTGCTCGACCACGGCTTCGGCCTGTCGTCGAACTTCCTGCACCTGTCGCGGATCGATGTGAAGGTGGGCCAACACGTGCGCCAGGGCCAGGTCCTCGGCGCGGCAGGCAAGACCGGCCGAGCAACCGGGCCGCACCTGCACTGGGGGTTCAACTGGTTCGGGGTACGCCTGGATCCCCTGCTGCTACCGGGGATCCGGTAGCAGCGCGCCCTGCGCGCGACGCCTTTGGGGCTATGCGCAACAGGGTTGTTGTTCTTCGCGAAAAGCCGTCGCGCGCAGGGCGCGCTCCTACAGCCTACTCAGCGGACCTTCGACGCGAAAGCCACCGCGTCGTGCGGGTGCAGGCTTTCGTGGTGGGCCACGCGCAGGTGGAAGTCGGCGATGCTGGGATCGATCGACAGCGCCTTCTGGATGCGCCGCGCGGCGTCTTCGCAGAACATCAGGTTCTGGCCATTGGCGAGCGCGAAGGCCTGCTCGTCGGCGCGCTTGACCGCCGTCTGCACCGGCGTGCCCAGCGCGGCTTCCACGTTGTCGATCATGCCGATCAGCGGGAACACGCCCTCGCCCACCGGCCTCACGCGGATGGTGGCAGTGCTGCGCTGGGCATGCGGCGTGGCGACGATGCCCTGCTCGGTGCCCAGCCACGCGAGAATCGTCTCGCGATCCAAGGCCTGGTCGGCAGAGAACGTTTTCGCGAAATTGTCCTGGATCAACTGGCGGGACAGTGCCGCGGAAGCGGGACAGGTGGACGAATACACCACATCGGTGGTGATCTCGACGCGGAAAGTGCCACCGGTGAGCGTGGCGTCGATCGTGATCGGATAGGCGCGCCAGCCGCTGTTGTCGCTACGCAGCGACCGGCGCTGCACCAGGTGCTCGAAACCGATAGTGAGGCGCGCATGATCGGACAACCCCTCGTGCGAGGCCAGGAACGATTCCAGCAGGGCGCGGATGCTCGCGGTGGTGAGCGGACCGGCCGACAGCACGTCCGATACCAGGAGGTATAGCCTCGACATGTGGATCCCGCGGGCCTCGGGCTTCACGAGGTTCACGAAAGCCCCGACCCGGGCACCAGTATCACGGACATCGCCGTCGCCGGCATCGAACGCCACCGGCATTTCCATGCCATCCATGCCTACCCAGTCGAGGGTACCGATGGCCAGGGCATGCTCCTGCGAAGCGACATCGGGAAGCAGGCGGGTGGGAGAATCGTGGATGTACATCAGGAATTTCCTTGGGACGTGCCGTTATCCGGCTTACCGTGACCCACATGGGGTCCGGGGGAAGTGGCTCAATGCTTAGTGCCGGAAAACGGTCCGTTCAGCCAAATCGTGCTGCATGACGGGCGGAGAGCCATGCCCGGACTGCCGTGGCCGGCCCGGAGCGCGACTGGCGCCGGTGCAGTTCCGCAAGGGGCTCTGCGGCCCTGGCCGCCGCGGAGGCCGTGGAGAGCGCCGTGCGGCCTTCCAGGCCACGGAAGGTGCTTAGGGGCTCGCCAAGCGCGAGCGCCTTGCGCAGGCTCCCGGCCAACTCCGCGAGTTGTTCCCGCAAGGCCTCGCGGCGTGCCGGGGAATCGTCCTTCAGCTGCCCACGCGACAGGCCGTGGCGAGCCAGGCGTGCCATCGGCAGGGGCAGGCGCTCACGTTCCGCATCCAGTTCAAGCCGGGACAGGGCGAACACCAGGTGCGACAAGGTCGCGATGCGGGCGGCGGATTCCGTGGGAGCGGCCTCGCCGAACCACCATGCGTTCTCGAGCGCGGCCAGGGCGGCATGGAGCCCGCGCGAAGCCCCCACTTGGGCCGCAAAATCCGACGCCGTGCCCTGCTCCAGTTGGGCCATCGCCGCGAGCACCGGCGCCAGCCAGAAGGTGGCCGGAATGGCGCGGGCGCGTTCGCTCGCGAATAATGCCTGCGTGAGTGGATGCCGGCCGCCGCTCGCTGCCGCGCCGGACAGTTCCTCCGCCCACCATTGCAGCTTGGCCGCAGCCACCTGCGGCTCGCGGATGCCGTAGGCCGATGCAATAAGCTCCTGTTCCAGCGCGGCCAGCGCCGCGCGCTCGTCGCGCACGCGCTCGTCGACGAAACCCAGGGCGATCCGTTGCTGTGGCTGCACCGCCAGCCACTTGTCCACGTAGCTCCGGGTCGCGCCTTCGCTCACGCCGCGACCTCGCCCACGCCGAGCAGGGCGGCAAGCTCGTCGGCGTTGTCGAGCACGGCGTCGGCTCCCCAGCTTTCCGGATCGCCGCCGTCGAGGTAGCCCCAGCGCACCGCCACGGTGTACATGCCCGCTGCATTGCCGGCGACAATGTCGCGGCGGTCATCGCCGACAAACACCGAGCGCGTGGGATCGCAACCTGCGAGCGTGGCGGCGTGCAGGACGGGTGCTGGATCCGGCTTCTTCACCGGAAGGGTATCGCCCGAGACGACCGCGGCGGGTTTCCAGCGCGGCACGGCCATCGGCAACAGGGCATCAGTGAGGAACCCCGGCTTGTTGGTCACGATGCCCCAGCGAACACCGGAGGCATCGAGGCCGGCGAGCATCGCCTCTATCCCGTCGAACGGCACCGTATGACTGGCCATGCCCGCCTCGTAGATTTCGAGGTAGCGCGGCACCAGCTTCAGGATTGCTTCGTCGTCCGCACCGGGGAAGCCGGCGCCGATGATCGCGCGGGAGCCACGGGAGACCACGGAGCGCACCCGGTCGTAGGGCGGTGGTTCGAGGCCGTGCTCGGCGCAGAGCACCAGCAGGCCCGCATAAAGATCGGGCGCGCTGTCGAGCAGCGTGCCGTCGAGGTCGAAGAACGCACCCTGGGGCTTGAACGGAAGCACGCTCATGCGACCTTCCTCGCCGAGAGCACGTAGTTCACCGACGTATTCGTCGACAGGCTGGCGTTGCGCGTGAGCGGGTTGTACGACAGGCCCCGCAGGTCTTCCAGCTCCAGCCCGAAGCGGCGCAGCATCGACGCGACTTCGGATGGCTTCAGGAACTGTGCGTAATGGTGCGTACCGCGAGGCAGCAGGCGCATGAGGTATTCCGCGCCGACAATGGCTGCGCCGAACGCGGCCGGCGTGCGATTGAGGGTGGAGAGGAACAGCTGGCCACCCGGCTTGAGCATGGCCGACAGATCGCGCACCAGCGCCAGCGGGTCTGGCACGTGCTCGATCATCTCCATGCAACACACGGCGTCGAACGACGCCGGCTCGGCCTCGGATAATTCCGTGGAGGACTGCACACGGTAATCGACCTGGAGGTTCGATTCGAACAGGTGCAGCTTCGCGATCTGGATCAGCTTCTCGCCAAGATCGATCGCCGTGACGTTCGCCCCGGCACGCGCCAGCGCCTCGCTGAGCAGCCCGCCGCCGCAACCCACGTCCACCACCTTCGCGCTGCGAAGGTTCGTGCGGCCGGCGATGTAGGCCGCACGCACGGGATTGAGGTCGTGCAACGGGCGCGATTCGCCGTCGGGATCCCACCAGCGCCCGGCGAGCTTCTCGAAGCGCGCGATTTCTTCCGCGCTGACATTGGCCTGGTTCTGCATGGCGTTCACTCCCCCGTGCCGGGACGGCACACGCGCCATTCGTGGATCGATAGCGTCGACGAGCCGGTGATGTGCAACGGGTCGCTGTGCACGATCTGCGTGGCGGTATCCATGTCGGAAGCGCGCAGGATATAAGCACCGCCGCTGAGGTCGGTGAAGGGGCCGGTGAGTTCAAGCAGGTCCTGCTCGATCAGGTCCTCGATGAAGGCCTGGTGTGCCTCGCCCGCGTCTGCCTGGAAGGCGGGCGTGCGCATGGCGAGCACGAGGTAGAGATGCAAGGGTTCGTTCATGCTGCGTCCTCCGCGGCGATGCGTTCGCGCCACGCGCGCGCCTTGGCGCGGATGGCGGCGGTGTCGATGTCGAGCAGTTCGCCGGCGGCAAGCTTGCGCCGTCCGTCGATCCAGACGTCGCTGACCTGGTGCCGGCCCGTGGCGTAGACCAGCTGCGATGCCACATGGTAGAGCGGCTGCGTTTCCAGCGCGTCGAGACGCACGGCGGTGAGGTCGGCCCGTTTGCCCGGCTCGATCGAACCGACACGTTCGCCCAGGCCAATGGCCTTCGCGCCATTGAGCGTGGCCGCGCGCAGGGCGTATGTCGCGTCGAACGCAGCGGCGTCGCCGGCCACGGCCTTCGCCAGCAGCGCCGCGGTGCGCATCTCGCCGAACATATCCAGGTCGTTGTTGGACGCGCAGCCATCGGTGCCGATGCATACGTTCACGCCGGCGGCGCGCAGCTTCTCCGCGGGACAAAAGCCCGAGGCCAGCTTGAGGTTCGATTCCGGACAGTGCACCACCGAGACGCCCGCCTTCGCGCAAGCGGCGATTTCCGCGTCCGTGAGCTGGGTCATGTGCACGGCGACGAGGCGATCGTTGACGATGCCGAGCTTCTGCAGGCGCTGGAACGGACGGATGCCGTCCTTCGCCACGGCTTCTTCCACTTCGTGCGCGGTTTCATGCGTATGCAGGTGCACGGGAATGTCGAGCTGGTCCGCGAGCATGCGGATGCGTTCGAAGTTCTCGTCCGAGACGGTGTACGGTGCATGCGGCACGAAGGCGGTGCTGAGCAACGGCTCGCCACGCAGGCTGTCATGCACTTCCAGCGCGCGGCTGAAGTATTCGTCCGATGTCTTCGCCCATGCGGTGGGAAAGTCGATCACCGGCAGGCCGATCACGGCGCGGAAGCCCATCGCCCGATAGGTCGCGGCGATCACGTCCGGGAAGAAGTAGTTCTCGTTGGCGCAGGTGGTGCCGCCGCGGATCATTTCCGCCACGGCGAGTTCCACACCGTCACGAATGAAGTCCGGTCCCATCACCCGGCCCTCGGCCGGCCAGATGTGGTCCTGGAGCCAGGTCATCAGCGGCAGGTCGTCCGCCAGGCCGCGCAGCAGCGTCATGGGGTTGTGCGTATGCGCGTTGATCAGTCCGGGGATCAGCGCGTGCTCGTCGAGCACCACGCGCTCGCGCGGCGCATAGGCGGCACGCGCCTCGCGTATCGGCAACAGCGCCACGATGGCGCCGTGGTGCACGGCCACGGCGTGGTCTTCGAGCACCACGGCATGGGGTTCGACGGGGACGACCCAGCGGGCCTCCACGAGGAGATCGATTTCGGTGGGGCTGGTACTCATCGGATTCCCAATGCAAGAGCGGCACGGCTCCCGGAGGGGGCCGTGCCGCGAGAGAGGGGCAAACTGCTGGCCTTACTTGACGCGGCTGTCGTACTCACCGGTGCGGGTATCGACCTTGATGAGTTCGTCCTGGTTGACGAAAAGCGGCACGCGGACCACGGCGCCCGTCTCCAGCGTAGCCGGCTTGCCGCCACCACCCGAGGTGTCGCCGCGCACGCCCGGATCGGTTTCGACGATCTTCAGGTCGACGAACTTCGGCGGCGTCACGGCAACGATGTTGCCGTTGAACAGGGTGATCACGCACTCCTCTTCGCCCTTGAGCCACTTCCAGGCGTCGCCCATGGCCGCCAGGGGGGCCGCGTGCTGCTCGAAGGTCTCCATGTGCATGAAGATCCACTTGCGCTCGTCGCCGTTGCCCTCGATGTACGAGAGCTGCGCGTCGGTGTCGACCACGTCGGCTTCCTCGTAGGAGTCGCTGGACTTCAGCGTCTGCTCGGTGGTGCGGCCGTCCTTGAGGTTGCGAATGCGGATGCGGGTGAACGCCTGGCCCTTGCCCGGCTTGATGAAGTCAGCCTCGGTGATGATCCACGGGTCGCCGTTGTGAAGGATCTTCTTACCCGTTTTGACGTCATTGAGGCCAAGGGTCGCCATGCGAATCTGCTCCAGAGCTAAAATGGGGGCTGTCACGGGCCTCCGGGCCCGATCCAAGGTCCGCAATGATAACCGCAAGCCCCTCTTCCCGACTATCGCCGCCCGCCCGGGGTTGGCGCGAACTCTGGCGGGAATCCATCACCGATGCCGGTGAACTCCTTGCCGCCGCCGGCCTGGCGCATCGCCCCGACCTCTTGCCGCCGGACGACGCGGGTTTCCCGCTGCGGGTGCCGCGCGGTTTCGTGGCCCGGATGCGCCAGGGCGATCCGGCCGATCCGCTGCTGCTTCAGGTATTGCCGCGCGCCGTGGAGCACGAGGCCGCGGAAGGGTATGCGATCGACGCCGTGGGCGACATGGCCTCCCGAGCCGGCCACGGCGTGCTGCACAAGTACGACGGCCGGGCCCTGCTGATCGCCAGCGGCAGCTGCGCGGTGAACTGCCGCTACTGCTTCCGCCGGCATTTCCCCTACGCCGAGGAGATCGCCGCGGCAGCGCAATGGCGCGATGCGCTGGCCCATGTGCGCGCCGATACCTCGATCCGCGAACTGATCCTGTCCGGTGGCGACCCCCTCTCGCTGGCGACGCACAAGCTCGAGGAACTCACCCGGGGACTGGACGGGCTGGCCCACGTGATTCGCCTGCGCATCCATACGCGCCTGCCGGTGGTGCTGCCCGAGCGTGTGGACGAGGACTTCACGGCCTGGCTTGCCGCCCTGCCGCTGCAGAAAGTGGTGGTGTTGCATGCCAACCATGCCAACGAATTCGACGCCGGCGTGGACGCAGCTTGCGCCCGCCTGCGCGCGACAGGTGCCACCCTGCTCAACCAGGCGGTGCTCCTGCGCGGGGTGAACGACGACGTGGCTGCGCTGGCCGCGCTGGGCGAGCGTGCCTTCGCTGCCGGCGTCCTGCCCTACTACCTGCACCAGCTCGACAAGGTGGAGGGGGCTGCCCATTTCGAGGTGGACGACGATCGCGCCCTCTGGCTCATGGAAGCCCTGCGTGGCCGCCTTCCAGGGTACCTGGTACCCCGGCTGGTGCGTGAACTGCAGGGCGATCCGGCGAAGCGACCTATTGCCGATTTCGCGCGTTAGTATGGGCGACATCCGGTCAGCATGACCTGTCCGGACCGCGCTATGGGGGGGCGAACCGGCCAGCCGGTTCGCGGGACGGGCAAGCGGCAATTCGGAACGGCATGAAACTCGACAACGTCATCAGGATCCTCTTCATCGAAAGTTCGGTGGAAGACGCCGAGCTCTTGATCAATGTTTTGCGTAATGGCGGCATCGCGGTGCGCCCTGCCCGGGCCACCACCCCCGACGAGATCAAGGCCTGTCTCGACGAGATCGTGCCGGACCTGGTACTGATGAACCCCACCGTCCCCGGCATCGATCCCGTGGCGGTGATGCGCCAACTCGATGCAAGCGGGCGCGACCTCGCGCTTATCGCCGTGGTCGAAAGCCTGCATGACGATGCCACGGCCGACCTGATCACCAGCGGCCTGCGCGGCGTGGCGCTGCGCAAGCGCCCGGACCAGGTACTTGCCGTGGTCCAGCGCGAATTCGAATCGCTGTCGACGCGACGCGCCGTCCGCCGGCTGGAAACCTCCCTGCGCGAGACCGAGCGCCGTTGCGACGCCCTGCTCGATTCCTCGCGGGACGCCATCGCCTACGTGCACGAAGGCATGCACGTGCGCGTGAACCAGGCCTACCTGGAGGCTTTCGGCTTCGCCGAGTTCGACGACATCCTCGGCCTGCCCATCCTCGACCTGATCGCAGGCACTCACGCCGACGAGTTCAAGAACACACTGCGCGGGCTGTCCAAGGGCGAGAAGGTACCGCCCCCGATGGAACTGCTGGCCCGCCGCGACGACGGCAGCACCTTCAAGGCGATGGTCGATTTCGCCCACGCCACGTTTGAAGGGGAATCCTGCCTGCAGATCGTGTTCCGCCAGCAGACCGTGGACGCAGCCCTCGTGGCCCAGTTGCAGCGCGATCCGGTCACCGGCCTGTTCAACCGCGCGCGCACCCTCGAGCACATCGACGAGGCCGTCGCCGCCGCGGCAACTGGCCGCGCGGGCCAGGCGGTGATCCTGCTCGAGCCGGACAACTGGAAGGACATCGTCGCCAACACCGGCATCGGCAACGCGGACCACCTTCTCGCCGCGCTCGCCGCGAAGGTCAACGAATCGATCGACGAGGACGATATCGCCGGCGTGGTCGGCGACCACACGCTCGGCCTGATCCTCTCTTCCCGAGGCGACCTGGAGCACGCGGCGCTCACCGAGCGCCTGCGCACCACCATTGCGGAGACCATCTTCGATGCGGGTTCGCGCTCGCTGACTGTCACGGTCACGATCGGGGGCACTTTGCTGGCCGAGAAGAACGCCAACACGGAAACGGTGCTCGACCAGGCCAGCAACGCGCTGCGCGCCGCGCAGAACCAGGGCGGCAACCGCGTGGAACTGCACGACCCGAGCGCTCGCGAAAAAGCGGATGCCGAACGGGAGCAGTACTGGCTGGACCTCGTTCGCGAGGCCCTGGCGCAGGATGGCCTGCGCCTGTACCACCAGCAGATCATCAGCCTGCAGGACGCCGCCGGCGAGTACTACGAGATCCTCGTACGCATGCGCGGCCCCAAGGGCGACGTGCTGCCGTCGTACTTCTTCCCCGTCGCCGAGCGCAACGGCCTGCTCCCCGCCATCGACCGCTGGGTGCTTGGCCATGCCATCGACGCCCTCGCCCATCGCGAGAACGACGGGCTGACCACCACCTACTTCGTGAAGATGACCCTGCAGTCGCTGGAGGATCCGGACCTCCTGCCCTGGCTGGTCCGCCGCCTGCAGACGGCGAACCTGCGCCGCAGCAAGCTGGTCATCGAGATGCCGGAATCGAAGGTGCTCACCAGCCTGCGTCCCACGCAGGAGTTCGTCGCGGGCTGGCGCAAGGCTGGCGGCGGCTTCGCCATCGAACAGTTCGGCTCGGGCCTCAACTCGTTCCAGTTGCTTACCCACGTCGAAGCCGACTTCCTGAAGATCGACCGCAGCTTCATGACCGACCTGCCGCAGCATCCGGAGAACCAGAAGAAGATCGCCGAGATCTGCAAGGAAGGCCACGCCTCCGGCAAGCAGACGGTGGCCGAGTGGGTCGAGGACGCGGTGAGCACTTCGCTACTGTTCGCCTGCGGCGTTGACTTCATCCAGGGCAACTTCCTGCAGGAGCCGGCGAAGGTGCTGGCCGAGGAATACATGCCGGTGTAACAAAAAAAGCCCGCGATCGCTCGCGGGCTTTTCTGTTGCCTTGCGGCAGCCGATTACTGGGCGGCGGCAGCGGCAGCCTTCTTCGCGGCCTTGGCGGCAGCGGCGGCGGCGACGTCTTCCTTGATGCGGGCGGCCTTGCCTTCCAGGCCACGCAGGTAGTACAGCTTCGCGCCGCGGACCTTGCCCTTGCGCTTCACTTCCACCGAATCGATGGCGCGGCTGTGCGACTGGAACACGCGCTCCACGCCAGTGCCATGCGAGATCTTGCGCACGGTGAACGCGGAGTGCAGGCCGCGGCTACGCTTGGCGATGACGATGCCCTCGAACGCCTGGACGCGCTCGCGGTTACCTTCCTTCACCTTCACATTGACGATCACGGTATCGCCAGGACCGAAATCCGGCAGCTGGCGGGTGATCTGCTCGGCTTCGAACTGTTGGAGGAGTTTGTTCATGGCGCACCTGTCAATTTTATTTACGGCGGTCGTTGCCGGCCGCACCGTTTAGCCGTTCAAAGTCACGGCGGAATTCATCCAGCAATGCTCTCGACTCGTCGTCGAGCGCACGCTGCGTTAGCAGATCCGGCCGGCGCAGCCAGGTACGACCCAGCGACTGCTTGCGACGCCAGCGGCGAATAGCCGCGTGATCGCCGGAAAGCAGCACCTCCGGCACGCCGCCCCACGCATCGTGATGCACGGGACGGGTGTAATGCGGGCAATCCAGCAGGCCATCCGAGAAGGAGTCCTGTTGGGCGGATTGCGCGTCGTTCAACGCGCCTTCCTGTAGACGACCCACCGCATCGATGACCACCGCTGCGCCGAGTTCCCCGCCAGACAGCACATAATCGCCGATTGAGAGCTCCTCGTCGACCTCGTGCTCGAGCAGGCGTTCGTCCACACCCTCGTAACGTCCGCAGATCAGGGCGAACCGCGGCATCTTGGCCAGCGCTTCCACCCGTTTCTGCGTCAGCCGCGCACCTTGCGGGCTGAGATAAATCACATGCACCGGCTCCGGCGCCGCCTCACGAATCGCCGCGAGCGCGGCTCGCAGGGGCTCGATCAGCATCACCATGCCGGGTCCGCCTCCGAAGGGGCGGCCATCCACGGTGCGGTAATTGTCGGTGGCGAAGTCGCGGGGGTTCCAGGCTTCCACCTGCAACAACCCGCGCTGCTGCGCCCTTCCGACCACCCCGATCGCGGCCGACTGGCGGACGAAATCGGGAAACAGCGAAACCACGTCGATACGCATGATCTTCAGGCTTCGCCGTTCAGAACTCGGGGTCCCAGTCCACCACGATGCGCCCGGTGTCGAAATCGACCGAATGCACGTAAGGGCCCTGGACGAACGGAACCAGTCGCTCCCTTTCGCCGTCCTTCACCACCATGACATCGTTGGCGCCGGTGGAAAAGAGATGGCTTACCCGACCCAGGATCGTGTTCTCCGTGGTGACGACCTCGAGGCCTTCGAGGTCGGTCCAGTAGAACTCACCCGGCGCGGGTGGCGGCAGCAAGTCGCGCGAAACCGTGATTTCGCAGCCGACCAGGGCGGCCGCCTTGTCGCGATCCTCAATGCCCGGCAGGGTCGCGACGATGCCCTTGCCCTGCGCGCGGCCCCGGACCCCGTTCATCTCCTGCTCCACACCCGGCGCGGTCAGCAGCCAGGGCTGGTAGCGGAAGATCTGGAGGCGGGGATCGGTCCAGCTTTCGAGCTTGACCTGTCCCTGCACGCCGTGGAGCCCGACAATGCGTCCAACGCGGACGCGCTTCCCGGACCCCGTCGACATCAAGCAGCCAGCTTGCCGGCTTCCTTCACGAGGGCACGGACCTTGTCGGTCAGCTGCGCACCCTTCGCCACCCAGGCCTGGACCTTGGCGACGTCGAGCTCGAGGCGCTTGTCGGCGCCCGAAGCCACTGGGTTGTAATAACCGACGCGTTCGATGTTGCGACCATCGCGCGGCGCGCGCTGATCGGTCACGACGACATGATAAAACGGACGGCCCTTGGCGCCACCGCGCGAAAGACGAATCTTGACCATAAGTTACGAGCTCCAGAATGCCGCAGACCGGCAAGGCGCGCGCGAGAAGCGGGCGCGGTAAAGCCGGACATTTTAGCGAAAATTTCCCAAAATGGAAGGGGTTTAAGGCGTTCCGTGCGATACCGCTCAGCGCGGCGGCATCATGCCGCCCATGCCGCCCATGCCTTTCATGGCGCCGCGCATCTGGCGGAGGAGGCCCTTGCTGCCTCCCTTGGACAGCTTGGACATCATTTTTTCCATCTGCATGTACTGCTTCAGCAGCCGGTTCACGTCGGCCGGCTGGGTGCCGGAGCCGCGCGCCACGCGGGCCTTGCGCGAGCCGTTCAGCAAATCGGGGTGGCGGCGCTCCTTCTTCGTCATCGACCCGATGATCGCGACCATGCGCTTCAACTCGTTGTCGTTGACCTTGGACTTGACGCTGTCGGGGATGCTGCCCATGCCTGGGAGCTTGTCCATGAGGCCGGCCAGACCGCCCATGTTGTTCATCTGCTCGAGTTGGTCGCGCATGTCGTTGAGATCGAAGCGCTTGCCCTTGATGACCTTCTCGGCCAGTTTCTGGGCCTTTTCCTGGTCGACCTTGCGCTCGACTTCCTCGACCAGCGACAGGACGTCGCCCATGCCCAGGATGCGCTGGGCCACGCGGTCGGGATGGAACGGCTCCAGGGCGTCGGTTTTCTCGCCGGCGCCGAGGAACTTGATCGGACGGCCGGTGACGTAGCGAACCGACAGGGCGGCGCCGCCACGGGCGTCACCGTCGGCCTTGGTCAGCACCACGCCGGTGAGCGGCAGTGCATCGGCGAAGGCCTTGGCGACATTCGCGGCGTCCTGGCCCGTCATGGAATCGACCACGAACAGGGTTTCGATCGGGTCGAGCACGCCGTGGAGGGCCTTGATCTCCCCCATCATGGTTTCGTCGACGTGCAGGCGGCCGGCGGTATCCACCAGCAGCACGTCGATCACCTCGCGGCGGGCGGCGGCCACGGCGGCCTTCGCGATGTCGATCGGGTTCTGGCCGGCCTCGGAGGGGAAGAAAGAGACCTCCACCTGGCTGGCCAGGGTGCGCAATTGCTCGATCGCTGCCGGACGGTAGACGTCGCAGCTCACGACCATCACGCGCTTCTTCTTGCGCTCTCTGAGGAAGCGGGCCAGCTTGGCCACCGTGGTGGTCTTGCCCGCGCCCTGCAGGCCAGCCATGAGAACCACGGCGGGCGGCTGCGCGGCGAGGTTCAGCTCGGTGTTGGCCGAGCCCATGAGGGCAGTCAGCTCGTCGCTCACGATCTTGACCAGGGCCTGGCCGGGCGAAAGGCTCTTCAGCACTTCCAGGCCCACGGCGCGCACCTTCACGCGCTCGACCAGTGCCTTCACCACCGGCAGGGCCACATCGGCCTCAAGCAGGGCGATGCGCACCTCGCGCAAGGTTTCGCGGATGTTTTCTTCCGTCAGCCGGCCGCGGCCACGCAGGCGGTTGACGGTGTCGGACAGGCGCTGGCTGAGCGATTCGAACATGGGGATTCGGTTCGTGATGCAGTAAACCATCGATTATAGCGGCAATGCTCCGTAGGAGCGGACCTTGTCCGCGACAGTTTTTCGCGTCAGGCCACAGGCCCTGTGACGCCTTGCGAAGGGCTGTCGCGGACAAGGTCCGCTCCTACGTGCCAAACTGCGCCTCCATGATCGTCACCGCTCTCTCCCTGGTCTCCGTCGCCCTGTACCTGTCCGCCGCCGGCGTCCTCGCCCGGCCGCTTGCGACGGGTGGACAACCGTTGGCGCGGTGGGGCATGACCCTGGCGACATTCGCGGCGCTGGCCCATGGCGCGCTGCTGCTCACCGCGCACCGCGGCACGCTCGACCTGCACTTCTTCGCCGCACTCTCCCTCGTTGCCTGGATCGCCTCGGCGCTCACCATCGTGGTGAACCTGTCGCGGCCCATCGCCGGGCTGGGCATCCTCATCTTCCCGCTGTCGGCCGCCCTCCTCGCCATCGACGCCTTCCTCGCACCGCGCACCGCGCCGCAGTCGATGACCTGGCAGATCGAACTGCACGTGACCATCGCGGTGTTCGCCTTCGGCATCCTCTCGATCGCTGCCGCGCTGGCGGTCCTCCTTGCCATCCAGGAGCGCGCGCTCCGTCGCAGCCGCTTCGGCCACTGGCTGCGCGCCCTGCCCCCGCTCACGCTGACCGAGGTGCTGCTGTTCCGCCTGATCGCGGTCGGCTTCGTGTTGCTTACCCTCACCCTCGTTACCGGCGCGCTGTTCGTCGGCGACCTGTTCGGCCAGCACCTCGTGCACAAGACGGTGCTGTCGATCATCGCGTGGATCGTGTTCGGCGTTTTGCTCTGGGGCCGCTGGCAATACGGCTGGCGCGGCATTCGTGCGGTTTATCTCACGCTGATCGGCATGGGCATCCTGCTGCTGGCGTTCTTCGGCACGAAGGCGGTACTGGAACTGATCCTGCATCGCACGCCCTGAGCCTGGGGCGGACCGAAGCCCTGCCCCAGGCGATGGCACAAGAGAGGGAGCCCGCGGGCTCCCTCTCTTCGTTACTGCACGGCGGCGCTTTTTTTGTCTGGCGAAACGACCAGGGCGCTGCCATCGACGCTCTTCACGCCCTTGACCTTCATGGCCAGGGTTTCGACACGGCTCTTTTCCCTTGCGGTGGTGACGGTTCCACGAAGGGTGACGATACCGTCCATGGTGCCCACCGAGATGTCGCCACCTTTCACCGCCTTGTTCGCAGCAAACGTGGACCTGATCTTCGTGGTAATCATGGCGTCGTCGATCTTGCCAACAACGGCTTGGTCATTGCTATGCGGCATCACTGCGACGTCATCCGTCGTGGCCTGCGCGAAGGGAACGGTACCGAGACCGGCGACGATGGCAACGGCGAACAGGCCCTTGCGGAGGTTTGCATGGATCATCATGAAGTTCCTTTGGCTTGCGTTGAATCGTTGTGCGCCCGCGCCAGAGATCTGGTCGCGGATCACGGGACCGATACGATCAACGCCTTCGTGAAGGACGCGTGCGAACGCGATACGGCCTTGCCATGAGCCGGGCGTGTGTTGGCGTAATCTTCTCTGCCCTTGAGAAATGTCTTGCCGCCAGCACCCCGTCGCTGCCGAAGCGACTCCCACACAAAACTTATTTGGGTGGTTCTGACAACGAGCGCGATTGCTCCCCTACCATCCGTCCGTGTGCTTCCGCGGCACAGCGCATGCCGATGCTCATGAGTGCGTCCACGATTTCCAGCGCGGTCATCCGGCACGTCGTCACAAGGGCGACGTGCCGCGGGTAGGACAGTGAAACGACGGACTCGCGGGTTCACCGACGGCCCGTGACCGGGCGCCGGAAAGTATCGATGGAGAAGTAGGTGGCGACCCCGTCAGCTCCGCTTAGCCGGCCACGCGACGACGCGCTACCAAATCCGCCGTGGTGTTGTCTCTAGTTGGGCGTGTTTTTCAGAATCTTCGTGTGTGCGCGTGACGCCGCGACTAGATCACGTTGCGTCATCGCGAGTCAGACAACGAAGGTCTTATCGTTCTTCGTCAGGCTCCATACCCCAAGGGTGACGCCGCCCATCCCGCCATCGATGTTCTGCTTCTGATACTTCCATTGGATCGCGGCGTACTTCAGTGCCAGCGTCTCGGTAGGCAAAGCGCTTTCCTCAGAACCCATGCTGATGTGCGAAATGAGCACGTTCTTAAGTTGAATCTCAAGGTATTTGATGCGCTTGCCATCGCCTGCATCACGGTAGAGATCGAGCTGCGCGGACTGGAACGTGGTACCGCCCGATAGGGCCTGGAACAGCATCGGACTGGCCAGATCCAGTTCCTTGGTAACCGTCAGGGCACCGTGCTCCGTGCGGACCTACTGCATGACCGCCAGAGGTGGACGCCACCGGCGATGAGGGCTGGGTCATTTGGTGACGCCACGATTTCAATTCGATCCATTGAGCGTGCTCCCTGTCCATGGATTCACCCTTGAGGTCGGGGCCGGTGAGTTTCAGGTAGATACTTTTCATCGCCTTCCTTGATTATGTTGCTGGTGGCTTCCGCGACTGATGCGGGCGCGCGGACGACTTGTACACGGTTTCCGCCCGCACATGTCTGAGAAAAAGTCGCACGACAAACGCCGGTAAAGTTCGTGTTCATGGACGCGATCACTGCGATGAGGATACTTCGAAAATCGCCGCATCTTGCCTGAACATTGAATACCGCAGCCTTCCGACGAACACAATATCCGACTACCATGCCGCGCCATCGCCGAGACGGCGTCACCATGACAAAAGGAGCAACACCATGACCGGAAATCCACAACCTAAAGAACACGCGGACACAATCAAGACCGTCGAATCCATTCCTGGCGCGATGCGTCAGATGGGTTGGACTGTATCGGCTGATCTCATGGATCGCTGGCTAGGATCACCCGCGTGGGTTCTACCGCATGAGATGAAGAAGCACCAGCCTCATCATCGGTACACACCCGAGAACACCGATCAACGCATAGTTCGTATGGCGTGGGCGATGACGCATCCGCGCTTGAAAATCAACGTCGATGAATTACGCAAGAAGATGGCGAATGCGCTTGCCAAGGAAAACCTGCGCGAGAGACTGTTGAATTCCAGATGGAGCGCTCAACGTGAGTTTGCGTTTGGCAGCCGTCACGACAGCGCCGTCGATCTTGAAGATACTTGCCAGTCCAACAGCTTGCCTTTTGGCGAAAAACTGGGGCTACTTGACGATATGCAAGGGAGTCTTGGAGTTGGCTCCGTGAAGGTGGCTCTTATTGGCGAGGCAACACGCGACGTGCGAGCGGGTCGGCTGACCCTAAAGGTCACCCATGCGGGATTCTACATACGGGATACCTACGATTTTAGCGGATTCCAATTTCTCGGCGCATGGACGACGGATCGTGTTCTGAGCGCGACGCAGATGGCGCTTAATTTTCCTAGGCGGGACATGGCTTCTCGCGGAACCCCGGTGTCGGCAACTCACGTTTTCAACCGCGACTTCGAAAATTACCGACGTGTGACGGGCTACGGTGGGGATTTCGTCGTCTATTCCGATGTGCTCTGGGAAAGCATGAATCTATCGCTTGAGTTTACGGGATGAACACTAAAGCAGTTCTTGCCGTCGTCGTATCTGGCATTGCTCTATATCAGGCGTCCAATTGGTGGGAGCGCGCTTTTGCCACACACAAATCATCTGAATTGAGTCCTGACGGCTGTTTCCGCATCGATGTCTACGAGCCCTTTTGGGTGTTACCGTCACTGCTCCATCGGACGCCGCATCCCGATCCCACGGTTCGTAACGCCTTATTCATGGGCTGGGAGCTTCCAGTCTTCAAGCGTGCCTATGAAGTGAGCACTGGAGCATTTCTCGGCGACACGGTTGTTTACGATGAGGCGTATGCCTACGACATCGAACTCTGGAACGTGGCAGCCCCGGCCGGCCGCCGCGCAGTGAAGGTGGACGGCTTCCTGCTCTTTGATTCAGATCGCTGCGCGGACGAGGCGACTTTGGCGAGGCTTGCCGTGGGCCTCGATCAAAGGCAAAAAGCGATCCGCCTGCTGCACGAGACTTGGGAGGAAGAAGACAGGCAGCGAGCACTTCAGTCGAATCTGAACAAATGAATCCCAACATGGTATTTGCAATCATCGCGCTCATGGGTATTGCCGCGCCCTCTCAGGCGTCCAGCTGGTGGGGACATACGCTTGCAAAACACACATCTTCTGAACTGAGTCCCGATGGCTGTGTTCGTGTCAACGCGTATGAACCATTCTGGATTTTACAAGTCCGCCGCGAACGCCTTGAAGGTGGCCGCATCCCGCCCTTGCGTGGCAAACAGCAAGCGGCGTGCGTCCAGGTCACAGAACAGCGTCAGGAAGCGCTGCCCCTTGCGCGCACTGCGTTCGTCCGCGCTGATCCGGTG